>DDUM01000047.1 GCA_002344795.1 Flammeovirgaceae bacterium UBA2338 | reverse complement strand
TTGGCCACACTGTGCCGCTATGACTACAAACTCGTTCTTATCAAAGTCCTTCTTTCGGTATTCATTCAAATCCTTGTTCTCTCCTTTGATAATTTGAGCCGGGCTTTGAAACGAGGTGAGTCTTTCCTTTTTGTCCCTATCGGCTGTCCACGTTTCAGTTTTTTGGGTAGCCAGATTAGTGATTGTACCGGAGGCGATCCCTTTGGCAATAGCAATATCAAAAACTCTTCCGTTATCAGGTGATCTTTCGTCTTTCACCGTATCGAGGGTGCTGATTTCAGTAAGTTCCAGCTTAGTGACAGTGATGCTAAACTCAGGGTTAGCATCATCAATAATTATTTTCTTTTCATTCATCGAGGATTTAAAATAATCCAGAAATGCTTTTCGGTAATCCTCTTCGCTATACAGTGTAATAAAACGAGTGCCATTATCCTTAGCTATTTCGATGGCAACGCTTTCATCAAGACTGACGCGTACTTCCGTCACCGGTTCTGCCGGTGCACTTACCATACAAGAGTACAAACTCAGGGGTGCCAAAATTGTCCAAATTACCTTATTCAATTTTATCATAATCATCCTAAGTTTAAACAAAAAAAACATCAGACAATACGTTACTTCTTCTTTTTCTTCAATTTGAATTTCTGTTTTCCTTTCACAGAATTTACGCGACCGGGCTCAAAGGTATTCTCATTCCACTGAAAAGAAAGCTCTAAAATATCATCAGAAATAGAATTAATTTCCACTTCCCTGGTATCATCGAGTTTCAACAAGGTAGCTTCTTCATTGAGAAACTTCCATGTTCCGGAGGCTGCCCATACAGGTGCGCCACCGACTGTAGTGTAAGCACTTTCATTAAAGGTGATGGAGAAGTCTTTATATAAATCGCTATAATCGACACCATCTACTGTTACCTCCGGATTTTGCCAGGCCTCGGCTGAAGTCAACATTAAAGTAATTCGTTCTTGTGCTGTGGGTTCATCATCGTTTTTACAGCCCGCAATAGTTAGTAGTAACCCGACAGCAGCAATGAACGATACAATATGAAGCGCGGACAAAAATTTTAGAGGCATCATCTTTTTACTTTTTTGCTGTTGCTGATAACATTTCTTCCAGTTTCTTCAGGCGTGCTTCAAAATCTGATTTGAGTGTAGTGTTTTCAACCTCAATCTTACTCACCATTTCTTTACTACCAGCCGCTTCCTTTTCAAGCTCTTCAATTTTGGATTTCAATTCCTGAATTAACAACTGTTGTTCCTGCATGGCTTTTACCATAGGTGCCATCAAGTCATTATAGCGCACGCTCAGCATTCCTTTATCATCTTTAGAGATGATTCCGCTATCAGTTACACCTGATGCACTCAAAGTTTCTTCTAAATCTTGAGCAATAAAACCGTACTCGCGTTTTTTACTTTCATCATTATTTCGGAAGTAAGACACCGGTTTAAGTTGGGATATAAAATCAAGACCGAGATCGGATTCCGTAATATTTGACTTCCATCTTTTGTCTGAAGTGACGGTCCATGCTACTTGTATGCCTGCGTAGGTGATATTGGCGTCTCCGATTCGAACCTGGTTATTAGCAGAGGCTGTTGGAACCTGCGCACCGTAGCCAATGGCAGTATTGTTCGACCCAGTGGTGACATCACTCCCTGCGTTGAAGCCAATTGAAGTATTATAACCTCCTGTAGTATTGTTTCGAAGTGCATCATTTCCAATAGCAGTATTACCCCATCCAGAAATGTTTGAATATAAACTCTGATTGCCAGTAGCTGTATTATATGCACCTGTCGTATTAAAAAACATTGAAGTCATACCAGTTGCAGTATTTCGCTCACCTACGGAATTATTTGTAAGAACCCTGTGTCCTATTCCTGTATTATAATTTGCTGAGGTGTTCAATAATAAAGCTTCTGATCCAACAGCCACATTGGCTTGCCCTATGGTATTAGAAAAAAGTGCTTTCTGACCAATTGCAGCATTTTGATATCCAGAAGTGTTAGATAAAAGTGTCTGATAACCAACTGCAGTGTTTTCATTCCCAGTATTAACAGAGGCAGTAGTTGAACCCCTCAATGCTTCATAACCAACAGCAACGTTTCTGTTTTCAAATGGCGTTGAAGTGTCATTGGAATATTGCATAGCATAAGCTCCAATGGCCGTCCCACGAGAACCTGCTTTGTTTGAAAAGAGTGATACACGTCCGTTCGCTGTGTTATCATCCCCGTTTACATTCTGATACAAAGAGGCAAAACCTCCAGCAATATTATATACGCCAACAGTATTGCTTAACAATGCATTCATACCCAGTGCAGTGTTATACCATCCTGTTGAATTTTGGTTTAATGCATTCACTCCAATAGCAGTGTTTGCGCTACCTGATGTGTTTGAAAAGAGTGCATAAACCCCATTGGCAGTATTACTATTACCAGTAGTGCTTGAAAACAAAGCATGATGACCCGTTGATGTGTTGGCCTGACCGGTGGTATTGTTCAAAAGGGACTGAAACCCAAACGCGCTGTTTCTTCCGCCAGTGGCACCATTACCAGCTTGGTAACCAAGAAAGGTATTATTAGTGGTTATATCTATTCTACCTGCTTTCTCATTATTCACCTTGAAATTGAGAGGCACATTATCCGTAGTTCCAATAAAACTAGCTCCATCTACAGTGCCGCTATTTCCAGTTAACCCCCAGCCACTTCCACCTCCTGCTGTCTGCCAGGTTGCTAATCCATTTGCATCAGAAGTAAGCACTTTACCTGCACCCTGCGAACCATCAGAAATTTTAATTGTACCCAAAATATCCAACGATGCAACTGGGGTTAACGTGCCTATCCCCACACTACCTCCTGTAAAGATTCCTGCGTAGGCACCATTGCTCGCCAGCCCTTGTATCCCGTAGCCACCTGACGCAGTTGCATAACCTCGTACACCTTTGCCGGTTGATGCTGTTCCATATACACCTATCCCAGTGGATGACTGTCCGTACACTCCGTATCCAGAACCTGTTGCTGCTGCTCGCAATGCCCAGCCATTAGGGTCCGCATTTTCAAAGTTGACAGCTGCACTTACTGTGTTTGCATGCACATCAAGTGGAAATGCAGGCGCAGCAGTACCTATGCCTACAAAAGAACCATCATCAAAAATTAGTGAATTCCCAAGTGATGTGCCATCTGGTGTAAATTTTGATAAATAATTTAAAGTACCTGATCCAGTCAATCCACCTCCTCCTGCTACCTGCCAGGTTGCAACGCCAGTAGCATCGGAAGTAAGCACTTTGCCGGCCGCTGGTGTGCCACCTGTTACTTTCAAACCACCTGTTACAACTGTCGCTGTATTGCCTACACCCATGCGCACTTCAGTAACCGCATTATTTCCAAGTTGTATAGTGTTACTTGAGTTTACTATCGCACTATTTCCTAAAGCCGTAGCATTGGTAAGTGAGCTAGCACCTACATTAGCACCATATCCTAAAGCCGTATTAAAAGTTCCTGTTGTATTCGTATGAAGAGCCTGATAACCATAAGCTGTATTCGCGCCCCCGGTAGTAGTCGAATACATGGAACCATAACCTGTTGCTGTGTTGGCTGACCCTGAAGTGTTATTGCGACTTGCATCCGCACCCATCGATGTATTCTGAGCACCTGTAGTAGTTGATACCAGACTTTGATAGCCAAAACCCGTATTGTCATTCCCAGTATTGGCGTATAATGCCTGAAATCCCGTAGCTGTATTTCGAAAACCCGTAGTCAATGAATTAAGTGTCTGGTAACCTGTTGCTGTGTTAGAAAATCCTGTGGTTAATGAGAAAAGAGCAGAGTGGCCTAAAGCTGTATTATCATAACCAGAAGTACTATTATAAAGGGATTGGTTTCCGATGGCTGTATTTCTATATCCACCTATGTTCGAATAGAGCGAAGTTACGCCTAGTGCCGTATTGCCAACCCCAGTTGTATTAGAAAAAAGCGCGTTAATACCGATGGCAATACTTCCCCCTCCTGTCGTATTCGAATAAAGCGCATTATTTCCTATTGCAAGATTGCCTCCACCTGTAGTATTTGAATACAGGGCATTTACTCCAGCAGCAATGTTTAAACTGCCAGTAGTGTTAGAAAATAACGCAGTATTCCCAAAGGCCGTATTTGAATTCCCTGATGTATTTGAATCCCCAGCTCGGAGTCCAAAAAATGCATTACTTGATGCAGCATCAATTCTTCCAGCTTTTTGATTGTTAACTCTAAAGTTGAGTGGTGCATCATCGCTAGTACCGATAAAATTCGTTCCATCCACTGTTCCACTATTGCCTGCTAATCCCCAACCGCTGCTCGCAGCATTTACAATATACGGACTTCCAATTGTTCCACTGCCCGTCACCGAAACATTGCTTCCTGCAGTAACCACCGTTTCAGAACCATCAGTAATTGGCTTGTTAATAAGATCAGTGTAACTTCCACTGTTTGCTACAGTAGCAAAACCCGGCACCCCCGTCAGGCTTGCATATTTTCCATCAAATAGAATGGGAACATTGGTTAGGTTGTTAAAATCTCCAGTAGTAGCGACTGTCGCTAAAGCTGGCTGATCCACCAAATCATCGTAACTGCCTGTAGTACTTACTACACTTAGGTCAAGGGTATTCGCCTTTAAGCCAAGCTCCGTATTGATTTTTGAAGAAGTCCATGTTTTATCAGTCAGTGTTTGTGTATCATCAAAGGCAACACCGGGATCTCCGGCATCACCTTTATCTCCTTTTACTCCCTGAATACCCTGAATACCCTGCGGTCCTGTAGGGCCTTGCGTTCCTTGGGGTCCAGGTGTTCCGTTTTCAGAATACAGGGCATAGGGTACGCTTAGCAACTGTGAAGTGCCCATGCTTGTATAAGAAGTACCCCCAGAAAAATCAGCTTCAATCTCAATGAACTTCGCACCACTTCCCCAATCAATGGTATTGAATGTTCCAGTTTGAGGAGTTCCCCCTCCAATGGATAAGGAGAAGACACCAAAAGCATTCGTTGCAGCCGTGTGTGTTTCACTGTACACTACTGTTCCCGTTTCTGTTTGATCATGGATGCGTACACGCAGCCCAATATTGGCGCTGGCAATAGGGAGCCCACTTGTATTTCTGGCTACCGATTGATACTTGAACCCCTGAGGTGCCTGTGCATAAGAATGAATACTTATAACAGACAGGGCTAAAATGATGCAGAGAATGAAAATCTTTTTCATATTAAACTATCATTAATATTTTTCAATTTTTTGAATGCGAACCTTACCTGAAGAAATATTGGTAACCCTTAACAAATACATTGCAACCCGAAGTGGTTGCACATCTATTTCCTGGGTGTGTGAAGTGGATTGAACAATACTATTTTCGTTAACAACCCTTTGCCCCTGGAGATTGAACAACTCTATGGTATAGGTTCCGGCCTCGGTGATTTTTACAAACAACACCTCCCGCACAGGGTTTGGGTAAACAGCTATGCCGTTTTCCATGTCTTTCTCAATATTCGTAATGGTAACTTTTGAAGGTTGCTGAAAGCCCTGGGTAAGGAAGCCAACAGGCCTGGAATACGATTCTATCATAATTTCACCCAAGGTCCACTCCAGGGAGCCGTTGGTCATCATAAAATTATCCCCGCTGGTGCTGATCACCTGAGCTGGGAGACTTTGCGCATGAATATGAGAGGCGCAAAGCAAAAGGAATACACCAATAAATGATTTCATACAATTAGGGCAACCTTATAGCGAATCACCAACCAAACCTACTATTTCTGGCAGAAGACTACCAGCAGGTATTTGTGGATAAGGCTAAATACTTTATGAAAGAGGTTAACTATTTTATGAAGGAAATTGGAGCTACTCTCACTGTTGAATATAGCACCAAGGGAATTTCTAAAAAACCTTCTAAATCGCTTTGCTACGAGGGGTTGCAACAGCTATTGTAAAACCGAAACCATCTTAATATTGGTTCAATTTTGAAGTTAAATAAAACAGGGAGCCACTCAAAACGACTGGCTCCCCGACTTTTTTTATACCTTTTTCATGGTAACCACTACTTTGCAGACGCCTTTATAAGATATTACTAAAGTAGTTTCAGTAACAGAAAACTCATACGTTTCACCATCAAATGTAATCTTGTTTCCGTCAATCTTGTAGGTTTGAGGTGTCTCCCCTTCGAAAGTTACCGTATCATTTGTAAAGATCGTGATTTCACAATCAGTGCTGCATGTTTCATTTTCATTGTCCGCAGGATCAGTACACTCTGATGCTACATAACTTACCATTTTCCAGGATCCGATTATCAGGTTGGCAGGATTGGAATTATCATCATCATCTTTACAAGATGTTGTCAATAATGAAACCGTGAAGAGCACTAAGATAATTGCAAATAATTTTTTCATTCTGTTTTAGGGTTTAATTAATTGTTAAGTGATAACTGGTAATTATTTTTTAAATCATAAAGGATCATTCCAACAAGGGATAACTATTTCACAATTACATCTAAAATTGTATTGCTAGAAAACGTATTGCTATTGGCTACATTCAAAGCATCCGGGTCTTGTCTTCCAGCTTCTACCAGAATACCATAACCACCACTTCCTGAAACCGTATTGTTTTTGAATGTATTGCTAGTACTTCCACCGCCATAGTCAAATACAACATTGGCCTTTTCTGTAGCTGGCGTTACCCCATTCTTTTGTATAAGTACTTCGCCACCGTTTTTGATTTCGCAGAATTCAAACTTCGTGGTGGTTTGAACGTGGATTCCTGCCCAGGATCCGGAAGTACCTGCTTCGCTATCAAAAGTAATGGGTGCTAACGCTGTGCCTATGGCCGTAAAACCTCCCCCTAGAATATTTAAGGATTTACCTGCCTTAAATTTAAGATTCACCCCAGGTAATAATGTCCATGACCCATAGGAAAGATAGGCGTTACCGGAAAAGAGATAATAATTGGATCCACCCAAGGCTCGCCATGTACTTGTGGGTGATACAGAAGCGTTAGGCACTTGAACTTCTACTGGTGCCACACCACTGGGCATTGTAAAAGTGTTATCTGAACTTACAAATGTAGAGTGGACTAAATCAACCCTGGTACGTACTGCGGGTAATGTAGTCCCGCTAAATGAAGAGCCCTTTACTTCAACATTATCGCTTGGGCTGTCATTGTATACTCCATATCCACCACTGTTTGTAATCGTTACATTGGATAGAAAGGAGCTGCCGCCAAAACCGAAATAGATTACTGCCTTTGCCGCAGAAGTAAAAAAACCGGTATTAAAAATATTACTTCCCGCATTTTCAATAGTGGTATTGCTGATTAATAATTGCCGAGATGATGCAGCAAAAGCAATTCCCTTCCAATTGGTTCCATTCACCCCTTTAAGGGTCGATTGATTGATAGTTGTAGAATGCTGCGCCAGAATACCTGCGCCTTCCTTCATTAATATAGTAGTATTGGATATGTTTATCGGAGAGCCAGAAGTAAAGTCTCCATCAATGAAATATTTTATCCCATTTCCAAAATTAAAACTCATGCTGCCTGGTAATGCGTCTATCGTACCTGCTCCGCTTGGCACCAGTTGCACATAATCGTAGGTACCAAACTGGTTAGTACCAATTTTATTCACAAAATCAATGGGTGCTTTTACAGGTATCGCATTGGAGAAAGTATTGTTATAGATGACGTTATTACTTGCACTTACAAAAGTAGTCGCCAGTATATCCCGGGAGGGGGAGTTTGTGAAATGAACGGATTGCATTCTTCCTATTTGTGGTGAAACTCCCGCGAACGTAATCGCTGCAGCCTCGGTTTGTCCAGCGAATGGTGAAGCTCCGGCTTTATCTATGGTAACAAAATTGTATAAATCAACTGCCCCTCCATCTACCAATATTCCCTTCCAACCTGTGTCAGCCGTTAACTTATGGTTGCTTCCACCGTTAATGTTGAGACTGCCTCCTGCCTGAACAATAATGCCACTGTTATTGGTCACTTTTATTGTGATGGATGAGTTGCTTGTACCAAAATTGGCAAAGTTTAATGTAACACCGTCTGGTATGATAAGATCGCTGCTAAGGATGTAATCTGGCATACTGGAATCCGGATCTACATCCACCAGCGTGGTAGTTTGCGTTAAGGTACCTCCCAGTGCGAGCGCTCCCGTTACGGTAACAGTGACGTAATCTTCTGAGAAATTACTTCCGCTGGTAATGCGAAGTGTAAAGGTATAGGTACCGTTTACTTTGGGCTCGAACGTAACCTTTGACAAATTAGTACCATCATGGCTCAAGTATATTTCGCTCGCACTACCCGTTATTATCCATTGATAACTGATTCCAGATTCCGGGCCTGTAGAGGCCGATCCGTCCAATGTAACCAGTGTAAATGGCGCTACGGTTTGATCTGGCCCAGCCTCTGCCTTCAATGGTATTTCGTTGGGTCCCTGGTTAGGGTCATTGTTGTCTTCCGAACAGGCTGATAGCATTGCCGCTATAATAAATACTACACATGATGTGATGATGATTTTTTTCATGACACAAATTATTAGTTAGTTGATTCTGCAGTTAGTTGATTTTACCAATAAACATGAAGCTTAAAATCCTCCGGAAAAAGGACGATTTTGTCAATCCGAGCAGTTACTTTACGAACAGGGTGTTATTTTTTATAAATGACTTTGTGTCGGATAAGGGTTCACCCATTTCAATGGATGCCACCACCAATAAAGACACCCACACGAATTGAGGGGTAATTGTTCTTTATTTCAAGAAAAGGGCTTGCAATTTCATCTTCCATAAAATTGTAATCAATGGAGGCGTTGAAATGCCCCCATTCGGCTCCGGCCCTTATATTAAAACCAATATTAGTGCCGCCAATTTGAAATGTGCTGACAGTGCCTTTATAATTCACAACCAGGACTCCATTTGATTTACGCACAAACCCAGCACCCCCACCTATGAATGTTCGAAAATATTTTTTTCCAAAATAGTATTGTGTGAAAAGAAACCCACTGTTATATACTGTTACTGGATTGGTAATGGCAATGGGTCTGGATAGTCCCCTTGTGATCGAAGCTCCTTCAAGACTTATTCCCATAAGAAGCTTGTCCGTTACGCGAAAAGCAGGCTCCACATAAAAGACAGGCCCACCTTTTCCATTCTTGCCAGATGTCAGGCTCAATCCGGCACCCGCTCCAAGACGCATCTTACGATATTCCTGCGCCAGTGAGGGTTCGCTGATAAGAAATCCGAAAATCACAAAAAAAAATACTATGTGTCTCATTCTTGATTTCATAGACAATGAACCCGGGATAAGAACTCTTCTCTGTAACTGTTACTGATGGGGATTTTATTCTTTCTTATGTAAACACTTTCATTGTCAAAAGAATCTACTTTGTTTAGGTTGATAATGTAAGAACGGTGTATTCTGATCAATACTGGTATGTCATTCCTTCTTATGAATTGACTTAAATTCTGCGAAAGAGAAAATTCTTCCTTTAGCGTAACCAACTTTAAATAGCTTCCCGCTGCCTCTAAATAAAGTATACTATCCAGTTGAATCTTTAAATGCCTCTTGTCTATTCTAGCGAAAACAGCCTCCATACATTCAAATTGGTTCCTTTTCGTACTTGATATTAACAATCCATCACATAAGTGCGAAAATTAGAATTCGGATCTTCTTAACAAAATCATTATTCACCAGACAACTCTACTATTTTGCAGAACAGCATATTTTTTTTGTAAGTAAGTTGAGAATTCTAAAAGGAGGGTTACAAACAATGAATTCTTGACATAAACTCTTCCTTGTAGCTATCACTTATTGGAAGTTTATGCCCACCAATGAACAGGTACGATTCATCAAACGAGTCAATTTTGCTCATGTTAACAAGGAAGGATCGATGAACACGCAAGATGTTTTCTATTGGGTTCTTTTTTAGAAAATTGCTAAGGTTGAGTGTTAATGTAAATCGCTCCTCGAGTGTTTGGATATTTACATAACTGCCTGCAGCTTCAACAAACAAAATATCATTAGGACAAATTTTCTTATGAATCCCTTTACTTTTAATAAAAAGGCATCGGTGAATGAGTGTCTCAAAATCATTCGATACTACTTTGGGCTTTTCAATTTGTAGCGGAGTTTCCTCTTTGGAAAAATTGTAGAGTGCCAAATCAATGGAAGCCAAAAGGTTTGCAGGTGTAAAAGGCTTCACTAAAAAAGCATTAGGGTTTGTCGCTTTTGCCTTCTGGTAGGTTTGGGGATCTGAGTTGGCGGTAATATAAATTACCGGTAATGCCAAAGATAGTTTTATCCTTCCCACCAATTCTATCCCTGTCATTGCGCCACTTAATTGAATATCTGCCAGAATAAAATCTGGTGGATTTTCTAATATATACTGCTCTGCCTCTTCGGCATTATCAAAAATACGCATCACCTCATACCCATTTTCCGTCAGTTGAGACTTGATGTCCTCTGCGACTACAAATTCATCCTCCAGAATCACAAGTTTTATTCTGTTCATCGTTTTCAAATCTTTGGTTGCAGCATCATTTCAAGCCGTAACCCATTATTATAGGTAATATTCAGTTTTCCATTTAGTTTGGACTTCACCAACTGCTCTACAAATCGCAGGCCAAAAGATTTTTCAATTTCCGGAATAGTCCCGGAACAACCATTATCAGAAATAACAAAATGAAGTTGATCGCTGATCTTGTGTAAGGCCACATGAATGATTTGTTCCTGTTGTGTTGGTGCAAAGGCATACTTCATCGCATTCGTAATCAACTCATTACTGATCAGGCCAAGCGCAATAGCCACGTCAAAATTGGCTTCAACTTCATCTATGTCCAATTGCAACTCTACGGCACCTCGTTCCAGTTCAAGCGAAGCCAATGTAAGACGGCTTTGTTCGGTGAGGTATGCCCTTAAATCTACAGCACCAAGATGATCTGACTTATATAACATCTCATGGATCAGACCCAGCGAGTAAATCCTATTATTCAGGTCACTTAGTAACTCAGCAGTCTCTTTACTGGCCGACCTGGATTTAATATTGATAAGGCTGCTTATTATCTGTAAGTTGTTTTTAACACGATGATGAATTTCATGGAGTAGGGCTTCCTTTTCTTTATTTTGCCTTTCAAGTACTTCAGACATTTTCTTCTTTCGCCTGAACCTCGCAAAATAAAAACCTCCGAAAGATCCAAAGAGAACCAGCGAAATGAGAGATAAACCTATTTGCAAATTTCTCGTTTTAATCTTTTCCTCAGTGAGTTGATAATTTTGTGTTACCGCTTTTAATTCAGACTCCTTTTTGGCTGTCTTAAATTCAGCTTGCAGACGAGTGAGGTTGACTGCCACCTCCTGTCGGTTGATGCTATCAAGGTAGTCTTTGAATTTTTCTGAATAAAAAAGTGCTTTTTTATAATCACCTTTTGTTTCGTACAAAAACTTTCCCTCGTTGAGTAAGTTTTTTTCATGGATTAGTGCTACTTCCTTCGCAAGTCCCAGGCCAGTATTTAAATGATATTCAGCCATTTTATAATTACCCAGAAGGGTATGTACTCTTACCAATCTCCGATGTATTCCTGTAAAAGTAATTCTGTTATTCATGGCGTAACTCATGTTCAAAGCCATGTTATAATAATAGAGCGCTGAATCCAATTGATTAAAATGAAGATGTGATTCACCCAGTAATTCGTGAGCATAAGAAACATTTGGTGCCGTTGTTCTTTTGATATTTTGTTTACCCAGGTAGTGATAGTAAAATGCAGAGTCCTTCATATTAGCATCGCTATAATCCTTTGCAACCATATTCCATTCTGGAATTAGTCCGGTTTTTTCCATGATGTCACATACTTTTATAAAGTATCTTGCTGCCATCTTATGATTCAATAATTGTCTGTACGATTTCGCTATGTTATAGTAAGCATTATAAATTGAGGTACTGTCCTTTATGGTTATATAGCGATTAAGATTTTTCAATTCATCGTTTATCGCTTCCCGGTAGTATATACTATCAATCATTAATGAACCCATTGCGCCCATTGCCTCAATATGGCGTTGACTTTGAGGAAGCTTATTTTGAATTTGTTCTCCTTTAAAAATATACTCGATGGTTTTTTCAAAATCTCCTTTGCGATGATACATCAAAGATGTATTGTATAAGATCCGGATCATCCCTTCCAAATCATTTACCTTTTCTGCAATCTGGTAGGCCTTTTGAAAATAATGTTCTGCCGAATCGTAATAAGCCTGATAATAATAGGTATTGGCAATAAGATCGGTAGCCTTAGACCATGTATCATAGTCATCAATTGATCGGGCGATGGTAACCGATTGATGAAACAGCTCCAGCCCTTGATTGTATTGCCCATTGACCCAATAAAACTTACCCACCATCATAAGGGCTCTGCCTTCACAACCATAACAATCCGAATTCTTTGCCTGGTCAAGAACCGACTGTGTTTCCACAAATGTTTTAGGAAAATCGGCCCAAATTCGATCCTCTAATCCGGTAATTCTCTTCCACAAATCGGCACTATCCACTCTCATTTTAGACTGCCCATGAGCACCCCAAAAAATGAATAAGGTTAACAGGGTTAAAGCCAATTTTTTCACGATTTAAATTAGCCCAAAATCACGTAAATTCAATCAAAAAGCCACATTATAAAAATATTTGATGTTGAGCGGTGTCCTATAAATACCCAGTGGATTTATACTTATAAAAATCAAGGGTTATGCAACTACTTTTCAAGGTATTTTTGTGGGTATCGGTATGCTTATTTACATCCGATTTTAAGAACAAGCAATTACAGTATGCAAGGGTAAAAACTGCCTACCATGAAAAAGAAGGAGTGGTAAAGGGGTACTTTACACATAAAAATCTCTCCTATTCAGGATTTCATCTTTTTCTCAGGGTCTTTAAAAAGACAGAAGAACTTGAAGTTTGGATTAAGGAAAAGGGTAAAACAGAGTTTGTATTGTTGCGTACCTATCCTTTCTGCACCAACTCAGGTACCTTAGGCCCAAAACGAAAAGAGGGTGATGGACAAATACCGGAGGGCATTTATTATATCAATAATTTTAATCCGGTGAGTAATTTTCACTTGTCCCTGGGTATTAATTACCCGAATCAATCAGATAAAATACTTAGTGACCCTGCTCATCCTGGTGGATCAATTTATATTCATGGCAATTGTGTGACCATAGGCTGCATACCCATTACGGACGATAAGATTAAAGAATTATACATTCTGGCGGTAGAGGCGCATAACAATGGCCAGCAAAAAATACCGGTTCATATATTCCCTGATCGACTTCCCAATGAAGCGACCATCAAAAAAATTGTAAATGACTATAATCCATCAGCCACTACAATAGAATTTTGGAAGAATCTCCAGCCATTGTTCAACGATTTTGAAAAAACAAAAACGGTGAAACCAGTCCATGTGGATTCTCATGGGAAATATTTTTTAAACCACTAAACTTTTTCAGGTACCCTATTCATCACTTTTTGTTGCACCTGAATCGACTCATTGTGAATCAGCTTAAGCAGGTTATTGACAAATTGATCTCCCAGGCCCATTGCATTGCCTTGTGCAATTCGTGTTTCAATAATTTCTTCCCATCGGCTCACCTGTAAGATGGTGACTTTATTATCTCTCTTATAGTTGCCAATTTGTTCAGAAATTTTCATACGGGCAGCCATCGTTTGCATAATTTGATCATCCAATCCGTCTATCTGCTCTCGTAAAATGGTAAGTGTATTTTTAAATTCCTTATTGGCTGTAGAGGCTGTCCGTACAACCAAATTCTCAAGTATTTTAGCCAGTGCCGATGGGGTCACCTGTTGCTTCGCATCGCTCAGTGCTACTGAAGGCTCAATATGACTCTCAATCATCAACCCAGCCATATCCAAATCAATTGCCTTTTGTGAAATGAATGGAATTAATTCTCTTTGGCCTGCGATATGGCTTGGATCACAGATAATATTTAACTCCGGAAACCTTGTTTTCAGCTCAATAGCTATATCCCACATCGGTGCATTGCGGAAGGGGCTTTTTTCAAATGAGGAAAATCCACGATGAATGGCTCCCAATTTTTTTATCCCCGCTCTGTTGAGCCGCTCCAATGCTCCAATCCACAACTCCAAATCAGGATTAACAGGATTTTTTACAAAAACCGGGATATCAACTCCCTTCAAAGCATCCGCCACTTCTTGCACCGAAAATGGATTTGCGGTTGTGCGGGCTCCAACCCAAAGTATATCTACACCCGCTTTAAGGCATTCTTCTACATGCGATGCATTCGCTACCTCTGTAGCCACAGGCAAACCTGTTTCAGCTTTGGCCTTCATTAACCATTTCAATCCTTCACTCCCTGCTCCCTCATATTGTCCAGGGCGAGTGCGTGGTTTCCAGATACCTGCACGTAACACATTTACTTTACCAATTGCCTTCAAAAGTTTGGCGGTACTCACCATCTGATTTTCACTTTCCGCACTACACGGCCCGCTAATAATCAATGGTCTCTCCGCTTTTATCCAGCTGCTCATCTCTTCTAGTTGTAAATCCTTTTTCATAATTATTCTTCAATTAACGATTCTACATTATTAGTTTTTTCATCCTTTAATTCTATTCCAGCCAGCACTCTTCTGATTTCATTGGCTTCTGTCATAATTCGGTGTATTTCTTTGGAGTCTCCTTTCATCAAGTGATAATGAAAGCGCTGTAAGTGCATGATATACTCTAAGAGTGCCTGACTCAAGTATTCAACATTTTGTTCAAAGATGGGAGCCCACATATCTGGTGAGCTTTTGGCCAACCGCACTGTGGATGCAAAACCACTCCCTGCCAAATCAAAAATATTTTTCTCGTCCTTTTCTATGTCCATTACAGTTTGCCCTAAAAGGAATGAACTCACATGCGATAAGTGCGACACATATGCTACGTGTCTATCATGCGCAACGGGCTCCATAAAAATTGTCTTTACGCCCATTGCTGCAAATACTTTGTCGGCCACACGCAATGCAGAGTAGGATGAAAGCTCCTTCTCACACACAATCAAGGTCTTCTTGTTAAATAATCCGGAAAATGCTGCGCCTGGTCCCGAATTTTCAGTTCCTGCAATCGGGTGTGCTGCCACAAACTGACCTCTGTTCCTTTGCAACCTTATTGATTTACATATTGCTGCTTTCGTTGATCCCATATCAATAAGGGTAACTTCTGGAGTAACCCTGCTCAACAGGTCTCCGATTGCACCTACCATTGCACTCACCGGAATTGCCAGAATGATCAAATCAGTATTTATTATTGCCTCATCTAAACACTTAATTTCATCTACGATTCCTAATCGAAGGGCTTCACTTGCATGATCATCGTTTTGATCAACACCAGTAAGCCGTGTTGCCACTCCACTTTTTCTTAGATCAATTGCAATAGAACCTCCGATCAATCCCAAACCTATTACTGTTACTCTCATTACCTTTCTTCTTTAGTCAATTCCAATGCACTAAAATTCTGCTGCTTTGAAGTTTTGATTCTATCATAGGCTTCCTGCAGCTTCTCAACGGATGAGCACAATGAAATTCGTATAAAACGTTGTCCGGCTTTCCCGAAGATAAATCCTGGAGTAATAAACACTTTTGTGCTATATAATATAGCATCAATCCATTCCTCCACTGACTCAATGGTGTCAGGCACTTTGGCCCAGACAAAAAGTCCCGACTGATTGATAGCATATGAGCAAGACAATAACTCCATAATTTCAAAAGCCTTGGTTCTTCTTAAACTGTATAGATTATTCAACTTCTCAAACCAGTCATCCGATTGCTGAAGCGCCTCCACTGCCGCATGTTGAAGTCCCAAAAACATACCGGAGTCCATATTGCTTTTCACCCGCAACACCGCATCCACATGTTCACTGCTACCAGCTAACCACCCTATTCTCCATCCAGGCATATTATGTGACTTACTCAAAGAGTTTAGCTCCACTGCAACATCCTCTGCTCCTTCAATTGATAAAATACTTTGAGGTGAATCGTTAAGAATCAGGCTATAAGGATTGTCATTAACAAGCAGGAAGTTATTTGCCTTTGCCAACACTACCAATCGCTTCATATCATCCAGAGACAACACACTTCCGGTTGGCATGTGTGGTGAGTTGATCCACATGATCTTTACTTTAGAAAGATCTCTCTTCTCTAACTTCTCAAAATCAATTTGCCAATCCGTGCGCTCGTCCAACTGATAGGTAGTCATAGTTGCCCCTACCAATTGTGATACCGAAGCGTATGTGGGATACCCGGGATCCGGAATAAGCACTTCATCACCTTCATTAACAAAAGCCAAAGAAATGTGCATGATCCCTTCTTTGGACCCCATCAAAGGAAGGATCATTTTATCGGGATCAAGTGCAACACCATATATTCTTTTGTAAAAATCGGCAATGCCCTTTCTGAAATCAGGAATACCCTTGTAGCTCTGGTAACCATGACTTCCATGTTGCTCAGCCGTATGTTGCAAAGCTTTGATTACATTTTCCGATGGAGGTGAGTCCGGACTTCCTATTCCCAAATTAATAACAGGAAAATCAGGCTGGTCAAGACTTCTCACCTCTTGTAACTTTTTAGAGAAATAGTACTCCTCTACCTTTTCAATACGTTTTGCTAATTCAATCATTCCCTAAAACTTTATCGTTGCTTTTTTATACTCACCCATGATATTCAAATTTCTTACCTGTCGTAATAAATGCTGAATGGCATCATCGTAACTCTTTCTTCTACTCCACTCTACATCAACATGGATCGTATATTCCGATGGTTTGCCTATAATGGGGACAGATTGAATCTTTGAGAGATTGATCTTCTCGCTTTTAAAGGTCATTAATACATCTGCGAGGCTACCAACTTCATCGGCCACCTCAAATGAAAGGGAAGCTTTATTACCTCCATTCTGCTCCCCGTTTCTTTTTGAGAGAATGAGAAACCGAGTAAAGTTTTTCTTATGAGTTTCTATCCTCCTTTCGAGAATAGACAATCCGAATTTTTTAGCAGCTTGTTCATTGGCAATTGCGGCCGTATTCAACAATTTATTTTCCTTAATCTTTTTGGCTGACCATGCCGTATCTTCGCTTTCTCTTATTTCAACATTTGGCAATTGTTGCAGGTAATCCGCACACTGCCGGATCGCCATTGGATGCGATTCAATTACCTTAATGTCAGATAAACTTACACCAGGCAATGCCAACAAGTGCATCCGGATAGGAAGGTAAACTTCACCCAGGATGGTGAAATGATATTGCTGTAAAAGGAAATAGTTAGGCAGAATACTTCCTGCAATCGAATTCTCAATTGCCATTACGCCAAAGTCTGCATGACCCTCTTTTATTGTTTCGCACAAATTATGAAACGTAAGGCACTCAATAGTTTCTATCTCCTGACCAAAGTGCTGCATGGCGGCAACCTCGTGGAAACTGGTGGTTATTCCTTGTATGGCGACTCTCTTTGTTTTATTACTGTTCATTACAAAATGTCATAAAAACAGAAAGTCCCGGGGGTTCCGGGACTTTCTGAATATTCTCTGTTTATTTTTTTAACAAAGCGATTCTCGATCAAGTCCCGAATGGGTTTGATAGTTAAAAAAGTAAAAATAAAATCGCTTGCTGCTTGTTCTG
This sequence comes from Flammeovirgaceae bacterium UBA2338, assembly GCA_002344795.1. Lineage (GTDB taxonomy): Bacteria > Bacteroidota > Bacteroidia > Cytophagales > Cyclobacteriaceae > ELB16-189. Next base: position 86,057 of record DDUM01000047.1, on the reverse strand, counting down.
TTCATAATCGAGGCGCTAAGAAAAGCAATTATTCACTTATTCCAATTACCTCTTATACTTTTTTTGTAAAAATTCTACTCCCCTAACTATCGTTTGCTATGAGAAATGGCGCAAAAAGTTGTAAAAAACGTATCTTTACTTATAAAAAAAACAATCAATGAAACTGACTTACAAGCTTTTAATTCTGTTTTTAGTGGTTTTGGCGGCCTGCGGAAAACCTTCAGATCAAAATGGAGGAGAAATGGGTAACGAGGATGCAAATGAAGATCCTAATCAGGCGTTGTACGATCAGGTAATGAACCTCCATGACGAAGTAATGCCTAAAATGGAAGATATCTACAAGATTAAGTCTCAGCTACAGGAGAAAATTGCAAACTCTCCTGATTTGGTGAAAGAACGAAAAGAGGCACTTGAACGCATGATCTTGACACTTGATTCAGCCAATAATTCAATGATGGACTGGATGCATCAATTTAATCCATTACCCGATTCTGTAGATGAAGAGCAATCCCGTGCTTATCTCGAATCCCAAATGGAGAAAATTAGAGAGGTGAAAGAGATTATGATCACTACTTTGGAAGAAGCCAAAGCAGAGGCCGCAAAAAATTAATTTCTATTACAATCGCTTAGTTGCCTTTTGATGAGGCAACTTTGCTTTCTTTCCTTTCTTGCCCTTCTTTTTTTTCTTCTTCTCGTTCTCCTCATCAATTTTCAAATTATCGCGTACTACCTTCCAGTATTCCTTGCCATACTCCACAAAAATCTCAGCCTTGGCTGGGATATCCTTTATGGCCTCGATGTAGCATTTCTTCTTGCCATTCCCAACCACATATTCTGAGTTGGTCTTTATGCCTTTGACTCTGCCTAGTCCCTTAGCATCATTCGCATACCTTCCAAGCGCCTTTTTGTAATTCCAGGCATCAATGCATCGCTTGCTATTGATATAGAACACATAACCGTTACGATCATCCGCCAGCTTCTGAACTTCCTTCCATGTGAGAATTTCACCTTTGTACTCAACTATCCTAGTGCCCTTCTTAATTTTCTTCTTTGTGAATAATCCTTTTCCTGCTCCAGGTAGTGTGGACTTCTTCACATACAATTGTTTTTCCAATAGTGCCATAGTGATTCAGGAACATTAATAAGAATTCGCGCGCAAGATGCAAAAAAATACCCCCTTGTAAAAGGATACAAGGGGGTATTACATCTGAGGCTACTTAACCTGAATCTTTCAATTCATTTTTCTTAAATAAACATTACCCTATATGGATTCTAAATCATAGCGGGGTCCAGCACCCAGCTTGACTGATACAAAAGTGTAAAAATCTTTTTCTTGTAAATTCTTTCCAGTAAACCTAGCATCAAGATTAGAGTATTTCTGTCCATAGCTAGTTTCTGCCGACAATTCACCAACCATTTTCTCATTAAGGGCAACGTCTACTCTTTTTCAAATCTGTCTCTAATACCAAAGTAATTATTCTTTTTGTGTCTGCAAGACTCAACAATTCCTGTTAAGTCCATTATTGACCATCTTTGCCCCTTGTTTAGATTCATGAGAGATTCCAAAGCCTATTCCGGATACTTATTTGCCCTATTGGCCACCATTATTTGGTCGGGCAATTTTATAGTGGCCAGGGATCTAAAAACAACCTTTTCGCCTGTTTCAATTTCTTACTTTAGATGGTTGATAGCAACAGCCGTTATTCTCCCGTTTGCCTTTTCACATTTAAAGCGAGACATGAGTTTAATCCTTACTCAGTGGCGGCTCATGCTGGTGTTGTCTTTTACCGGGATTACAATTTTCAACTCATTAATCTACCTAGCTGCCCAAACCTCATCTGCATTCAACCTGTCTCTTTTTGCGATTACCGCCCCCTTATATGTTGTTCTTTTTAACTGGCTATTTTATAAAGAAAAAATTACAATCAAACAGACTATTGGTTTTGCCGTTCTTCTTGTTGGTTTACTCACGTTACTCTCTAAAGGAAATCCGGAAAAAATACTTGATCTTGAGTTTAACAAAGGCGATTTACTGATGGCCGGAGCTGCCAGCATATTTGCTTTCTACTCTGTGCTCTTAAAGAAAAAGAATCCTGCAATCGGTAACCTTTCATTTGTGGCTGCCACAATTATCCTGGGAGTAACCCTACTAACGCCATTTTTCCTGATAGAAATAATGAGTCCAACAGTAACATTAGAATTTTCTTTGTCCTCCATTTTACAGCTTATTTACATTGGTGTAGGGCCATCGGTAATTTCATACTACTTGTGGAACAGATCTGTTGTAGAAATTGGTTCAACAAAAGCAGCCACTATATACAATACACTCCCTGTTTTCAGCGCTTTTTTTGCAGCCCTAATTCTTAAAGAAAGTGTTCTGGCAATTCAAGTAGTAAGCACAGTCGTTATTGTTGGTGGAATTCTTTTGGTACTCTTTGGTAAAGAAGTTCAAAATAAAACCTAAGCAGTTCAGGCAAGCAATTCTTTGCCAAGGATGAAAAGACCCATCACCAAAACAAACCAACCAAAGGCTGGTTTCAATTTTCTCCCCGGGATAAATTTGGATAAATAGGCACCTCCGAGAATGCCTGCAATGGCAAATACTGAAAACACCAACATGAACTTATAATCAATTTGAAGCTCCGAACCCAAATCTCCTGTAAACCCTATCAGTGATTTCAGTGCAATAATCAATAAAGAAGTACCCACTGCTTGTTTCATGGGCAAGCCAGCCAACAGTACCAAAACAGGAATAATAAGAAAGCCTCCACCTGCACCAACTAACCCAGTAAATCCTCCCACAAAAATGCCTTCCAAAAATATCAAAGGATAGTTGTACTTAATTTGACCTCCATCATTTTCCGATTTCTTAGTGCCTCGAATCATAGAAACAGAAGCCAGAAGCATAAGTAAGGCAAAAAGCACCATAACAAACAATGGCTTCGTGAGAGAGAAGGTGCCCATTGAAAATAAAGTATCTGGAATAATCGGTACGATAAATTTCCTCACCATATAAACGGATACAATAGAGGGCGCACCAAAAATTATCGCAGTTTTTAAGTGGACATTCCCACTTTTCAGATGACTCAATGACCCCATCAAACTCGTAAGCCCCACCACAAACAATGAATAAGCCGTAGAAGTAACCGGATCTATTCCAAATAGGTAAACCAGTATAGGAACGGTAAGTATTGAGCCGCCACCGCCCATTAGTCCCAGTGAAAGGCCCATAATAATGGCGGCTACATATCCTACTAACTCCATAATGCAAAAGTGAATCCTGAAACACAAAACCAATGAGCTGCTGACCGGATCAAGGTAACATTGGTCACACGGCTACAAGTACTGTAACTTTATTTCTGGAAAGCTTAACCTGATCGTTTTTTTCTAATTGTTTTAATAAACGGGACACCACTTCTCTTGCTGTTCCCAACTCATCAGCCAATTGCTGGTGGGTAAGGATTAACTCACTTGTTTTTAGCATCTTCACTTTCTTTTTAAGCAAATCCCACAACCTATCGTCTACATGTTGGAAAACAACAGAATTGACCACCTCGAGTAATTCTTCAAACCTTCGGTTATACAATTGAAAAATAAATTCAAGCCAGGCCGGATTGTCCTTAATGAGCTCAAATGATTTATGGATAGGCAACATCAATATCTCTGCCTTTTCTTCCACAATAGCTTTTATTTTACTTGTTTGATTACAGGTGGCTCCAAGAAATGACATTACACAGCTCTCACCAGGCTTTATGTAGTACAATAAAACCTCCTTGCCATCTTCGTCTATCTTAAGCACTTTAATAGATCCGGAAAGTACAATTGGAACACTTTTGATGTAATCATTTTCATCAATGATAACAGCTTCCGGTTCAAAGGTTTTTAAAGTGCCCTCCTTGATGAGTCGGTCTAAGAGGTTCTTACTTATAAGTGTTGATGCAGGGACGGTTTCCATGTTGGCAATTTACTGATTTTGAACGGTAACGGGATAAGAAAAATTAAGTCAGTTACTTTAATCCGTCACATTTTTAACACACCTGAATCCAGTATGATTAAACCCTGAATCTTCGCTTGACTTCATTCTTCGCGCTACCCTGTATCCACTGCAATAGCTATCGTTGCACAAAAAAGATCCTCCTCTTAATACATGTTTAGGGGTATAGGGTTCCATGGGATCAAAAGACTCTTCGGGACCTGTTGGATTCACAACTATCCCTTCTCGTATTGACTGCTCGTATGCATTTACATGGTACATATCACTGCACCATTCCCATACATTGCCTGCCATATCATACAAACCATATCCATTGGCTGGGAATGACCTCACCGGAGCTGTACCAAAATACCCATCCTTTTCTAAGTTTTCATAAGGAAAAAATCCTTGCCAGAAATTGGCTTTATCGTATGCCTCCTCTGCAGTAATATTTCCCCATGGATATATAGCATTATCTGAGCCACCCATTGCCGCCCACTCCCACTCTGCCTCAGTGGGCAATCTTTTTCCTGCCCATTTCGCATAAGCATTTGCATCTTCCCAACTCACATGTACTACCGGATGATCCATTCTATTTTCAATATTGCTGCCGGGGCCTTCAGGATGTTGCCAATCTGCTCCAAGTGTCCACACCCACCACACCGGATTTGATAAGTCTACAGGCCCGGAAGTTGGTTTAAATAAAAGAGATCCAGGCTTGAGCAATGAATCAGGAGGTTGTGGAGTATTCGGTGGAAGTTGCAACTTCAACTCATCCCAATCAACAGTTCGCTCCGCGACAGTCACGTAGTTGGTAGCTGTTACGAATGATAAAAACTCCTCATTGGTGACTTCTGTGGCATCCATATAAAATGCTGAGACACTCACCTCATGCAATGGAAATTCATCCCCATAGGCCTGCTCACCTTTTCCTCCCATTTGAAAGGATCCTTCCGGAATTAAGACCATTCCTTCAGGCATATCCCGTTTCTTTCTTTCTGGAGAGCCGCAGGAAAAGCATAGCAATGCAACTAGTACACACAAATGAATTGTTCCAAAACTTCTGTTAATAGCTATTATAATATTGTCCATGTATGTTTTGGCCATTGCGCATTTAAAAAAAGCAATTACCCTCACCGGCCATCTACCAGAAAAAGAATACATTCAAAATTTGATTAGGGACTACTCTAACTGAGGATTAGTGGCAACCATTTTGTCCAGAGTGCTTCCCGCCAAAATACGAAGTGTTTCATCCCGAACACCGACAAACGCTATTCGAATGCTACATGCCTCTTCGTCCTTGCATTCCTCACACGACTCATAATAATTTAAGGAGACACAGGGTAGCATGGCAATTGCACCATCCATGAGCCTGATTATTTCCATGAGGTTGACTTCTTCTGGTTTTTTTAAAAGATAATAACCACCTCCCTTGCCCTTTTTGCTCTGCAAAATTTTTGCTTTGCGCAACTCCAATAGAATGGCCTCCAAAAATTTCTTGGGGATTTTCTCCCTATCTGCTATCTCGTGTATATGTACAGGACCCTGCTGATACCTTCTGGCCAGGTAAACCAGGGCATGAATCGCGTATTTACATTTTTTGGATAGCATAGTATCAATTTAAAGTTTTTGCCTAGAATCTTTACCTACACAATGATATTTACAGCAAGGATGTAAGAAAAGTGAAAAATAATGACACCACTTGATTACCCTGATGGAACCAGAAAACAGGTTAAAATTCTATCTTTGTTGTGTCTAACCTGATTAGTATAAATTGACTGTATCAAAACCACTTAACAGCACGCTTTTCTCCTTTGGACTCTTCATTGTCATTTCCTTTATCTTAGTTGGCATGAGCCTGATCGAATTCACTTCGGATCAGGAACCAGCCTGGTATACTTATCTGATTCTGATCGCACTTACTCCCCTCTCTCTTTTCCTTACCTATCGCATCTTTATTAATTATAAAGTAATTGAATTGGCCAATGAAAAGATTACCATTAAGTACCCCATCAGAAATAGCAGAAAACACTATCCACTGGGCCGTGTCATCTATTGGAGAGAATCGATAGTAAAAACGGGAAAAAATTCAACTTTTAAGGAGCTGGAAATCAGATTTGATGATAATTTCAAATTGAATCTGGGGCTTCGGGAATATTCCAATTATCAGAAGGTGCAATCCTATCTGACCAAGAAACTGGCAAGGAAAAAACAGGCCGCGTGACACATTGGTAAAGTTTCAAATCCTTTATACTTTTGCCCCCTTGCCAAACGCGGCAAATTCCCTTTTAATTAACATGAAATGCCCAGGTGGTGAAATTGGTAGACACGCTACTTTGAGGGGGTAGTGCCGTTAAGGTGTGCTGGTTCGAATCCAGTCCTGGGCACCAGTGTTTTTCGGCCGAAGTGGTGAAATTGGTAGACACGCACGTTTCAGAGGCGTGTGGCGCAAGCTGTGCGGGTTCGAGTCCCGCCTTCGGCACACTCTCGAATTATACGTAGATTGTGATAAGCTTTATAAAGTATTGCGGAGGCGACCTTTAGGGCTGAGAATGCGCGACAACAAGTCGGCATTTGAGTTCCGCCTTCGGCACTCTGAATATCATGACCTAATTAAGAAATGTCTTCAGCTACCGCAAGATCAGTTAATGTGTCACGTTGAGCCTGGTCCACTTGTTATCAGCATTAGCGAATGACTCTCGATTAAACTGCCTGATATACCTCGCAGCCAGAGAAAAAAACATCACAAAGAAAAGCACAACAGACAAAAAGTAGATATGGAACATAGCCGTTTTTCGTTTATATATTCAAGTTGCAAAAAGAGTTGGATTGAAGTTTTGCAACCAGTGGAAGCAGATAACAGGGGTAATATCTTTTCACTTTTAGCCGAAAAATATCCCGTCCAGGATGTAAAAACTGCGTTGAAACCAATTTCTGGCATCTTATTGGCACATACCCGGTATATTTAAATAAAGTTAATTCATGATAAATCGAGTGAGAAAGTGCCTCTTCTTTTCAATATTTTGGATTTCAATCACCTTTCCAGCCTTTTCACAGCAATTGGAAAGCGGGTCTATCTCAAAAGACTGGTTTTTGAAAGACCCTGTGGCAGATCGTGTACAGGGCATAAGTGCTGAAAAGGCCTACCAGACACTTTTAAAGAATCAACCGTCAAGAACGATTATTGTTGCTGTCGTTGACTCAGGTGTGGATATCGACCATGAAGACCTACGCAATGTGATATGGACCAATGAAGGGGAAATTCCGGACAACGGAATTGACGATGACATCAACGGCTATATCGATGATGTACACGGATGGAATTTCATTGGGGGAAAAGACGGCAATGTCAATCAAGATACTGATGAATTCACCAGGGCTTATGTTAAGCTCAAAAAACAGTTTGAAGGTGTTGACGAGAAAAAAATTAGCAAAAAAGAAAAGCCAGCCTATGAAGAGTATATAAAAGCGAAACAAAAATTCGAAAAACTGGTAGCAGAAAACACGGAGCAATATGAACTCTATAATAACTTATACCAAAATGTTAGTCTAAGTGTAGATACACTTAAAGTACTCCTTATGACCGATTCGCTGACGCAGGATTTGGTGCAAAGCTTTGAATCCTCTGAACCCAATCTGCTTTTCGCCAAAGGCTTTGTGCTCAACATCTTTAGAAATATCGGTACGGAAAACAGTATAGAAGAATTTGTTTCGGAGCTCAAAGAAGCAGCAGAACACTTTCAGCAAATAGTAGAGTACGGGTATAATGAAGATTTTGACCCGCGATCTATCGTTGGAGATAATTATAACGATCCGTACGAAAAAGGATATGGCAACAATGATGTGAAAGGTCCAGATGCAATGCATGGCACCCATGTGGCAGGTATTATTGCGGCTGACAGAAATAATGATATTGGCATAAAAGGAATAGCCGATAATGTGAGGATCATGTCAGTAAGAACAGTGCCCAATGGAGATGAAAGAGATAAGGATGTAGCCAACGCTATTTTATATGCTGTTGATAATGGGGCACATATTATTAATATGAGTTTCGGGAAATCAACATCCCCAAGAAAAGAAGTAGTGGATAAGGCTGTTAAGTATGCTGTGCAAAAAGGAGTGCTCTTAATTCACGCAGCTGGAAATGAATCTGATGATATCGATGTAGAGAAAAACTATCCTACAAGGTTTTACCTGGATGGCTCCGAGGCAAAAAACTGGTTGGAGGTGGGTGCATCTTCGTGGGGAGCCGACAAGGACTTTGTTGGAAGTTTCTCCAATTATGGCAAAAAGTCGGTAGACCTGTTTGCTCCAGGAGTAGAAATCTACTCAACAGTTCCTGACAATAAATACAAAGATTTAAATGGCACCAGCATGGCCAGCCCGGTTACTGCGGGAGTAGCCGCAGTGATCATGTCCTATTTTCCAGAGTTTACGGCACTGGAAGTAAAAGAAATTATCCGGCAGTCTACAAGGAAATTTGATAATCTTAAAATCAATATGCCTGGAAGCAAAGGTGAAATAGAATTTAGTCAGATGAGCAGTACGGGTGGATTGATTAATCTTTATGAAGCTGTAAACCTTGCTCAGGAACTCAAAGTCAAGAGGCTTTCCAAATAGGCTCATCTTTACATTAACAATTTATTAACAAGTCTTTCAGTTTAAGGTAATTTAGAACCGTCCACAAAAAATAAATACAGATCAACTTTGGTAATTCTCATTTTTCAAGTTGATTTAACCCTCAAATCGTTGACCTATGAATAAAATTTATACAGATGCAGGATTACTAGTATTAAGAGTAGGTGCGGGGCTGTTACTGGCATTCGGTCACGGTCTTGGGAAAATGCCCCCTTCCGAAGGATTCATTGGGGGTGTTGAAAAGCTCGGTTTCCCAATGCCGGTCTTTTTTGCCTGGATGGCCAGTTTATCAGAATTTTTCGGTGGCATATTAATCGCTCTTGGTTTATTTACTCGTCCGGCAGCATTCTTCGTAACTTGTACAATGGCTACTGCTGCCTTTCTTAGACACGCAGACGACCCATTCGGAACAAAAGAAAAGGCATTATTATATTTTATCATTGGCATTTTCTTTTTGCTCTCAGGAGGTGGTAAGTATGGACTAGGAAAAGTATTTTTCAAATCAGGTAAGTTGGGCGATTTGAGCTAGTCAGATACACAATCTGTTTTATTTCCAAAATCTATCCTCCCAACTATCAATAGCAACAATATCTGCTGCTGTAGCCTGGTGAGTGATGGCCACCTTTTCCAACTCTTCCTGTGTTGCTACTTTCTGTATTTCCTCGAAGAGTACTCGCTCTTCAAACCGAATATGACTTACCAGCTTCTCCTCAATAAGCACAAGATTCCTTTCAATTTCCTGTTGAGCGTAGAACAACCGGCATAATTTTCGATGTTCTCTTAGTGCGCGTCTTACCAATTCATTCTCGCCTCCAAGAATAGGGAACACATACATCTCCTCTAGCTCAAAATGAGGTAAAAGATGATTTTCAAAAAACCAATCAGTGTATTTTTTTATTCGTGAAGGAGCAATTCCCTTTTTGAATCCAGTTCGTATTTTCATCGACAGCCATAACCCATGATGGTGATCATGACTTAATGGGATTAGTTCTTCCAGTCGTTTAAGAGAGGGTGGCCTATTCATAATTATTTGTCTTTCCTTCTTGTTCTTTATCATTTATATGCCCGCAAGTTGGGCAATTCTCAACCTCACCTTCCCTCAATCTGATTCCATCAATATGGTGTACAACAAATTCCTTTATAGCCAGATAACTTGCCTGATGATTGTTTACATCTATTTGTTTGTCTCTGTAAAGCCTTCTTATCTTCTGATCATACTCCTGATGGCCCCAACACACAGGACAAACACCTCCTGGGACTTCCCTTTTTGTCTCTTCTTCAGGCCGTCTAAAAAACTTTATCAATTGTTCAGTCAATTTCATCATGGGCTAAAGATTGTTTTAATTTTTCCACAATTTTAGACGTACTACCATTAGTATAAATGCCAAAGGTATTCACCACTACTCCCTTTACATTATACTTTGATGACGACAATGCATACAAAATTACTTCATCTCTGGAATCAGTCGCTTTCTCGAATCGGTAGTACTCGTCAACGTCAAACTCATCAGAAGAAAGATGGCGCGTTGTCTTTCTACAAATTAAACAATCCTTTTCCGAATGCAGGGAGAAATCCAAAGTATATCCCCTGAGAGAAAGATCGTTTAATACCTCCGATAAAGTTTCGAGACCCCTCATTCCACTATTTATTTTTCATCATGGCTCCAATCAAAAGTGTTCCCGCTTTATCCGTTTTGTTGTGTATAGCGTGCATTGTCATCAGCGGAAAAACTAAAAAATCACCTGGCACACCGTCATAGGTTTTATCACCAACTATAAATTCAAAGTCTCCTTCAACAACATAAGCATATTCCGTTTTATCGGGATGTCGATGCAATGGGTAATTTGACTGTGGATCGACACGTACCAACTTCACCGTACCGTTGTCCTGATCAATCAATTGCTTTCCGGAGAAACCCTTTACATTACCTGTTTTCCAATCAAGTGCTTTATAATCTACCTTGGGTTCCATTTCTACTGATCTTGTGTTTGGGGAGACAATTCCTTTTCCATCTCAATCGCTTTAGGAAACAAAATATTGTTTTCTAAATGAATATGAAGGTGCAAATCCTCTTCGAACTCGTTAAGCAGAGCATAGGTAACTCTGTACGTATTGCATCCGTCAGCAGGGGGTGTATACTTATTACTTAGCTTCGATATCTTCTCAAAGCGATCCCCTTCTGTAGTATGTTCATCCATCATCATCTGCACTGGATTTTGCACAGTTCCAAAATTTGGTGCATCCAACGTAGTTTTACTCTCTTTTGACTTGGCCATTTTACGTATGTATGGGAATAGTATAAATTCCTCCTTTTTCATGTGCGCAGCAAGCTCTCCGGCAGACATGTTGAATTCTTCACTGATCTCAAACAATTCAGGGTGCCTGTCCCCATGCACCTGGCAGAGTTTGTGTAAATACTGCTTCAGTATCGGCAATTTTTCTTCTACATATCTGTGATGTGTTTTTTCAATGTAATCTGCAAGCAAGTCCAATGGCCACTTCTTAAAATCGGTTGTGCTACTTGGTTTGTTCTGTTTTACCTGTTCTATTTCCTCCAATAATTTATTGGCATCAATATTTTTCTCCTCACACGCCTCTCCCACACTTCTGTTGCCTTTGCAACAAAAATCAATGCTATGATTTTTAAACACCTGTGCGGCACGATAGTCGTCTGCTACAATTTCACTAATAGTCTTCTCTGCTGTATTTTTCATAATTAATTGTTTTCAAATATGATTGCTGATTTAATATCCATAACTACATACGCTCGAAATTCGTTGTGAGTCGTAAGGCTATGCTCAACTCCTACAGGTATTATTGTGTTATTACCCTGGGATATTTCGTATTCTTTTCCATCCATATTCAGTACTGCAGATCCTCTCTGACAGATCACAACAGCCTCTCTTGTACTGTGGTGTAAAGGCATATGCATCCCCTCCTCCCCAGATACATTGAGTACCTTTAGGGACACGCCCTCCATTTCCACATTAATCTGTGGTAATTTTATTACTTCCATGATTTTACTCTTTAAACAAATGATTTATATAATTCAGGATTCCAATACATAATAAGATAAAATAATGCAAAACCAACGAAGGCAATAACCAGAGCCCACACCCAGGATGGAATTCCCTTAGGGGTCTCTGATCCCTTAACCACAAAAACATCATTTCCTTCACTACCATATGCATTTATAGTAATAGGAATTTGATCCTCCACAACTTCATTATCTTTCAGTCCTACTACAGAAATGGAAGGGCCATTGCGCACTTCAAAGGGGATAATCTTCATTCCCTCAAGTCCACTCGTTGATTTTGCCACAACCTTAAGTTGATGTTTCCCGTCCGGAACTTTTGTGGTATCAAGAATAAATTTTACAGGAGGGGCAAACTCTGCGAATGGTCTTTCCTCCTCATCCAAAAACACCTTTATGATTCGATTATCCTCCATTACATCTTTGTATTTAATACAATGTTCTTAATATGATTCGGATCGCTTTCGTTGGGTCTGATCAAAAACTTTAGGCTTAGAAATAGCGTAATACTCACTATTACAATAGCCCCGCCTATAATCAAGTAATCAGTATCACCCTGAGGCCCAGAACCATGTGTGATCCCCTCTAATACCTTGGGTTGATTCTTCTTGCACAGCTCACAGGCTAAAACACTGCCCTGTATCAAGAATGTGCTTAGAAAAACAAAAATCACTTTCCCCCAATTTTTCATCTCCAATAATTGTTTGCTGCTGCAATAGTTTGAAACTCCAAAGCAATTACCTCAGCAGAAGCAATCAGTTGTTTGGTGTCATTGGCATAGTCTGCCCTTAATTTTTTTCTTACTTCAGGGTCTGTTTGAATAGCAGCGATTGACTTACGTGCCAACTTGATCGCCAACTCTCTTCCTTCCATGGGTGTGGCTGTTATTAAACTGGGTAAATAGTTTTCTTTTTCCATTTTATTATTGATTTAGTGATAAAGTATATGTTCTTATTCTGGCAACCTCTTCGGCAGTAATTGCAGGCGCTTTATTTCCCCAGCTCGAGCGTTCATGATTGGCAATAGCCGCTATCTCTTCGTCTGTTAGTTGATCTGCAAACCCAACCATCATTGCGTATTCGGGTCTGGCATCATACCCTTGAAGTATTATTTGTATCATAAACTCCGCATTCTCATCATTTACAATCTTGCTCCCGGCCAATGGAGGAAACGCGCCAGCCAACCCCTGACCATTGGATTGATGGCATGCTGCACAGGTTTGCATGTAAAGTTGTTCTCCATCAGGTAACATTGATTTCTGATCTGATTGAACAGTCTCTTTTTTTCGTACAGAAGGAATAAATTCAGGATTTGTAGGTAAAGGTGTTTGCTTTAATGTCTGCAAATAAGCTACCAGGTACATGGCTTCTTGTGTAGCTATAATTTTAGTGTCTCCAGATTTTATAAATTTTGGAGGTACAGGCACCACCATATCATTTTCATTGGGATTCGCCTTCGCCTCAAACAACCAGGGATATGCAGGCATCACCGACTCCTCTACTACCGTCCGTGGATTATAGAGGTGTAACAGATGCCATTGAATAGCCGGCTGCCTGACTCCAACATTTGTAAGGTCTGGACCAGTTCGTTCGCTACCCAACAGCGAAGGCGATTGTCTCCAAATATCCATCCGGCTTTTACTATAATAATAATCAGAAGGAATAGAGGGGCGATCTCCCCACATTTTATCCATCTCAATATTTCGAACCTGTTGGGTATGGCAGGCCACACACCCTTCACTTATATATAGGTTCAACCCCTTTAGTTCACTTTCTGTTAACTCCGCCTGGTTCGGCAAAGGGGAAACATCCTGCATTTGATAAGCCGGTACAACTGCGATGAATAAACTCAGTAGCACAAACACAACAAATGAGATGGTAACAAGGGTACGATGGTCTTTATGCAAATTGAACATATATAATAGCGTTAAGCTGCAATTTGATCTTGTATTTTAGTCTTATCCATAACAACAATTGGATTTCTTGTCATTATATAAAAATTGTAGGCAAATATGAGGTGTGAAATGAACATGAGTGAACCTCCAATGGCCCTCCATACCCAATAAGGTTTCATCAGCGTAACGGACTCAATAAAATATTTGCCTTCAATCCAACTCAATCCTTTTAATGTTCCTCCTGCCATCATCGAAATCATGTAGGCAAACAATCCTATAAAAGCCATCCAAAAATGTATTCCTACAAAAAGTTGTTTCGGCTCTCTCCCAGTGATTTTTGGAAGAATGGCATAAATACTTGCCCACAATAAAAAAGAAATTATCCCGTACATCGTCATGTGAGAGTGTGCCACATTAAAATCGGTAAAGTGCCATACGAAGTTGGTAAACCGAAATGCCTGAAAACTTCCCTGAGTAGAGCCCACGAAATAAAATATCACACCCACTAGAAAGAAAGGCAAAATGTAACTCTTCGATATTTGATTCCAACTTCCCTTCATTGTCATCAAAAAATTAGTAGTACCAGCCACCACAGGAATAAACATACCAGCACTAAATACGATTGCCACCGTTTGCAACCACCAGGGCAGCGGACTAAATACAAAATGATGTGTTCCTATCATGGTGTAGAATAACATCTGAGTCCAGAATGCAAGAACACCCAGTGAATACGAGTAGATGGGTTTATTTAATGACGATGGTAGATAATAATAGGTTAATCCCAGGGTGAATGTCATAAACCACATCCCCACTCCCTGATGCATATAATAACCTTGAATTACAGTTTCTCCTAAACCATCCTGATAGAACGGAAGATAGCCAATAGTAACCAGTACGATTGTCCAAATGAGACCCGCGAGAATATACCAATTGGAAATATAAATCTCTGAAATCTTTCGATTAGCAACTGTTTTATAATAGTTGAAAAATGTGATCACCAGACCAAGCGCAAAAATTAACGTTACCGGCCAGATATACTCCCGGTATTCTCCGCCACCGTTGTTAATCCCCATCATGAGAAAGATATTTCCCAACAGGACAGACACATTCAGCATCCACCATCCTACCCAGGCCCATCTGTAACTGTGAATAGTTGTGTTGGATGTTCTTGCGATTACAAAATACCCCAGTCCGATCATTGCCATGGAGGCCCAGCCCCAAAAGACCGTGTTGGTATGCACTGGCCTCAATCGTCCAAAGGATAGCCATGCAATATGATCCATGTCTGGCCACACAAATTTCATACCCACATATTGTCCCACCAAAGTGCCAAATACCAACCAAAATGCTGAAGCTCCTAAATAGAAAATAATAATTCGTTTTAATCCAGAGGGTGTTTCAAACGTAAGTGGTGATTTTCTTTTTTCATCCACCAATGGGTTTCCAGGATCGTGACTTACTTTGTAGACCAGTCCCTTTTCATCCATAGCATCCTTGGCACTGCCAAGTTCCTCTCCTACCAATCTATATTTTAGTGCTTCCTTTCGCTTTAACAATATTTCATCTATTCCGGCTTCATTTAGTCCTATCAGCTCCTCATTAAAAGCAAGGCGTTGTGCTCTGATCTTTTTTGCCCTTAGCGTTTGAACATATGAACTGACCTGGAAGAGCATAATCACAATCGCGATAATTAATACAATTGCAATAAGGAAAAACGTACCAATTATCCCAGGGCTCGTCAGCCAATTCTCAGGATTTGGATTGGGTTCAGGTTGAGCCAACGCAAGGGTAGGCAACAATAAGCCCAGCAACACAAAAAGATTAAATTTTCTATCCATCATTTTAAATAGGATAAAAATATCCGATTTATTTTCAATTTTTTTTTTACCGTTTCAAATAAGTACTTCCATCTTTTAATCCCGCTGCAAGATCTTTCACTGTAGTACCTTCTAGCATATTCTTTAGCTCTTCTCTGATTATAACAAATTTATTGTGTACCGGGCATGGCTTGCTTGCATTGCATGCATTCAGCCCAAGTCCGCAACCTTTATAAACATTATCCCCATCGAATGCTTCTACTATTAAGCTGAGTGTTATTTTATCCATTTTGGATTGATCCACTTCAAAGCCACCCATGGAGCCCTGAACGGAGTTAATGATCCCTGTCCGAGCCAACTGTTGCAAAATCTTAGCAGTAAATGCAACAGGAGAATCAATAGCATTAGCAATTGCCTTCAAACTGACCCTATGGTTCCTGGCAGCCTCTACAGCTATAAATGCTGTTGCTTTAATTCCGTATTCACAAGATTTTGAAAACATGGGATGATACTGGTATTGGTTTGATATAATATTGGCAATATATAGCAATATTTTAAATAGGACAAGAATGTCCTATTTAAAATATTGAAAAATCAGTTTTAAGCCTACCTAATCTGGTACGTTTCAGTTTTTACTTAAAAATTGTCGCAAAACATATTGTAAAATACCACCGTTGCGGTAGTATTCAATTTCTATTTTCGAATCAAGCCGGGCTATTACCTGAAACTTGATTTCCTTCCCCGTTTCGTTTTTAGCGATTATCTCGATTTCCTTTAATGGCTTAATATCGTTTGCAATTCCTGTTATTGAAAACACCTCTTTACCGGTTAATCCTAAACTTTCGGCTGTTTCTCCCTCTTTGTATTGAAGTGGCAATACACCCATTCCTACGAGGTTGCTTCGGTGAATGCGTTCGTAGCTTTCTGCCAACACGCATTTTATACCCAAGAGAAAGGCCCCTTTCGCTGCCCAATCACGCGAAGATCCACTTCCGTACTCCTTTCCAGTTAAAACCAGTAAAGGTGTTTGGTCCTCTTTGTATTTTAAGGAGGCATCATAAACAGTCATTTCTTTACCAGAAGGCAAATGGGTCGTGTAGCCACCTTCTTTTTCGGCCAGTTTATTTTTGATGCGCACATTGGCAAATGTACCGCGCACCATCACCTCATCATTCCCCCTCCGCGATCCGTAGGAATTAAAGTTTTCTTTCTTTACGCCTCGCTCTATCAAGTATTTTCCCGCTGCTGAGTGCTCGTTAAAACCACCTGCTGGAGAGATATGGTCGGTAGTTACGCTATCTCCCAATACTATTAAGGCGCGCGCACCTTTTATATCTTCCAGTGGGTTTGGCTTTTCGGATATGTCATGGAAAAATGGGATTTCCTTAATATAGGTTGAGTTCTCATCCCATTCATACAACTTGCCTTTTGGCACTTCAAGGTTTCTCCAAATCTCATTGCCCTCGAATATTTCCCCATAGTTTTTCGCAAAATCGTCAGGAGATAGGACTCGGCTTAAGATGTCATTTATTTCATCGTCCGTTGGCCAGATGTCTTTAAGGTAAACCGGCTGCCGATTGGAGTCATAGCTAATGGGCTCATTAATTAGATCAATATCCACATGGCCTGCTATGGCATAAGCGACCACAAGCATGGGTGACATCAAAAAATTCATTTTCACCTGAGGATGAATCCTGGCCTCAAAATTTCTATTTCCGGAAAGAACAGAAGCCACTACCAGGTTATGGTCGTCCACTGCTTTTGCAATTTTGGGAGATAAGGGACCGGAGTTTCCAATACATGAAGTACAGCCATAGCCCACCAAATGAAATTGAAGCGCCTCCAAATCTTTCATCAAGTCTGCCTTTTCAAGATAGTCGGTCACCACTTTAGAGCCCGGTGCGAGTGAAGTTTTCACCCAGGGTTTTACATCAATTCCGTGTTCCCTGGCTTTTCGGGCAACCAACCCTGCACCTACCATTACGAAAGGATTGGAGGTGTTGGTACAGGAAGTAATGGCTGCTATGGCCACTGAACCATCTGAAAGCATAAACTTCTCTTGTCCTCTCGTGATCCAGACCGTTTTTAAACCATCCTTTTCTTTGGCTTCTATTTCTGTTGGAAGCGGGCTTGCTGCAGCCGATGAATATGGCAAATCCCCACCTTCCCCATCAAAGCGTGTAATGGCCTTTTCCATAGCACGATCCTCCTGAGAAATATATTTCCTATCGAAGGACTCGTCTAACAATTCAATAAACTTATTTTTAAAATCTTTTAAAAGTATTTTATCCTGTGGTCTTTTGGGACCCGCTACAGTGGGCTCGATGGTTGAAATGTCCAGTTCTACAACATCCGTATAGTTGATTTTATCTTCGTGTTCGCGCCATAACATATTCGTTTTGCAATACGTTTCCACCAATTTAATTTGTTCTTCGGAGCGATTACTTTTCCGCATGTACTCCAGCGTTTTATCATCGATGGGGAAATAGGTAATGGTACTTCCGAATTCGGGTGACATATTGCCAATGGTTGCCCTGTCAGGCACTGAAAGGTTATCTAATCCAGAACCAAAGACTTCTACAAACTTTCCAACCACGCCACGCTTTCTCAGCAAATTGGCGATGGTTAAAACAAGATCAGTAGCAGTAGAACCCAACGGGAGTTTGCCAGTGAGTTTAAGCCCGATTACTTCCGGCATAATAAAATAGAGGGGTTGCCCCAAAATAGCGGCTTCCGCTTCGATACCGCCAACGCCCCAGGCCACTACACCAATACCGTTGACCATTGGCGTGTGACTATCCAATCCTACTAACGTGTCAGGAAATATTTCCCCGTTTCTTTCAATGACGCCTTTGGATAAAT
Organism: Flammeovirgaceae bacterium UBA2338; assembly: GCA_002344795.1. GTDB lineage: Bacteria > Bacteroidota > Bacteroidia > Cytophagales > Cyclobacteriaceae > ELB16-189. The sequence goes on along the minus strand of DDUM01000047.1, from coordinate 67,838 downwards.
ACTCCAGGTTCACCTGATGGCAAATACCCATACCGGGAGGTACTACGGTAAAATTATCAAATGAATTCTGTGCCCATTTCAGAAATTGGTAACGTTCTTTATTGCGCTTGTACTCTTCGTCTATATTGCGGTCATAGGAATAATCAGTTCCAAAAAAATCTACTTGTACAGAGTGGTCTATCACCAGATCAACAGGGATAAGCGGGTTGATAGTATTCGGATCCTTTCCCTTTCTTGCCACCTCTGCCCGGAGTGCCGCTATATCCACTACAGCAGGAACTCCCGTAAAGTCTTGCATTAAAACACGAGCAGGCTTAAAGGGAATATCTTTGTCTGATCCCTTTGGCTTCCAGTGCAGGAGTGTATCAATATTTTCCTTAGTTACTGCGAAATCATCAAAATTGCGCAAGGCATTTTCCAACAAAATTCGAATGGAGAAGGGCAGCTTCTCAATAGCGTGTCCCTGCTTTTGCAATTCAGGAAGACTATAGTAATCAAAAGTATCGTTTTTAATAGTCAACGATTTCTTTATCTGATAAGGATCTTTGGACATGACTTTAATATTTTTCGTTTTTATCAATTTAACCTTTCTCCGGTTGTTATTTCCGATTTAATCTTAATAGTTTAATGCGACTACCAATTTGCAAAATGGATGGCCATTTCAATCAAGCCTCTGTTCTTCCTAATTTTCTTCCATGGATCGGGTAGGAATAATAAAGAGCGGTATCAAACTATGATTTAAAACTTTCTCCGCTACACTTCCAACTAATATTTTCTCTAATCCTCTTCTGCTGTGTGTACCCATGACAATAATGTTTGCTCCTACTTCATTTGCTGTTTCCAAGATTGTTCCAGCAAATTCGCCACTTTTTACGATTATTTGGATTGCTTCATCACCTAAGTGTTGCTTTGATCTATCCAGGTAATTTTTTGCCACTCTCTTTAGTTCAGTACTGCCCTCTGTTTCAACGGCATTACTAAAACTTTCAAATCCCATAATGGGAGAATAGTTTAAAGAGGAATAATAGGTGAAGTCAGAAACTACATGCAATAAAGTTACCTTGGCATTCATTGACTTTGCTAACTGGTAGCCGGTCTCAGCAACTTTTTGTGCACTTGGGTTATAATCCAACGCAATCAATACATTCTTCATTTTTTTTGGTTTAAATTTTAGAATCTCCTTATATAGTCAGAACTAACGGTTTAATAATTCCTTAAGAACCAGAGCAGCATTGTGTTCTTCATCCCTTGCTCCGTATACCAATGTCACCTCTCCTTTCCTCAACTCCGCTTTCAATAAGGAAATTTGATCCTTTTGCATTTCGAGTTCTTGATAGTACTTCTTCTGAAACTCCGTCCACTTCTTTGGGTCATGATCAAACCACTTTCTGAGTTCGGTGGTAGGGGCAATATTTTTCAACCATAGATCAACAGCCGCCTTTTCCTTTGTCAAGCCCCTCGGCCAAAGTCTGTCCACAAGAACACGTTTGCCATCCGATTTGGACGGCTTTTCGTAAACTCTCTTGATCCTGACCTTTTTCATATTTCCTTTAAGGAGGTTCCCACATGTGTATAAGAGATTTTTCGAACTAATAGTTTTGTTCATAACTCTTTTTTTAACAACTGACTAACCCCTATTGTGAATTGTTCCATACTACTAATAGTTTACTGTTAAGTTTAACCTTAGCTATCATATTACTCCTAAACTACAAATTTGATTCATCCACTCCTTAAAAATTAAAAAAACAGTCTTTTCGCTTCAGACAATCGGGTGGTTCTAAAGTTGAATCTTTAACAGCAACCTTGCTTATAAATGATTCAAAAAAGGGCACTTAGAAGCTTTTAAATATATGTTTATAACTTTTTTGGATTGATTGAACCATTTATTTGAGCAATTTGTAGTAAAAGAGTGAACATTCACTAACTTTGTAAAAGTATGAAAACAGGCAAAAACAACATCGCCATCGGATTCCTGACAATGGGAGCTTTTATGGCTTACGGATTTTTATTGATTTACCTGAGGGACTTTGCCCCGGGTAAAGAAGAATGGGTGGCCTCTTACTCCTCTGGAAAGCATTTTGAGGCACGGCTTGCACACGTGCATGGAAATCTTTTCGCCTTTCTCAATATTGTTATCGGCTACCTGCTTTTACACTTTCAATCCAAATTGTCAAATGTTAAAACAATTTCCTGGCTGGCATTAATCGGCTTACTTATGCCAATTGGAATTTTGGCTGAAGTTTATTTGGGTGCCCCGCCAATTTTTGTTTTGATTGGAGCAATTGCAATGACCGCCTCTGTGGTTTGGCTTGGGGTCGCTTTTTTAAAGCTTAAATCAATAAACCCTTAATGCTAAACACACCGTAACCCAATTATGGATACAATAAATGAATTGGTAAGAGATTTTATCAGAACAGTAAGCAGGCAGTCCACTAATATTTAACCAATTAAAATGGAAATCAAACAAAGGCAACTGGAAATCATAGAAGCAGCAGGTGAAATTCTTACACAATTAGGTCTTGCGGGACTAACCACAAAGAACCTGGCTGCCAAAATGGGCTTTAGTGAATCTGCTCTCTACAGGCACTTCAAAAGCAAAGAAGAAATTGTCATTACAATGTTGAAATATCTTGCAATAGATATAAATACAAGAATTGAAAATACGATCTCAGATATTGAAAGTCCCCAGGAAAAACTAAAAGCATTATTCAACAGTCAGTTTGCGTTTTTCAAACAAAACCCTCATTTCATGATTGCGATCTTTTCTGACGGTTTACTGGAAGCAAGCAAAGAGATCAATAAGGCCATCACAAATATTATGGCAATTACCAAAATGCACTTAATGCAGATCATTCGTGAAGGTCAAAAGCAAAAGCAATTCAATAATGACCTCCCACCTGAGGATTTGACTCACATTATTATGGGTAGTTTTCGACTTCACATGGTTCAGTGGCGTTTGTCAGGATATGCCTTTGACCTTAAAGTGAAGGGAAACAAATTAATGTCCAACCTATTCACCCTAATGAGCCCTAAATAATTAATACGATGAAATTATTAAAACCTGCTGCCATTATTCTTACTCTATTTGCTCTGTTGACACTGTTCATGAGTGGTTCGGTCATTTTTGATTTATTTGGTATAAGGGAGAAGGAGGGTGATTACGTATTGTTTGTTGTTATCACCAATTTCGTGGCAGGGTTCTTATACCTGTTAGGTGCCTATGGTTTGTTCAATAGTAAAGCCTGGACCACCCGCTTACTCTCTATTGTTACTGGAATCTTATTTGCTGGTTTTTTAGGATTGCTATTTCATATCAATTCGGGTGAGGCGTACGAAACACAAACAATTAAAGCCATGATTTTCAGAATAGTCTTCACTGCCCTATTTGCCTTTTTGGCTTGGCTTTATATTTCCAAAAAACAAAACAAAGTTTAACTATAAAAAACAACTAAATGAAAAAGACAGCTTTTCTATCCATTACCCTATTGTTCCTTATTGCTGGTTGCTCAACCGAGAAGCACAAAGACGAACATGACCAAAGTGAAGAAGCTCATGCCAGCCATGATGCCCCAAACCTGGTGCAGTTAGACAATGGAAATAAATGGATGGCCAATATTGAGACTACAGAGGGAATTCAAAATATGATGCAACTAATTGATGTTGCTCAAAGCGATACTAATTCTTCGGTTGAATCACTCAAAGAAAATTTGTTGTTAGAGTTCACTGATATACTCAATAAATGCACTATGGAAGGCGAATCGCATGATCAGTTGCACAACTACTTACTTCCACTCAAAGAACAGATAGAAAGCCTTTCTGATGGAGCTAAGAAAGAGGATTTGGAAGAAATTAAATCCTACCTCTCTACATACAAAAACTACTTTGAATAAACCATAAAAGAAATCATTCCGAAGTAGTAATAAATATATTCACAATGAAACACAGTGAATCACATATTCATCAAAAAGGAAGTTCATTCTTAGGTAGCTATCAGGACTATCTCGGTGAATTTGTTTATGGTGGAATTGATGGCAGTGTGACCACCTTTGCAGTAGTCACCGGAGCCGTGGGAGCTGGGATGGACAGTTCAGTAATACTCATATTGGGTTTTGCCAACCTCTTTGCCGATGGGTTTGCCATGTCCGTTGGCGCGTACATGTCATCCAAGAGCGAAAAGCAAAACTATACCAAGCATAAAAACCTTGAGTATTGGGAAGTAGAACATTTACCAGAAATAGAAAGAGAAGAAATAGAAGATATATATCGAAAAAAAGGATTTGAAGAACCATTATTAGGTCAGGTAGTGAATGTAATTACTCAGGATAAAGACCGATGGGTGAATGAAATGATGAAGGATGAATTAAATATGATTGAAGACACAAAATCACCCTTCCAGACAGGATTAGTAACTTTTTTATCATTTATTTTCATCGGGCTCATACCGCTTGGTGTATATGTGTTTGATTTCCTTTCTCCTGTACAAAATTTATTCTTCTGGTCAAGCGCATTAACAGCACTGGGCTTCATTTTAATAGGATATTTAAAGTCGATTGTTACTCAATCTGGCATTCTAAGGGGTATAAGTGAAACCCTTATCCTGGGTGGTTTGGCTGCGTTTGTTGCCTATTTTATTGGTGACTTTTTGGGAAAGATTATTAATTAGTTTTCAAATTTTTAATAAAAAATTTATACAGTCATGTTAGTGAATATTCACTTTATTAATATAAAGTACGTTCGATTACTGATAATCCTCACAGGCCTGCTTTTCAGCAAAGAAACTTTTGCCCAAGTGTGGACTTTGCAGCAATGTCTTGACACTGCACAACAGCAAAATAAGAATTTGCTGATCGCCAAAAACAACAATGAGATTAGTCAACAAAAAATGAAAGAGGCTAAAGCTAACCTCATACCAAAATTAAGTATCAATGCTGATTATAAATATTTCATAGAACTCCCGTATCAGTTCATGCCGCAATCGGCATTTGGTGGACCCGAAGGCCAATTCAAACAAGTTCAATTTGGAGTACCCCATAACATCAATGCCAATTTACAACTCACTATGCCCTTATATAACCCTCAAGTGTATGGGGCTATTCAAACCACAAAAATAGCAACCGAACTTACCCAGTTACAATATCAAAAAACTGAAGAGCAAATTCTTTATGAGATTACCAATCTGTATTACAACGCACAAATACTTAATTATCAGGTTGCATTCATTGACGAAAACCTAATCAATGCAAATAGGCTCTTGCGAAATATTCAATTGCTCAAAGAACAACTCCTGGCGAAAGAAACTGATGTAACCAAGATTCAATTGCAAGTAGAGCAACTTACCACACAGCGGGAACAGGTTTATAGTAAGTATACGCAGGTACTCAATGCTTTAAAAATAACTATTGGCATCCGTCTGGATCAAGATCTGGAAGTGGAGACCAGTATCATTCCATCATCGATAAATGAATATACAGAAACCCCCACATTGGACTTTCGCCTGATCACAAAACGAAATCATCTTCTGAACAGCGAATTGCATACGCTAAAAAATTCACGACTACCCTCACTGTCATTGTACGGAAGCTATGGGCAAACTGGTTTTGGCTATGATAAGACCCCCAACGATTTTTTGAAATTCTACCCAGTAAGCTTTGCTGGAATTCAATTTTCTTACCCATTGTTTAATGGTACAACCACAAGTAGGAAATTAAACCAGAAAAAATTGGAGCTGAGTAACAATGATCTTCAATTAAGCTTACTGAATGACCAAACCTCATTGGGTATTGAAACTGCAAAACAACAAAGATCTGTAGCCGAACGATCGGTCAAGACAACATTAGATCAAACGAAACTTGCTCAATCTATCTACGATCAAACCTTACTCCAACAAAATCAAGGACTTGCATCACTTAATGATGTGCTTATGGCTGATAACACTTTACGTGAAACCCAGCAACAGCATATATCGGCAATTGTAGATTATCTGAAAGCAGATTTAGACCTCAGAAAAATAACTGGCAACTTATTAAATAAATAAAAATGAAAAAGTTTCTCTATATCCTTATCCCATTGGCATTCATTGTCATTGTGGTGGTGCGTTTAAAAAGCAATAAGGAAACTGCTCAAAATCGTATTTATACATACGACAAAGAGCAAGCCATTGAAGTAAATGCAGACATGGTGAAGTATGGAACAGATGAAGATGTGAAATATTTCACTGGCAATTTTGAACCCAATAAAGAAACCAAATTGAGCGCTGATGTTCAAGGCAAGGTTGTACAAGTGTTTGCTGATGTTGGCAGTCCAGTAAAAAAAGGTGACAACCTTCTTAAACTGGATGACAAGATGCTGAAGCTACAACTTCAATCCGTAGAAGTACAGATAGAAGGGCTTGAAGCAGATGTAAAACGTTACTCTATATTAGCAGCATCCGATGCTATCCAGGGAGTACAATTAGAAAAGGCCCAGCTTGGTTTAAAATCTGCCCAGGTGCAACGCAGTACTTTGTTGGAACAAATTAGTCGCACGGTTGTAACTGCACCCTTTGAAGCAATAGTAACCGCAAAGATGACAGAAGTAGGTTCTTTCGCAGCGCCCGGGGTTCCACTGTTTCAATTGACCGATATCTCTTCACTTCGTTTTACCATCCATGTTTCTGAAAATGATTTGAATTTATTTCACATCAACAATGCGGTAACAGTTGTGGCCGATACTTACACTTCCACACCTCTTTCCGGTAAGGTTTCACTAATAGGAAGCCAGGGCAATTTGGCAAATACTTTTCCTGTTCAATTTCTTGTGAAAAACACACAAGATCTCAAAATTAAATCAGGGATGTTCGGTAAAGTCCAGATCAAAGAGGCACCCAATACGCAACATTTAACTATCCCAGCCTCAGCCATTATAGGATCAGATATCCAACCCCAGGTATATGTGGTGAACCAAGGGAAGGCCAGACTTCAAAATATAGAGATAGCAGAAAGAAGAAAGAGTATTGCCGTAATACAATCGGGATTAAATGAGGGCGATATGGTGATCACCAATGGACTCATTAATCTCTTTGAAGGTGCCAATGTCACAATTAAGAATTAGAATAAAATGAACATAACCGAAATATCCATTAACCGCCCTTCACTGATTATAGTTTTATTCAGTATTTTCATACTGGCTGGTTTCTTGGGTTACAAAAATCTCAGTTATGAGTTGATGCCCGATTTCAACCAACCAGTAGTGGTTATTACAACAGGCTATCCAGGCGCAGACCCTACGGAGGTAGAAACATCCGTATCACGAAAAATTGAAGATGCTTTATCCAATTTGGAAGGTGTCGATTTCATTGTCACCAAATCGTTGCCCAATGCCTCCATTCTGATTGTCAACCTCAAGTATGCAACAGACCTGGACAAAACAATGCAGGATGCCCAACGCTACATAGATAATATCCGCAAAGATCTGCCCCAGGATATTTTAAATCCTGTTATGAGCAAGGTATCACCCAATGATTTGCCCATCATGCAAATCAGTGCCACCAGTAATTTACCGGCTACTGAGTTCTATCAAAAAATGAAAGATGATTTCCTACCCCAAATTCAACAACTAAAGGGAGTTGCTGAAATTACATTGTTGGGTGGAGAAGAAAGGGAGATACAGGTAAAAGTAGATCAGGAAAAACTAAAACTATACAAACTTTCCTTGTATCAGGTTACGGAGGCAATCAATCGATCAGGCCTCGATGTACCTTCAGGAAAGGTACAGTCGTCCACAGCAAACAATCCCGTACGCCTCATTGGAAAGTATAAAAGCATTGATGATATAAAATACGTGCAGGTGGCAATGCCTTTCCCCGGAAGTCCTGTTTATGTAAAAGATATTTCCACAGTAACAGACGGGATCAAAGAAATAACTTCAGTAAGCCGCTACAATGGTAAAAATGGTATTGGGCTATTATTAAAAAAACAAGGGGATGCCAATGCCGTGGATGTTTCAAAGTTGGTGCGCAGTCAATTCGAAAAAATAGAAAAACAGTATACGGCAGAGGGAGTAAAATTTATTATTGCCGATGATTCTACTGACAATACCATTGCAGCAGTAAATTCTGTAGTATATGATCTCACCTTAGCAGTAATTCTGGTTTCAATTGTAATGCTTCTATTCTTAAGAAGTATCCGAAACTCACTTATTGTATTGGTAGCCATCCCCACTTCATTAGTAACTGCTTTCGCAGTCATGTGGTTGTTGGGTTACACACTCAATCTGATGACCTTGTTGGCTATGTCTTTGATCATTGGTATCCTGGTAGATGATGCCACAGTGGTGTTGGAGAACATCCAACGTCATCTGGACATGAAAAAGAACAAGCGCGTAGCGGCCCTAGATGGTCGTATGGAAATCGGATTTTCAGCACTGTCCATCACCCTGGTGGATGTGGTGGTGTTCCTCCCTATTCTATTTCTACAGGTTTTTGTTGCGGATATGCTCAAGCAATTTTCTGTAGTGGTGGTGACCTCCACCTTAACAAGTTTGTTGGTTGGATTTACATTAACACCCTGGATGGCTTCTCGAATTGGAAAGTCCGAAGATTTACAACCTACAAACCTCTTTAACCGTTTTTTACTTTGGTTTGAACATCAATTAAATCGTTTCATCAATTGGTATGGGCGACAATTAGAATGGGTGTTAGACCATAAGCTGATCACAACAGGTATAATCCTGGCCTTGTTCGTCCTAACCATAGGAATAATGAGACAAGGCATCATCGGAAAAGAGCTGATTGCCACTGGAGACCAGGGAAAATTCCGAATGAGCCTTGAATTCGATAAGACAACAACATTACAACAAAACAATATTGTATCGCAGAAGATTGAAAGTTTCATTTTAGCTCAACCATCGGTATCAACCGTCTTTAGCAATGTGGGCGGACCCAGTACAGGAATCGGGAGTTTGGGAGTTGGATCAGTTAATATTACCGAGCTAACAATTCAATTAAAACCTGCTGCTGAGCGGGATGAGCAACCAACAGAGGAATTCATGATAGAAATTCGTGAAGCATTAAGAGATGAATTCCCAGGTATCAATTACTCAATGGCCGCAATGGGTCTGGTGCCCCGATCTGCTCCAATAGAAATTACACTAAGCGGAAGTGATGCGGCTCAGGTGATGCAATTGGGGAGCGATCTAAAGTCGGTGGTGGAAAAAATACCAGGGGCAGACAATATTCGCCTTTCTGTGGAAGAGGGAAGTCCGGAATTTCAAATCATCCCTGATAACGATCGGATGCAGCGACTTGGTCTTACCAATGCCTATGTAGGACTAAGCATACGAACAGCTCTTACCGGAAATGATGATGCCATGCTAACCGAGCAGGGTACTGAATACCCTGTTAGGATTTGGTTGGATGACTTCAATCGCCAGAATATGGAAGATGTGAAAAAAATGGTGATTGTCAATCCACGGGGTATGCCTATTGAAGTCTCTCAATTTGCAGATGTTGTCCAGAACAATTCACCATCGTTGTTGGAAAGGTTAGACAGACAGCCCGCGATTACATTAACAGGTGATGCACTAGGGCGTCCTTCCGGAACAGTAGCCGATGAAGTAGTGGCCTATATCAACGAAAACCCTCTGCCGGAAGGCATTGAAATGGCGTGGGGCAGTGACATTAAAAGGCAAAATGACAGCTTTAGTGCTCTTGGCGCAGTGCTTATCATTTCATTCATTTTGATTTACCTGATTATGGTAGCGCTCTACGATAGTTTTATCTATCCTTTTGTAGTACTATTTTCCATACCTGTTGCCGCCATTGGAGCATTTCTGGCGTTAAACCTGAGTATGAATCATCTGAGTTTATTTGCATTGTTAGGATTGATTATGCTAATGGGTTTGGTGGCCAAGAACGCAATCCTAATTGTTGATTTTACCAATCAGCTAAAAGCCTCAGGAAAACATTATAAAGAAGCTTTGATCATGGCAGGCAAGGAAAGGATGCGCCCCATACTAATGACTACCCTTTCTATGGTAATCGGAATGTTGCCCATTGCACTTGCCAAAGGAACTGCCAGTGAATGGAAAAACGGATTGGCATGGGTGATCATTGGCGGGTTGTTATCGTCACTCATTCTTACAGTATACCTGGTGCCCCTGGTATACTATACAGTAGATAAAATAAGGGAGAGATTCATCAAATGATATTGATTCCTTATGGCTAATGCAGATAACGCATAATATCATGATTCTTTACGTGATTACAGTCATTCATATGCGTGATAGGCATCATATTATTTGAGTATTAGGTTTCCTAAGTTGTAGTAGAATTTAATTTTCGAACCAATGAGTATAATCTGATGTTTGGTTCTGGCGGAGTTGTATTAAATAATTTGAAAATAGAAATACTGAAATGAAAAATTCTTTACAATTAGGAATTATAGGAGGCATTAAAGTTACGGTACACTGGACTTTTGTTTTACTCATCGGATGGATAGTATTTATCAATTTAAGGGCAGGGAGTACTGCCGAAAATACACTTTGGAGTGTTCTTTTTGTATTGCTGATCTTTGGTTGCGTGGTTCTCCATGAGTTTGGTCATGCCCTTGCCGCCAAACGATATGGAATAAAGACCAGAAGTATTACACTATTGCCAATTGGTGGACTGGCCAGTCTTGAGTCAATGCCCGAAAAACCAAAGCAGGAACTAATAGTAGCAGTAGCTGGGCCTGTTGTCAACTTGTTGATTGCTGCTATTCTTTTACCGTTCGTTAATCCAGCTGATATTTTTACCGCAGATTCTATAGTTGCTGTTCATGCAGGTAACCTGCTTCCCAACTTATTTAGCGTAAATATCATACTGGCCGTTTTCAACATGCTTCCCGCTTTTCCTATGGATGGTGGGCGTGTTTTAAGGGCTCTTTTGGGTTTCAAGTTTAAACGGCACATTGCTACCCGAGTTGCTGCTTCTATTGGCCAGGCAATTTCTGTTGGATTTATTCTTTTGGGATTATTTTTTAATCCTTTCCTGGTATTTATAGGCATTTTTATTTTCATAGGTGCTCAAGCCGAAGTGGGTTCAACCAAAACCCAATTTATGATGGCTGATTTTACCGTGAAGGATGCAATGATCAGGGATTTTCACACATTGGACTATGACGCTCCCATCTCATCTGCTGTGCAACTTCTGCTCAACGGGCAGGAAAAAAACTTTCTGGTAATGCAAAATGGAGACCCCGCTGGTACGCTGGATAGAAATCAGATTATAAAAGCCCTGTCTGAAAAAGGCAAGGACGGAAAAATTGCAGAAGCTATGCATAAAAGTGCCTTGAGCTTCCAGCAAAACACGCTACTCAAAGAAGCCTGGCCTAAAATGCAACTGAACCGACAGGTAATAGCTCCCATTTACGATGGCGACCAACTTGTAGGCGCGCTGGATAATGAAAATATTTTAGAGTTCGTGATGATCAAGGAGGCTACAGAAAAGAGTCAAGGTGACCATAATGCAGTTACCAATTTTAATGAAAATAAAGCAACAAATATCGTGTAATTCAGCCCGTAAGTAATTCAAATTTTTTTCACTTCAATTTATTTATAGTAAGCAAAAAATTCCGACAAAAAATAATCACATATGATTTAAATCATCTTTTACTTTGAACGTTGTTTTTAAATTTGTGGCGTGAAGAAGATAATTTTTGGCTGGGCATTTATTCTTTTATATGGAATTGCGTTGCTGAGACCTATCCATCCATTAGTAGAATACTATACTAATCAAGATTTCTTTGCTAAGGTACTCTGTATCAATAAAGATAAGCCCGAAATGGCGTGCAATGGGAAGTGCATCCTGATGCAAAAACTGAAACGGGTATCTGCAGCACCAGCGGAACAAACACCAGATACGCCTCCAATACAGAAAATTAACTTTACCGAATATCCTATCGGATTTGTACAGTTTACAAATCATATACCATCACGATTTGGCACAGATGCCATCACCTACTCTGAATATATTATTCATTGGCCTGATAACCCCGTGAATAAAATTGATCATCCGCCTGCTTAAAGTCACATGGGCGCTCAATATTGAGCACCATCCTTTTATGTGATAATTCAACAATAAGCATTATTCATTTAATAATAATACATTATGAAATTAAGATTGATTTCATCAGGAATCATATTGAGCACACTATTGTCTTTATCCTGTAGTGACGATGAAGCTCAGATTAACCCCACAGAAGGTTTAACTAAAATTGCAGAAGGTGTAGCCACCACCGCTAACACAAAAGTGGAAATATGGGCAGAAGAAGAAGAGCTGTTTGTGGGCTACAACATCTTGTACGCCAAATTGACCAATACCACAACAGACGAATCCATAAATGAATCCATAGTGCAATTCATGCCCATGATGAGTATGGTTTCTGGCATGAAACACAGTGCCCCGGTTGACAACCCTGCTTCAGAACAGGCTGTCAACACTCTTTACCCAGGAGCTATAAATTTTATCATGCCTTCCGGAACTGATATTGGAAGCTGGAAGCTAAAAGTGAGGATTCAAAATAAGGCAAAGAATACTGAAGACTTTGTTGAGTTGGATCTAAATGTGGTTACTCCAGAAAAAACAAGAATGCACTCGTTCACTACAGAAGATGGTATGAAGTATTTTGTGTCCTATCATTTCAATAAAAAACCAAAAGTAGGTGTGAACGATTTCGAAGTGATGATCCATACCAAACAAAGCATGGATTCCTTCCCTCCGGTAACGGATTTTACTATTACCATGGAACCGGAAATGCCTTCTATGGGACATGGTTCACCTAACAACATATCGCCAATTCATAAAAGCAATGGCCACTATGTTGGTAAAGTAAACTTCACCATGACGGGTGATTGGCGCATACACCTCAACCTGTCAAAAGGTGAGATGGTTAAAGAATTGTATTTCGATCTAGACATATAAAGATAAGGGTTGGGTTTCCGGGATTGGCTCAAAAGGCTGGTCCCGGTCAACCATTTGAATTATGAGAATATTATACTATTTATTCCTATTAATTATTACTTCAAGCTTTGTACAAGCACAGGACTCATTGCAAACACGTATCCTGTCGGAAGTAGTGATTCAATCCGTGCAGACGGAAGAAGATACTCTTCAAAATTTCTATCGTGCCAATCAATCAGCCAATACAGAAGACATCTTGTCGCGTATGAATGGAGTCTACCTGATCCGAAGAAGTGCTTACGGACAAGAGCCTGTAATTCGAGGTATGTCTGGAGGACAAATCAACGTCACTATTGATGGCATGCGAATGTTCAGCGCCTGTACAGATAAAATGGATCCGGTCACTATTTACGTGGAGCCTCAAAACCTTAAAAGCATTGATGCATCACTCGGTACCAATGGGTCTTCTATGGGGAGTACCATTGGAGGCAGCTTAAATTTAAGATTGGCAGAACCAATGATAAATAAGCAAAGCATTACAGGTAGAGCAGGCGTTGGCTACCAATCCGTTTCCAAAGGAGTCAACTATTTCACCGATGCTAATTTCTCACATCAAAATAGCGCCTACCGTGCCAGCGTTATCTACAGAAAAAGCCAGAATTATAAAGATGGGCAAGGGCAGACAGTTAAATTCTCTCAATTTGAAAAGACCAACTTTTCTTTAGCCGGAAAGTGGGGCATCAAAAAGGATACACTAAAAGCAAATTTTTTGATTGACGAGGGGAAAAACATCGGTTTTCCCGCACTATCAATGGATGTAGGTAAAGCAAGGGCCTCCATGTATGCTTTGTCTTATATCCGTCATACCGATTCGGGATGGTTAAATAACCTGGAGGCAAAAGTGTATGCCAATGAGGTGTACCATCAAATGGATGATTCCCAACGCGAAGTGTTGATGCACATGGATATGCCAGGATGGAGCAGTACTTATGGCGCTTATGCAGAAGCCAAAATCAAAAAATTAAATAATCATAAAATCAAACTTCGGTCGGACTTGTACCACAACCGTGTTCTGGCCGAAATGGTGATGTATGCCAGTGATGGTTCCTCTATGTACATGCAAACATGGCCATCTTCGTATCGAACTGTTGCTGGTTTTTACATGGGTGATGACATCAAAGTATCAAGCCTTGTAAAAGTAAATCTAAACGCAAGATTGGATGTTTCCAGCACCACTATTGAAGAAGGGTTCGGAAAAGATCAACTGGAAGTATTCTATTCTTCATTCAATTCATCTTCCCAAAATTTAACCAAATCATTTAATGCAAGTATAAGCAAATCATTTTTTAACAATTTCATACTCACACTCCATGGAGGTTATGGAGAAAGGCTCCCTGCTAATGCAGAATTGTTTGGTTTCTATTTATTCAACAGACAGGACAATCATGACTACCTGGGCAATCCCCATCTAAAAGTAGAAAAAAGTCTTACTTCAGACTTTGGAATTGAGTTTTTCAATAACTGGTTGGAATTAAACAGCACCGTGTTTTACCAGCAAAACCCGGATTACATACTTGCCTATGTAGACACCCAGCTCGATGCCATGACACCTGGCGCCCAGGGTGTGAAGGTGTATGAGAATATATCCGATGCCAGATTCTGGGGTGCTGAATTATCTGCCCTGGTTTCACCAATAAAAAATATTCAGCTCATCAGCAGCTTCAAGGGTACGCGGGCAGAAACGTTTTCGGGTGATCCGCTTCCCTTCATTCCTGCTTTTAAGAATGTAAATTCTCTTCGTTTCGAAAAAAATAAATTCAATGGACAGTTGGAATGGGAAGGAGCCCTGGCTCAAACACAGGTAAGCGAAAATTTTGGAGAACAGAATACGCCTGGCTACTCTATATTCAACTTAAGAGTTGGCTATCATACCAATAATCGTTTGGGGAAATGGAGTTTTAGTTTGGGCATTGAAAATCTCACTGACAAATACTACAGAGAGCACCTCGATTGGGGCGGTATTCCCAGACCAGGAAGGAATTATTATTCCACAGTAGAGTTTAGATTCTGATTTAATAACAAACCCTTTAAAAAACCCACTACTCCCCTTCAGAATAGGCTGTAACAGGAAATGATCAATGTCATAAAATAATGACAACTATTGGTTTAACTTTACAAGGTAAATCACATTTACTAAGCAAAGGAATACACCTAAAGTAATATAGTATGTTAGGAAAAATGAACAATAATCAAATCGTCAATGTGCTCCAAAGTCAAATAATTGGACGGCTGGCATGTTACGCTGACGAAAAACTATACGTGGTTCCTATCACCTATGCATACAAGGACGGTTACATTTACTGTCATTCTAAAAATGGGATGAAGATTGATATGATGAATAAAAACCCAAAGGTATGCTTTGAGGTAGATCAAATCGAAAATATGAATAGCTGGCGATGCGTCATCTTATGGGGTGAATACGAAAAGATAGAAAATGATGCAGCTAGAGATGAGGCTATGCAAATTCTTAATGATCGGATTGGGCCCATTTCAACAGGCGAAACAGTCGTTCCCTATATTCGACAAGACGTACCAAGTTCTTTCCGAATAAAAATAAAAGAACAAACAGGAAGATTCGAAAAAATCCAATAATCGTCAATAGCAGTATTATCAGATTTCATTTGATAATACTTTAGTATTAGGGGTAAATAGAAAGTCATAGATTATCCCCGTAATTCCAATTGCCATAATCACAGAGGTAATCACCATCCACTTTGGAATATTAAAAAAACCAGGCCACCAACCTATACTGATCATAACAAGTTCTGAGCTGATAAAACCAATTAGCAGAAGATAAATGTATAGTCGTTTCAACGGAAGCAAATTCCACTCCTTGTACCATACGATCAAAAACAAGGAGATCATTCCTATTAAAACGAGGTGTAAGTAAGCAATCACATAAAAACGAATTTCATAAGCCAACACTGCAATGGATGGATGAACCGAAAGGAGTTGCAGGAGTAGTTTGGCGCCAAATGCTACGAGCGATACAATCAACAACAAGCGCGATGGTTTGGTGAACATTTCCCCTATTGCAGGCCAACTTCTGTTAATGGACTTCAAGAAATAATAGAACGCTATTACTTGAGTACCAGCAGCAAGCAGGCCGATCCAATTTGCGATCAGTGGTGGGCTGGTCCATAAGGATGAGAGGGCGTAAGCTGGAAAACAAGAAAAAAACAATAGCCAGCCAAACCTGGTTGCGTGTTCTAAATGAAAATCAATTCCTCTTACTGTAAGTAAATGAAAAAATAAAGCAAAAACACCAAATGTGAAAACACCATTATATTGAAAGTGAAGGTAATAATATACCGCAAGATGATATCCGTCTGATTGCCCCAGACCTTTTGCGGCCAGAACACCAACGACAAAGGGGCCAATTGCTGAAATGAGAAAAAAACTCAAAGACACCCTGGCAAACCAAATGGAGATATTTGATTTAGTCGATATAGTATCCTTAAAAAATTTAAGGCAATAAATAACAACAACGGCAGTATGCAGGGTGGATATGGCGATGGAATAAACACCGTATCCTTGCAGTGGGAAAGAAATCAACATACCCAAAACCAAAAGATTAAGGGTATAAAATATTCCTTTATATCTCCTTTGTGCTGATTCAGGTAAAAAACAAATTACATAACCAATAGATAAAGCATTGAATACCCAACCCAAGAACATAAGGTGCGAGTGCGCATGTAACCAAAAAGGATACTTAAATGCTACAATGGGTTGAAAATAATGCCACCGCAGGACAAGGCCAATCAATGAGGCTATAAAGAGAAATACCAAAGGGAGTTTAACCAGCTTTTGCATTGCAAATAGAGTATCCAATGTTACTCAACATAAGAGCCACAGCACCAGGATGAACATAAATGGCATAGGTAAAAAGTAAGAATAAGAAAAAATGTTGTAATACAATTTTCATCCAGATCTACCCTCACCTATTCTGGCGATGAGTTATTGTTATGACTCCACATCACAATATACAATTCAATCCTTTAAGATTTAATGATCTTTTAAAACAGGCGTATGGCCAATTGGAAGTTGAACGGTGAAAATTGTTTTTTCTCCCATAGTACTTGTAAAAGAAAGTGTCCCTCCCAAAAGATCAACATACTTTTTTACTATGGTTAACCCAAGACCTGTGCCATGAATATTTACAACATTATTAGCGCGGAAAAACCGATCAAATACGTATTGATGCTCCTCTTGCGGTATGCCCAATCCATGATCTATTACACTAATTGTAAGTAACCCGTTTACAATTTCAACCTGTACTATAACCGTGTCATCTTCGCCACTATACTTAAAGGCATTTGACAAAAGATTATAAATAATACTTTTAAGAAACTTTCGGTCTGTAGTGATGTCATCCTTACCATCATATTTTATTTCTAACCGTTGATTGTCACGTTTGATTACTTCTGCTTCAACCATTACCTTATCCAGAAAATTCCTTAAATGGATGATTTCATTACTGGAAGCCAGGCTTTCCTTCTCAAGTTTTTCAAAAGAGAGAAAATCACTTAGAATTTCCGTAAGCAACTTTACCGAGTTCTTTATCTTCATCACATGCGTGCCTTTCTCTTTTTCATAGGCATCTCCAGAGTACTTACCCAGCAAAGTCGCTGAAGACTGAATGGTGGTCAAGGGCGTTCTAAATTCATGAGAGGCCATGGTCACAAATCTTGATTTTAATTCATTAAGCTCACGTTCTCTCGCCAATGCCTTAGTGAGCCTGATTTCAGTTTCCTTTTTTGTGGTAATATCATGAACAACAACCAACAAACGTTTTATTTTGAGATTACTTAAAAATGGACCAATATTCACTTCATAATTCCGCTTATTGTACTCAACATCAAATGCAATATGATTACACTGCTTAGCTCTTTCCAAAAATATCTCAACATCAACACCCAGTATTTTACCAAATCTTTGCCCTATTAGATCCGCTTGTTTTATTCCAGCCTGTTTCAATCCCCTACCATTCGCAAAAATATATTTTAAGTCCTCATCTAAAATTCCGATCCATCCTTCCGGGAAATTTCTAGCAATAGCCTGATGCATCTCCTGACTACTTCGTAATCTTGCTTCACCAATTTTCCTCTCCTCTATCTCCAGTCGCTGTCTACTTTCATCTGCCAGTGCTTTCTGGTATCGGATGGTGAAGAAGCAAGCAAACCAGATTACTACAACTGCCGAAACCCGGTTGACAAAAAATGTGACCTGGTCTGCAGGTTCAGAAATAGGAATGGCCAGGATATAACCTACTATAAGTAATACTGTGGCAATAACCGTAATCAAAATAATTTGCTTTCTACCTTGAGTAAACCACAATGTAATAACACAGATAGCCACATAAGCAACGTTACCCAACACGTGCGTTAAAAATTCAGCCACCAATAACAGTAGCATCATAGTAATACCCGCCAACATAGGCCAGGTGATAAAGCGATTATTTTCCATCGATGGCTAAAGTAATTATAGCCAACAACTCACAGTATGATTTTTATCAGGAATGATCCTCAAAATCAAAAAGGACTGTTATAATTGTGAATGGTTAGTGTTTCCAAATAAAAAAACAGGTTTTCAACACCAAAAACCAAGGACAGATTAAATTACAAAATAACCTTTATGGCTCCAGCAGGGCAAGATTTGGCTACTAGCAGCGACCCCTGTATGACTACAGCGTTTAGCTTCGAATGAATACCTTTATTTACAGTCGACCCTATCAAATTCGCCTTCCCATCTTTTCTGGACATTCGCCAGTAGTCGGGTTGGCGTTCATAGCAGATACCACAGCCAATACATTTCTTTCGGTAATAAATAATTCTAGCCATGTTTATCCTCAAGGATTTTATACAATTTATCGTCCTTTGAAATCTTTGTTGGCCAGGGTAAAGAAATGACATCTCCTTTTTTAGCGGTTATTGCCTCAATGCCATTCACCCTTAGTTCATTTAACCTTTCTTTTCTAACTCCTTCCGTCCGGCCTATCACCATTAGTATGTCTCCTGTGCCGATAGTGCCAGTCTCCAAAACAAATTCGCCTACTCCAATTTTCGGATAATATCGATTACCTTTTCCTACATATATTTTTTTCTCAGTCGCAACTGAGCCTGGTTGATCTGCCCATTCACCCAAATGCCTGCCAAGGTAATAACCCTCCCAAAAACCACGGTTATACACTTTTGACAATTCTTTTTTCCATTGATCAATCTTTTCAGGAGTATATTGTTTTGCTTTAATAGCAGCCACTGCTTCTTTATAACACTTTGTCACAATGCTTACATAATCAGCCGATCTTCCTCTTCCTTCAATCTTTAAAACAGATATGCCTGAATCGAGCATCTGATCCAAGATGTCAATCGTGCACAAGTCTTTCGCACTCATAATGTATTCATTGTCGATTTCAAATTCAATCCCTTCCTCTTTATCTATTACCACATAGGGTCTTCTGCAATTTTGTAAACAAGCTCCTCTATTAGCTGACGCAAAATGGGAATGTAGGCTTAAGTGGCATTTTCCTGAGATGGCCATGCACAATGCTCCGTGTGCAAACACTTCAATCTTTACAAGATTTCCAGAGGGTCCTTTAATCTCTCTTCGCGTGATTTCGCGTGTGATCTCTGCCACCTGTTTAAGGCTCAATTCCCTGGCCAATACAATCACATCTGCAAAGTTTGAGTAGAAATCCACCGTTTCAATATTGCTCACACTTGATTGTGTAGAGATATGCAGTGGCATACCAATAGACTTTGCGTAGGTCATTGCGGCATGGTCAGAAGCAATAACAGCATCAATACCAGACTCTTTAGCAGATGAAATAATTTTTCTCATCAACTGCATATCATAATCATATAAAACTGTATTCAGTGTAAGGTATGATTTAACATTAGACTGCTTACACTGTTTTGCAATCAACTCCATATCTTCTATGGTAAAATAGTTTGCAGACCGAGCGCGCATATTCAATTGCTCTACTCCAAAATAAACCGCATCGGCACCTGCCAGAATAGCAGCTGTCAAGGCTTCAAACGAGCCAGCCGGAGAAAGAATCATCACATTATTTCTACTTGATTTCATGCTTAAACTAATTGAATCTTAAAGGTTATCAAGAATCTTTAGTTAATGTTTTCAACTCCCGAATACCTGGTTGACCGATGGTACTTCTTTTATCTTGTTCGATAAATCTATTGGATATCTAACTTCATAAATAATTTTAATCAAAAGCATAAGGAGTATAATTGCAATAAACTGATGAATCACCCCTAATGCTAAGGGTACCTGAAGCATAAGCGTAGAGATTCCCAACACGATCTGCATAATTCCGATGACGATAAGTATTCTTATATATTTTCTTACTTCAGGATAAGGTTTTGCTATTTTTAGAATCCACAGAAAAGAGAAAAACACAACGAATGCTACCCACCTGTGAGTAAATTGTAACATCACTCCATTATAAAAATAGGGTTCGGACTTCATAACAATTGCAGATGGGAAAAAAGAATCTCCCATGAACGGAAAATTAATATATGAAAACCCAGCTTTCAGGCCTGCTACAAACGCTCCAAGCACAATTTGAAAAGAAAGTAAAACGAGAGATAAGTAGGATAAAATTAGCAGCAAAGAACGATTGTTGCCGGATGGTTTTCTTCCACCCATTGTTAAGATTGTCCAAAAAATGGATACAATGAGCAACAACGCCAACCCTTGATGGATAGCAAGTCGAAAATGACTGACATGGGGATTGTCATTTAATCCGCTCTTCACCATATACCATCCCATAAAACCCTGTAAAGCACCCAGAGCGAATATCACCAACAATTTTTTCGTGAGTGATTTTGAAAGTTTACGGGTAAAATAAAAATATAGAAATGGAAGTAGAAAAACGAGGCCAATGAAGCGCCCCAGCAGCCGGTGAATATATTCCCAAAAGAATATTTGTTTAAACTGCGCCATGTCCATTCCATAGTTCAGCTTTTTATATTGAGGAAATTGCTTGTACTGATCAAAAGCCTGCTGCCATTGGGTCTCAGTAATTGGTGGAATTGTTCCCGAAATTACATTCCACTCTACAATTGACAATCCTGATCCTGTTAAGCGGGTGATACCTCCCACGACAATCATCAAAACGATGAGTAGTATGCCCAACCACAACCATAACTCTATATTACTAACTTTAGACATGATGCTTCAGTATTGGGTTAACTACCTCTTGATTGTCATAATTATAAAACGTTCCTCTATTCTCTTTCTGATTAAGTGACTGTTGTAAAACAAGAGTAGCTACTATCAGTAAATTTCTTGTTTCACAAAACATCCAAGACATACCAAATTCCTGAAAAACCAATTCCAGCTCAACGCTTAATTCTCTCACTATATCCAAGCCAGCCATTAATCCCTCATTTGTTCTGATTATTCCGGCTTTCTCCGACATCGTCAATTTTAGTTTTGATTGAATGGCCAAAAGTTTATCGGAAGGGCTATTGTGAATAATAAGTATCTCGGAAGGAAATACTGTCTCAACAAAGCGAAACATGCGCGTTTCAATATCCTGAAAACAAAAATGTGCAAACACCAAAGCTTCCAATAAAGAATTAGAAGCAAGCCGATTAGCCCCGTGCAAACCGGTGCGAGCGCATTCTCCAATGGCGTATAGTCCATTAATTGATGTTTGTGCGCAAAGGTTGGTGTCAATTCCTCCGCACAGGTAGTGAGCAGCCGGTAGAACAGGTACTAACTCACAAGTGATATCCAACCCTAAAGAGAGACACTTTTGGTAGATATTAGGAAAATGTGTTATCAAGTCTCTTTTATCAAGATGACGGCAATCAATATACACCGGCTGATACAATGATTCATTGAAGATCGCTCTTGACACAATATCACGGGAAGCCATCTCTCCTCTCTTATCGTATTTGAACATGAACCGATTACCATCACGTGTAATCAAATAGGCACCAAACCCGCGCAGGGCTTCCGAAATCAGAAAAGTAGTATCCTCTTTAGGTGCATCTAATGCCGTAGGGTGAAATTGCACAAATTGCATGTCACGAATTTTAGCTCCCGCACGGTATGCTATTGCAATACCGTCTCCCGTTGCAATATTAGGATTTGTAGTTACGCTATAAATCTGGCCGATGCCCCCGGTGGACAAAACAGTAAATGAAGACTGAATGGATCGAATTTTATTTGAGTTATTGGGAATATAAGTCGCCCCAATACATTGATTATTTTCCTTGTCTTCAGCTGTAAGTAAGTCCACGGCAAGCGTATTCCAAAGAATTTCCACATTTGGAAACCTGGCTATCATACGCAATAAGGAATCTATTATATGAAAACCCGTTTTATCTTTTTTGTGTATAATCCGATGAGCGGAATGTCCTCCTTCTAAACCCAAATCAAGGCCATAAGAAGACTTGTCAAATACAGTTCCCCACTCCTCTAATTCTTTTAATCGATCTGGCCCCTCCTTTACCACACACCTTACGACTTCTTCATTACAGAGACCATCGCCTGCAAGCAGTGTATCTGCAATATGTTGCTGAAAAGAATCTTTTTTCAAATCAGTTACTACAGCTATACCCCCTTGTGCATATCGTGTATTGGACTCACCGGGTCTGTCTTTAGATAGGATGACTATTTTTTTATCACAAAATCGTTGTGCTATTTTGATTCCGAGACAAAGGCCTGCAATTCCAGCACCAATAATCAATACATCGGAATACTTGTTTTCGTTTCTTTCTTTTCCAGGCTTCGTCATAATGCATACGATCAGCGGGCGTTAATGGTTTTAATGGATTAACTGGAGACACATCATTAAACCATGAAATCAAAATTGCAATAGGATTTGCTGATCAATTATTTTGTGCGAAAAGTAATATTTGATCATGTTCGAACCACTATTTCCAAAGGCGTTAGTAAACCACACGAGTAATTTATCCTCAATCCTATTAATATAAATATTTGTGCAAATGTAGTAATTAAAGATATATTTGTCTTTTTATAAACTTTAAATATTCATGTAATGGGTAAACTGTATTTATCCATAATAATCGGTGAAACACACCAACGTCAAACTAATTTTAATTTATCTGAATCTCGTAAATTAAATTGTTAAGCAACAGGTAGATGAATTCAATATTACCGAAACATACCAGTATTCCTTTTTCACTGGAACGAAAGCAAATTGTTGATTTCCTTAGAATAGGCAAATCCAAACACACCGCCTATGCTGTTATGGACTTTGACATCACTGGAATCCGGGAAAATATGCGCAAGGCCAGACGTGTGGCAAAAAGACATGCGTCACTCACAGGTTATTTGCTATACTGTTTTGCACAGGCTGTGGCGGAAAACAAAATTATGCAGGCATATAGAAAGGGAAATAAGCTCGTGGTTTTTGATGATGTGGATGTAGCAACGATGGTTGAGCGTAATGTTAATGGTGTTCCCATGCCGGTAGGTTATGTTCTTAGGAAAGCCAATTACAAGTCGGTTTTTGATATTTCTGAAGAGATTAAAAGCGCCAAGTCAAGATCTTCTACTGATTTGATTGACAGTAAAGAGATGCTGCAAAAGAAAAGGCTCAATGCAGTGATCAAGCGTGTAGGCTTTTTACGCAGGTGGGCACTTGTACACATCTTTAAAAACCCATTCATTAAAAAAAAATTCAATGGCACGGTTGGGTTCTCTTCGATGGGCATGTTTAGTCATAATCTTACAGGTTGGATTGTGCCGATTACCCCACACGTACTTACCGCTATGGTCGGAGGTATTCGATATGTCCCTGCTTTTGAAGACGATATAATAGTGAAAAAGGAGATGGTCTGCATTACTATTGCGATGGATCATGATATTCTGGATGGTGCACAAACTGCAAGGTTTATTGAGCGATTCAGAAAATTACTTATCCAAAGTGTAGATTTCGAAAGCAAAACCAACGTTGTGGAAAAGGTCTAAACTCTGCTTCAACAATATTCTAGCGAATACTACCTTGAAAAGATACTTTGCGAATAGGTTTTCTTAGCCGAGATTAAACGCCATTCCCAAATCGTATCCGTGTCCCTCAGCATTAGCACATAAATCTATATCGCGTATTGGATTCACCGGGTTTATCTTTGGAAAGAATTACCACCTTTTTTCAGGGAATCCTTGTGCTATTTTGACTCTGAGGCATAGCCCAACAATACCGGCACCGATAATCAACACATCGGAATACCTATTTTCGTTTCTTTCTTTTCCAGGCCTCGTCATAATGCTTACGATCCTCTGGCGTTATGGGCTTTACTGCATTAACAGGAGACACTTTTCCTTCTTCGTCTATTGCAACAAAAGTAAAATAAGATTCACTGATCAAATGTTTCCTCGTACTGGAGACACTTTTTGACCATGCTGAAACCATTATTTCCATAGAGGTAGTAAAAGCACGCGTAATCTTTGCTTCAATGGTCAGTATCTCACCCACATATGCAGGTCGTTTAAAGCTAACAGTATCAATAGATGCGGTAACACAAATTTTTCCTGCATGGGTTTGGGCGCACACCGCGGCTGCAATATCCATCCACTGCACCAAGCGTCCACCCTGCAAAATACCCATTGGATTAGTATCATTAGGGCATACTACTTCCGTTTTAATCGTTTTAGAATATTTGGGTGCTCGTTCTTTCTTCACCTATGCCCGCTCCTTTTCAGTATGTAAATAAAGCCTTAATTCCACCTCACTGCCAATTTTTTCGAGAATCTCTTCTGCCTCTGCCTTGTCAAAATCCTCCCCTTGTTTTTTGGCTACACCCATTTCCTTTAATTCAAAATGTAAGTCTGGTTGTAATGAGTGATTGCTCAAACAGGCTTTAACACAAGCCAAAGGACAACCATCGATTGCTATCAATTTTCGTCCCGATTTGGCTGTCCTCACCAGGTTTTTCACGTTTCCACCTACACCGGCTATACAAGACATCTCTGCCAGTCCACTGCGATCAAGCCTTATAGCCAAGTAATTGGCCATTTGAGCCGCACTCGAACATCCCGAGCATGAATAAACCAGTGGTTTCGTCAAATCCTCTATTTCAGCCATATCCTGTTAATAAATTGTACAAATATAATAAATAAGGATAATTTTGTCTTTTATTTGAAACTCAAATAAAAAGGTGTATTTATCCTTTTTATCAACTATTTACATAAACTGACCACGGTCATAAAAATTACAAATAGCATTTCGCAATTTTAAATTTTATTAGAACAATTTATTAACACAGCTAATACCATGGAAACATCAAATATAATTCCTACACAAGCACCAAGCATAGGCGAATTAGTATCAAATGATTGGCGGAAGGCAGAGGTCTTTAAAAAATACGGCATTGACTTTTGTTGCGGAGGCAAGAGAACGGTGGCAGAGGCCTGTTCAAAGAAAAATATAGATGTTAGCAAAATTGAATCAGAACTCAGGGAAGTAGAAGGTAGAGGTACAACCAATACGCATAATTTCAACAATTGGGAACTGGATTTTTTGGTTGACTACATTGTGAACAATCACCACAAGTATGTGACATCGGCCATTCCTTTTCTTGACGAACTGAGTATAAAAGTAGCCCGGGTACATGGAGATCATCATCCTGAACTTATCGAGATAGAACAATACACCCAGGAAGTTATTGAGGAACTTACTATGCACATGCAAAAAGAGGAGAACATACTATTCCCCTATATTAAAAAATTAGCACAAGCCAAAAAAAATAATGAATCCATAAACCCACCACCATTTGGTACTATAGCCAATCCGATCAATATGATGGAAGCCGAGCACACTTCGGCTGGCAGTGCAATGGAATCGATTGAGGACTTAAGCAGTCGCTTTACACCTCCTCATGATGCGTGTATGTCATACCGTGTACTTTTTGCCAAGTTGCAAGAATTCCAGAGTGATCTTCATCAGCACATTCATCTTGAAAACAATATCTTGTTCCCAAAAGCTTTGAAACTGGAAAAAGAACTTCTTAAACAAAGCTGATGCTGTAACTAACAGGAAATTAGTTTACCCTTTTTATCTCAATACTTTTTAACCACGTTACATGACGGGGGCCGGTTTTAATATCGTTCTTACAAATTAAAATCATATCACCCTGATTTTTTATCGGTATGCCATTTTCTTCGAATATGATATAAACATTTTCGCCCGTTGGGTTATTAAAAATTTCAGCCCAGGAAAATGTGGCCATATAGTTATCTGTTGCTCTTGCTACAATATAAAAGTTTCGATCTTTGTGATTGGTTTGTATTATTTTTGCTTTCTCCAGGATATCCTTGAGCAAAACACCTTTACTGGATTTATTTTCTTTTACTTCAGAACCGCTTTGGCACACCACCACAAAGTCCTCAATAGTTACAACGTTCATTTTCTTTAACGCATCAACTGTAAATGTGAAGGGGAATTCTACATCACCCTTAACCTCCACCTCTTTACTAATATACTTTACGTTATCTGCATGAGAAGCGTCTTTCACGGAGTTATTTACATTTGCCGTAAGTGAGGCTTTTGTTGAGATCGCTTCATTCTCTTTTTGCTCAGAAGTTTTGGAATTATTACAACTACCAAATGTGAACGCAATAAGGAACACTAAAAGCACGATTACTGAATTTTTCATTTATCTGATGGTTTAGTTTATGATCTATTCTCCTTTCAATATGTTTTATAATACATATCGTTATATAAAAATTTTAAAATTTTAATTTTTTATACTCCTTTTCCAAAAACATCCTCGTCTTGTTCTCAAGCTCTCTAAAACATTTAATGGCTTCTTTCCCCTCCTCTGTAACAGTAGCTCCACCCCCGCTTTTCCCACCGAGTTGCTTCACTACCAATTTCTTTCTTGCTCTTTGATTCATTTCACTCACCATTTGCCAAGCCTGGCGATAAGACATTTTCATTTCCTTGGCCGCACTGGCAATTGAACCACCCTTCTCTATTCTCTCGAGAAGTTCCACGCGTCCTTTACCCAACAGTTTTTCATCGTCAACAAAGAACCAAATCCTGAAGACTACATTGTTCTTGGTTTTCTTAGCCATATGTTCTTAAAAGCATATCGTAAAGTATCATATTTCCACTTTTCTTGGGCTTAGACCTCAACCTTCATCACCAGTAAACCAAACTCCTGCCTGAAGAGCAATATCCATTGATATCCCTGTTTGTTTTAAATATTAAAGTTGACAGATTGATTTTTTGAGTTATGCACAACAAATAACCAAATAGTCAAGTAAATTAATCCCGTACACAACGAACAGAAATACCACAACCTTTACTATAACTGCTTCTGCCTACCCCATTATTCGAATAACTCAGCAGATAATACCAGGCACTATAAGAATTATATTCTGAAGAACTCCACCAGTTACTGTATTTGCCGAGGGGGCCGAACGTTCCATCAGGGTTACGATAGCCTCCCGGAAGGGCCTCAACACCGCTGCTGTTGTTCCCGTTTCCATTCTCATCCCAAGCGGTGGTGCTTTTTATAGATAGGCCGGCTGTTGCTTCGCCTCCTAAATATTCAATTAATACAGTCCATTCTTTATTGTTGGGTATGTGCCAGCCTTTTGGTGCCAGACCCCGTGAGTCATTTACTGCATACCAATTATACAGTTTCCCATAGGTTTGTCCGTTTAAAGGATCACTATCATAGTAGCACCAGGCAGGTAGTTTATTTGCGTCTGCCCTGCTCCATTCCTCTGGGGTTCTGGCCTCAGGTATCGGGTCGCCATTAGCAAAGTGATCGACATTCAGGTTTTTACTAAACCATGTTTGCATACCAACCTTTACGCTGTACCCACTAGTTTCACTATGGGTATAGTCTTTCGCAATTGCAATAGTCGGAGCAACCGGTTCGGGTTTTACAATAGGCTTAGTTACTAATTTGGTATCCAATACTTCCGAAACGGGGGTGAAGAAAAAATCTCCAGTATAATCGGAGGCAATCCAGGGGCGTTGGGTATCGCCAGAGGCGATGGCAACATCGCGCGCTACATTCTTAAATACTTGTTCAATATTCAACCCTTCGGAATTCATGTATTTCAGCAACTTAGAAGTAAACAGACCATTGCGTCCACTTCCATCACTTGCAACCGAGCCCGGCTTGGTAGCATAAACGATATACGAACCATTTGGAGTATCTACCATACTTAACCCTTTCTCACCTGTGCGACTGAAGCTTCGGAATGGGTTATTTCGGCAGGCATCAACAATAAAAATATTCAGCTCGTTACCTGCCTGCTCAATAGCGCGCATCACGTAATCCATGTTTACACATTGGTCGTCAAGATCCGCCTCAATCTGTGGGTTAGCTTGTGTCGGTATCAGGTAATTAACGCCTTTTACCTGCATGCCGTGACCGGAGTAAAACACCAGGCCAGTGGCATTGTCCTGATCTTGCAGCAATTTAAAGTATTTGAGGATGCCATCGAGCATTACACGTTTGGTGGCTGGGTCGTAAAGTTCAACTACGGTGAAACCTTTCTTCTTGAGTGTTGCGGCTATGTCGTGTGCATCATTAAGCGAATTTTGTAGGGGGGCAACATACTGATAGGACTTTACACCAATAATGAGGGCGTATTTTTGTTGCTGCGCAAGTGTGTTCTGGTTTATTATGAAGCACAATGCACATACATAGAGAATTTTAACCAACAGTTTGCTCATAACAAATTGATTAAGAAATTACCAATTAAATAATGAATTCAGATATGTTTCATTCTGCCAGAAGCTTTTAGTTCTAACACGAATCTAATACTGCAGTGCATAGTTTTAATGTAACACTTCCTTCAAATTTTACACACTTATGGAAAAAATATTTAGGAGCCGAGAAGCAAGCCTTGCATCAAGCTTGACAATCTGGTACCAAATTTATCTTTCCTCCCTTCAATATTGTTGATAAGACTCAAACTGACTCATCATTTTTTCAAACTCGTTTCTGCTTATATATTGATTGGCCTTGGGAAAAATTATATTTTCTTCGCGGAAAATATGGAGCTTCAGTAATTCTATCAAAGCAAAGCCCTGCTCAGTAGCTACATCAAATGTCACAGCCCTGGAAGCTACATCAGGCAACCGCACGGCAAGCGCATTAAAATTAAACATAAGTGTAAGGTGTTGGCTGATTTTTAAATGATCATCTTCCAACATATCAATGGCCGATTTTGGAAAACCTCCGTTACTATGTTCTTTTTTTTCAAGAAGTCTTTGCTGAAGAAGTGGAAATAGTAATTTCTCCTCTTTCAATTGGTGTTTTACCAATTGGTCATCCATAAAGGAGAAAAATTTAGAGAAATTCTTATCAATTTCAGCGTCCGCTTTCCACCCATTTGCTTTGAATGCAATTAAGGATTTTTCAAACACATCCAATTCTGCCTTAAGCTTCTCGTGTTCGTCAATAAACTTTTGGAGAACAGGATGCATTTCTTCATAAGGAATAGCATCCGAAGTAGGTAGATCGTATGCTTCTGGAGGATCCATTGGTGAAAGTTCATCAATACCCGATTCCTTTTCTACCATCCGCTTCAACGGATCATCATTTTTTGCTTTCTTTAAATCAATCATGCAATCTCTTTATTAATTATTCCTTGGTCTATGTATTGTCCATTTCGTGGCAGTGCTTCTCACTTTGCCCTTATTCCAATTCCATATCACGCGTTGGTAGGGTCTCCAAATATAATCCAAAGGAGCTACCAGGGCATGCATCAGCCTTGAAAAAGGAAAGGCCAATACAATCAAATAAGCTCCAATAATATGAAGTTGAATAACAAGGGGCATGGCCACTACAACGTCCATTCTTGGTTCTAATAAAAAGATAGACCACAGATAAGGCGTTAATGAAGAAGCAAACCAGGAAGAGCCCCAACGATATTCCAAGGCAATCCATAAACCCAATATTATTTGTATAACCAATAATCCTTCTACTACATAGTCCATCCAGGTAGAGACTACGCGTATCCGATCATTGGTCGACCTTCTGTAAATCAAATTCGCTAATCCTACCAACATGCTCAATCCGAACGCAAAAGAGGCCACCTCCAAAACGAGAAGACGCACCGGATGACTGTTCCATATTAAAACGCTTTGTGGGATCAGAAAGGCGATGAGGTGACCAAAGAAAAGAAATACCAATCCCCAATGAAAGGGAACAGATCCCCAAAACAATTTCTTGCCTTCCAAAAATCCTGAAGAAAGAGAGGATATTTGAAACTTTACATTGCGATACCTGTATATGGTGCCAATAAAAAATATGGCCAATGCCAGATAAGGAAGAATGACGAACAGGAAAGTGTTAAATATATTCATGATTCAATAGTTAATCTTCTATTTTCAATTCAGTACTTAGAGAGGTCAGAAAATCTGAGGTTTTCTCCTTTTCATCTTCAGCCAATGCAAAATCCTGCTCTATCATTGCCAATAAAGTCACTAGTGGCTTTTGATAAATTGTTCCTATATGTTCAGCTACCTCAATTAGGGTTTTATGGTGTTTTACATATACTTCATTCTTTATTCGTAGTTTTTCAGGATCAAACTCAGAAATCATTTTTTTCAATCCAGGAATGATTAGTTTTCTCAATAGTTCCATTCTCAACTCATCATCCTCAAGCATGGCAATCAGTCGTATTACGTTTGGCAAGTGGTCTGCCAATTCGTGTCCGCAGTTATTTCCGATAGTATTATGCTCCCGATTCAAATTCACCAATAGTTCCGCTCTTTTATAATCATCACCAAAAAGCAAATAACCAAGATCGAGCGTTGTGACGGCCTGTACTTCAAATGTTCGAGTGTACAACTCCTGTATATCGTCAACTGAAATGTTATTGACAAGCTCGCAGAATGGCCGAAAATTATCGCTAACATCAGGATAACGGCTATCCAAGAAAGCTTGCACCTGATTTACTTCCTCCTTTAATTTCTGTTCAGGAAAATCAAGAAGACCCGCCATCAAACGGTAGTGATCAATATTCATTTTTATTGCAGACATTGAACGTGTTTATTTAATAATTATGCTCCTCTTGCAGGAGTTTCCTTAAACCCAAATCCTGTAGTTCCCTTCGCATCTCCTGTAAAGTCTAACATTTCAATGGATTGTTCGCGATGAGAAGCAGGTATTACAAAACGATCATCAAATTTAGCCAGTGAGGTGAGGTAGTAAATTTCCTCAGCCGCTTCCGGTGTAAGACCTGTGTCATTCATCGCTTGTTTTACCTTTGCTTCATCGATGTCTCCCACTGTTATTCCTCTTCGGTGAATACGGACAGCCATCAATTTTTTAAGGATGTGTTTTACCTTTTCCTCATCGCCTGCGCTAAAGAGACTGGCCAAATATTTTAGAGGGAAGCGCGCTTGCTCAATTGTTCCCCAAAGTTCTTCTGTACTGGTATCATACAACCAGTTGTCATTCCAATTCTTTGCAATCGGATCCATCTTCTCCGATTGTGCTTTGTTATCTACTTCTTTCAATGATGCCATTACCGGTAATAATGGTGGTACATAAAACAACATTGGAAGTGTTCTAAATTCAGGATGCAATGGTAGCGCCAATCCCCATTTCTTAACAAATTTATAAGTTGGAGAATTCTGCGCAGCTTTAATAGTGGAATCAGCGATGCCATTTTTCTTTGCAGATGCGATTACCTCAGGATCGAATGGATCTAGAAGTATATCAAGCTGACGGTCTACCAAATTATTTTCATCCTCTGAGGCTGCTTCATGAATCAGATCAGCATCATACAACATCACACCCAAATATCGGATTCGCCCTACACATGAATGCATACACGCTGGTGCTTGACCCACTTCAAGTCGGGGGTAGCATAAAATGCACTTTTCAGATTTTCCTGTATGCCAA
Source organism: Flammeovirgaceae bacterium UBA2338 (assembly GCA_002344795.1). Classification (GTDB taxonomy): domain Bacteria; phylum Bacteroidota; class Bacteroidia; order Cytophagales; family Cyclobacteriaceae; genus ELB16-189. The sequence continues at coordinate 35,987 of DDUM01000047.1, read as the reverse complement.
TTATAATAAGATTTTTTATAAGGACAGGCCGTAACACACATCCGCCAGGCACGACATACATTCTGATTGATCAACACAATGCCGTCTTCTCCTCTTTTGTAAATCGCACCCGAAGGGCAAGAGGCTACACAAGCAGGATTGAGACAGTGGTTACAGATACGAGGCAAATAATAAAACGCCATGCGCTCCAACTGGAACATAGCTTCCTGTTCAGCTGGTGATAACTTTAAAAGGTTAGGGTCTTTTCTCGCATAATCTGGAGTACCACTTAAATCATCGTCCCAGTTGGGTCCCGATTTGATATCGATAGGTTTTCCTGTTATCAACGAAACTGGTCTGGCAGTCGGCTGATCAGTCATGGCAGGCGATTCAATCAGATCCAGGTACTTATAAGTAAAGGGCTCATAGTAATCATCTATCACGGGAAGGTGTGGATTGTGAAAAATATTCATCAATCCTCTCAGCTTTCCTGCTCCTTTTAGACTGATGTCACCATTTTTCTTTTCCCAACCGCCTTTGTAAATATCCTGGTCCTCCCACTTGGAAGGATATCCAGTGCCCGGTTTGGTTTCCACATTGTTCCACCATTGATATTCGGCTCCTTTACGATCAGTCCAAATATTTTTACAAGCAATTGAACAAGTATGACACCCGATGCATTTATCGAGGTGAAAAACCATTGACATTTGTGATCTTACGTCCATAAGGCTACCTATTTAAGGTTTCAATTTTTATAAAACTTTTTATCCTGTTACCACACCAATTTTTCCATTTTCTTAACAATCACATGCGTATCGCGATTAGGCGCAATCGGCCCCCAATAGTTGAAATGAAAAGAAAACTGTCCATATCCTCCTGCCAAAAAGTTAGGCTTTAAGTGAATTCGTGTAAAACTATTATGGCCTCCTGCCCTTTTGTTACCTCTCACTTGAGATTTTGGAATTCCTGTAGTTCTTTCCGGAACATGGTAAACAATACACACGCCCTTGGGTATTCTTGAACTAACTACAGCACGGGTACAATACACACCATGATCGTTGTATACTTCCACCCAGTCGTTATCCTTGATGCCCAGGTCTGCTGCGTCTATTTCACTAAGCCAGCATGGTTCACATCCGCGCGAAAGGGTAAGCATCCGTAAATTCTCCATATACGTAGAGTGAATGTGCCACTTCCCATGTGGAGTAAGGCAGTTCAACGTCTTCGCCTCTTCCTTTTTCAATGTATCGCGCACATCTCCATAAGCATCTGGTTTGGGGGATGGTTTATAAGTCGGTAGGTTTTCACCATAGGCGATGTATAACTCATGATCCAAATAGAAGTGCTGTCTTCCGGTAAGCGTTCTCCAAGGAACAAGGCGCTCTACATTGTAGGTATATGCCGAGTAGGCCCGTCCGTCATGCATTAAGCCTGACCACAAAGGAGATGAGTTGTATCTGCGGGGCTGTGCCTGCAAGTCGGCATAATTGATTCCCACTTGTTCATACCCTTCTCCTAAGTCCTTTAATACTAATCCTGTCTTTTTCTCAGCATTTTCGTAGGCCCTCAGTGTCAACTTACCATTGGTCAACGTAGAAAGTTTAAGCACTGCATTGACAGCACTCGTGTCTTCCTTTAAAGACGGATATACCTTGTCATCAAAACGCTCCTTAGGAAAATGATTGGACTCAACCATTTCTTCATACACGTCATCGCATGCATAATGATTACCATGTGCACCCAATCCACTGGTTTTTATACGATCTCCCAGAGAAATAAACTTTTCGTATAACTTAGTATAGTCCCTATCCACTACGGATATATTGTGCATGGTTTTTCCTGGAATCGCTTCGCATTCACCTTTGTACCAATCTTTTACTTTTGGCTGTGAAATTTCTGCAGACGTATCATGCGACAAGGGTGAGCAAACAATATCCTTCTGTGGTTCAGCTAAGTGTTTCTTTGCCATTTTGCTGGTATGCTCAGCGATTAGTTTAAAAATTTCCCAATCTGTCTTTGCTTCCCACACCGGAGCAATTGCTGCTGAAAACGGATGGATGAAAGAATGCATGTCCGTACTGTTGATATCGGCTTTCTCATACCATGAGGCCGCTGGCAATACGATATCAGAATAAAGAGCCGAAGAGTCCATTCGGAAATTAAGATCAACCACCAAATCCATTTTTCCTTCAGGCGCAATGTCATGCCATTTTACTTCTTCTGTGTGATCTTTTGAATCCGTGGCTATCTTGTTGGAGTGCGTTCCCAGGTAATGCTTTAGGGCGTATTCGTGACCCTTCATACTACCCATGATGGCATTACCCCGCCATATGTACCACACTTTAGGATGGTTTTCTTCTGCTTCCGGATCGCCTACAGCATATTTCAACTCTTTGGACTTCAGTTTCTCTAATACATAGTTGGTGATTTCCTTATCCGTATTCAATCCCTTTCCTTGTGCTTCCTTACTTAGCTCAAGGGTATTCTCATTAAACTGAGGATAGAATGGCATCCATCCCATTCTCACGGATTGAAAAATCGTATCGGCCGTGTGTTGTTTAGTCCAATCATTTTTAGGTACCGTATTGTATTTCGAAAACTGACCGTCATACCGATACTGACAGGTGTTGATATAATGCCAAATGGGTGCTTGCTGAAGTCGTGATGCACTGTGCCAGTCCTTACCAAAAGCAATAGCTCCCCATGAATCCACAGGTGCCAATTTTTCCTGACCTACATAGTGGTTCATCCCTCCTCCATTCTTACCCACGCAACCACACAACATCAACGCCATAATTCCAGCGCGATACATTAAATTAGAGTGATACCAATGGTTAATGCCTGCTCCCACAATGATCATACATTTGCCTTGTGTGAGATTCGCGGTGTTGGCCCACTCTCGAGCAAACTGCTCCACCGTTTTAGCATCTATACCTGTAAAAATTTCCTGCCATGCCGGAGTGTAGGCTGCATCTTTATCGGTGAGATCTTTAGGATAGTCCCCAGCCAATCCACGGTTCACTCCATATTGCGCCATGATTACATCATAAACCGTGGCCACGGGAATTTTACCATTAACGGTTTCAATATATTTTACAGGAACTCCTCTATGCCGATGATTGTCTAATCCAAATTCAGTAAAAGTAACTTGCAACACATCATCATTATTGTTCAGCAGCGTGAGCATTGGGTCATAAGGTTTGTTATCCACCTCATTCTCCAGTTTCATGTTCCAGTTACCTCCGTCTTTCTCCCATCTGTGCCCCATTGCTCCCTTGGGGATCACCAATTTTCCATTTTCATCAATACTTAAAAACTTCCAATCACCATTTTCAACTGAAGCAAACTGTTTCAGTTCGTTTGCTCTTACCAACTGACCCGGTTTGAAATGTTCTCCATCCTTATCCAACTTCACCAGGATAGGGCTATCGGTGTATTGTTTGGTATAATCAAGAAAATACGGAGTTTGCTTTTCGTGGTGCCAGTCTTTCAAAATCAAATGGGTCACCGCCATCCAAAATGCCCCGTCACTTCCTGCGTGTACGGGCACCCACTGGTCAGCATACTTGCATACCTGGCTGAAGTCGGGTGAGAACACAACTGTCTTCGTTCCGTTGTGCCTTGACTCAGCAAAGAAATGGCAATCAGGTGTACGTGTCATATTCAAGCACGCACCCATATCGGCAATCATCTTTGCATTGTACCAATCCGCGCTTTCACACACATCGGTTTGCTCTCCCCAGATTTCAGGAAAAGCAGTTGGCAAATCGCAATACCAATCATAAAAACTTAGGTTCACCCCTCCAAAAAGTTGAAGGAAACGACTTCCAGCTGCATAACTCAACATCGACATGGCAGGTATAGGAGAAAACCCTATGACACGATCTGGCCCATATTTTTTAGCTGTATAAATATTGGCTGCGGCCATTATTTCCATCACTTCATCCCACTGAACCCTTCTGAATCCCCCTTTGCCTCGGGCCTTTTGATAATTTGCTCGTTTCTCAGAATCGTTTTGCAGATTAGTCCAGGCCTGAAGAGGGTCATCCGTATTTTTTCTTTCTGCGCGATAAGCATCAATAAGTGCACTTCGTATCAAGGGATATTTAATACGCAATGGGCTGTACAAATACCAGGAGAAGGAAATTCCACGCTGGCATCCTCTTGGTTCATACGGAGGAATAGAACCTTCAAGCAGAGGATAATCGAGCTGCTGTGTTTCCCATACCACAATACCATCCTTTACATGTATTTGCCAGGAGCATCCTCCTGTGCAATTCACACCATGTGTACTTCGGACAATACGATCGTGTTGAAAACGATTTCTATAAAACTCTTCCCATTTTCTGGTTTGTGGTGATATAATGTCTTCTATCCAACTCATAACTGATTGTTAATACGTTTAAGATTAATAAGGAGCTGATTTCAATTGTCTGTCGTATATACGTTGGTTTACGCTTTCCTTTCTGCGACTTCTCCAGGCAAAAGAATAAATACCGAGAAGAGCAATGAAGCATATACCGCTTGCCCAAATAAAATACTGTTTGTAGTCACGCGCTTGTTGGTCGTATTGTTGTTCATTTGCGTATTTCAAAAATGCAGTGATGTTATATACTTCTTCATCTGAAATAACTGCATTTTGATATGCTTCTCTCATCGCAGGAAATGGTGAACTGCCTACTATGGCTTTCACTCCCGCTTCATTCATTCTGGCAAAAACATCAGTAAGATCTTTTGCCAAAAGTCCTCCCCCAATTAATTTGTTATTCTTTACATTGTGGCAAGAAATACATGCCGCCCCTCGCCCTTCAAGTCGTTGTTCACCAGTAAAAAGCATTCTTCCTATCTCAATCTCTGATACAGTAGCGTCATCTACCGATCGAATAGGCACTTCGGGTTCTGTATTCACATTGTCAGATGATTTACTTCCATCTGCCTGAGCAACATAATCTGGGCTTTTTGTTTTAACATATTCAATAATAGATTTGATTTCGTCTGTTGAATAAGGAGCATCCGGCATGATCATTTTATTATACTCATTAAAGAGTGCGACAGCATCAGCGTCTCCATTGTTAATCATCGTTTGTGACGACTTAATAAAGTTCAACATCCATTCATCTGACCTTCTTTTGTGAACATCCACAAGATCAGGGCCAATAAGGTTTCCCTTATTTATTGTATGGCAGGTGGAACAGAAGGAATTGAAAAGTAATTCTGGGTTTTGTTGTGCAAAAATAGCAGAATTGAAAAACACTAATACAACACAGAAAATCAGCTTTGACTGCTTCATAACTTATGGATTGGATATGTTAGGATAAATATCTATTTTTCATATGAGTATTAAAAGACTTTTTTATCTTTTATTAAAAATAAATTTTAACGGTTATATCCAAGGCAAAAATGGTTTTAGACAGTTATCCATTCTTGTTAATTAGAATTAGTCTAAACAAAAAGATGACTCTTATTTGATGTTCACAAAATACAAACGATGCGCCTCAGCAATAACATACTGCACATTGCCAAAGTCATTGGGTTATTACTAATTGTGATCATGATTTGGTTAACAGCCAATCGCACGAGTACTCCGGCCAGGTATAAAAATAACCAGGAAAAGGTCAGTGGGTATTTTAATGAAGGAGGCGCCAATGGAACCTGGACATGGTGGTATCCAAATGGTAGTAAGATGACTGAAGGAGTATTTGTAAATGGCAAACGAAATGGAACATGGCATACCTGGTACAGTAATGGCCACAAAAAAAGCGAGGCGACTTATAAAACTGATAAATTAAATGGTCCTTATATCAGTTGGTTTGAAAATGGAACAATAAAATCGATTAATAATTATAAAGAAGACCGTTTAGATGGTTTGCAACAATATTATGATACCGCTGGGCGATTGATAGAGGAAAAAAATTATATTGAAGGAGAAATAAAACCGAAAGATCGTATTAACAACTAAAAGACAGATGCAATGGGGAAAAAAAATATGCCTAAGCCACCAAAGTTTTATGAAGAATTTGTTAAAAAATATCCACAGGTAGCGGATACATACGAGGAGTTGGGCAATGCCGTCCATGACCAAGGTCCTTTAAATGAACGTGATCGTGCTCTTATCAAACTTGCCATCTCTGGTAGTCATTTATACAGCAGTGCCTTCAAAGCTCATATCCGAAAAGCAATTGCAACAGGCGTATCGCGTGAAGAGATTGAACACCTTGTTTTGCTATTTTTGCCAACAATAGGCTTTCCAACAATGATGGCAGCTATGGGAATAGTAACTGAGCAAATGGAAAAAAAATAATTCTACTGTTTCTCGGTATCAAGGTAAGAGTCGCCTGACGAGCTTATGTAACAAGCCAAAAAATGTTATGGTCCACGCCATAAGTGCGAGATAAATAAAATACTTTGGAATAGGGAATAAAAAATCTAAGCTCATGGCTTCTGCCATTTCGAATGTGCTGACTGTGTACATGCCCAGAGGGAAAACTGCTCCCCAGTATAATGGATCGTAAGAGATGGGAAATTTTTGGTAAACATGCCGCCATACGGCAAGTATCACTAACATAGGTATCCACCAGGTGCCTGTTGCCCAATAAAAAATGCTAAATCCTTTTAGAAAAGCCAGTGTTGAGAGCAGGAACGGTGCGTGTGGAGTATTGATAATAAGTAATGAACCTGCCATGGTTGAAATCGCCATGGCTCCCATGTTGATCCAGTAGGGCGGAGAAAGATCGTCTGGTGAAAATTTAAAAAAAGTATAGCGATAAAATATCAGAGACATCATCCATATATATTGCATACCACCCCAGAGCCACATAGAAAAAGCAAAAAAGTTCATGATCAACTTATATTCAACCATGTGCATGGATAGTTTTGCACTTAAAACTGCAAGAGCCTGCGTTGAAACAACGGCCAACAACCAAGCTCCATTAATGCCTTCTGCCAACGTGGGCTTTTTTTCCTTAATGGTGAATGTGGTAAAAATAGTATAGGTGATTAGCAACCATAAAATAATACCCACGAACCAAAGTATTAGTGCTACCGAATAATTATTTTGAATGAGAACAAATTGTGTACCCAGAATACAGGTCGCAGCTACAATGGTGAAAAAACCAGGTCCCTTGGCATGATCAAAAAGATCTGCAAGAAATTCCTTTCGGTACCATGTAAATCGCAACAAAAAAGCAGTGCATAATATCAAATAAAAAAAAATATTTAGCCAAAACATTCCGATGGAGATAAGCTCCATCCCCAACAAATAACAGCCTACAGAGTTTACACCCGTTGCCATTACCAATGCAAAATAGGAAGGAGGCAATTCCTCTATCATCTTATGAATTGCCCTTATGCCGCTATTGTTTGTTTGTGGGGATTGCTGCCGTGCCATCTATTTTTTGGTTGCTGCACGCTGTAGTACAATACAAATCACAGCAATAAAAGCAAGAAACATCCAACAGGTAGTCCATACTCCGGTGGCCTTTAGAAAATATCCAAAGATTATCGGATTAAAAAAGCCTCCTAACCCTCCTAAGACACCAACAATACCTCCTACTGTTCCTATATCATTTGGATAATAATCTGACACATGCTTATAGACTGCTGCACTGCCAATGCCCATCATAATACCAACTATAAATATCAAACCCGAAAATATCCATTTGTTTGCCTGAAAGTAGATGTGTGTCACTCCCCTGGCTATCAACTGTCCCTTGTTCACCACATCACCTATCTTTACTACCGGCTCTTGGTTAAAGGAGGTTGTAGGCAAGAATAGAAACCCTTCATCTGTGTGCTCAATACCAAAATAAAAAGTTACTTCTTCCTCTGCATCAATTGAGTTTTGCAACATGTACTTATCATCATCAATCCTGATCTCACTGGAGGAAACTTCAGTTACTGTTCCTTGCTGAGTAGCCATAATTCCTTGTCCGGGCGCCATTATTTCCATCCGAGGGACAAAAAGAAAGACCAGGCACACCAAACAGACACCAAATACCCACAAGAGCACTATCCTTGCACCTGCTTTATCTGACAGCCAGCCACCAAAAGATCTTATCACACTGGAAGGCAAACTAAATGCTGTTGCCATAAACCCTGCCGTAACGATGGTCATAGAATAAACATTGACATAATACGGAATAAGCCACTGGGCCAGCGCCACAAAACTTCCAAAAACGAAGAAGTAGTACAATCCAAAGCGCCAGACACGAAATTCTTTCAACGGAAGGAGTCGCTGAATCATCGTCTTGCCCTCGCTTGGTTTTCTATTCTCTGTTCCAAGCAAAAATATTACAGCAAATAAAACCAATAGCGCGGCATACAGTTTTGGCAAAGTTCTCCATGCCTCAAGATCCGCACCTTGATTGGTAAGACTATTAAGTATACTTGGAGCAAACAAAGTGGTGAGTGCAGCACCTACATTCCCCACTCCAAAAATACCCAGTGCAGTCCCTTGCTTTTCCTTAGGATACCAAATAGCAGTGTAGGCAACTCCTGCCGCAAAGGCACTTCCCGATAAGCCAAATCCAAAACTCAAAAAAAGAAATGATGTATAACTATTTGCCAGAGATAAAAAAAACATGGGAATAGCACAGAAAAGCAAAATGCCTGTCATCACCCATCTCCCCCCTAATTTGTCTGTAAGAATGCCTATCGGTAATCGCATAACAGAGCCAACTAAAACCGGAATTCCTAATAAAAAGCCTATCTCAACAGAATTCCATGTAAATAAATTGTTCTCCACTAAAAAAGTTACTAATACCCCATTAATCATCCATGCTGCAAAGCAGACAGTGAATGCCATGGTGTTAAGAAATAACATGCGATGTGATTTTGCGCTAAGATGTGTATCCATATATATTATTTATCCTGAATTGCTTCTCGCTACAAAAACCTATGTTCTTAAAAATTGTAACGACTTAGTTATTATCATTGTAATCAAAATAAAATTTCAAAAATCTATTCTTCTTGTTCTGGTCGAATAAGCAGTGCAACATAACTCCAGTTTTGTACTGTAGCCGGGTTGCTTTCACCACTCATCACTTTAAAAGAATCACTTGCAAACAATTGCGAATACCCTCCCTGTAGGGATATAACCTTATTGGCGATGAATCCAATGGTAAAATCCAACTCTGTACCTAATGCACTACTAAGTCTTTCACTGCTGACATATACATCCGCAGCTGTTAAGAATTGATGTGTATTAAGTGATAGAAATAATTTTTGTGAAGGGTCATATCGCAATCGTAGAAAAAAATCTTGCAAGCCAACAGAATTGATATGTCGGCCACCTGCGTAGAAAAAATCCATGTAACCATTGTGAGCATGGTTGGTTCCATAAAAAGGATTATAAGATCGGTTGACATTGTCATTTGCCTGCTGTGAAGTGCCGGAAAGAACTTCATAACCCAATGTGGTTTGTAGTTTCCGCCCCTCGTCTTCATCCCAAGCAATTTTATGAGAAGCCTGAATGCTGACATTATAAGCATCCGTTTTCTGGCCTGTAATATTTTTACCAAGCTGGCGGTAATAAAACCCTGAAAAAGCAAAATCTCCAACCTTGTACAAAACTTTAGGAAATCCTACAGTCTGGGTATACCTGATTTTCAATTTTCCCTGGTCATCTTGTTCCAGTCCATTGTTCCAAAACAAAAAACTTGACTCCAATGAACCCCATTGGTTCTCATAGTGAAGTAGTTGTGCCGTTTTATATTGATTGCTTATTGTATAAGGCTCTCTTGCCAGAGCTGCTTTGGCTTGATTATAGCCTGCACCGATGTGCAACTTCATGTGTTCTCTTTCGAATTTGACCACCGCAAAGTCGTGTGACCTTGCTTGTAAAGCCCAATCAAGATTGCCTAAAAAACGTGTATTGTCATAATTTAACTCCTGTCGTCCCAGCTTTACGGTCCACAATTCTCCAAGGGGAACTTCGGCATAGGCCTCATGAACAGATAGAAAATCATCAGTTAGGTTGGCTTGCGAAGTACTGCCCCATGTACGCACATCCTGTACACTGGTAAAAAACTTAACCTTTTCATGGTCATATTGGAAATGGATCCTTGTACGCTGTCCAACACCAAAATAAGGTTTCTGCCCTTTTTCTATAAGTCGCGCATAGCCGTTTCGATACTCACCCCGCGATAATAGTTGGCCTCCTACTGTAAACTGGGCAATAGCACTTGGCGAAAGCGCCATAAACCCAATCACCATCATTGATATACTCGTATAAATGTTCAGTTTCTGCCGCATCGGATCACATTTTAATCCTAACCAACTACCACCTATCGTTTAATTTTTTCCCCTCATTATTATTTTTGTCTTTATCTGTAATTTGATCATCGGGTATGCCACATTGGCCTTTGTTGATCCCTTGAGATGATCTTTATCGTTGATAATTGTGTGGAGTTAGCCTTATAACTACTCCTGTTATCAGTAATTATCACCCTCCTGCTTCCTCTTACTTCAAATCAGGTACTCAGAACGCCATATCTCCAAATTGGCTTCAAAAGGGCGCATTGTACCCTGCCTCCACTCTAATCCAATTGATCTTTTCCAATAAAAATGGATTCCATCTTACAGTACTCATTTTTAGAAGTTTCGATTTTTACCTGATTTCAAAGGTTCTAACCAAAATTAATAAAGTGATAATAATAAAAGACTATTTTATCTTTTATTTATTTTACCTTTGCACATTATATTATTCAAACAATACATCATGCAATTCACATCACCTCATTCCTTTCATATTCCCGTCATGGGCTTAGCCTATACCATCGATACCCCAGTCAAAGTAGCTCGGTTCGGGGTCTCTTCCGTAATTTCTATCATCGAAGACAACCTGGTAGAGAAAATGAGAAGTCATTACTATCCATCAATTGGCAGACCATACGTACCAATTAACACCAATGAAGAGGACTACCGCGCCAAACGAATTACTGATTACCTGAACCTCGTCAACCTAATCGTCAAACAGCAGTTTGAAGAATTGAAGGCCTCCCCATTTGAAGCAGGTTCAGATTTGAATAAATATTTCGAAATGTTGCCTGATAACACAGATCTGAAAAGAATCTTCAATCTGATGGCTGATCTCAATGACCCGGAAGACATAATGCAACTAGAACACTGGCTGAAGACTCAAATTCAACCGGGAAGCATTGATGTGAACATCATGACCAAACTGGACAAAAATAACTATGACAAACAGGGAAATGCGATTGAAGATGGCTCAGACGCAGTAGCCGCCTTGCGTGGTTACGCAAATAGTGATTTATCTAACTCATCCGTGATTCTTTCCGCTGGTATGAACCCCCGTCTTTTCAGCTACATGGAGAAGCATAGTGTATTTGATGCCGATAGTAGTGGCAATTTTGAGAAAAAAATCGTGATCAAAGTGTCTGATTATCGGTCAGCCCTCATCCAGGGTAAAATGTTGGCAAAGAAAGGCCTTTGGGTGAGTGAATTTAGAATCGAGTCAGGATTGAATTGTGGCGGACATGCATTTGCTACTGAGGGCTATTTAATTGGCCCCATCATGGAAGAGTTTAAAGAAAATAAGGAAGAATTAAGCTCCAGCTTATTTGAAATTTATAATCAGGCGTTAATAGCGAAAGGAAAATCTGGTTTTAAACAGCCTCATACAATTAAAATCAGTGTGCAGGGTGGAATAGGAACTCATGCAGAAAATGAATTACTCAATACATATTATGGTGTTGATAGCACCGGTTGGGGCACACCATTTTTGCTAGTTCCCGAAGCCACAACAGTGGACGAAGCTACACTGAAACTGTTAAGTAAGGCAAAAGAAGAGGATGTTATTCTCAGCAAGAATTCCCCGCTGGGTGTACGCTTTCATTACCTGAAGGGCACTACAGGCGAAAAGGAGAAACTAGACAGAATAGCAAAGGGCAAGCCCGGCAGTCCCTGTACAGAAAAATACCTGGTTTCCAATACGGAATTTACTAAAGAGCCTATCTGCACGGCATCCCGGGTTTACCAGAAGAGGAAAATTGAACAACTGAAAGAACAAGGCCTGCCTGAACAGGAATACAAGGAACAACTACAGGATGTACTTGATAAAGAATGTTTGTGTATTGGCTTAAGCAATGCGGCCGTTAAAGAATATAAAGTTGAACCATTCAAAAAGCTTGAAGCTGTTAATATCTGCCCCGGGCCTAATATTGCATACTTCACTGAAATTGTTTCCCTAAAAAAGATGGTTGACCATATTTATGGACGTCTTAATATCCTTCAAAATGACAACCGCCCACATATGTTTATTAAGGAGCTCTCACTTTACATCAACTATTGGAGCGAATTGCTTGGAGAAAGTAAGGCGCTTGTTGACAAAAAGAAGCAAACCTATATTAAAAATTTTCATGGGAATCTACTCAATGGAATTGCTTATTACCGCGATCTCTCCGCAAAATTATCTGATGAGTTCGCAACACTAGAGCATAAGATTAACAGTGGGCTTGATGAAGCCGAGCGTCAACTTGCCGAATTGCTATCCGGGTACCTTGCTAAGGTGGCAATTCCAGCTTGATTTTTGTTTAGGTTATTTTTTTTGTAATTAGCCCAAACCAAATTTGAATTATGTTTTCAAAGGCTTGCGAGTATGCCATTAGGGCCACTTTATATATATCCATTAAAAGTGTGGAGGGTTCAAGATTAGGAATTAAAGAAATTGCCAAAGAAATTGATTCCCCTGAACCTTTCACAGCAAAAATCCTTCAAACCCTCTCGCGTGAAGGAATCATTTCTTCAATAAAGGGACCCAAAGGAGGGTTTTATCTTGAGCCTAATGCGAAACCTATACCGATCAACAGCATTATTAAAGCCATTGACGGTGAAGATGTATTGCATACTTGCACTCTCGGATTAAGGGAGTGTTCGGACAAATTCCCATGCCCCATTCACCATGAAGTGAAGGAATACAAAGAGCATGTACGAAAAACAATGAAGTCTAAAACTGTTCAGGATTTAACGCTAGAACTGTCTAAGGGAAAGACCTTTTTAAAAATTGGTAAACGGAAATAAAACTTATTTTCCTGTCCACCATTTCGCTTCTTAATAATACGGGCAATTCAACTTATAGGTTTTTGCTCATTATAACCTCTAGCCAAAAGATCACATTACCTTTTCAAGTCCCTTTTTCGCAAAGCCATTGTCCAGGGCTGGTTTAATTACCTTCAAATCGTTAATAGGTAAGTTTCTGTTCCTCCTTAAAAACGGATAAATGATCATTGAAAAAGCAATAAAAACCAGCAATCCGGCCGATGCAAAAACTATAAAATAAGGAATAAGATTCTTCATCATCACACTAAAAGGGATTGCTTGTTCACTCATCTGCCAAATGGATCGCTGAACTCCTGCTACAACAAGCGATGAAAAAAAAACAAATAAGGCTCCATTTAACAAAACATATCCATTCTGTAGCAGACGCTGATATCGATTGAAGTTCACAATTTGTCCGCTCAGAATATCAAAAACAAACGCCATAAGCAGCATTGAATTGATCCCAATAGTGGTTCCCATCACATGGGCTACCGTAATATGTGTACCATGAGTATATACGTTGATAGCAGGTACTGACATCGCTATAGCAAGGACAAGGTTTATCAATATCCAAATGTCAGCAGTCCAAAGAAAACGGAATGCCCAATGATTATTGTACCGCTGGGCTTGTGTCAATGATGCTTTCCACGTGTAAATCATTCTGCCAAGGATCAACAATTCAGTCATGCTTACTAAATAACCCACATGCTTAATGTTGCTGCTTATTGGTAAAGTATAAATATGATGACTCCAATTAAAAAATAAATTAAACAACCCAAGAAAATACAACAGGAAGGCAATATTGGAACGACCATACTTTCTATCCTTATTGATTTTCTCCATAAGATAGATTGCTGAACCATAGATGAGCATGTTCCAACAACCCACTAATGATCCATAAGACTTCCACTGAACGGTCATGTCCCTAATAATATCTTGCTGGAAATAGGGCAACAACCACAAGTAGGATTCTGTAAAAATAAAAAGAAAGCCTATCGCACCGGTAAACCACATCCAAACATAAACCGGCTGGTTTTTAATCGACCCAATTGATTTAATAAAATTAATAACAAATAAAACCCATCCGGCAATAATGGCAATCCCAAGAAATGGAGGGAATTCCCAATACTCACGTCCCCCAAACATGCCCAAAATATAGCTGGAGAGAATAAGTGTTATGGTAATAATAAATACGATGAGCTGAATCCATGATAAACGAACTGAGAATAATTTTCTACCTGTAAACTCTTGTGTATAATGCAAGACTGTACCCATTGCTGCCAACAGAATCCAAAAAACAACAGAAGAAACGTGAAGAGGTCTGATTTTCTCAAATGATAAAATATTCTTCATAAATCCCGGGATAACATATTGCAGCCCTCCCAACACACCAAAGAACATTCCCACCAATAGCAGTATCAAACCAGCTTGTATGAATATTTGCGGTACTGAGATCTTATTGACCCTCAATGGTTCCATAATAATTAATCTTAAATTGTTTGGGATCCGACTTTCCGGATTCATCAACATGACGCATGTATTCCAATAATGCGCTCATTTCATGTTCCTGCAACTGAAACGAAGGCATAACCGGGGTTCCTGCCGCCACAAAAGCACTTATATACAATGGCCCTTTCCCGGCTGCTGAATAGGTGTTAGTAAGATCAGGGCCCAGGAAACCGCCCAAGCCATAAATTTGATGACAGGCACCACAATTTTTGTTTTGCCATATCATCTTCCCCTCCATGATCATCTTTGAGTTTTCTGCCGACTCGGGAACTATCGGTTGTTGATATATAATTGAAGTATAAATAACAAACGATACTGTCAGACAAGAAATTAATATGTATTTCGTTTTTTCCGTCATTACAATATTGAAGAATAGGCAAAATTATAATAAATAAAGACTTGTTAGTCCTTATTGTAGTAAATTTGTCTTTGGTAATCAAAATGCTTGAATGGTGTATACAGGATTAGGGGAGAAAATTGGTGAGGGCATCATCGTAAAGATGGTTGAAACCGATCAGGAATTAAGGGATTTTATTTCATTTCCTTACAAGCTGTACCGAAACAACCCGTACTATGTCCCTCCACTCAAAAAAGGTCAGGCAACCATCTTTAGTAAAGATAAAAATCCTGCTTTTGAGCATTGTATTTCCCAATATTGGCTTGCCTTCAAAGAAGGCAGATTAGTGGGGCGTATAGCAGGAATTATCAATTACTCTTTTATTGACAAATGGAACAAAAAATACGCTCGTTTCGGATGGTTTGATTTTGAGGACGATGAGGAAGTGGCCAAATCATTATTGGCTGCTTGCGAAGGCTGGGCAAAGGAACATGGTATGGAAGCAATACATGGCCCAATGGGTTTCACCAATTTCGATCCTGCAGGAATGTTGATAGAGGGATTTGATCAAATTGCTACCATAGCTGCATTGTACAATTACCCTTATTATGTTACCTGCACAGAAAAAGCAGGATACCAAAAAGATGTGGATTGGATGGAGTACAAAATATCCTTGGATAAGAAAGTGCCCAAAAAAATAGAACAACTGGCAAGCGTGGTGAAGAGGAGAAATAAAGTACGTATTATTAATCCACAAAATTCTCATGACATTGACCGCTATGCTCACGAAATATTTGAGTTAATAAATACGTGTTATAGTCATTTGTATGGGATGGTTGAATTAACAGAAAAACAAATCCAGTTTTATATCAAACAATATTTACCCATCATTCGAAAAGATTTCATCTCACTGATAATTAATGAAAGTGGAGCACTCATTGCCTTTGGGATTATTATGCCTTCACTTTCAAAAGCATTACAAAAGGCCAATGGTCGTTTGTTTCCTTTTGGATTCCTGCATCTATTTGTGAGTATGAGAAAAAACAATATGGGCGAACTTTGGCTCATCGCTGTGCGTCCCGATTATCAAGGCAAGGGAATTAATGCTTTGCTAATGGAGGAAGCCAACAAAGCCTACATTAAAAATAAAATTTTTACGGTTGAAACAAATCCTGAATTGGAAGACAACAAGCAAATACAATCGCTTTGGGATTATTATGATGCGTTTCAACACAAGAGAAGAAGGTGTTATATAAAATATTTATAAGTCATGAAACCTACGGTAGACACAAAAAAAATCGCAGATTCCATCAGAGAGTTAAAGGAAAGAAAGAACGCTATCATCATAGCTCATTATTATCAAACACCGGAAATTCAGGAGGTAGCGGATGTGGTGGGCGACAGTTTACAGATGGCTCAACATGCTGCACAATCCCAGGCTGATATTATTGTGGTGGCAGGCGTTTACTTTATGGCCGAGACCGCAAAGATTCTTAACCCTTCGCGCAAGGTACTTCTTCCTGACACCGGTGCAGGTTGCTCCCTGGCCGACTCCTGTCCTCCTGATAAATTCAAAAAATTCATTGAAGCACATCCCGGCTCACCTGTTGTAACTTATGTTAATTGCAGTGCTGAGATAAAAGCAATGAGCGATATCGTATGCACATCTTCTAACGCAGTAAAAATTATTAATTCAATCAAAACCGACAAGCCAATTCTATTTGCTCCGGACGTAAATCTGGGTAAATACCTGATTCAGCAAACAGGGAGGGATCTGATATTATGGGACGGAAGTTGTGTCGTTCATGAAAACTTTTCAATTGACAAAATTCTTGACCTTCATGCGGCTTATCCCGATGCCAAGTTTATTGCTCATCCTGAATCACAACCCCATATTCTGCGTATTGCTTCTTATGTTGGCTCTACAAAGGGTATGATCGATTTCGTAAAGCGCGATCATCACCAGCAATATATTGTGGCCACAGAGGCAGGGATTTTATATCAAATGCAAAAGGAGGTTCCCCATAAGACACTTATTCCCGCACCGGCATTTGAAGACAATACCTGTGCGTGCAGCGAATGCCCTTATATGAAAATGAACACCATGGAAAAGCTTGAAAGCTGCCTAAGAACGGAGCAACCCGAGATTTTTGTTCAGGAACCCGTTCGTAAAAAAGCAGTGCGTGCATTGAATGCCATGCTGAAACTTTCCGCTCAACCAGCACAGTCAATGAGTATGGAGGTATAGCAAGTCGCTTGTAGTCCGCTGAAGCAACCACGATCAACAAGAAAAGTAATACCCTCTTTTTATTTCACGTCCGACCACTCTGCAAATGAATCGCGCGTTTCATATAGTTTTAAAGATTTGAGTTGAACGTGTTCGGGTAAGCAGGAATAAATTTGGTTACGAGAAAAAATTAACAAGTTTTCTGCAGTAGGCTCAAAATCGAATACAACAAGTTCATCAGATGAAAAGGTATTCTTTGTTTTTGCGAGATATGCCTTTGATAAAATCAACTTATGGTCTAACACTTTAATGACTGCCTCCTGAACCCGGATTTTCAGGTCTTTAAAGTCAATTATTATTCCCAACCCAGGAATAAAATCTTCACTTGCTTGTCTCGCTTGTACAGTTACCTGTAATTCATACGAGTGTCCATGGATATGCTGGCAACTGCCGGGATATTCATTAATGGCATGGGCTGCTTCGAATCTAAAAATCTTGGTGATGGAAATCATATTGAATCATTTTCATCTGCTACTAATTTCATGCTTGTTTCAGATTGAATGACTATGGCAAAGTATCATTCCAGTATCTGTTTTGCTAATTAGTCACTTCACGATTTAATCTCAAACCTTGCCTGGAAAAACCTAAGGTACTTTGGCTCATACACCATTTTCAAACCTTTGATCTTACTTCTTCTCTCATACACTGCGGCTACCGATTCTGCGATTACATCCATGTGGGCTTGCGTATACACCCTACGTGGCATCGTAAAGCGAACCAGTTCGAGCTTTGGGTAATAATTTTCTCCATTGGCCTTTCGCCCGGCAGACACAACTCCACGCTCCATGGTGCGCACACCAGAATCAATGTAAATTTCTGCAGCCAACGTCTGTGCTGGAAATTCATCTTGTGTGAGATGAGGAAGAAAAGCCCTTGCATCCACAAATATGCCATGGCTGCCAATGGGTTTTACAATGGGAATGCCATACGATTCCATCTGATGACCCAGGTACTCCACCTGCCCTACCCGCGCCCGCTGATGGTGGTCATTCACACTTTCAGCGATACCAATAGCAATTGCCTCCATATCTCTTCCTGCGAGGCCACCGTAGGTATGTAATCCTTCATAAACTACTACCAGGTTTCTTGCCTCTTCAAAAATATCGTAGTCATTGATAGCCATAAAGCCACCGATATTGACCAGCGCATCTTTTTTGGCACTCATAGTGGCTCCATCCGTAAGTGAGCATATTTCTTTTACAATGTCTTTAACTGATTTCTTTTCGTATCCTTTCTCCCTTTGTTGAATAAAATAAGCATTCTCCGCAACACGGGTCATGTCATGAATAATGCGAATTCCATTTTTCTTAGTATAAACCCTCAATTCCTTTAAGTTCTTCATACTTATAGGTTGTCCTCCCGCCATATTTACGGTGGTGGCAATGCTTACATAGGGTATTCGTTTTGCCCCATATTTTTTTACCAGAATATCAAGTTTATCAATATCTACGTTTCCTTTGAACAGAAATTCACTATTGGGGTCATGGGCTTCGTCCACAATAATATCGTAGAATTTTCCGCCAGCAAGTTCCTGATGTAATCGTGTAGTAGTGAAATACATATTACCAGGAACAATATCACCCTTCTTGATCAAAATTTTTGAAAGTATATTTTCTGCTCCCCTCCCCTGATGCGTGGGTATAATGTACTTGTAACCATAGTATTCCTTGATGGCCTTTTCCATCCGGAAAAAACTCTTACTTCCTGCATAGGCCTCATCACCAATCATCAACCCTGCCCATTGTTGATCACTCATAGCGTTGGTTCCGCTATCTGTGAGCAAGTCAATATAGACGTCCTCCGATTTCAATAAAAAAGTATTGTAGCCAGCTTCCTTAATTGCTTTTTTTCGATGTGCAATGGTTGTCATTTTCAATAACTCAACCATTTTCATTTTATAAGGTTCTGCCCAGGAACGTTTTATTAATTGTTTTTTCATCTGATCGTAATTCTATTTTTTTTTTGCGTCAGGTAGCACTCTATAAAAAGGGTGACCTTTATTTTTTCCAATCCATTCAAGTATTGTCAATCTCAGGGGATCAACCATTTTCAATGTCATTGACTTCGGTAATGCCCTCCCTTCTTTTAGCCTGCACAAGCGAATCCATTGCCAAACAATAAAAGACAAAATTATCTTTTTCTTCTCAGTTTGCTAACAATTCACTAAAAAATGACTTTAGTCTATATCGCAGTTGATCAAAATCATTTTTATCAAGGGTTTTTATAATGACCTTTCAGAGAAAATAACTGCTTAAATTATACTCCCCGTACTTCACTAAAATTATCGGATATGATAAAAATAGATCAAAAATACCAGGCGCTTCTTTTGGAGGCTGTCGAGGAATTGATGTACAAAGTTTCATTGGAATTAGCCAATTTAAAGGGAGAACCACTTACAAAGATCAGAAAGGATCTTACGAGAAAGCAGGAAGAAATTGAGACCCTTCAGCGCCTCATTTACCTCTCTAAAGATTGAAGTAAAGTGAAAATCTAGTATAAATAGCGCGTTGTCTTCAACAATCGCTTTTTTTCACTTTTTGACTATTAAAAGATCGTTTTATCCTTTATTATTGTTGCTAAAAGTAGCGAAGAAATTCTTTCACAAATAATGACTGTAGACGATATTTTCAATATTGACCCCACTACAATTAAGACGCTAAAAAAATTCCGCCTGAATCAGCTACTTGGCGAACAGGTAGAATTCGAAGAAGCCTGTCGCAGAAAAGGGGTTTGTAGCGAAATGGTAAAAAAGGAATTGTTGCACGCCTACCATACAGGTCATCCATATTTTGATATATCAACCTGGTCACCAGATCAGTTGGTCAATTCACTTCATCTAAAACAACATTCACTAATAAAAGAATTAATTAAAAAAATAGACATCACATTTGATCAGGTCATAACCCAATATGGCTCAAACCGGACTGAACTAAATAAGATCAAAACATCATTTGATGAGGTGAAAGAAGAATTAGAAAAACACATGTATACTGAAGAAATGATAATATTCCCAGCTATACAAAATATTGTCAACTTAAGTAAAGGTCAATCTCAAGAAGTGAAAACATTATTCCGCCTGTTATACCCTATTGAGGTAATGAAAGCTGAACATGATAAAATATTCAAGGGAATGAGAGACATTAAAAAAGCAAGTCGAAACTTCAAAGTTCCAAAAAACACCTGCCAGTCGTTCAATACCCTATACAATCAGTTACAAACTTTGAAAAGTACGTTAAAAAGTATTTTAGCTATTGAAAACAATATTTTATACCCGGCAGCCCTTAAACTTGAAAAAGAGGCATGTTTCACATAAAGACTTAATTGTACATTATATATCATCCTATTTTTTAAACTTAAAACCCAACAACCCATGGAACTCAATCAGGAAATCTTAAGTGACATAGTTATCTACATGAAGTATGCTCGGTATATACCTGAGCTTCAAAGACGGGAGCAATGGCCCGAAATATGTGAACGGTACGAAACCATGATGGTTGAAAAATACCCACAACTAAAGGAGGAAATCCATGAGAATATGAAGTGGGTAGTAGCAAAAAAAGTGCTCCCTTCTATGCGTGCCATGCAATTTGCTGGCCCATCTATTGCAAGGAATAATAGCCGAATCTACAACTGTGCTTATCTGCCTGTAGATGACATAAGGGCATTTTCCGAAGCAATGTTTCTTTTATTAGGAGGAACTGGCGTTGGGTTTTCTGTACAACAACATCATATTTCCGAGCTGCCTCCTATAAAAAAAGCTGTAAAGCACAGAAGATTTTTAATTGGAGATAGCCTTGAGGGTTGGGCCGATTCAATTAAGATGATCATGAAAGCCTACTTTGGACAAAGCAAGGCATTCCCAGACTTCGACTACTCGGACATCAGGCCAAAAGGTGCAAGATTAGTAACAGCCGGAGGTAAGGCTCCCGGGCCTGAGCCTCTTAAGGTATGTCATGCGCATATGACTGCTATTTTAGATCGCAAAAAGAATGGAGAACATTTATCTTCTCTGGAATGTCACGACCTGATGTGTCATATCGCCAATGCTGTTTTGGCGGGTGGTATCAGAAGATCGGCAATGATATCATTGTTCACCCTGGATGATGAAGAAATGCTTACATGCAAATTTGGAAACTGGTGGGAACTTAATGAGCAACGTGGGAGAGCCAATAACTCGGCTGTGCTACCCAGAGAGGAAACTACACAAGAAGAGTTTTTTGAACTTTGGAAAAAAATTGAACTATCTGGAACAGGTGAGCCTGGATTCTACTTTACCAATCATCCTGACTGGGGCACTAACCCGTGTTGTGAGATAGCCCTTCGTCCTTTTCAATTTTGCAACTTGTGTGAGATTAATGTTTCCGATGTTACAACTCAGGAAGAATTAAATTCACGCGCCAGAGCAGCTGGTTTCTTGGGCACACTTCAGGCTGGCTTTACAGATTTTCATTACCTCCGCGAAATTTGGAAAAAAACAACAGAGCAAGATGCACTCATCGGAGTAGGGATGACTGGTATTGCAAGTGGAAGAGTCGCCAAATTAGATTTAAAAGAAGCAGCCGATGAAGTAAAGCATGTCAATGTGGAAGTTACTGCAAAGATTGGGATTGAGTTTGCTGCCCGTTGTACTACCATAAAGCCATCAGGTACCAGTTCATTGGTACTCGGAACCTCATCAGGCATACATGCTTGGCATAACGATTATTATCTGAGAAGAATGAGAATTGGAAAAAATGAAGCCCTGTATGAGTACTTGCGTGACAATCACCCCGAGCTACTTGAAGACGACTTACTCAACAGCAAGCAAGCCATTGTGTGTATTCCACAAAAGGCACCTGAGGGGAGTATATTGAGAACAGAGAGTGCCATGGACATGCTTGAAAGGGTTAAAAGCTTTAATATGGAATGGGTTCGCAATGGTTATCGGTTGGGATACAATGCCAATAATGTATCAGCTACAGTATCGATAAAAGAGAATGAGTGGAAAGAAGTGGGAGAATGGATGTGGGAAAACAAGGCCTCCTACAATGGGTTGAGCGTTCTTCCTTACGACAATGGAAATTACAAGCAACCTCCTTTTGAGGACATTAGCCAGGAACACTATGAAGAATTAGAAAAATCACTGAGGAATATAAACCTGGCCATGATTTACGAGCCTGATGATGCCACTGATTTACAAGCTGAAGCGGCATGTGCAGGAGGGGCGTGTGTAATACAATAAAGAGAGTATAATTAGTCATTTCAGAACGTCTTCTATAAACAAACAGCCCCTCAAAGTTAATTTTGAGGGGCTGTTTGTTTTTGATTCTAAAATGTGATCCCACTGGGATCTGTGTTTTTCTTAATAACCTTAAAATCGGATACTTAACGAGTAAAGCAATTGTTGACGAACCGAATCCCCACCCGTTATTTGTCAGCAACAAACTTTATAAATGCTATTGCCTTTCAATTTAGATCCAATGCGAGCGGTAGCAAGCATTCATAAAACTTGATAATAATGTTTATTATTATAAACATTATTTATACATTTGTACATTATAACAAACATTATGAGTCGTAAACCCTTACTATTGCCTAAGAACCTGAAAATTATGGCTGAATTAGGAGAAAATATTAAACTAGCACGACTTCGCAGAAAGCTAAGCACAGAGCAGGTTGCAGAACGAGCCAATATTGCCCGGACAACACTTTGGGCCATTGAGAAGGGTTCCCCTAATGTAGCGATGGGTTCCTATGTTCAGGTACTCTTTGTACTTGGTCTGGAACGCGATCTTTTGAAGGTTGCCGGGGATGATCCCCTCGGAAGACGGTTACAAGATGCCAAACTACTGGTGAAGGAACGAGCACCAAAGAAAACCAAATAGCAATGGCAAAAAAAGCCATACTCGTATTTGCCGATTGGATCGGTTTGCCAAAACCTACCTTGATGGGGACGTTACATTCCACCAGAGCCCGCGGCAAAGAAATATTCTCCTTCGAATATGATGATGACTGGTTGAAATCCGAACATATTCAAAATCTTGATCCCGATCTTCAACTATACACTGGACAGCAATACCTACCGGAAGGGAAAAGCAACTTTGGTATTTTCCTGGACTCCTCACCAGATCGATGGGGAAGGGTACTGATGGAAAGGCGTGAAGCTGCCATAGCAAGGAAAGAAGAACGAAAACCTAACACGCTCTTCGAAACAGATTATCTACTTGGTGTTTTTGATGGTCATAGGATGGGCGCAATAAGGTTTAAGGATCATGAAGAAGGGCCTTTTCTCAACGACAATAAAACTATGGCAACGCCACCCTGGGCTTCGATAAGTGAATTGGAACAAGCTAGTTTATTGGTGGAAGATGATAATACAGATGACGATGAAAAGTTGAAATGGCTTAATATGCTAATGGCACCAGGCTCATCTTTAGGAGGTGCAAGACCTAAAGCCAGCGTGCTGGATGGTAAGGGTCAATTGTGGATTGCAAAATTTCCCAGCAAAAATGATCATAAGGACATAGGTGCCTGGGAGATGGTTGTACATGAATTAGCTGTAATTGCAGGCTTGGATGTAGCAGATGCCATGACTGGCGTTTATTACAGCAAACAACATACATTCTTAACTAAGCGATTTGACAGAAACGAAAAAGGCGATCGAACGCACTTCGCCTCCGCCATGACCTTACTCGGCCATACAGACGGAACGAACCAACAAAGCGGGGTAAGCTATCTTGATCTTGTTGAGTTTATTACCAGGCATGGTGCCCAGGTTGATCATGATCTGGAAGAGTTGTGGAGACGTATTGTGTTTTATATAAGTGTGAGCAATACGGACGACCATTTACGCAATCATGGTTTTGTGTTGACCACCAATGGTTGGGTCCTCTCTCCTGCCTACGACATCAATCCTGTGGAAACAGGAACCGGATTGAGCCTCAATATTTCTGAAAAAGACAATGCCCTTGATCTGGAATTAGCAATGGAGGTTGCGCCTTATTTCAGGGTTGAAAAGAAGAATGCCGGGATAATAATAGAGAAGGCTAAAAAGGCTGTTGGTGAATGGCCTACTGTGGCTAAGAAATTAGGAATCTCAAAAGCTGAAAGAGATTTGGTGGGTAAGGCCTTTAGGTATTAACTCCTTTTCACCCAAAGTGATCCCACTGGGGCTCCCCGATGTGCCTTCACACCAGTCTTGCCAATCGGGATAAACTTCTTGCCCTGCTCTTTTCAATCAAAAATCCTGACGGAAGACCGCCAGGATTTTTTGATGATTTGTGATCCCGCTGGGAACGGAACTCACTTCATAACTCACTCATTATCAATTTCTTGTGACAATCAAGTCTACTTGGTCACCGAATTGGTACCCAGTGAAAACTTGATCCAATTTGCAGTTGTTTGAGAACGAATTCATTGTTTAAAAATAAGAATTTTGTAAGGTTTTAACTAAAAGAAAATGACCCAATTGCATTCAATTTCTATTGAGCCATTTCCTTGTAAACATTCAGATAAGGCCTTCATCAGCAAATGAATAGTGCCCTTCTGAAGTGACTATGATGTGATCCAAAAGTTGAACCTCAAGCAGCTTCCCTCCCTCTTTAATCTTCTTTGTAAGGGCTATGTCAGATTGGCTGGGTTGAGTTGTCCCTGATGGATGATTGTGAGCCAAAATAATCCCACAAGCATTCGCCTTGATAGCGGCTGCAAAGATCAATTTGGGATCTGCTACTGTTCCACTTACTCCTCCAGTTGAGAGTTCAAAAATACCCAGAACCCTATTGGCTCGGTTTGTTAACATAACTTTAAATTGTTCCACGAACTCAAGCTTTGTGTCATCCCAATTTTCCAAGAATACATTGAATGCATCATTCGAATTGTTGATCTTAGGCCTTAATGAAGCCTTTACATTGGACTTGTAGCTTAGTTGAATCTCGGCAACTTGATAGTGTTTTTTGTGTTTTGTAGTTTCCATAATCATTTGGTTTAATTATGGTGCACCCCAAGGCTTTTGAAGAAATTTGCGCAAGGAGGAACGGAATAAATGGCAAGTGGGGGTGACTGTGTGTTTATGCCGTAGTTCCTTGCCAGCTCATTGCTTCAAATGCCTAAATTGTACCAGGATTAAAAGAAAGACAACACGCTAGCTTTCTCTCAGTAATCTTGATAATTGGGATAAATCAAGAAACCATTCTTCACTCTATGCGATCTCTATGAAGGGCTGCAATGAGGGGTTATTTCGAATAGAGAAGTGATCGATCACGTATCCTTGGAATCCAATATAAGTCAGGACATACCGATAAATAAAAGTTACTTGTTTTTGCATGAGTGCCAACATTTCCATTCCGCAGGCACCTCCTGTTGCTGATATTTTGCCATGCCATTGTTTACTCCGATTAGTCTGGAAATAAAATCGAGTTCGTATCTGTACAGACTACTCATTGTTAATAAGTTCAATCAACAAAAAATTTAAGTATAATTTCCTTGGTCCCCTCTCTAGTGAGCAAACCAATCCATTTCAATCCGGCAAGCAGCAAAAAGGCATGTTAAGACACATTGTCAAGGGTGACGATTTAAATTTAGGCAGGCATTTGAAGATCGTCACTTGCTTGCCCTTGACAATGTGGCGCAACAGGCCAAACTTTGCTTGGTGGGTGAAATTGATAGCTCTACAAGTATTTGTGTGCACCTAAGCTATTACCTAAACCGTTTTTCCTTCCTGAGCTCGACACGACATTATCTCAACCTCAAACTATTTACAATCACACTTACAGAACTCAGGCTCATCGCTGCTGCTGCCAGCATGGGACTTAAAAAAAGGATTCCAAAAAAAAGGGAAAAGGATGCCTGCAGCAATTGGAACGCCTAGTGTGTTGTAAACAAATGCAAAAAACAAGTTCTGTTTAATGTTCCGCATCAAAATATGATCGATGATCCGGACACATCCCGTCATTGGCACCAAGTACAGCTGCTCTCAACCAGTTACTGCGACTAATGAAGTGTGGTGCCAGGTAATTATCTGGTTCTATTTTGGTTTTGATGGTTTTCATTTTCAATCCTCTTGGATGGAATATCCTAAAACCTCCATGTCAATCCTCCGCCCCCGCCAAATCGGTTATCGTAAGTACCAGTGAGCGAGAAGTTTCGTGAGACTACATAGTCTATACCAGCGTTCCATACTTGCTCGGAGGCATAGGATTTACCCGCTTCCAGGGTATTCACCGCACCAAAGTCTGATCGGTATTCATAACGTCCAAATATTGCTACTCTTCTGAATATCAAATACTCTGCAGTAAACCGCACTTGTGGTCGCAACTGATTATCTATGCTTAGATCTGCATTGATGAAATAAGGTAACAAGTATCGAATACCTACCTGTGCAACAGACTTGAATTGATCTAAGCTTTCCGGGGTTTCATTTTCCACATTTACACCACCATAAACCCTAAAATAATCGCTTAAATATCTTTCGTAAGAAAAGTCTGCTTCAAAGTTTTGATTCCATCCAATTTCTGCACCGAGGTTCCACTGATTTCTGACATTTGAGGAGACCAACTCTAAAGATGACATATGACTGGCGCCATAAGCCGTTCCCCAGGAATAATATTTATTGGTTTCCTTAATAAGGGTAGAAAGAGGATAGCGCTGAAGTTTTGGACCTCTGGGTGTTCCGTAACTAAAAACCCGGGCCATTCCAGCTTCAAGGTGATAAAGTATGTGGCAGTGAAAAAACCAATCACCATATTCGTTTGCATCAAATTCAATAGTAATACTCTGCATAGGCGCTACGTTTAACGTATGTTTGAGGGGTGAGTATTCGCCATTCTCGTTAATCACCCGGAAGAAATGTCCGTGCAGGTGCATAGGATGGTTCATCATGGTCAGGTTCGTCATTGTAATGCGTACTACCTCTCCTTTACTGATCTTGATTTTGTCAGCTTCTGCGAGGGGTTTACCATTCATACTCCATATATAACGCCACATGTTTCCATTTAGAGTGAATTTGATTTCACGGACAGGCTTGTCGGTAGCGTAGTTCGTAGGTTCTGCCGACTTTAGAAAATCGTAAGTTTTATCCGGACCCATACCTGCGCCCACTAGAACCGATTCATCTTTCCCCTGGCTCATTTTCATGCTTCCATGATCCATGCCGGTCATTCCTTTTTGAGTACTATCCATTTTGTTCATGGATGGCATATCCATTCCCTCCATATCATTCTTTTTAGTGTCATCGGGCATATTCATGGAATTCATATCACCTTTCATTTGCATACCATACTTCTTCATTTTTTCCAACCCATCATTCTTTTTAGGATTAAAAATCATGGCTGGTGCACCCATTTTCATGTCCATTTTTGACATGGCTTTCATGATGCCAACATAGTCAGGTCTTGGCACATGTGGAGCTTTGAGCAATTCGCCTTCGCCCAGATAGGCTGAGGTCTGTCCTGCTCCGTCCATCGAAGAAGCACGAATTTCTAGTTTACCGCTTTCAGGAATGGTTATCAGGTAATCATAAGTCTCTGCGATTGCAAAAAGCAACTTCTCTTTTTTGACAGGCACCACGTCAATTCCATCAGCAGAGATCAGGGTTGGATCGCCACCACCAAATGTTATCCAATAATACGTGGATGCAGAAGCGTTTATCATTCTGACCCTTACCTTTTCTCCAGGCTTAAACTCTGGATACTCTTTTATCTGTGTGCCATTGGTCAAAAATGCTCCATAGTAAACGTCTGCGATATCTGCCCCGGGCATTCGTTGTTTCCAAAAGTTTAGCTGGGCGCCCAAACCGCCTCTGGCTATGACTTTTCCAAGTGGGGTTACTGTATTCCGCTTGATCGAGTACCATTCATTTCTACGCTTAAGGTTTTTTAATACATGCATCGGATTTTCATCTGTCCAGTCTGAGAAAACCAGTACCAAATCTTTGTCGTATTCAAATTTTAGTTCTTTTGGCTCTATGACAATGGAGCCATAAACACCGAGTTGCTCCTGAAGCCCTGTATGCGAATGGTACCAATAGGTTCCATTGTGCACCAAAGGAAACTCATACTTTTGCATATGGCCAGGTTCTATCGGAGGTGTAGTCAGATAAGGTACTCCATCGTAGAAGTTGGGCAATATGAGACCGTGCCAGTGTACAGAAGTTTCTTCATCTAGCTCATTCTTAACATAAATTACTGCATAATCACCCTCTTTAAAGCGAAGTGTGGGGCCCGGTATCTGACCATCAATGGCCAAGGCCCTGCGGTCTTTCCCCGTAATATTCAGGGTCTTTTCACTTATCGTGAGATTGTATACTGTGGTATCATTCTGTGCGCTGACCGGCTGAACCAAAAAGCCAGCGACAAAAAACGCAATAATGATTTTAGGGTAATTCTCAACTATTAACTTATCATGCTTCATTACTAAATCCGATTTATATTGAAGGTCAGTGATCCATTTCCAGAAATTTACCTTGCGGCCCAACTCCTTCTATATGAACTAACTGAGATCCATAATGTCCTGCCCTGGAGACACTGTACGAAGAGACCAGCAATACCAAGGCGACCATACCAGCGGCCCACCGCTTCCCTTTAAATACAAAGAGATTGGTAACCTGCAGCACCAAAGCAATTAACCCGGAGTTGATTGTCCAATCGGCCCACTTGTCATGCTGATCCAAAACCGCCTGAGCCTGTGCGGTTAAGCCATGGGTATGTGGATGGAAGTTCTTCGAGGCCAGCCATGCTGCCAAAACTCCTGCCAGTAAAATGGCTCCGGTAATCCACGCCAATTCAGGTTTCAATAACCATAAGTTGACCAGCTGCATTCCAGCGGCTACAATGATCAGTACGATCGCAAAGTGAACTATGAGCGGATGCAGCGTGGGAAAATCTTCCAGACCAGCTTCGACTTTTGATCCCTTGACAGCCATCTCATGATCATCATTATGGGTTGGGTCACTTCCGTGCGATTGTGCTCCCACCATCGTAGTATCCGTTTTTACAGAATCCGTTTCATGATTTCCATCATGTGCAATGGATTGGCTTGAGGTAAATACAGTTACAATCAAGCCTATGATAAGTATTTTCATTATTCTACAGTTTAAATGCTCTATTTTGGTTTGCGGGACGAATTGTGCATGTGCATAATTTTCCAATCATTATCATCCCTTTTTAGAAAAGATGAAGCCACTCCCGTTCGCTTGATTTCTGTATTGTCCTTTTTTAGAACGATGGTGTAGTTATAAGTCTCAACTGCAAAAGCATAGTCACCGGTTACGGTAACTTCAACTTTATAGTTTTCAAATTGAAAGGATTTGAAATGATCCAGTTCTGGTCCAATATGGTGCGCGAGATAATCTTCGTAGGTTCCCTCAACTTTACCTGATTCAATGACTTGACTGTTTTTCGTAAACAAAACCTCCGTTCCGTCTACGTTCAAACTTTCCAAGGCCTTTTTGTAGCGCGCAAGTACCTGTTTAACTTCGTCCGCATCAGATTGCGCCAGGGTAGTTCCCGATATGCCAAACAATAAAAGAAGCAGGGTAATTAACTTGTAGTTTTTCATGTTATTAACTTTAATAGTTGTTCGTTAAATTGAAGGATTAGTGAATCATCTCTTTTACAGATCCACACGTCAGCATACCGTTGCCAAAGTAGGGATTCCTGATTTCCTTTTCGTTGGAAAGCCAATATGCACCCTTATTATTGTTGGCCATTGGACAGTATTCGAGATAAAGCATGCCCATAGAAAGTTTTCCACCTTTTACTAACATGGCCATCATGTCACTTACACCTGAGAATGCTTTTCGCTGATCTTCAAGGCTAGCGGCATTGGCAACTTTAGCGGCTTCGTCTGCTACCATTTTACCGTCAGTTACATTAACCAAAGATTTTTGCAAGTCATCAGCTGCCTTTTTGGCATCCGCCTGGTTGGAAGCTACAAGGGCATCTTTTAGATGTAAGTAATGCTCATAGGCATTGCCCATTTTTTTATCTTTAAACATTACCATATTTTCTTGCTTTTGTTGCTCGCCATGTTTGGCATGATCGTGTTGAGCAAATGCAGTCGAGCTAAACAGCACGACCAAAAACATTAATGATATTCGTTTCATAGTTATTAACATTTAAGTTTTAATTGATTACAGAATTATTTCTTTTGATTTTTTTAGGCCTTGGTAGATCGAAATTGTTCCCAAAAACGTATCAACCTTCTTTAACTCCTTTACCTCACTAAATCCTGCCTTTTCAATAAATGAGGGGATATTTCCCTTTACGTTGTCAGTTGTCGTTTCAAAGCCATCGAGCAGCTGAACCAAATAGAAAACAAGCCTCATTAGAAAATTAGAAGGCTTTCCCCAGTCGGCAACAGCAATCGTTCCATTGGGTTGCAATACCCGATAGCATTCTCTCAGTGTGCTGGCTTTAGCCTCTGCATTTAAATGATGTAACATCAGACTGCAAGTGACGACATGAAACAGGTTGCTGCTAAGTGGCATACTGTAGGACATTGCCTGAACAAGCTTGATTTTTGAATGAGCCTTTGTTAATTTTTTCTTTGCAATTGCCAATACAACAGGGTCTCCATCGAGGCCGCTTATGCAGGCTTCTGGAAATGCTTCCTCGATCATTAGAGAGAGCGTGCATGTACCACATCCTATGTCGAGAATATGTTTAGGGCTGCCTGCCCTGATGGACTCGATCAATACAGACTTGAAAGTACGCTCACGCAAAAAAGTGCTAAGAATCCAATCATAAAATTGAGTCAGCCAATTGTATCTAAGCGCAGGAATATAGGTGCTGTGCCCTGTCATGTTTACTTGGTTTAAGTATTGAAAAAGGGAAAATATATCGCCTTTTACGGGCGCTTACTCAATAGCATTCAGAATGCTAAGACTTAAACCGATGGGGGTGCTCTTAGAGCGGGAGAAGAAAAATAGGAATCGTGGGCAACTCTTTGGTTAGCCGGTGGATGAAAAACCGGTGGACTATATCGCGCATTTTCAAAAAGTTGTGCTACGCAACGAGTTACAGCAGCGATTGCCTTTACTTTGAAGAGTTTTACTGTTGATACCTGTGATACAAGAACATCAACATTGGTTGTGTGGCTAAGAAAATGAGCGGTTCCTTGCTGTTTTTGTGGTGGATCTTTATCTCCTGAGTTGTGGCTATGATTTTCAAGTTCCTCAGAGGATTCGTGGTGATGGTGAGGTACTACACTATGCGTAAGCGCCCCTGCATAACAGGTTAAAAAAAGATAAATAATGAGGTCTCTGAATCGCATGTTAGTGCAAATATAGGGGGGAATTTCAAAATATAGCTGGTCTGTCCATAATAAGTCCCGCTTTAACTTCGCTCAATTTTGACACACTGACCAAGGGCTGCTAGTCCAACGTATCTTTATCTCCTTAAGATACGTGGAACACAAATTTAATTGTGCCCACGTATCAATAGATAAGTATTCTAAAACCTACTTATCCCACCAGAGTCGCTCGAAAATACCCGCAACCTTCGGAACATTTTCAGGGTTTTTATCCAGTTCATCTTGAGGATAAAGTAGCCTTCTTATGTACTCCGAAGCTATAGGTGTTCCATCATTCTTCTTTGGAATACTTATCCAATTTGGATACTGAAAATTATGTCTTCTCATATCTGTCCAAGTTTCCTCCTCCATGGTAAACATAGCTTTCCACTTCTCTGTCATTATTTTTTCCATGGAGATAGTTGCACCTGTTTCATTTGCGTAGGAAGCCAAATAGGTGGCTATTCTTGGATCAGTCGGGTCGTTAACCACTAGTTCAATTTGTTCTTTCACGGCCGCATTGTGGGCTGCTGCCGCTCTGGAAAGATCGTTAAGACGAAATGCAGCCTCTGCCTCAATGAAGAGCAGCTCGAAATAGGTGGCAACCATATGATCCGAATTAGGTTTACCATACCACCCTTCAGGTCCTACAGCAGAAATGGGTTGTTCGGCTCCTGTACCGTTTGGCTTCGCAACAAATCCGATATATGTACCAGTCTGAGAATCGTTGGGCGACCAGTATGATTCTAATCTTGGGTCGTCCTGTGCCACTTGAATATCCAAAAGATTCTCGGATGCAACGATAGCCGGATCCTGCCACAAAGTATACCATCGATTCGAAATTTGAGATGTTCCTTCGTATCTCATTTTTAAATCCGTACTGGAACTTATGCCTGCAGCCTTAGCGGCATCTACAAATGCTAAAGCTGCCGTTGCACTACCGGGCGGATCGACTTTACTTAAATGATTGGCGTAACGCGCAGCCAATAAGTTCGCAATGCCAACCCATGCATCTACATTCCCACTGCGAACAAAATCTCCTTCTGACAATGACCGGAAGGAATTTTTTCCCAAGTCAACAATGGCCTCCGCGAGTAGCCGCTGAATTTCAGAATAGACGAATTCCTGTGTGTCATAGGCGGGAAAAACATTGTCTGGGTCAAGCGCTTGCTTCCATGGAATTTCTCCATACACATCGGTTAGTGTGCCTAAGGCAAGTGCTGTCAATACCTTCGCCACACCTGCATAATGCCATGATCCTTCTTTTTCTGCACGTGCAATAATATCCTTATAGGAATTTAAAGGACCAGAATATAGGCTTGTGAAAAGAAAGCTAAAACTATTGTTGTCAATTACGTATTGATCTGCATTGACGCCTGATGTATAAAAGCCCGCAAAATGTTGGGTAAAAGTACCCATGAAACCTTCCCGTCTTCCTCCGAAGTTATCAAATTGTGTATACATTGCTGCAGGAAGAAGTACATTCACAGAAACATTTTCCGGGCTATTCTTATTTTTATTGATCTCCTCAAATGTCTGATCACAGCTTACACTGACCAGCATTCCTGTTATTATAAATAATATTTTCAATGATTTTTTCATGTGTAATGAATTTTAGAGTTGTCAATTTTAACGCTCATACTATTTTGCATTTCACAGATACTAAAATTTAACGCGTGCACCCAATTCAAAGGACTTCGTATTCGGGAAAACGAAATCGTCAAAACCCTGAATGTTGCCTACCCCATTAGCACTGATCTCAGGGTCATTACCTGAATAGGCGGTTTTGAGCCATGCGTTACGTGCAGTGAATGTGATTTCAAGTTCCTGTATAAACAGTCTGTTAAGCCATGCCTTCGGTAATGAATAGCCTAAGTAGATATTCCGGAGCCTCCACCATGAAGCATCTTCGATATTATTTTCACCCACTCTCCGGTAGGTATTTTGCCAAAACGGAGTCGTGAGCGGTGCAGAAAGGGTATTTGGGCTGCCATCGGCAAACACACCACCCCAGCTGCGGGTGGCATTCGCAAGAGCATCGGTGGATGAATAAAACCTCTCCTCTGTTTTCTTTGCCAACCCTGAATAAACAAGTTGCGCACCATAACCATTGACTACATCTCCGCCCTGTTTTCGTTCGAGTGTGAAGCCAAATTTAGCTCCTTTGTAAGTTAAGCTCGAAGATATACCCAATATCCAATCAGGATTTACGTTACCCATGATCACCCTTTGGCTATTTCGCAACGGCTGACCATTTGCATCCACGACAATTGGCGCATTCAGATAATTGGGATCGTTCTCAGAGACTCCATAGCGCTGGTAAGGATAGTCATAAAGCGCACCAGGCTGCTCGCCCACTTTGGCCACCACCAGGGCTTGAGCCCATAGTTCGGTTCCGCTTCCCAAAATAACCAAATCACGCCCATCCGCTATTTTTTCAACCCTTCCCCGATTTCGGTAAAAATTGAAATTGGTATTCCATACAAGGTCGCTTACTTTAATTGGATTATTGATGGATAATGTCATCTCGATACCTTTATTGCTTACTGACCCCAGGTTATCCAATTTAAATGAATAGCCTGTTGCCGTGGTGACAGGTACCTGAATAATCTGATCCTCGCTGAGACGTGAGTAGTAAGAAAAATCCAAACCAATAAGGTTATTAAGAAAAAGTGACTCAAACCCGACTTCAATTTCGGACGTTCGCTCTGGCTTCAAATTAGGATTTCTCAAAAGTGTACTTTGGGAAAATCTGGGTACTCCGAATATATTAGGATCGTTCTTTAAATAAATGTTATTTAGGCTTTGCGTGGGCGCATCGTTGGCTCCCCTGGCGAGTGAAGTTCGCAATTTTAGAAAGGAAAGCCAGTTGGCTTTTAACATCTCAGAGGCAATGAACCCAAGATTAGCTGATGGGTAAAAAAAGCTATTATTATTTTCAGGCAAAGTGGATGACCAATCGTTGCGTCCCGTGAGGCCAAGGTACAGCATATGGTTGTAACCAAATGTTACATCCCCATAGGCACCAATCAATATTCTTCCATCATCCCTTCGTGTAACATTCTGTGTTACGGTATTGGAAATATCGAGAAAATCCCTTATAACAAAAGATGTTCCGGTACTATTTATACCATCTTGATTCCATCGATAATAGTTATTTCCGACCAGATAACTCAAGTCAAGTTTGCTGTTCAGCTTTACATTGCCTGATATGATAAAATCACTTGTAATGTCCCTGCTTGTCAAACGAAATTCGTTTATATCTCCCATCAAGTTGGGACTTTCAGTGGAGCCTATGGGCCGGGCAGCGGTTCTTACATCACTGTAGGTATCAATCCCGACATTCCAGGTAAGCTTCATCCACTCCTTTATTTGCACATCGAACTTCATGTTTCCTATCAATCGGTTGACTCGCCAGTCTTCTCCCTCTTCATTTACAATCCACTGAGGATGAGTTGCGCCATTGGTAAACCATACTTTATCTCCATTTGCATCTTTATACGGATAGGAGTTTACATCCCAGAAACTATTCCAAAACGGAAACGTTGCAAGGATACCATTGGGGCCCCTCAATCCGGTTTGGGGATCGACTCCACTCTGACGCAAGCGCTTACCACCAGTATTTATGTAATTCATTTTGCTACTTACCATAATCTTGTCACTGAGCCTGGTACTACCGTTGACAAGAAAAGAATATTTATCATAGTTGACCGATGGCACTATACCAGTTTGATTTAGTGCAGAAATGTTTGCGTAATAAGATGTCTTTTCATTACCCCCAGTCAACGCAAGGTTATGCCGGTTGGTGGTTCCATCATTCCAGAATCGCTTGTAATTATCTTTATAGGACGGAATGCGTAATCCTGAAACATCCTCCGCTACACCATCTCCGTTCAAGTCACTCAGTGTAGTTCCTGAACCAGCCGTACCCGGAAAGGTGGGATTGC
Organism: Flammeovirgaceae bacterium UBA2338; assembly: GCA_002344795.1. Lineage (GTDB taxonomy): Bacteria > Bacteroidota > Bacteroidia > Cytophagales > Cyclobacteriaceae > ELB16-189. Next base: position 604 of record DDUM01000047.1, on the reverse strand, counting down.
CAGCTAATGCAGGCCCCCAGCTCCATAGCGTAGCGTTATCGTATGGCCCTGAGCTGCCCCTGCTAAAATTGTCGGTGATCTCATGAAGTTTATTAACCTGCTCAACTGAAGTCCTAAAAGAGTACTCAATACCAAGCCCTTTTTTTGCCGGGACTCCTTTTTTGGTGGTAATGATTATAGCCCCATTTGCAGCTCTGATGCCGTACAACGAGGTGGCCGCAAGTCCTTTGAGAACAGTCAGGGATTCAACTGTGTTGGGATCAATGTCAATGGCTCTGTTGGAGGTAGGTGTACCCTCCGTTCCCACTGTTTCGTTATTAACGGGTATTCCATCAATTACATATAGAGGTTGATTATTGAAACTAATAGACGAGAATCCACGAATAACAACGCTTGTACCGCTCCCCGGCTGACCACCAGAATTTTGTATTTGTACACCCGAAAGCTTTCCATTTACCGCATCCAGCAGATTTGAGTTTCCGCTGGTGGTGACAGCATCAGAGCGGAGTTCCTGAACGGTATACCCCAGTGAAGCCTTGTCGCGCGAAACACCCAAGGCCGTTACTACCACCTCGTTTAAGCTGGTTACGTCTTCTTCAAGGGT
>DDUM01000003.1 GCA_002344795.1 Flammeovirgaceae bacterium UBA2338 | reverse complement strand
TCCATATCAGATCATCCTAATCGCTTTAACCACATTTATAGTGGTTTTGGATGCGGAGCTGTATGTCCACTGGGGCTTTCGCCTTGATGCTACTCCAATTTTATATTTCGGAAAAGAGGCTGCCAGTTCTGGAGATTTTTGGAAATCCATTTTGCTTGTTTTGTTTTGGTTGGTGGCAACGGTGGGATTAAGTTATGTTGTTTTTAAAATCTTTAAGCCAAAGTTTGAAAAACTAACCAGAACGTCATGGTTGGCATTTCCTGCCCTGTTGGGAGCAACCGTCTTTCTTATCCTCCCCATAAGAGGAAGTCTGGGTGTGGCACCAATGAACACGGGCTTTGTCTACTTTCATAATACCAATTTGTATGCAAACCATGCAGCGGTAAATGTGGTTTGGAATTTTGGGTACGCTGTTCAGAAAATGAACAAACTTCGTTATTCCGATAACTTTTTTGATAGAGACACTACCGAAGAGTATTTCTCCAAAATGTTCCCACCTTTTGACTCCACTCACTATTTAATTAATACCAAAAGGCCAAACATTATTTTGATTGCTTTAGAAAGTTACACCTTCAGGTTTATTGAACCTTTAGGAGGATTGCCGGGTGTGACACCTCGTATTAATGAACTGGTAAGTGAAGGGATTCTATTTGATAACTTCTATTCCAGTGGAGACCGAACTGATAAGGGAATTGTATCTATTTTAAATGGATATCCCTCACAGCCTCAAACTTCTATCATCAAAGACCCTAAAAAAACAAAATCCCTTCCATTCCTGAATCAGGTATTCAAAAAGGCAGGTTATCGCACCGAATTTTCTTATGGATACAATATTGATTACTCCAATTTCCGTTCTTATTTGATCAACGCGGGGTTTGATCACATCACGCACAGTATGGACTTTCCACAGGAGTTGAATACCAGTAAGTGGGGGGTGCATGATCATTACGTATTTGAAAGAGTCTTTGAAGAGGCTGAAGCCTCCAGCGAGCCATTCTTTAAAGTAATGATGACACAAAGTAGCCATGAACCCTTTGATGTGCCCATGAAGACCGCGATTGAGGGGGATGACGTTGTGAGTAAGTTTCTGAATTCGGCTTATTATACGGATAAATCGTTAGGAGATTTTATTGACAAAGCAAAGCAAACTGACTGGTGGAAGAATACGCTTGTTGTTATTACCGCAGACCATGGTCATCCTTCTCCGGATAACCAGGGGTTACAAAACCCAAGGCGCTTCAAAATTCCAATGATATGGTTAGGAGGCGCATTAACTGTTAAGGATACGGTGGTGAGTACGTTGGGTTGTCATGCAGACATTGCCAATACGATATTAGGACAGGTGGATATGCGCGACAGATCGTTTATTTTTAGTCACGACATGTTTGATGCCTCATATAAAAATCCATTTGCTGTTTTTGTTTACAACAATGGTTATGGTTTTAAAACAGATAGTACATTGAATGTTTTTGACACCATTGGTGAAAACTATATTAGGGAGGATGGCAATCCATCCGATTATGAAAAAGCCTTGGGTAAAGCGTATATGCAAAAGCTTTACTGGGATTTTAATTCCCGTTGATTGGCTTTTCGCCACTTGACAAAGAAATGATGAGAGATAAAGTAAATGCCCATACCAAGAGGTACAGATACAACAGCCCATACACCCACACCCAGGGCAATCGCAAAACCCACCTGTTTTAGCTCACCCCAAAAATCAATTTTAAACATGGATATCAGTTCGGTTAGTGCATACGGCATTGGGTTTACACCAAATAAAAAGGTGCCTACTTTAATAAATGGAATGATAAGTAGGAGCTGGAGTGGATATACAAAATAATGTACCAGTTGGAGCATTACAATATTTATCCTAAATACGGGTGCTATCAATAAACAAATAAAAGTGGTGACCCCCCCATATGGGAAGTATACCCACAACTACTCCCAATGCGCAAGTAAGCGCCATTTTTTCTGGTGACATACCTTGCTTTAGGAACTCAACCAGTCTGTCCCATAATTTTCTCCAGAGCAATTTCAAGTGGATGTATTAAATGTAGCCTACTGCGGTGTATGAAATATACCCAATGATTTCTTTAATTAAATGTTGCCAAACAATCAGCGCATCAGTTTTTGGGATAAACAACGTGTCAAAGGTATAAGATCGGGGATGAGAGAGAAAATCTGCACTAAATGTGTCCATCTTCCAGTCAACCTTATTAAAACACCCTATTGATCTGCGCATATGATAGCCGGATGTTATAAGAATACAATCGCTGGGTTGGGCGTTACTTAATAATATGTTCTTAACAGCAACTGCGGATTCATGGGTGTTCCTTGATTCGCTTTCAATAATGATATCCCCTGGGTCGACACCCATCAATACCATCACATCGGCTAAGTCGTTGGACTCTCTTTCGCCAATATCCAGCAATCGCCCACTTCCTCCAGTAACCAAAACCTTTTCAATTATTCCAAGCTTGTAAAGTTGTACCGTGTGCACAACACGATCTGCACCACGACTAAAATAAACCCTGTCATCAGGTTTCATTCCTGCTTTGGCCACGCCACTTAAAAGAATTCCCCATTTGTATTTTTTTTCTATTGCCTGGTAAGGTGTTGCTGGGATCTCCCATGCCGTCATCAGTTCATTGGCTATAAATTCATTGGAGAACAGAAGCAGAAGCACGAGCCCTGATATAAAACATCTTTTTTTCCATTTATTTTTAAGTAGAGTTGAAATAACAAGTAATGAAGTGATGATTACCAGGGGCATCATCAGATAGTTAAGTGTTTTAGAGAGAAAGAAAAACATGGACTACATGCGCTTTGGCAGCGGGTTAGAAATATTACTCAATCCGTCAACAATTTTTCTCAATACTTCATAGTACAGGGTCAGGGTCAGCAGTATGGTCATGGCCCATATTACACCAAGATTGAAATATAAGGTGTCAATATTTTTATTTAGAAAATGTTTTGACGGCATATAGAATTGCGCGTCAAAATCTATGATGTGTTTGGGGTCAGGATCTTTATAAATAGGGAAGATTTTTTGAATCAATTGATTTCCACTTCTTACAATACGGTGTTGTTCCGTTGTATTTTTAACAAAATCAGCGATAGCCTCATTCTGATACTTGTTTTTATAGGTTTCAAATTTCTTTTCACCCTCGGCTGTGGATGTTTCAGCCCGAATGATATTATCTCTTTTTTGATCAGCAGTATTGTACCTGTTAACGTAGTATTTACTCAAGGTCTCTAAGAATTTGACCGTAATTGGGTAGAGGCTGGAATCATATTGTTCAGGGGTAAGTTGATCAGCCTCAGGAAAATTTTCATGACCTACGATATCAAGCTCACTCTTGATTTCGTTTCTTAGTAGCTCCAGGTTATCAGCTACTTGTTTTTTTATTTCCTCTTCCTCAGAGGTGTAGTTGATATTGACAAAGTCAAGTTGGGTTTCAAGGGCTGGTATGTAATAAATTTTTTTATAATCAGCTTCTGCCATGTCTTTATCAAGCAGATAGAATCTCTTTTCAAATTCATTGTCTTTAAACTGTGCTATCATTGCAGCTTCAAAGGCCCATCGGGAGGCCATAAGATCACCCACTACAGGAACCGTTTCGGTATTACCAATTACAGGATTTAATTTATCGAACTTTACCACTACGCCACTTAAAATTAATTGAGGGATAAGCAGAATAGGAATGAGAATATAAATAGTAATGGCCGAGTTGAATGCAGAGGATATATTTAATCCCAGAAGATTGGCGAAGCATGACACAGAAAATAATATCGACCAGTGAATTAATAGCATTCCTTTGATCTCAAGAATGTAATTGCCCACTAATACAAATAGAAAAGTCTGAAAAGCAGAAATAATGAAGAGAATCAATATTTTAGAAACGATATAACTACTTCTGCTCAAATGGAGAAAAGATTCTCTCTTTAGAATTTTTCTATCTCTTATAATCTCTTCTGCGCTCACGGTCAGCCCCATGAAAAGCGCCACAATGACACTCATGAAAAAATATGCCGGCATGTTCGGATTCTTACTGAACACATAATCCATGCGAAATGGGTCATCTTCATTGAAATAGCGTACAATAAAAGCAAGAATAAAAGCCAGTAATGGAGCTTCCAGAATATTGATCAACATGTACTGTCGGTTGCTCAATTTTGAAAGCATATCCCGTAATGAAAACAACTTTGTCTGCTTAAACCAACCTGGTATATTTAAGGAACTGTGAGGGATCTCCTTTGATGGTTTTACTTGTTCGATCTCAATGTTTTTCTTGAATTTCTCTTCCCACTGCTCTGGAGAGAACTTTCTCTCGCTTGTGAAGTTGCCGTATTCATTAATGACACGGGTTTCAATAATATTAAAAATCTGTTCCGGATTAACATTACCACAAGACACACATTCTCCCTGGTCGCTGTTGATCAGGTTGATACTTTGCTTAAAGTAAGTGACTGCATCCACAGGGTTGCCATAGTAAATTTGATAGCCACCGGTGTCCAGGATGACCAGCTTATCAAACATTTTGAAAATGTCAGAGGATGGTTGATGGATTACAGCAAATACTAATTTTCCTTTAAGAGATAATTCTTTTAAAAGATCTATAATGTTTTCTGAATCTCGTGATGAAAGCCCTGATGTGGGCTCATCACAGAAAAGCACAGTCGGCTCCCGAAGTAATTCCAGACCAATGTTGAGTCGTTTTCTTTGGCCACCACTAATGGTCTTTCTCAGGGGCGATCCAACAGTCAGGTCTTTAGTCTCCACAAGGCCCAGATCTTCTAATGTGCGTGTCACCAATTTATAAATCTGCATCTCTGAAAGATGACTAAAACAAAGTTTGGCTGCGAAATACAAGTTTTGAAATACCGTAAGATCTTCAATGAGTAAATCGTCTTGCGGCACAAAACCAATGACACCTTCTATTTGATTGGCGTTGTTATGAATGTCAATGCCATTGATGAATACCTGACCCTCGGAAGGTTTTTCAGTCCCATTAAGTACGTGTAACAGGGTGGATTTACCTGCACCACTGGCACCCATTAAGGCCACCAGCTTACCAGACTCCTCATAAACATTTACACCCCTCAACCCCAGCTTTCCATTCTTAAATTCATACGAAACATTTCTGGCTTCAAAACTTAATCGCTTGCCATCGCCCAATTGTTTAAATTGAGCCAATACATCTCCATAGTATACGGGGGTGATGTTTTTCCAGCGAATGGTACTTCCGGTTGCCAATACATTGACATTACCTGATTTCTGGGGTACTCCGTTTAGAAATACATCAGAGTTTCCCTGGAACTGAAAAAAGAAGTTGTTAGTGTTTTTTATATGTAGTACTCCTATAAAACCATCCAATTCAGGGCGCTGTATATGTTTGCATTTGCCGTATCCCTGGCTGTGGCTATCAATGATAAGAATATCTTCATGGTCAAGTTTATCTGGGGTTTTCGCCAGCAAAAATTCCTGAATCAGTTCTATATCTGATTGTTCAATATTTAGGGCTGCACCAATTGACTTAGCGAGGAAATCCTCGCGTGATGAAATTTCACCATCCACCAAGACCACACTCATGAGCTCAACCAGTATTACACTCTTTTGCTTTTGCGTGATTTCTTTGTTGATGGATTCACACATTGTGGCTATTGTCTTGGCTTCTTCGCTGGGAGACATTTTGCCGGAAAGTTGATCAGAGTACTGATCGAATAATTTTAACTTGCTTTCTACTGCACTTAAGTTGAGATGGTCGGAGAGGAATGACTTAATATGGTCTCTTTCCTGTTTTGTAACCAAATCTTCTTTAGCTACCAATGCGAACAATCTAATAATTGCTTTGAGTACGGGTTCGCTCATAAACGCGGTTTTTTAGATTTAGCTAAAGATAATAAAGGATGCTGGCTTTTGAAGTCAAAAAAAAAGGATTGGCTGTACCAATCCTTTTAAGTTACATCAACCAGTTTTATCCGGTAATCGAATTTCTTATTTTCTCAACAATATTGGTGATTTCAGCGAGGTTCTTGTCAGTCAATACCAAATCCGCTCTGTTGTTCTTGATCTGATCTTCAATGTTAAGCGCGCGATAACTTGCCTTGAGTGCTGTAAGATCGGTAACAATACCAGCCACAGGTTCAGCCTGATCGATTGTACTCAACATTTTTAATAACTCATCAACTGATTTTTCCTGCTCCAGAATAACACGCATCAAGGGAGTAAGTATCAAATTTCTGGTATCGTCCGGAAGAATATTCTTTGGATAGCTTTTGATAAGACCAGTTGAAATATACAAACCTTCAGCAAAGCTGCCGGTCAGGATCAAGGCTGCCAGTTTGCTTCTGCTGTCGTCCTTTAGGTAATCGTCTGTTTTTTGGATTGATCGGTTAAGGATAATGGCCAAAGAGTCTTTATTGCCAATGTTGGCTTCAAAGCTTTTTAGAACAGCAACATCAAAAGACCCGATAACACCAAGGTTATCAGCAAGCTTTTTACACACATTGAGGTAATCAATAGCTTCCTGTGTCTTTCCGTAAGAACTCAAGTAGCCAATGTCAGCTGCGTAAACCCCGAGGTTCAGAGCAGCTTTATCGCTAATTGTACCATACTGATCTACCTTTTGCTTGCTGTTAATAAGGCTTTGATTGTACTCAGCCCCGGTAGCTTCAAGTAAATAAGGTATTTCGGAAGGTGAAGGGATATTATAAACAACGTCCTGAATTTGTTCTTGCAGTGACTCTTCTGCTTTTTGAAACTCTTCAGAGTTGTTGTTCTCCTCTTTGGTGGATGATCCGCAGGACCAAAGTCCGAAGGTCAGTAAAACAAGCAGCGTAAGGGCGTTAAGGCGGGTGAATTTCATCTGTAGGTTTTGGTTTAAGAACCCAATTTTAACACATTTTTCATTAACGGAAAATGGTATCGTGTAAAAGTTTGGGCTATTAGGGTGCATTGAAGGGTTATAGGAGATGGGCAGGATTTCAATTGGTCATAAGCCTCATCTTGGTGGTGTAATTTTGTTGTGGCTATAATCGTTCTTGGGCTCTGCTCCCTGATCACACCTTTAAGTACTGAGTACTAATGCTTTGTGTCGGATTATACGAATGGAACGTGGGGATTCATGCATTGGAGGAGAAGAGCCGGAGAAATTTTCAAGGCTGATTCCTCAGTCATACGCCCTAAAATAGACTTTTTTGATATGATTTGTAGATAAAGTGGGCCCTGCTGGGATCGAACCAGCGACCACCTGATTATGAGTCAGGTGCTCTAACCATCTGAGCTAAGGGCCCTATCTCTATTAAAGAGGGTGCAATTTTAAGGATTTGACTGATGATTTCACAATCAAAGCTCAGGATTGTATCTTGATAACAATCTTTCGGTCATTTCAGGATGGGTGAGTAGGTTTTCGATATACTTCCTGCTTTTCATCCTTTTGATGTGCGCTTCAATATTCATAGTGAGGTCAGGTCTTCCGACCTGACAGAACAGTAATGATGATTCATTATCAGGCCGCACCTCAGTGTTTCAGTGTGTATTGTAGTTCGCAGTAACGGGGTACGGCAAAGAGATGCTTCCTGCCTGCCGTTCACCTGCCGAAGGCATGGCAGGCTGGGGGTGAGGTATTCACCGCCTTTGGCTTATCCCTTAACTAGCGCGGAAGTTACTTCCGTGCCCAACCTAAGACCTACTCAATACACACTATTGTGAGGTCAGGTCTTCCGAGGTTTGTATTTGTTTGCCACCTATCAGACCATTCAACATCAGGCTACTCCAAAAAGACTGATTGAAACACTGTGGAAACTGGTCATGATGAATGAATTTCGTAACTATGGCGTTTAATTTTTTATGACATGAAATGGGGGTAAGTAGAGAGTTTAAGAATATCATTTTCGATTTGGGCGGGGTGATCATCAATTTGGATGAAAGTAAAACAGTGGAGAAATTTGCCCAAATTTCGAAGCAACCCTTATCTGTAATTCAGCAACACGTCCTTAGTTTTGATTCATATAAGCAATTTGAGAAAGGGCTTATATCAGCAGATGAGTTTAGGGAAGAGGTGAGGAAGGAATTGGAGATATCGGCTACGGATGATGCAATTGACGACTGCATGAATGCCATGTTGTTGGACATTCCGAAGGAAAGAATCAGTTTATTGGAATCGCTACGGAAATCTTCAAGGCTTTTCCTGCTGAGTAACACAAATCATATTCATTACACTCGCTTCAATAAGATGCTTAAGGATACCATCGGAGAAGATAAATTAGATGTCTTTTTTGAAAAGGCTTACTATTCCCACCTGGTGCGCATGAGGAAGCCAGATGCAGAGATATTTGAAATGGTACTTTCAGCCAACAACCTGGAAGCAAAAGAAACGCTTTTTCTTGATGATAATCTTTCAAACCTTGAGGGGGCAAAACACCTGGGGATAAACACATTTCTGGTTAAAAACCCTGATCAACTTTTTGAACTCTTCGCATGAAAATAACACCTAAAGAAATACTGGTTCACACTTCTCTTTTTGTAGTCACTTTTATCACTACCACTTTTGCAGGGTCTGAGTGGACCCAGGGAAAATCGGTGTTTATGCCGGGGTATAGCTGGGCGGATTTTTATAGTGGAATGTCGTATTCTATTCCTTTCCTGCTCATTCTGGCTGTGCATGAATTCGGACATTATTTTACAGCTATTCATTATAAGGTAAAAACCAGTTTGCCTTATTTTATTCCTTTGCCACCGCTTCCTTTTATGATAGGGACAATGGGGGCGATTATCCGGCTCAAGAGCAAGGTCGCTTCAAAACAACATCACTTTGACATAGGTATCGCTGGACCACTGGCGGGCTTTGTAGTAGCCCTGGGGGTGTTGTGGTATGGCTTCACCCATTTGCCACCACCAGAATATATATTTCAATTCCATCCTGAATATGAACAATTCGGATTGGCTTATGCCAACTTTGTTTATCAGCCAGAATACCTGGCACAAAATGCAGGTGCAGATGTAATAATCGGTAAGAACCTACTATTTATCTTTTTTGAAACGTTTGTGGCTGACCCAACTCGTATTCCCAATATGCACGAGATCATTCACTATCCTTTTCTCTTTGCAGGGTTTCTGTCATTGGTTTTTACAAGTATTAACCTGCTACCCATCGGGCAGTTGGATGGAGGACATGTGATTTATGGTTTGCTGGGATTCAAAGGCCACAAAACGGTAGCATCAATTACATTTGTCTTATTTCTCTTTTATGCGGGCCTTGGATACATAAGTCCAGGGGAATCTACAGATTCATTGATTTGGGAAATTCCATTGTTTGTTGGTTTTCTGTATTTCTGCCTTACCGGACTAGGTTTAGGTTGGAAGGACACTTTGATGTATGCGCTTTCTATGTTTGCGCTCCAATACTTACTGGCCACATTAATTCCTGGAATTCAGGGTTATCCTGGCTGGCTACTTTTTGTGTTTATTATTGGGCGTTTCATTGGTGTTAAACATCCGCCATCAGAGATAGAAGAGCCTTTAAGTCCTGAAAGAGTTGCTCTTGGGTGGTTTGCTTTGTTTGTGTTTGTGATTTGTTTTGCCCCTAATCCGTTGGATTTAACCATTACTGGAGTTAGTCAACCTTGATGCGATGGGAGGAAACGCCCTGTGAGCTGAACAGCCTTAAAATATATAGGCCCGGATGCGCATGTAAGAGTTGGACGCGTTGCCCATCGGGCGTTTTTTCGATGGTACTGGCAACAGCTTTTCCTGTGATATCGAATACCTCAATTACTTTCACATCACCAGTTACCATAAAACTCCCATTAGAGGGGTTGGGGTAAAAATGAAGGGGATTGATCTCCTGTGTGGGTAAACCTGTTGTTACTGCCTTTCCTTTTCCGAATACAGGTCGGATCATCAAACTGCCGGTTAAGTTTATATTGGGTTCCCACTCCCCGGTGGTATTAAAAAATATTTTATCACCCGAATTGGTGTTTTTATCTAATCCGATGGGAAGGGAAGTAGAGGTGGATTGTTTCCAGCCCACATAAAACTGATCTTTAACCCCTACCAATCTATCCAATCCAAGCCTCCAGAATTTGTTCTTGGCTCCGCGCACTACACCTACAGTTTGCTTGTGGAGAAAAGACCCTGGATCACCGGACAGGTCTCTTAGAATTTGAACTTCAATAGATTGACCTATGTCTTCACCAAACTCTGGAAAATAAAAATCGATGGCTACCAGGGTATCTCGCTTTAGGGTGTTCAATGTAAATAAGTAAGCCAATAATGCTCCCGGCTGATTAAGGGAGGCACCATACTCGGCAGTGCCATCATCATAAGCATAATAATTATCCAACATATATTCTACGTGGGTGGTGTCGTTGTGCCTGAAGTCGATCGGGGCATACTTGATGGTATTGTAATCGCCTAAAGGATCAGCTGTAGATGGCACTACATTATCCCCGGAATTGATCCATAGTTTTAGCTTGATACGGACGGCAGAGTCCAAAACCGAAAGGCTGGATAAATCGGGTGGTGTCTGTATGGGTGTTTTTCTGAATTCCAATGGTTGCAATGGATTGCCGATGGAGGTGGCGAGATCAAGTTGATGGGTGTAAATCGTTTCTGTTTCATCACGATACACAAAAACAGAATCCTCTGAATCATAATTGATAGGTTGCACATCGCTTTGTGTAGTGTTTCCAGGAATAAATTCGAGGTTGTGCAGGGTTAATAGCGGTGGAGTAAGGTGTAATGCAGGATCTTCCATGAAATGATCAATAGGCATAGAATAATACCCGTTCAACATCGAGGTGAGTGGGATAGAAATAGTTCTGTCCGGATAACTGGTATCGCTGGCGTTTCTTCCTTTGTTCAGATAAACATAATCTACATTCCAGGTATCATACGGCCCGGAAAGCCTTCCATAACTTTGAATGGCAAATTGGAATCCATTGTAAAAATAATCGTCCCCAGCCACGGGAATGAGTATTTGTTTAAACACACTGGGGTCTAAACTTCCATCATTTTCAATAGTACTTACAGTAATCCAAGCTCCTGACGCATTTTTAAATAACACCCTTAGCTGATCTCCAGGATCGGGAGCCTCCCCGTTTCCTTCGGGTTGATAATAAAAGCTTAAGAACACGCTGCCTCTTTCTCCTAACGGAACCAGGTCAAGGGCGATGGGCCTTGAAACCAAACTGTCAGCAATTCCTTTTGCCAATGACTCATTAGGCACATAAGGACTTCCGAATTCATTGAGTCCATCAAAAGTGGCTACCCCCAGTGAAGGTGGGTTAATTCCCAACCCCATGTTCAGTGAAACCGAATTGCTTGAACTCCAAAGTGTATCGTGGGGAGCGTCCGGCCTGTTGGAAAACGAAAAATCATCCCAGAAAGGAAGTGGCATAGGAGTGAGCGACTGAGTACGGGCAGAATAACCAGCCCCAGTGTTCTTCTCTTTGGGGAGGGGTACAATAGTAAATTGAGAAAATGCTACCTGAGCATTAATAACAAAAATTAAGGCCAGCCAACACTCTTTCCTATAATTCATCAAACTCTGGATCTTCGTCTTCTTCGATATCGGGTTCTACGTACCCTGGCGGGGCAAGCCACAAATCTACCGGGTCACCAACGCGCACCTGTTCGTTTACTTCTGGGTATTGTTTGTAAACGACCGGGGAGGTACCCGTAGTATCCACACCCGCGGGGATTTCAACACTTCCCAGGTGTAAGTTCCACCCTTGCAATTTGAATAGTGCGGTCTCGTAGCTATCGCCAATTAGATTGCCAATTCGAAAGTCAGACCTTCCATATCCATCACCTACTACTAAATCAATTACAGCACCTTTTGGTACACGCGTCCCTTCTTTAATGGGCTTACCCATGTAGCGCATTTCTTTTACCAGGTTAAGAAACGGACTGGGCTCCAGGATAATGTGCCCTCTTCTTAATTCATTACTTTTTAAAACTACCTCAGCATTGATGCGTGATCGGTCTACAAGGTCAGGCATGGGTACAGTGGGCGGGGTGACGCGGTTGAGTGTGATATAGATTTTTCTATTTTCTTTCACCTTAGATCCAGGCTTCGGAAACTGCTGCAATACAGTAAGTGGAGGAAAATCTTCAGAGTAGGATGAATCATTTATTTCATACCGCAGGTCGTGACCAGATAAGAAGTCGTCAATTTTGTCTATGGCCATGCCTTCCAGACTGGGAACGGTAATGGTTTCACCGTGGTTGGTTGTGTTAGGTAAGTAGATATAAAAATAGAACAGGGACAAAAAGGCAAGTAAGCCCACAGCAAGGCTAAGGTTGACAATGAGCGAACCGAGGGTGCTGGATTGATATGGCAGTTTAAATCGCATAAGGTTTAAAACTTCAGAGATGATTGAAAGTCCTTTTCTATTCTTTGCGCATTTCTATATCGTTCCATCCCGAGTTGGATCAATTTGGAAATTAAATCGGTAAATGACACACCGCGATCTTTCCACATCATGGGATACATGCTGGAGTTGGTAAAACCGGGAATGGTATTGATCTCATTTACGTATACTTTTCCACTATCACTTAAGAATAAGTCCACCCGTGCAAAATCCTCACATTGCAATTGCTGATATGCTTTGATAGAGTATTCCCGAATGGTATCACTCGTTTTTTCATCCAATTGAGCAGGCACTTCAATTTTCACTGCTTCTCCATCCACATACTTGGCATCGAAAGTATAAAAGTCATAGTTGGCGCTTATAATGATTTCTCCAGGAAGTGAAGCTTTTGGCGGTTTATTGCCAAGTATTGCACACTCTATTTCCCGGCCTTTGACAAACTCTTCTAAGATAATACAATCGTCATACCGGAAGGAATCTTTGAGCGCTGCTTCAAACTCTTCTTTGTTTTTTACTTTCGACACGCCCACCGAGGATCCAAGATTGGCGGCCTTTACCATAAAAGGAAGCCCTAGTTTTTCTTTTACAACTTCAAAGTTTATTTCATCCAATTGATCATGGTGAAAAAAGAGAAAGTCTGTTACGGGTATACCTGCCTGTTGCATAAGTTGTTTGGCTACCAACTTACTCATGGCAACGGCAGAACCCAACACACCTGTTCCCACCATAGGTATACCCATGGCTTTTATCAACCCCTGGATACTTCCGTCTTCACCATCTGTACCATGAAGCACCGGAAAAATCACATCTGGTTTTATAGTATTTCCCTTCTCATCTTCAAAGTAGGGATTGAAACCATCGAGATGAAGTTTGAGCCGACTGCCTTTTTCAATTTCTTTGCTTACGGAAGGCGTAGCGTACCAGGTGCCACGAGTGGAAATTCCTATACAATAGGATTCGTAAAGGTTTTTATCGATATAGGCTTCGATATTTCGGGCCGAGTTAATGGAGACCCCGTGTTCCACTGATTTACCCCCATAGAGAATGCCTACTTTCAATTTCGTCATGTACAATGAATTCAACCTCAAATATGCCCAGTATTTAGCGGATTTCCACCAAAAAAAGAAGGCAATATGCAAAATTCGGCTAACGGGTGATAAACACTTTAGTTGACTCAATTTGATTAGCAACCTGTAACCTTAAAATATATATTCCTGCCCGCTGATTACTCATGTCTATGGTATAGGTTTGGTTCAAATTATCGGGAAGTAAATTATCCAATACAACTTGCCCCATCGTATTATAAACCTGAAGCCTCGAAGTTTCTTTTTCAGGCAGATTGAATGTTATTTTGATTTCATTGAATGACGTGGTGTACACACTGAATAGTGATGAAGTGATAGGAGGGGTTGGATTGTCGTCATTGTATAATTCAATATCATCGAGGTATAGGTTATTGCCGTTGTCATTGATAGCAACAAATGCCAGGCGAACATTATCTTCACCTACCAGGTCGTTGAGGTTTACATATTCTCTTCTCCAATCGTTGTCTGTAATTGGTGCCCATGTTGCGTTATTGTTAGTTGATAAAAACTGATTGCCAGATTGGTCATATTGAGTTTCGTTAAAATTGATTCCACCATCAACAGAGGATAGTATCTGAAGTCGATCAGTTCCTTTAGTGCTTAGGGCATAACCCACATCAAAGAACATACTTGCTTTTACTGATTTTGAAAAATCAAGCACCGGACTTACCAACCAGGCCTCATCGCCTTTAGAAGTATTATTAAATGCACGGTAAACCAGTGAGGTTCCTTTGTTGGTAGTAGTCAATTCCCAGTTCAACATATCCGCCTGGCTCACAATGGTCCATGAGTCCTGGAAGGACAGGTTGAAGTTTTGCCTGGATGGAATCGTTTCATTGGCTTGGTTGACAATGACCGTTCTTGTTTTTGAGTTGTTAGTAGGAGACTCATCTGTATTGCCATTGGGTTCCAATAAGGTAAAGGTGACTTCATTGGTTCCTGAATTTAATGTGATTGCGTCTAGTGTAAGTTCCTTATCGGCACCCGTTAAAAGGGTCAGCCCGGCAAAGGACTTGGTGGAGGCGACCGCTCCATTTACTTTTGTCTCTACTTTTACATTTGTGATGGGAATACTCCCTTCATTTCTCATGTTGATGACAGGGGTAATGGAATTTTTATTAACAACAGGTGATGGGCTAATGATTTCTTTAATGGCAACATCCGTGAGGTCACCGGTCAAGACATAAACATTATCTAAGTATAAGTTATTCCCATTTCCATTTTGACCAATAAAAGCAATCTGTAAATTTCCTGATCCGATGAATTGGTTCAATGAAATGGATTCTGTCTCCCATTGCGATGCATCCGATGGAATAAATGCATTGGCTGTTGAGGCCGTTGTTGCTAACTCATCACCAAATTTGCTAAACACTTCCGTTCCTGAGCTGAGAACTGAGTTGCAATCATTGATGACTATAATTTTCAAGCCATCGATCAGACTTGCACTGGGATATTTAGCGTGAGATCGGTCAAATCTCAAAATTGCAGCGCTTGCACCATCCAGATTGATTACGGGGGTTAGTAGTCTATCCACAACACCTTTTTCTTCATAGTTGTAGAAGCTCATGTACATGGCCCTGTTTCCTGCTATGCCATTGGGCGCAGCAATGTTACTCCATGTGGTCAGTTGATCAGGGTTTTGAATAGTCCAGGTGCTAGGCGTGGTATCAAAGAATTCTAAAAATGGAACATCAGCAATGAATGGAACTTCAGAAGTATGAGTGGCCAGGTTATCCGAAGCTTTCCCATCGGTTACTCCATTAGTCAGTAAGATTTCAAAGCTTACCAGCGATGAACTTGGGGAGACCAAGTTGATGGTGTTGAAGCCAATCGTAGTTACATCAAGTGGATTGAGGTTAAGTATCACATCCTTTATCTCTTGAGTGTTGCCATTCAGTTTGAATGCTATCCGTGCAGAAGTAATGACATTGGTTCCATAATTTCTAACTTCAATACCTGGTGTGATGGTTCCTCCACAGGATGTGACTCCTGGATTTAGTATTTCACGTATCCCGAGATCGTTGGCCACGGGAGCCGGAGGCTGAGCTCCCAAAGAGGAAGTAAGGCTGGCTCGTCTGGGACTATTTTGCAAAATGATTTCCATTCGGGTGACCTGCCCTGCAGTGAAAAGATTCATGCAGGCATCATTGGTATAGTCGAGGTAGTTTTGAAACATCTTGTTAGTGGTGCAACTCACTTGAGGGTGCCCTGGGCAACCGGTAGTTTCATTGCTTTGAGCAGGTGTATCGTCTACATAATCGGTGGCACTGCAACTGCTTGCATCACCCCAAATATGACGTAGACCAAAAAAGTGACCTATTTCATGTGTTGCAGTTCGCCCTTTGTTAAACTGTGGTTCCAAATTAAAAATTATTCCATTTGGAGGATCCTCATCATCCACTGAGCCTACATCCTTGTAGTTAAGCACAACACCATCTGTCAGTGGGTCGGAAGAGGAATTTTCTAAACCGGGTAAGCCCGATTCAGGAAACTGAGCGTATCCAATAAAGTTAGAAGGGTCGTTGAAATGGATAATCCAAATATTCAGGTAATCTTCAGAAGGCCAATAGCTCAGCGATTTGAACTCGGTGTTATCTGCTAAAGTCCATTCCGTTTTCGTGCCTTGTACCCTTACGATGCCATTAGTGGCCAACCCTTCAGGATTTTGTTTGGCCAATACAAACTCAATGTCCAAATTTCCTGCAACAGGCAAAAACTCAGGAGGAGTTTGAGAAGCGTCAGCATTGAGACGCTGAAAGTCTTTATTGAGTACATTGATTTGAGAAATGAGCTGTTCGTCTAAAATATTGGTGCCTGTGCCATATGGTTCACCATTGTGGATGACATGAAAAACCACAGGGATAACATAGGTGGCAGTAGAGGTACCCTTTGTGTCAAAAGTTTTTATTCTCGGCTCTACATACTTGTTGCTGATCCAATTCTCGAATTGAGCATCTTTGAGGGTGTGCTGAGGATTGATTATTTTTTGATATTCAACGGTAGCACAACGCTCCTGTGCATTGACATGCACAGCCGACCCTATTCCCAATAAAATGATAAGCAGTTGTTTCCTCACAGTGCTACAAAAAAGGTCGTTGAAAGCCTATTAGAGCATAATTATGCCCTTCCGTTTAACGCTAAATTATTAAAATCTATCTCTTAATGGGCTAAAAAGGAATGCAGTAACCTAAATGATGGGCATATTCACCACTTCGATGTGGCCAATTTCAGGTACGGATTTTTTTACGGCTTCTTCCACACCGGCTTTGAAGGTCATGGTAGACATAGGGCAGGTGCCACAATTGCCCATAAACTCCAGAATGAGTTTTTTTTCTTTTGTTATTTCGAGTACACGCACATTTCCCCCATCCATTACCAGATAAGGGCGGATTGAATCCAGGGCAGCTTCTACCCTTGTATTTAAATCGTCCTTTTTTGTCTTTGTACTACTCATTACACTTTTATTTCAACCTTCTTGGTTTCGGCAAAGCTAGCATTTCTAATAGCAACCTGCCTTGCCATGGCTTCCGCCAAATCTTTAAAAGCCGTGGATGTAATTCCTTCTTTCATCACTGCTGGTAGTCCGCTGTCTCCGCTCTCGCGAATACTTTGCACAAGTGGTATCTGACCTAGCAGAGGAACGTCATACTTCTCTGATAAGTTCTTGCCACCGTCTTTACCAAAAATAAAGTATTTATTGTCAGGCATCTCTTCGGGAGTGAAGTAAGCCATATTTTCTACTATTCCCAGAACGGGTACATTGATTTGCGGTTGTTTGAACATCGCTAAACCCTTTGTAGCGTCTGCAATGGCTACTTTCTGTGGCGTGGTTACGATAATGGCTCCGGTTACTGGTACTGTCTGTACTAATGTAAGGTGGATATCACTTGTGCCAGGAGGCAAATCGATAAACAGATAATCCAGTTCGCCCCATTCGGCATCTGTCATGAATTGCTTTAAGGCAGAGCTGGCCATAGGCCCACGCCATACCACAGGGCTATCGGGTGGGGTAAGAAATCCGATGGACAATAGTTTAACGCCATACTGCTCCAGAGGTTGAATGATATTTTTTCCATTTACCACTTTTACGTCAGGTTGTTCATGCTCACAGTTGAACATCACCGGAATAGAAGGCCCGTAAATATCCGCATCGATAAGCCCCACTTTGGCACCCATTTGAGCCAATGCCACAGCCAGGTTGGCCGTAACAGTTGACTTCCCAACGCCACCTTTTCCGGAAGCGATGGCAATGATATTTTTTACGCCAGTAAGCACTGGTGCTTTGTCCCTGGATGAGGTAACGGTAGAACTCATGGTGATATCCAGCTCCAAATCCTCTCCAATCACTTTTCTGACTGCTTCCACGCAATCTTTTCTGATTTTTTCTTTCAGTGGGCAGGCAGGGGTTGTAAGCACTACGGTAAAACTCACCTTATCGGTACCTATTTTCACATCGGTGATCATGTTCAGCGTGACAAGATCTTTGTGTAAATCGGGGTCCTGGACAGTGGATAGTGCTGCTATAATGTCTTTTTCAGAAAATTTCATCATCAACGATTAATTCGATTGCAATTTAAGCCTAAGAACTTAGTCTTCAGCCCTATTTTCGTCCTTTTTCGCCTATTTATGTCAGTATTGTGAAATAACTTAGTTTGTTCTATTCCTAAACACAGAAAGCATAAAAAAGTATCTTTGAAGCTCTAAATTTTTCGAGTGATACTGCGCGAGACCATAGACGAAGTAAAGAACAGGCTGGACATTGTAGATGTCATCAGCGACTTTATTACGTTGAAGAAATCCGGGCAGAATTATAAGGGTTTGAGCCCCTTTACCAACGAAAAAACGCCTTCCTTTTTTGTCGTACCCGGTAAGGGCATTTTTAAAGATTTTAGCAGTGGCAAAGGAGGTGATTCCTTCACCTTTCTGATGGAGCATGAAGGAATGAGCTACGTGGAGGCGATTCGGTTTCTGGCCAAAAAATATGGAGTTGAAATAAAAGAAACAGAAGCCACGGAGCACGAATCTGCCCAGCAAAGTGAACGCGAAAGCCTTTATATACTCATGAATTATGCGCAGGAGTATTATCACAATAATTTACTCCATCATGAGGAAGGGCAAAGTATTGGGTTGAGTTACTTTCGGGAACGGGGCTTCAATGATAAGACCATTGAAAAATTTGAGCTGGGCTATGCCCTCAGCGGATGGGAAAATTTTAGTAAAGAAGCGTTAAGTAAAGGATACAGTCAGGACTTGTTGGAGAAAGCCGGACTGGTAGTAAAAAAAGAAGACGGCAGTTCATACGACCGCTTTCGCGGAAGGGTAATATTTCCAGTTCACAATATTTCAGGGAAGGTCATTGCCTTTGGTGCCCGCATGCTGGGCAAGGAGAAGAACCAACCCAAATACATCAATTCACCAGAAACAGAAATCTATCATAAGAGCAATGTGCTCTATGGCCTGTATCAGGCAAAGAATACCATCCGCCAAAATGATAACTGCTACCTGGTAGAAGGATATACCGATGTGATCTCATTGCACCAGGCAGGTGTAGATAACGTGGTGTCCTCATCGGGAACGGCCCTCACGGAAGAACAAATCAAACTCATTCGCAGGTTTAGTGAAAACGTAACCGTATTGTTTGATGGCGATGCGGCAGGAATTAAAGCGGCATTGCGCGGCATTGACCTGATTCTTAAGGGTGGGCTAAATGTGCGGGTGGTCTTATTTCCGGACGGAGAAGACCCGGACAGCTATTCGCGAAAACTGGGAACGACTGACTTTCAGAATTTCTTAAAAGAGAGTAGGAAAGATTTTATTTCTTTCAAGGCGGACCTCTTTGCGGCTGAGGCTGGGGGTGATCCTATTCGCAAGGCAGAATCGATACGGGAAATTGTAACCAGCATCGCCATTATTCCCGATCCTGTAAAGCGATCAGTTTACATTCAGGAGACGAGCAATCTGCTAAAAATAGGCGAAGCAGTACTCCTGACAGAACTGAACAAGATTCTTATTAATGAACGTAAAAAATCGGATAAGAATAGATTCAGAAAAGCAGAGGATGCTCCGCAATCCATTGAACCTGTTGCCGACATCACTGAGCCATCGAAGACAGATGCCAGCAGCATGATCCAATATCAGGAACGGGAGACCATTCGTTTGTTGCTTAACTATGCAGACGAGGCGTTGGAAGATCAGAAGTTATCCGACTTTCTATTTCACGAATTGGAAGATGTTGTATTTGTAAACCCGATTTTTAGTGAAATTTTTGAAGGACTAAAAGAGGGATGGGAGAAGAGTGAGAGCAGAACCAGTCACTACTTTATTCATGAAGGAAGTGAAGAGATAAAGAAAGTCGTAACGGATTTGATCGCTCAGCGTTACGACCTCAGTGCGCATTGGGGCGATAAATACCATATTCACATTCCGGGAGAAGGAGAACTTTTGAATGAGATGGCGTACACCAACGTGTTACGCCTGAAATTGCGGATCATCCAAAAAATGTTGGAGGAGAACAAACAGAAAATCAAGGAGGCAGAGGTAAGCGGAAATGAATCAGAAGTAGATAATTATTTAGACACTCAAATTGAGCTGGATGAGGCCAAAAAGAAATTATCTGAATTGTTGGGAATAGTTATTGCCAGATAGGAACAGTCCTATGAGTTTTGTTGTTGTATGCATGAATTGTTAAAATAAAGAATGAGTAAGATTAAATTGGATAGTATCGATGATGCTATCAGTGACATTAAAAAGGGCAAGGTGATCATCGTGGTAGACGATGAGGACCGTGAAAATGAAGGTGATTTTGTGTGTGCTGCGGAAAGCGTTACACCGGAGATAGTCAATTTCATGGCCACCCACGGCCGGGGATTGATTTGTGCGCCCTTAAGTGAAGAACGTTGCGAGGAATTGGGGCTGGAACTGATGGTAGGAAAGAATACGGCTGCCTTTGAGACTCCTTTTACGGTATCGGTTGATCTGATTGGTCACGGTTGCTCAACAGGTATTTCTGCACAAGATCGCTACAAAACCATAAAGGCCCTGGCAAACCCTGAGACAAAACCGGAGGAGTTGGGTAAACCCGGACATATTTTTCCGCTCAAAGCAAAGAAAGAAGGTGTGTTGAGAAGGGCTGGGCATACCGAGGCTGCGATAGACTTTGCAAGACTGGCTGGCTTCAAACCGGCTGGAGTATTGGTGGAGATTATGAATGAAGACGGCACCATGGCACGACTTCCGGATTTAGTGGATGTGGCCAAACGTTTTGGATTGAAGTTGGTTTCCATCAAAGACCTGATTGCCTACAGGATGGAAAAGGAATCGCAGATTAAAAGAGAGGCTGAGGTAAAAATGCCTACTGAATACGGTGACTTTAAATTGGTGGCTTATGAGCAATTGAATACCAATGAAGTGCACATGGCGTTAATAAAGGGCGAGTGGGAGAAGGATGAGCCGATATTGGTAAGGGTTCACTCTTCTTGTGTTACGGGCGATATTTTCGGATCCTGTCGTTGCGATTGTGGCACACAACTGCACAGTGCCATGCAGATGGTGGAAAAAGAAGGAAAGGGGATTGTGTTGTATATGAAACAAGAAGGAAGGGGCATTGGGCTGTTGAACAAACTGAAAGCCTATGAGTTACAGGAAGATGGGTACGATACGGTAGAGGCTAACCTGAAGCTTGGGTTCGACATGGATAACCGCGACTATGGAATTGGCGCACAAATTTTGCATGACCTGGGTGTATCCAAGATCAGATTGATTACGAATAACCCAAAGAAAAGAGTAGGACTGATGG
Organism: Flammeovirgaceae bacterium UBA2338; assembly: GCA_002344795.1. Lineage (GTDB taxonomy): Bacteria > Bacteroidota > Bacteroidia > Cytophagales > Cyclobacteriaceae > ELB16-189. Next base: position 11,613 of record DDUM01000003.1, on the reverse strand, counting down.
GATATGGATTGGAAATAGTAGACAACGTACCTATTGAAATAGTGCCTAACACACACAATCAAAAATACCTTCTGACCAAGAGGGATAAAATGGGTCATAGTATTTTAAAGGAATAGATGAGATTGACTTTTATTATATCCTTGTTGTTGATTATAACCTCTTCTGTTGGAGTGCATGGGCAGGAATTTGCATTTGAACTTTGGCATGACGGCAAGGTGGTTTTGGAAAATGGAGATACACTGACCGGGAATGTCAAGTATGATATGCATACGGATCTCGTTCAGATTCAGGTAGGCGATCGGTTTGAAAGCTATTCAGCGCGAAAGCTTCTGTTTTTGGAAATATTTGATAAAACCGTAAAGCGATACCGCAGAATGTATTCTCTTCCTTACAATACTTCTGGTGAATACCGTGCGCCTGTTTTTTTTGAATTACTGGAGGAAGGCAAAATCACCTTGTTGTGCAGGGAGGCAGTGGAGTACAGAACCTATTCCTCAGTATATAACTATTATAATTACTCAAAGCTTACTGTAGTGTACCGGTATTTTCTACTGAAAGAAGATGGTAGTATAGATGAGTTTCTTGGTAAGCGGAGTGATTGGTTAAATATAATGAATGACCGGAAAGAGGAGGTGCAGAAGTTTGTGAAATCAAACCGGCTTAGTTTTGATGAGAAGTATGATCTAAGCCGTATCATTGCTTATTATAACTCTTTGTTTCCCGTTAGACGTTAACTATAATGCAAAAGCCACTTATTCTTGTTTCCAATGATGATGGAATCACATCTAAAGGTATTCGAACGCTCGTTGAGGTAATGCAGGAACTGGGTGAGGTAATTGTAGTAGCGCCAGATAGTCCGCAGTCGGGCATGGGTCATGCCATTACAGTAGGTGACACCCTTCGGTTGGAAGAAAATTTTATTTTCGATGACGTAAAAGCTTTTGAATGCTCCGGCACACCGGCCGATTGTGTGAAGTTAGCACGGAACTTTGTTTTGCGCGACCACCGTGAACCTGCTATTGTAGTAAGTGGGATCAACCACGGAAGCAACACTTCGATCAGCGTGTTGTATTCGGGTACGATGTCCGCTGCCATAGAAGGCGCCATTGAGGGGACTCCGGCCATCGGTTTTTCACTTTGCGATTACGGAACCAAAATAGATTTTTCCCATACGAAAGAATACGTCAAAAAAATAACCGAACAGGTTTTGAAGAAAGGTTTGCCAAAAGGCGTAGCCCTCAATGTCAACTTTCCGCCCAAGCGCAACGAAAACCTTAAGGGCATCCGGATTTGCCGACAGTCCAACGCCAAATGGGAAGAAGAGTTTGACGTACGGTACGACCCCAATGGCAGACGTTATTTTTGGATGACAGGTAATTTTGTCAATTTCGACAAAGGGGAAGACAACGATGAGTGGGCGATTGGTAACAATTACGTGTCTGTTGTGCCCTGCAAATTTGATCTCACCGCTCACCACTCCATAGCCGTGCTGAATGACGAGTGGGATATTTTAGAGTGATTTCAATATTGACCCCTCTGTTAAATAAGGCTAAACCAGGAAAATACAGGATTGTTATGGAAGGGCTGACACCTCAGGGCATACCTTTTAAAGCGGAACAGTTTATTATTGTTGAATAGTTGATTGTTGGGCACCATGGCGTATGGAATAAAAAATGGTTAAATTTGAGGTACTATGAAAAGCAAAACGCAAGGTTCTAGCATTGAAAAGGAAAAGCTTGAAATTATCAAATGGGTTACAACCTTAAAGGACGAAACTTCAATTGAAAGGCTTAAAATGTTAATGGATAGTAAATCAAAATTAGACTGGTGGGATCAAATTTCTGACGAGGAAAAAAATGCTATTGAAAAAGGACTTGATGATATTAAGGCGGGAAGGGTAAAACCGCACAGTGAAGTAAAGAAAATCTATGAGAAGTGGTTATAGACTACAATGGTCTGAAAGAGAGCTACCCTTGAAAGCCACGGTGCCCAACAACATACATAGGCGTTAGCGTTCATACCTTTGAGCATTCATGTAAATTTGAAGTATATCTAAAAAGTATATACCTTTGTAAAAAGGTAATACCATGAAAAATCTATCATTAAAGCTTGATGATGACATTTTCCAGGAGACTGAGAAAATAGTGACAAAGGTTAAAAAGAACCGGAATAGGTATATAAACGAGGCCATCGAACTCTATAATCGACTTCATCGAAGAAGACTTCTGTCAAAACAGCTGAGTAAGGAATCAAAAATCGTTTCCAGGGATTCATTGGAAATTCTAGCTGAGTTTGAAAAGTTGAACGATGAGAATTAAACAATTTGAAATCTGGGTGGCTGACCTAAATCCAAGAATTGGGACAGAGACCGGGAAAATCAGACCTGTAATTGTTGTTCAGACCGACTTGCTAAATAAGGAGCATCCTTCAACTATTATCTGCCCAATAACAACAAATGTAAAGCCTGACTCTGAAATACTGAGAGTTCATTTAAAGAAGTCAAAATTTGGACTGAAAGTAGATTGTGATGTAATGATTGACCAGGTAAGGGCAATTGACAATAAACGGCTTACAAAAAAAATTGGCGAGGTGGACAGTCACATCGCAGGTAAGATTAAAGAAAACTTAAGAATAGTTTTGGATTTAGACTAGTTGGCACGAAACGCTAACAACATGTATGTCATGTGCTTCACTGCGTATCTGAAAGAGTGTGCCATTACTTCTGCCCGAATCTTTTAATCAGGCTGGATCTACATCAAAAATAATTTTGGCACTCCTGAATTCTTTTACAGAAAGCAAATGATCAGATAAGTGAGATAGTTGATTCTTTATTTCTTTTAACCTTCCGCCATCTCTTGGAATCTTTATAAGAATCGACATTAAGAATTCATTTCTGATTTTAGAAACAAGGGGTTCGCCCGGCCCCAACACCTGTGGTCCTTTGATTTCGCTCCGGATCGCTTGCGTCAATTGTGTGGCCAGGTTTTTACATTTCAATCGATCGGTTTGCTTTACGGTGATTTCAATTAACCGCGAATAGGGAGGATAAAAGTGAGCTTCACGGTCCCTAAGTTCTCTCTCTAAATATCCCGGAATGTCGTGCTTCAATACAAAACCGAACAGGGATTGCTTTGGATCAGCGGTTTGAATAATGACGTTTCCCTTTTTTTCTCTGCGCCCGGAACGTCCACTTACCTGAATGATGAGTTGGAAGGCGCGTTCGTGTGCCCTAAAGTCAGGAAAGTGCATCATGCGATCGGCATCAAACACGCCTACCAAACTTACCCTATCAAAATCAAGTCCCTTGGTGACCATTTGCGTACCTACGAGAATATCCGTTTCACCTTCCTGAAACCCTTCGATAATGGATTCATAACCACTTTTTGTACGTGTAGTATCCCAATCCATACGCTGCACTTTTGCTTCAGGAAAATAGAGTTTTAATTCTTCTTCCAGTTTTTCTGTACCATAGCCTTTGGTTAAAATTCTTTTGGAGGTACAAGTGGGACATTCAGAGGGGAGCGCCTCCTTATAACCACAGTAATGACAGATCATCTCGTGGCGGTATTGATGATAAGTAAGACTAACCGAACAGTTGATGCACTTTGGAATCCAGTTACAGTCCTCACATTGAACCATGGGTGCGTAGCCTCTTCTGTTTTGAAAAAGAATTACCTGCTCTTTGTTTTTGAGTGCTTCTCCAATTGACTTTAATAGTTGAGAGGAAAATTCACCTTTATTTGATTTTCGCTGTCGTTCAATGGCCATGTCAGCAAAAGTTACTTCAGGCAGGTTGGCTTCTCCGAATCGCTCGTTTAAGCTGATCAGTTTAAATCTTCCTTGTAAACTGTGAAAAAAACTTTCGGCAGAAGGGGTGGCACTTCCTAAAATCACCTTCGCATGATGTTGATGGGCCATTACCAGCGCCAGATCCCTTGCCTGATAGCGTGGTGCCGGATCATTTTGTTTATAGGAGGAGTCGTGTTCTTCGTCTACGATCACCAATCCCAGGTTGTCAAAGGGTAAGAACACGGAAGACCTCACACCGACAACCAACTGAAATTTCCCTGATAAGATACCATTCCAAACTTCTACACGCTCATTGTCCGAAAACTTGGAATGGTAAACCCCCATCTCGGCACCAAATATTTTCTTCAGTCGCTGCACGATTTGCGTGGTCAATGCGATTTCAGGAATGAGGAGCAAAGCCTGGTTGCCACCATCCAATGCCCTTCTTATTAGATCGATATAAATTTCTGTTTTTCCGCTACCTGTCACCCCATGCAGCAAGACCACATCGTTTTGTTCAAAGTGGTTAAGGATGTTGTTGCGAACTTCTTCTTGTTTCTCACTTAATAAAATAGGTTGTGCTGCAGCGGGGTCTTCAAATCCGAATCGGGGGATGATGGTTTCAAACTCATCAAAAATTTTATTCTTGATCAGTGTATTTACGGATGAACTCGATTCACCTTCACTGAGCTGGGATTTACTCTGTCCATTGTCATTTAATGACGGATCCTTAAATACGGGAACCAATTGTAAATATTTCAGTAGTACCGCCTCTTGCTTGGGTTTGCTACTGATTGCTTCGAAGAGTTCTTCCAGATTCTTTTTGTCGGTATACTTTTTTGAAAGCCGAATTCGTTTTTCAGTTTTGGGTTTGAATTTTTCTTTTACCTTTTCAAAAAGTATAATGGCCTCCTTGGATGCCATTGATTTTAATAAGCTGTAAATACTTTTGGTGCCTAAAAACTTAGCCACCTCTGTATAACTAAGGGTATCGTGTTGGAGTCGATGGATCAACATTCTTTCCTTTTCTGAAAAATCGAATGTGGTGGCTTCCCAATTAAAAGAAGGATTCAACTGTACCATACTTTCACTCGAAAGTTTGAGCCCGGAGGGCAAGGCCGCGTTGATAACTTCTCCCAACGTACACATATAATAATCGGCCATCCATTGGTACAATTTGAATTGACGGTCTCCGATTACTTCGTTTTCATCTATGATCTCCAGAATGTACTTGGCTTCGTATGTTGTTGGAGGCTTTTGATGAAGGTTGGATATGATACCCGTGAGGATTTTTTTTTGCCCAAACTGCACGATTACGCGTTGCCCGACTTTGACTATTTCATTCAGAGCCGCGGGTACCCTATAAGTAAATAGTTTGGGTATGGGCACGGGCAGAATGAGTTCTGCAAAATAAGTATGAGAGTCAAATTCTAATCCTTCCTGAGTCATAGCGCTTAGCAGCAAGGTAATAGGTCAAAAGGTAATTTCCTTGAAGGGAGAGGTAGTATCCCTAAATTTCCAATAGTTATATAATTGGTGTCTGCTTAAATTTGTTTTGTTTTTGATTGTCCCTTGGTAAATTGTTGGATGACTTCAAGAAGACAGTTTATTAAGAAAGGACTACTCAGTGGCTTCAGTACACTGTCATTAACCAATCTTTCAAAAAGTGCTCACTTTGATGAGCTAAGAGATGCAACTTCCGATGAGGAACTTTTTGCGCTCATTCGCAACCAGTTACATATTCCAAAAGAGAGGTTATACTTAAATACGGGTAGTCTTGGCCCTAGCCCTATGGTGGTAACGGATGCGGTGCATGCCATGATGCAGCAATTGGAAAAGAATCCGGCCATTGAAAACTGGGGGGACTTAGGAACGAAGATGGAGAAGGTGAGAACGAAAGTGGGGGAGTTGATCAATACAGATCCAGAAGATGTAATTCTCACCAGGAACACAACGGAAGGGTTGAGCTTAATCAGCCAATCGCTGAAACTGAACAAAGGCGATGAAATACTGACGACCACGCATGAGCATGGAGGAGGGGAGGTTGGACTGGAATACATGGCCGCAACTCAAGGTGCCGTTATTAAGAAATTGCAGATACCAGTCCCGGCCACCTCAAAAGAAGCAGTGATTGAAGCGGTGGTGAATAACATCACGCCAAAGACAAAGGTGGTGATGCTGAGCCACGTAAATACATTGACGGGGTTAAGGATGCCGTTTGATGAAATTTCGAAAATCACAAAACCAAAAGGTATTTTATTGATTGCTGATGGAGCTCAGGCAGCCGGCCTGATCAGCGTGGATGTGAAATCAATGGGTGTGGATGCTTATGCCGCAAGTGGCCACAAATGGATGCTGGGCCCAAAAGAAACGGGTTTTGTTTATTGGAGTAAGGAGCTCCAGCAAAAGATCAACCCGGTTTTTACTTCTTCCGGATTTGGTAGCTACTCTGCTTCATCGGGTACAAGGAATGTGGCTGTAATTTCAGGGTTGGGCGTGGCAATCGATTGGCTTAACTTAATTGGGAAAGAAAAAATTGAGAGCCGTTGCCTGGAAATACGATCCTATTGCCTCTCTCGATTGAAAGAATTAAAAGGTATTGTAATTATCAGCCCTCAAGTGGATTCACTTTCTACGGGGATTGTAAGTTTTACCCTCAAGGAAGGAGAGAACAGAGTGATCGCAGGGGAGTTGGCTAAAGAAGATATTATTGTGAAAGTACTTCCTAAGTACAATGGAATCAGAATCTCCTGTCACATGTTTGTTTCAAAATTGGATATTGATCGGTTTATCAAATCATTTTCACAACTAGTCTAATATTGCACTATCAACTTTTTTAACATGAACTGACAGCCATTGTCGGATAGGGTATATCCCTTTTTCCGGTTCTTGCCTTTGAGTAAGGCAAATTATTATTAAGATCCTGATTATAACCGGTACACCATTGAAGCCATCGCCAGAGAATGCGGATTTAACTCCAAGAGTACGTTTAATGAAGCATTCAAAAAAAAGAGGGAGTTACTCCCTCTTTTTTTAAGAAACATTAATGATGATTTGCTCCTGGCATCAGCCACGAAGTAAACAGGATTCCAGGTGGCTAATCTACATTTGTAGCCAGTGCAGCAATTACAATTTTTCTCATTTCCCTGCGGCCACAGAATGAACATTTGTAGTGCTTGTGAAGAACACCTGTGTTATCGTTGGTGGGCGGTGTTATAACTTCTTCTACTTCAATTTTCAAGGTGTAGTATCCGCATCGGGGGCATTCTTCTGTCTGTTGGTAATCATAGTACTTTTCAATTTTCTTGTGGCCTGTTTTCTCGTCAATCCATACATCATAATCCACAGAATGAACATCACTTGCTTCTTCCGCAATCATATGCGCTTCCAGATGAGGATCCTCTTCTTCTTCACTTAATTTCCGCATAATATTACCATCTGGAGAAATCCGAGGCTTGTTTCGTATACGGTTCAACCGTTTCATCAAATAGCGGGGATAATAAACGTTAATTGTACTGTTGGTAAAAAGGTAGGCTATAATTCCAAGGATTCCCGTTGAGACCAGGCGCACATAAATTAACCAGGTGTACCTGGATGCTACCGCGGATGTAGCAACTGAATTTAGAAAAATGCATGCGGCAATTACAACGGCTAAGAGCGCATACCAAAAGTATCGTATTTCATGCGTGCTTGCATAATCATACTTCTCTTTGGGATCTTTTATCTGGGCAATCTTTATTTCATAAAAAAGGAAAATGAGAATACCAATACCGAGGAAAATCCCACTCCCTAAAACCATGAAGCGATCCCATTCTGCTAAAAAAGTTACTTTATCCATGGATAATTGGGTTGTTTATCGTTTAAATATAAATATACTTAATCTTCCTATCAAGAGGTAATCCTTTCTTCTATTGAAGATTCAATGGCTGGTTTGTGCCCCCAGAATTACTTTGTAACTGGTTTAGGGCCTCTTTTACAGTATGAACAGGTAATTTACAGGTCTTGTTATAGCAAACATAAATGGTGGCAGAATGGCCTTCCGGATTGGTCTTTTCGACCAAAAGTGGTAGTTCACTTTGGGAGGCCGTTCCCATGAACAAGCTGAAAGGCAGGTAATTTTTCCTTAACTCTTTGGCCACCTGATCCAATTCAGGACTCACAATTACAATTTCAGCCATAAGCGACACCATTTCTGAATAAAGTATTCCCCAATGCGACATATAAGCGGGTTCGCCAACAACGAGTGAGTTGATCTGCGAAAGCATTTTTTGGGCTTGTGATTGATATTCCATCTTATCAAGTATGATTCCAAGGTGGTAGAGATTTCGGGCCATTATGCCGTTGGAAGAAGGAATGACATTGTCGAATATCTCTTTTTTGCGGGCGATCAATTTTTCAGCGTCTTTTCCTGAAAAATGAAAATAACCCTCCTGGACATCGTAAAAGTGTGATTGCGTATAGTCTGTCCATGCATTGGCCTTTGTCAGCCAGGATTCATTAAATGTACTTTGGTAGAGGGCAATGTAAGCTTGAATAAGAAATGCATAGTCTTCCAGAAATCCTTCTACTGGTGACCGCTGACCTCTAAAGGAACGGTAAACTTTTTCGTCTATCAGATTCTTTTCAAGAAAATGAATATTATCAATCGCTAACGTTAAAAATGCTTCATCTCCAAAAGCAGTATATGCATCAAGTAGCCCCTTGATGGCCATCGCATTCCATCCGGTTAATACCTTGTCATCCAAACCTGGTCTTATTCGCTCTTCCCGTACTTTCAAAAGTTTTTCCTTTGCGGTGCCGAGTGCGGTGTGAAGTTGTTCTTTGGTCAGTTGATGTTCTTTTATAAAATCATCCTCCCACTTATCAATGAACAAGATGTTGTTGCCATGTTCCCAGTTGCCACTGTCTGCAAGAGAGTAATAATCAGAGAGCCATGGAGGTTGGTTTTGTGTGACCGTCTCCAATTCTGATTTGGTCCATACATAATACTTGCCTTCTACGCCTTCACTATCGGCATCCAGCGCTGAATAAAATCCTCCATCACTGCCTGTCATTTCTCTTTTGAGCCAATCTACCGTTTCATAAACGATTCGCTTATAAAAATCATCGTGGGTAATGCTGTACGCTTCTGAATACAGACTAAGTAACTGTGCATTGTCATAAAGCATTTTTTCGAAGTGTGGCGCAAACCACCTTCCATCCACGGAATACCTGGCAAAGCCACCGCCTACCTGATCGTACAATCCGCCCATGGCCATCTTCTTCAAGGTAAGCTCCACCATTTTTAAAGCTTGTTGGTCCTTTGTTTTGCTGTAATGACGAAGCAGGAAAAGCCATTGTGTGGGCATAACGAACTTCGGTGCCTTGTCTACTCCTCCCCAGGTGCTATCAAATTTTGATGCCAGCGCACCATACATGGTATCCATTCCTTCCATGGTAAACGTGGTGTTTTTATCGGATTGCCTGAAGCGATCAATATCACTGGCCGCTAATTTTCTGGCAAGTTCATCCGCAGACTTATTGATGTCATCGCGTTTCTCTTTGTAAACCTTTGAAATTTGTAATAACAATTGCGACCAGTTGGCAGGTGGATAATAAGTGCCTCCATAAAAAGGTTTCTGGTCGGGAGTGATAAACACATTTAACGGCCACCCACCGTTGATGCCCATGGCCTGTACGGCATCCATATAGATTTGGTCAATATCCGGTCGTTCTTCCCTGTCAACTTTTATACTCACAAAATTTTCATTCATAATGGCTGCAACATCCTCGTTTTCAAAAGATTCATGCTCCATGACATGACACCAGTGGCAGGAGGAATAGCCAATGCTCACCAAAATGGGTTTGTCCTCTTTTTTTGCTTTTGCAAGCGCTTCTTCACCCCACTCGTACCAGTCTACAGGATTGTAGGCATGCTGTAGCAAATACGGACTTGTGGCATGGATCAATCGATTGGTTTTTTTGTCGTCTTTTTGCATACTGCATCCTGCGTTTAAAACTATGAGAATTAGAATTGCTGCGAATATCTTCATAAGCGTTTGACAAGATCAGCGTTTAAGCTGACTTTTTACCTGGCTTATCTCTTTATCAACATTGAGGGTGCGTTTAAGTTCTTCCAACTTTGACAATAAGTTGGAAAGAAACTTTTGATGCATGGCCGAAGTGGGGTGGTAAGGGCGATGGGCCAATGCCTTTGATATTTCATCCCATTGTTTCACAAAAGCAGCTGTGTCCCTGGTAAAATACCTTTCTCCAAAAAATCGCCAGATGTAATCAATGGCTTCTCCTGAAGGATGCAGAAGATCGCGATCGTAGAACCGATAATCCCGAAGGTCGTCCAGCACAATTTCGTAGGCAGGAAAATATTCTACTTGTGGATACATTTCGCTCAAGGTATGGCATGAAAGCCTCAATATGGATTTGCTAACGGCATTGAGTTCGAGAGAATCCTTAAGGTGCCGGACAGGGCTAAGGGTAAGAATGATTCTGATGTTTGGGTTTATCGCATTTAATTGCTGATAAAAATTTTCAAAAGATTCGAGTATTTTCTTCTGCGTGAGCAGCTGCTTGTTGAAGTGGGCAGCCGGAACCTTGTGACAATTGGAAACCAACTCGCCATTGTCTTTGCGCTCATATACCCACGAAGTACCATAGGTAATGAGTAGGGTAGTGGCGGTTTTAATAAAATCATGACTTTTAGCGATGGAGTTGGCGATGTTGCGATGAAGAAGCTTGGGGTCCAGGGCTGAAAAGGACGAATGAAAATCAAAATTGAAATGGGTTTCGTTGAGCTCCCCATAAGTTTCAACAGAAGGCAATTCATTGCGAATAGCATAATTCATCACCTTGTGAATGGAAATTGGGTTATAGGAGGTTCCAAAAGGGTTAACCAATACTTCGAATTTGTGTTTTTGAAGCAAGAGTCCCAGGTTATCAGCAAAGCATGATCCTATTGTAAAGCAGGGATCGCGCAATCCTATGCTGAAAGGCGAGGGTGAACTTGAAAGGACAGTTCTGAAATTATCCATAAGGTAAAGTTATTCTTATCAATCCTTTTTCAGACAGTCAGAAGCATTAATCCCAAAATTATCATTAGGAATGATAATTTTGCCCTCTGGATGATATTCCTGTCGATTTCGTAAGGAAGAGGCTACCTCAAAAAGTTAAAAATTGTCGTTTTTCTGAGCGAAAGCGAAGAATCTCTATAGTTTGAATTTACAATTCAGGGATGTTTCTCCGCCAACTGGCGGATCAACAAAACGTGTCACTTTTGCGGCAGCTTCTTGAAAATGAAACTAAACTTACTTCAACGAAATAGTTGAACGTATTTCATTTTCAATCATCAGCGCATAGTGCAAAAGTCTTTAGACTTTTTTGGGTTAATTTTAGAGTTCTCAAGTTGAATCATTCGTTAATTAAAATAAGAACAATGGCTTTAAAAAAATTTGCTTCCTGGAATGTGAATGGTATAAGAGCGACCATCAAGAAAGACTTTGTGAAGGACATGCGCAAGTTGGCTCCGGACATTTTATGTCTGCAGGAAACAAAAGCATCGGACGAGGAAGCAAGAACCGCTTTGGAAGTGATGGACGAATATAAAATCTATACCAATTCATCCAAAGCCAGAAAAGGATATTCCGGCACGGCCATCCTTACGAAAGAGGAACCGGTACAGGTAACTTATGATTTGGGAATCGAAGAACACGATCAGGAGGGAAGAGTGATTACTGCCGAGTTCAATCAATATTTTATCGTTACCGTTTATACCCCCAACTCCGGAGCGAACCTTGCCCGATTGGATTATAGGGAAACCTGGGATAAGGC
>DDUM01000002.1:649-179130 GCA_002344795.1 Flammeovirgaceae bacterium UBA2338 | reverse complement strand
TTAAGGCTATAGCGGTTAGATTGAAATACATAAGAAAAGGCTTGAGATCAAATTAAAGTATTTTTTTTGACCAAGTCTTTTAATTTCAAATCAAATTTTAATTTCTAAGTCAGGTGAGAAACACGATATCAATGCTTTTTATTTAGCGTTCCAAAAAGAATCTTCGTATAGAGGAGTAAATTATATAAATAGGAGGTATAATGATGCTCTCAACGGCAAATGGGGCAAAGATATCCTGGCCCATTTTTAAAACATACCTTAAAGAGAAATAGTAGAATTACCCACTACCACAAGATTGCCTTTTCAAATGCGCTTCAAAACCCTAAAAGGAAACATGATGATTGCTCCAATGGCTTCGAAAATTGCTGAAAGCGTAAATCCAATAATTCTGAAAGGCAGCAGAAGCAGCCATAAAAGAGGAAAAAGAAATATGGCCAATAGTGCCAGCGGCCAGCTGACTGCCAAAAGAAGAAACCAAAGTATAATTGCAATAAGTGTACGCATCTATTCTGAAATTTAGGTTTGGTATATGCAACGCAAAGTTGCTGCCAATTCTTAAAACTGAATAATTCATCGTAAAAACGGGATGGAGTCTGAATATACTATTCAATACTGTACACGAAGTGTTCATAGATGAACAGAATCAATTATTAAGTATCTTCCAGATTATTATTCTGAAACAAACCAGTTTAGTATTCTACCAATAAAACTTTTGGGTTTTTCCTGTTCTTCGGTATACACTTCATATTCATCCTCGAACTTATTCTTTTTGATGCGTTGAGGTATTGGCGTGGGTTGTTTTATTTTATCGAGATAGCGCTTGGTACGCAGCTCCTTATCAATCTCTTTTTTCTGTTCCTTTCTCCTTAATGCTTCCCTTGCTTCGCGTTCGCGTTGTAGCGCAATAACATTTTTTTTTTGGCCTGCGTTCATTCTCACGGTTTACATCCCGGCTCCTTTTTGGCCTTTCGTTTTTCTCTCTTGCTGGTAACCCTCCTTCGATTGCTACTCTGTTCCCTTCCGGTCTCTCCATTTCCTTCTTTTTTGGCTCAGGCAAGTCAATCTTTCCAACCACCTTTAACCCAGGCAGCTCCACTAAAACTGGTTTGATCACTTCCTTAATGGAAGTGTCATTGTCCTTAGTGATAACTCCTTCAGCTTTATCAGGTTCATCCAGAGCTACATCATCAATTTCAATACTCTGCTGAGCAGAAGTTGACTCAATCATTTCTTCAGGCTCTATCCCGGGTTCATCATATTTAGCAGAAGGCAAATGGCCTGGGGCATAATGCATGAGTACTTCCTCTACCTGATCATCAGATACTTTGGTGTTGGACGATTCTTCGATTGGTAAATTCTTGTTTGCCAAAAAGGTGACAATTTCACTTGGTTTTACCCCAATTTTTCGAGCCAATTGAGCTAATCGCATTATTATGTTCTTTGATACTTAATTCTGAGGCAAAGATAATAATAATCAATAAGCATACAGCTCCCGATGTGAACTGGGTAGTCGGCCAGAAACATATCGAAATTGGCCTATATCATTAATCTCATTAACTTAAGCCCTCAATAAAAAATAAACACATGGCCAAAGTGATAATCAATAGCTTCGAAGATTTTGCTGCCTATACAGGAAAGGAAATTGGAGCATCCGAATACTTAAAAATTACGCAAGAGCAAATCAATAAGTTTGCAGATGCCACGCTTGATCATCAGTGGATTCATACTGACACAGCGAGAGCATCCACTGACAGTCCATTTCAGAAAACTATTGCCCATGGCTACCTTACTTTGTCTTTGGTTCCCTATCTGTGGGGGCAGATTGTTGAAGTCAACAACATCAAAATGCTGGTCAACTATGGAATAGATGGACTCAAATTCAATCAACCCGTTGTGGTAGATTCGGAAGTTTGCTTGCGTGTAAAATTGAATTCTATTGCCAACCTAAGAGGTATCGCAAAAGCGGAATTAAATGCAGTAATGGAAATCAAAGGAAACTCCAAGCCCGCTTTTAGCTCAACAATAATACTGCTGTATCACTTCCTGTGATAATTTAAACAGTTTTCTCCTGCATTTCAATCGCAAAAATTAATGTTTGGTGACTTAAGCTGAGAGTTCGTTCACGATAGCGATAGCTTTATCAATTTCATCCGTGCTATTAAAAATATGTGTACTGTGTCGAACACCAAATACTTCACCCACATTTCGTGGACGCATTCTTCCTTTTTCCCAATAAGCATCTTGCAATTTCTCACCTGTAAACCCATCGATATTATATACTGATAACCCTGCACACATGGAGGGATCTGCAGGATTAAAAAATCTCACCTTTTTGTTTTCTGCTAACCCATTTCTCAGTCGGTCTCCTAAAAATTTAACACGATCTGTCCAGCGCTCATGGCCTACCTGAAAGTAAAAATCAAGTGCGGCCTCCAGACCAAACAGAATAGAGAAATTGCCAGTACCTCTTTGCGTAAAACGATATCCATCGTCATCATGATTATCCCATTGTGCACTGGCAACGGTAGTCCACACCTCTTTTATTTTGGCAGGATCAACATACATAAAACCAGTACCCGTTGGCGCCCCTATCCATTTGTGAAAACACCCTACATACGCATCGCAACCAAGATCCTGAATATCAACACGAATATTACCTACTGTTTGAGCGCCATCCAGAATGGTAAATATTCCTCTTTCCCTAGCCGCTGCACAAATTTCCTTCCCAGGAAGTATCGCACCACTACCAGAAATGATATGAGAAAGCATTAACACCTTTGTTTTAGGCGTAAAGCTTTTAACGACAATATCTAGAACCTCCTCAGGTGATTGGATGGGTTTAGGTATTTCAATTTGCTTCAGCACAACGTCATCTCTTTTTTCTCTCACCTCCCAGGAACATCTGCCTCCCGGGTGCTCCTGATTACTGATGATCACCTCATCGTCCGCTTTCAAATCAAGGCCATTAGCTATATAACTCATTGCATTGGTGACGTTATCTGTAAGTGCAATTCCTTTAGGATCACAGTTGATGATTTTACCCACCTTTGTACGGATATACATCAAATCCTGATACCCACTGATAAACCTTTCCTTGCTATCATCTTTATAAGGCCAATCTGCCACATCAGTCGCCATATAGTTAAGGTGCCTGGTAACCGCCTCCACTACCACGCGCGGCATTACACCTACCGTACCCGTGTTGAAAAATACTTTATCATCAGACAGCATAAACTGCTTTCTTAACTTTTGCCAATACTCCGGATCATCATTAGTGGGCATTGAATTGACTTCTGCTGTTTGGGTATCACTGCTACAGCTGTAAGCGGATAGGGTAGAAAGTGCGAGCGTGCCCAGACCAAGAGATTTTAATAGGTTTCTGCGAGTTGTCATAAGGATGGTATTTACTCTACTAAAATAGTAAATTAAACGCGGGAATATGACCTTAAACTATGCCAGTGGTGCGCCTCATACTCGTTCTAATTAGCCTCAGTGCCATCATTTCTTGCAGCCCCAAGAAACATTTGGATACGCGACCCAATATTCTACTCATCGTAGCAGACGATTTGGCCTATTCAGATCTTGGAAGTTTTGGTGGCAACATCAGGACTCCCAATATTGACCAGTTGGCTAAAAACGGGTTGCGCTTCAGCCAATTTCGAACCGGACCAACTTGCGCTGTCACCAGGGCTATGCTTCTATCGGGGCAGAATAACCATGTCGCAGGGATGGGTATACAAGATGGATTGTTGACCGATTCGCCAATGATTGGAAAACCAGGCTATGAATCTAATTTATCCGATAGAATTGTTCCTGTGTCACAACTCCTAAGTGAATCCGGCTATCATACCTATACCTCCGGAAAGTGGCACCTTGGAAAAAGAGAGGAAGACAGTCCTAAAGCTAAAGGCTTTGAAAGATCTTATAATCTTATGCAGGGGGGTAGCAATCACTTCAATAATATTGGGATTGAGCCAGATGACACGCTTTCCATATTCAGAGAAGATGGAAAGCTGGTGAACTTTCCAACCGGGCAATATTCAACAGAAGTCTATACCAATAAATTAATTGAATTCATTAAAGAAGGAACAGCAGAAAAAAGCAGACATCCTTTTTTTGCATTGGCTGCTTACACCAGTCCCCACTGGCCATTGCAAGTGCCCGACAACTACCTCGATCGCTATGAAGGAGACTTTGACATGGGTTATGATTCCCTGCGTGTCTTGCGATTTGAATCTTTAAAAGAACAGGGGCTCATTCCTCAAAAGGCAACATTACCCCCTCGGTTGGACTACATCACACCTTGGAAAGACCTCTCTGAGGAAGAAAAAAGGATTGAAGCTCGGAAAATGGAACTCTATGCCGCTATGGTTGATAACCTCGATTATCATGTAGGCAGAATTATTCAGTTTCTGAAAGTAGAGGGGTTGTATGACAATACCATCATCATTTTTATGTCTGATAATGGTGCAGCTGGTAGGGACTTTTACAATGAAGAGTGGTCCATGGGTTTTATTCGCAAACATTATGACAATGCTTATGACAACATGGGAAAAGTAAACTCTTTCGTATCGTACGGATCTCAATGGGCCCTTGCAGGTGCAGCTCCTTTCAACCGGTTTAAAAGTTACACCACAGAGGGTGGAATTGCATCTCCTATGATTATCAGCTCGAAAAATATTGCTGATCCTGGAACAGTAAGTACTGCCTATTTCACGGTGATGGATCTGGCACCTACGTTTTATGAATTGGCTGGCGCCACCTACCCAGGAAAAACCGGAACAGCAAAGACAAAACCCCTACTCGGTAAATCCATTCTTCCGCTACTCCAGGGTGAAGATGAAATACATGCCCCTGACTATATCACTGCTTTAGAGCATAAGGGAAGAATGTTTATCCGAAAAGGAAATTGGAAATTGGTAAACCTTAATCCTCCTTATGATGAAAGTAAGATGATGCTCTTTAACCTGGAAGTTGACCTGGGTGAAACAAATGACTTAGCACAAGAACATCCCGAAAAAGTTAAAGAACTACTAAACGATTGGAACCAATACATAAAAAAGAATGAGCTAATCATAAACAGGTGAAATCAATACAAATAAACCATGACTAGCCCTGCTCACACTTTCCAATAAGCATGGTGTTGATAGGACAAATTGACCCAGGTAGTTATCTTGTTAATTCACTTTTAGGTACCTAAGAGGTAAGAAATCAACTCGTTTTCAAAGTTTTGGCTTAATATCAACGCCTACCACCTGTTAGGGATATAGCCTCGTTCTCCGTATTTTTACAACCCCAAATCGTGAAGGAATAAAGATGGAAACTGCCACTAAAGAGAAGAAAGAAAAGGAAACTCAAAACCTATCCGGGCATAAGGCACCTGCACCTTACAAACCAAAAAACAAAGTGCGTATAGTAACCGCTGCCAGCCTTTTTGACGGACATGATGCAGCCATCAATATCATGCGTAGGATCATCCAGGCAACAGGTTGTGAAGTTATTCATTTGGGTCACGACCGCAGTGTAGAGGAAGTAGTGAACACTGCTATTCAGGAAGATGCACAGGGTATTGCCATGACTAGTTATCAGGGGGGACACAACGAGTATTTCAAATACATGTATGATTTACTCAAAGAAAAAGGAGCCTCGCACATCAAAATTTTTGCTGGTGGCGGTGGTGTAATTCTTCCCGAAGAGATCAAAGAATTGATGGAGTACGGAATTACAAAAATCTATTCTCCCGATGATGGAAGGGCCATGGGACTTCAGGGAATGATCAATGACCTGGTCATGCAATGTGATTACCCCCTTGGCGAAACCCTTACTGATGAGTCCGATCAATTGGAAAAGAAAAATCCAGTAGCTATTGCCCGATTAATCTCAGCTGCCGAAAATTATTTTGAAAAGCATCAGTCGGTTTTTGACGCTATCCATAAAAAAGCCGAGAAAGCAACCACTCCGGTATTAGGTATTACCGGAACCGGTGGATCAGGTAAGTCATCCATGGTAGATGAAATTGTTCGCAGGTTCCTCATTGATTTTAAAGATCAGCCCGATAAAACAATTGGTATTATATCTGTCGACCCATCTAAACGCAAAACAGGAGGCGCCTTATTGGGCGACCGCATTCGTATGAATGCCATCAACCATCCTAAGGTCTATATGCGTTCATTGGCTACTCGTCAATCTAATCTGGCACTATCGGCTTATGTAAAGGAAGCTGTTGCCATTCTTAAGGCAGCGGGGTATGATCTTATTATTCTCGAAACATCGGGCATTGGACAAAGTGATACTGAAATTCTTGATCATAGTGATGCGTCTTTATATGTAATGACACCAGAATATGGAGCGGCCACTCAGTTGGAAAAAATTGATATGCTCGACTTTGCTGATGTCATTGCGTTGAACAAGTTTGATAAAAGAGGAGCTCTGGATGCGCTACGTGATGTAAAAAAACAATATCAACGCAACCATAACCTCTGGGATAAGAAGCCTGAGGATATGCCCGTCTTTGGCACCATTGCTTCACAGTTTAATGATCCCGGGACGAACCAACTCTATAAACACTTAATTGATACGATAGCAACAAAAACGGGAGTAGACCTCAACTCCAGCTTTGAAATTACCAGAGAGATGTCAGAAAAGATATTTGTCATTCCTCCTAACAGGACAAGGTATCTCAGTGAGATTTCAGAAAGCAACAGAGGGTATGATCAATGGGTGAAGGAACAAGCCGAAGTTGCCCAAAAATTGTATGCTATTCAAAAATCAATTAAGACTATGAAGGAGTCTGCGATCGAAGACAAAGATCGGATCATTAAAGGACTTCAGGAACAATATGAAAAAATCGCTCTCAATTTTGACCCGCACAACAAACAATTGCTGGAGCAGTGGCCTGAAAAAGAAAAGACATACAAAGAACCCCTTTTTAAGTTTAAAGTAAGAGACAAAGAACTGGCCATTCAAACCCATACTGAATCACTTTCCCACACTCAAATACCAAAAGTTTCACTTCCGAGATACGAAGCATGGGGAGATTTACTCAAGTGGGCCTTAACGGAAAACGTACCAGGAGAATTTCCATACGCAGCAGGAATTTATCCTTTCAAAAGAGAAGGGGAAGACCCTACGAGGATGTTTGCCGGAGAGGGTGGTCCAGAACGAACCAATCGCAGGTTTCACTATGTAAGTTTTGCTACACCTGCCAAGCGCTTGTCTACCGCATTTGATTCTGTGACCTTATATGGTAACGATCCTGACTATCGACCCGACATTTATGGAAAGATTGGCAACTCGGGTGTTGCTATCTGCTGTCTTGATGATGCAAAAAAATTATACAGTGGATTCAACCTGGCCGACCCAAGAACATCCGTTTCCATGACCATCAATGGACCGGCACCTATGTTGTTAGGCTTTTTTATGAATGCTGCCATCGATCAGCAATGTGAGGTGTATATCAAACAGAATGGGCTTGAGAACGAAGTCAACAAAAAGATTGCAGCAATTTATAAAGGGGCGGAACGTCCCTCCTACCAGGGACCGCTACCAAAAGGAAATGATGGATTGGGGTTGATGCTCCTGGGCGTTACAGGAGATCAGGTATTACCACAGGATGTATATGAAAAAATAAAAACGGATACTTTATCACAAGTGCGTGGTACGGTACAGGCAGATATTCTCAAAGAAGATCAGGCACAAAACACTTGCATCTTTTCCACAGAGTTTGCCTTACGTCTGATGGGAGATGTGCAGCAATATTTTATTGAAAAGAATGTACGCAACTTTTACTCCGTATCCATTTCAGGATATCATATAGCAGAAGCAGGTGCTAACCCCATCACACAATTAGCTTTTACTTTGGCCAACGGTTTCACTTATGTGGAGTATTATCTCAGCCGAGGCATGGACATTAACAAGTTTGCGCCTAACCTTTCCTTCTTCTTCTCTAATGGAGTCGATCCGGAATATGCGGTAATTGGACGCGTAGCCAGAAGGCTTTGGGCCAAGGCCATGAAAAATAAATACGGTGCCAATGCCCGAAGTCAGATGTTGAAATATCACATTCAAACATCTGGAAGATCGCTACACGCACAGGAGATTGATTTCAACGACATTAGAACAACGCTACAGGCACTATATGCCATTTATGATAATTGTAATTCATTGCATACCAACGCGTACGATGAAGCCATCACCACTCCTACAGAAGAGTCAGTGCGCAGGGCCATGGCCATTCAATTAATTATCAATAAAGAATTAGGGTTGGCCAAAAATGAAAATCCACTTCAGGGGTCATTCATCATTGAAGAACTCACCGATCTGGTGGAAGAAGCAGTACTTTTGGAATTTGATCGCATCACAGAACGAGGGGGTGTATTGGGCGCAATGGAGACCATGTATCAACGCGGAAAGATTCAGGAAGAAAGCCTGTATTATGAAACTTTAAAACACACGGGAGAATATCCGATTATAGGGGTCAATACATTCCTTAGCTCCAAAGGGTCACCTACCATCATTCCACAGGAGGTTATCCGGGCAACAACAGAAGAAAAGGAATATCAGATTAACATGCTTCAGAACCTTCACAAGTTTCAATCGGAAAAAGCGAGTCTACAAATTGAAACCATTCAACAGGCGGCCATCCATAACAAGAACATCTTCGAGGCGTTGATGGATGCAACCAAAGTTTGTTCTTTGGGGCAAATCACGAAAGCACTTTTTGAGGTTGGTGGTCAATACAGACGCAATATGTAGTGAAACTTACAGGTGTCATGCTAAACCATGACCTCTGTCATTATTTAGCAGTTCTTTAAAAACTACCTTCAGGTTCAATTTGGGTATGCTAAAGAGAATTAAAAAGTTTTTCATTACTACAGGAGAAATCACAGAATTTTCCATCAGGTACTTTCGTGAGTTTCTGTTTCCTCCCTATGAATTTCAAGAGTTGCTCAAACAAAGTTTTTTGATTGGCAATAAATCGATTGGCCTGGTCGGTTCCACCGGATTCATTATGGGTATAGTGCTTACTTTGCAAACCAGGCCTACACTGGTAGAGTTTGGTGCTGAATCATGGATGCCATCCATGGTGGGCATTGCCATTGTACGTGAGATTGGCCCTGTCATCACTGCGCTCATTTGTGCTGGAAAAGTGGGATCAGGTATCAGCGCTGAGCTTGCCTCCATGAAAGTAACGGAACAAATCGATGCCATGGAGGTATCCGGCACCAACCCTTTCAAATACCTGGTAATTACTCGCGTAACTGCCGCTACCATCATGTTGCCTGTATTGGTGGTATTCGCTGATCTTGTATCACTGATCGGATCTGCCTTGGTAGAGTACCTGAAAGGAGGTGTGACGCTGCAACTCTATTTTAGTAAGGTATTTGAATATCTTAGCTATGGGGATTTAATTCCCTCTATTATTAAGTCATTTTTCTTTGGGTTTGCCATTGCTATCGTGAGCTGCTATAAAGGATTCAACTCCAGCAAGGGAACGGAGGGGGTGGGAAGAACTGCAAATGAGGCAGTAGTAATCAGCTCTATGTTAGTTTTTATTCTTGATTTCATTGCGGTTCTAATTTCTGATATATTTTATGATCTATGATGACGCAGAAAAATAACATCCAAACACCCGTCATTGAAATAAAAGATTTACATAAATCGTTTGGAAACAATCATGTTTTGCGTGGGTTCGATTTTACCCTAATGGAAGGAGAAAACGTAGCGCTGTTAGGCAAGTCAGGATCGGGTAAATCAGTACTTATTAAGTGTCTTATTGGGTTGATCAAAATAGATAGTGGGCAAATGAGGGTGCTTGGACAATCAGTGCCTGATATGACACAAAAGGAACTGGATGCCATCAGAAGAGATGTTGGTTTTTTGTTTCAAGGATCAGCACTTTACGATTCCATGTCAGTAAGGGAAAATCTTGAATTTCCTATGCGCAGACATCATGAGAAAGATGATGGCTCCAAAACCTTACTGGCACGAGTTGAGGAAGCGCTGGATAGCGTTGGCCTTCTGCATACGCTAGACCTGATGCCTTCTGAATTATCTGGCGGAATGAAAAAAAGAGTAGCAATCGCTCGTACGCTTATCCTCCAACCAAAAATTATCCTTTACGATGAACCCACAGGTGGGTTGGATCCAATCACCGGACGGGAAATTAGTTATTTAATTAACAAAGTGCAGGAGCAATATAAAACATCAGCTTTGATTATAACACATGATTTGGCTTGTGCAAAAATTTCAACCAATCGCATTGTTATCTTATCCGAGGGGAAAAATTATATAGAAGGAAGTTACGATGAGCTGGAGCGCTCAAGCGATCCAGTAGCGCAAGAGTTTTTTAAGAAATAAATTACATCATGAAAACATCAGGAAAGAGAACATTACAACTTGGATTTTTTGTGATCCTAAGTACGGTCATACTGGTCATTACAGTATATCTAATAGGACAGAAAAAAGACATCTTCAGTAATACCATCAACCTTAGGGTGAAATTTGGAAACGTAAACGGACTACAGGCAGGAAATAATGTAAGGCTATCAGGTATCAATGTAGGGTCAGTGCTCTCTGTTGTAATCCAAAACGATTCTACCATTGAAGTCACCATGCGTATACGGGAAGATGTAAGATTGCACATCAAACAAAACGCCATTGCCACAATAGGCACTGATGGCCTCATGGGAAACATGCTTGTCAATATCAGTCCGGGCAAAGGAGATGCACAAATTGTGAACGATGGTGATTTACTGCAAACTTACAGCAGAATAAAAACAGACGATATTTTAAAAACCCTTACCACAACCAATGAGAATGCAGCGTTGCTCACTTCAGATCTATTGGAAATTGTACAAGAAATTAAACAGGGAAAAGGCACTGTATCTTATCTGCTCAATGACACCAGCCTGAGGCAACAAGTATTTATAACTGTTTCAAATCTTAAAAGGGCAACGGCACAAACCAATGAAGTCCTCTCCCAGCTGAATCAAATTTCCACTAGCGTAAAGGTAGGGAACGGGCTTGCCGGGTGGGTCATTAATGACACCACCACTCAGGTAAAAATTAAATCTACCTTAGAGGGGCTCGAAACAGCTTCCTTGAAAATAAATTCTTCAATAGACAACCTTAATCAAATGCTCTCTGACCTGGGTGAAGGTGAAGGGGCAATTCCGGCATTAATGAAAGACACCGCTATGGCAAACGACTTACGTATCACTCTAAAAAATCTCAATGTAGGTTCTGGTAAATTTAGTGAAGATATGGAAGCCCTTCGACATCATTTTCTATTTCGAAAATATTTTAGAGACAAAGAGAAAGAAAAAAAGAAAGAATAGAGTCGCCTTCCCGAATCTTCAATTAAGATGAAACACATCTTTTGATTTCTCCGCCTGAAGAACAAGATGAGTCTGATAACGAAGTCTTGACAACAGGAACAGTTTTCGTTTTTCCGATCCAGACTCAACAAATTTCATTTTATCTTCATTGTCCAGACTTAACTCATTGGCAATATTAAAAATGGAAGTGACTCCTTCAGCGTGTGTAATAAGTAACAGTTTTAAGTAGAGATTAAATTCCTGTTGCAATTTATCACCAACTGGCTGATTTAAATCAATGTTATGCAGTTCTACATCTCCTCCCGGATAGAGTTTATCTTTATATGTCCTGTGTAGAGTCTCCATCTCAAAAAGATCAATACATTTAACAATAATATCCGACTCCCCTCCCGAAAAGCGTTTAATCACACTCTCCAATTTTACAAGGGAACCCAACTTATGCGTATTGTTTACATGATTGAAGAATATCCCAAAAGAGATGTCTCTTTTTTCAGCATCATCCAATAATTGGCGATAGCGGGGTTCAAATATGTGTAAAGGAACCATTTCTCCAGGAAGAGGAAATATAGCCAGGGGAAAAATTGGTATTCTAATCAAATCTATCACAACTACTTAAACACAAAAATAGCTCAAAAGTTACATTTTCAATAAGCTATTAAGGAGTCTGCTCTACAGTGGTATTCCCTTTCAAGTAGTTGCCTTCCATCCAAAAATTCGAGATGAACGATAAATGAGAAGCCCAACACCCTGGCGCCCAATTTCTGAACCAGTTGACCCGCTGCGTTAGCGGTACCCCCAGTGGCAAGCAAATCGTCATGAATCACCACTTGCCAATCCTTTTTCAATGCATCCTCATGCATTTCTATTGTGGCGGTGCCATATTCCAACGAATATTCCTGGCGAATCTTTTTATATGGAAGTTTCCCCTCTTTGCGAATGGGAACAAACGGGACATTCAGTTCTTGTGCTAAAAGAAACCCAAACAAAAAACCTCTGGCCTCAATAGCTGCCACAGCATCAACTTTTCTTCCTTCATAGCACTTGGCGAGTGCCATAACTACTTCCCTAACTATTTTTGGTTCCTCCAATAATGGGGTGATATCCTTAAATACAATTCCAGGCTTCGGAAAATCTGGAATATCTCGTATTAAAGTTTTGAGGCTGTCTGCTAGCTGCACATGGCAATAATAATTAATTTCATGCGGAATAAAACAATAAGCACTATGAAAAGCACAGTACGAATGATTGAGGATGAGGTATACGTATCACAAAATGAGCTTGGCCATGAAGTACGTATTGATATGAGAAAGCCTGATCTAAAGAAAAATCAATCCCCAGTTGAGTTATTGTTATCTGCCGTAGGGGCGTGTGGAGCCGTGGATATTACCATCATGCTCAAAAAAAGAAAAAAATCAATTATTGAATTCATCACTTTAACAGAAGGCACAAGAAAGGAAGATCATCCGAAATCTTTTACCAAGGTGCACTGTCATTATAAGATTACTTCTCCCGATATCACTGAAGACGAGTTATATAAAATAGCTAAACTCTCCCTGGAGAAGTATTGTTCCGTAGCAGACAGTCTTAAAGTAAAGGTTACGTTCTCTGTAGAAGTAGTGAAGCCTTAACCTATCAATGCACCATTGATAATTACCTGGTCCACGAGTTGGGCACCAAAGCTATACGGAATGTAAGACAGCGTTGGTATAGGCTTTGTAATACACACGTTGGCCGTCTTTCCTCTGGTGATGCTGCCATGCGTTTCAAGTATTTCCATAGCTGCAGCGGTATTGATGGTAGCTGCATTAAATGCCTCCTCTGGTGTCATTCTCATTTTCACACAAGCCAGAGCTACCATCAAAGACATGTTACCCGATGGCGAACTCCCTGGATTGTAATCAGAGGCAATTGCCAGGGGCAGACCTGCATTCATAATATCTCTGGCAGGTGGGTAAGAGAGGTTAAGAAAGAATGCTGCTCCCGGTAAGGCCGTAGGAATAGTCGAGCTACTTTGTAAAGCCTTAATCTCCTCCTCACCAATATTCTCCAGATGATCAACACTAATTGCATTTAACTTTACACCCACCTGAACTCCACCCGAGCGATGAAGTTGATTGGCATGAATACGAGGGCGCATTCCAAATTTTTTTCCTGCTTCGCAAATCTGCTCCGTCTCGCCAGGGCTGAAGAACCCTTCTTCACAAAATACATCGATGTAATCTGCCAATTTTTCTTCCGCTACAGCAGGAATCATCTCTTCAATTACGAGTTGAATGTATTTATCCTTCGTGAGAGATTTTGGCACCGCATGTGCGCCTAGAAAAGTCGTCTTCACCTTTAACGGAGTCTCACGACCAATCTTTCGCGCTACCCTCAGCATTTTCAGTTCGTCCTCAACGGTCAACCCATAACCACTTTTTATCTCTACCGCACCTGTTCCCGTTTTCATTATTTCAAAAGCCCTTACCAGTGAACGTTCATAGAGCTCATCTTCAGACATCCGTTGAAGCTTTTGTGCGGAATTCAAAATGCCGCCACCCTTTGCTGCTATCTCAGCATAGCTGGCACCTTTTATCTTCATTACAAATTCCTCTTCCCTGCTTGCGGCAAATACCAGGTGAGTGTGTGAATCCACAAAAGAAGGAAAAACGAATCTTCCTTTAGCATCAATGATTTGATCAGCCGATGGGTTAGCCAATGATTGCATTTCTCCATAATCAGCGATTTTTCCATCAGCTATTGCCAGGTATGCATTCTCTAATACTGGAAGCTCTGCCATAGCCGATCCTGCCAACACAGAAGGTGTGTTGTCCCTAACCTGGGCAAGACCTTTAATATTGGTAATAAGAATATCCCAGGTCATCCGTGGTTTTTATTGCCCAAAAGATTCTACTTTATAATCGAGGTTGGTGCCAAATACAGGAAAGCTGATTTTGAACATCGCAAAGAAAGATTGTCCTTTGAAACTCGGACGATAGCCAAGCTCGCCACCATACGACCAACTTAAGGTGCGATTAAACTTTCCATCAATCCCCAGACGAAAGCCTAAGGCATTGGTTTTAATGGCATCTACGGAATACTCAGTCCCCATATATTGAACAGGGTCAACATTGAGAGCAGGTGAGTAAAGTATATCAAAAAAGAGCGTTAGCATTCCATCATCCACTGCATCTTCATAGTTATTAAAGCTGACCGCTATATTGCGAAACCACGAAATAGAACTTCCTACATACAATCCGGCTGTAGACAAGTTGCTAAAAACCTTTACGTCCTGGGTTCTACCTAAATCATCAATAAAGGTGGAAGGAATACCAACACCTTCTGTTGTCACCAGGTCACTATACGTGAGATCCTGTTTTTCCATTACTCGGTTTAAATCAGCCGTTGTATTCCAAATAATTCCCCCCAGTCGTGCACCATAAATCTTTCTTACCTTGGCAGGCACCTCTGCGGTCAAGGGCACTCGACCCGCCCACTTATTTCCTTTGTAGCTATTTTTATACAATACCATTTTTGTCTTGGATGTTTCTTCTACATCCTTAAAATGGTAGGTACCCCCAAACTCTAAATAACTAAAGCCCTTAGGTTGGGTGCTGGTAGTTGCATTCTTTGATGCAAGGTCATTGTTCAGGTCAAAAAAACCGGAGCTATATGGCTTCCTGAAATGCACCTTAAAATCTGCTTTGTCCTGATAATAATAAGAGGCCTCTACCCCAAATCCAGCATTTACATTGGTAGCAAACGCTTCTCCGTATAAAGGCTGAAACCCTATAAAAAGCTTATTGACACCATAAGGTTCGTCATAGATCTCTTCGTAGGTAACGGCTTCCCCTTTATCACTTCGTTCACCCTGAGCAAAAGCTCCGAGGAAGGAACATGACAGAAATAATCCAAGTATAATATTTATTCTCATGACGCAACAGTCAAAGCATAAAGGTAACAAAAACATGCATTTCCTTCTACAATTGGAGGAATGCCCCTGAAATCCCATGCAAACTGAAAATTAGTAAAAAGCAGATTTAGGAAGACGCTCGTGTAATATAATCGCCCAAACAGTCTATTTATTACTTACCAAAGGGGTTTCTATAAACTCTACCTCTCCTCCTTTAAAGTGTATAAAGGGAACAAACTGATTTGACTGGCCTTCACTAAAATCGTATCCTTTGAATAAGTAACCAGGAACAAATGATTGCTCTTTTATCCCCTCTTGAAAATACACTCCATACTCCTTGAGACAATGACCGACAAACCACATAAACTCATATCCAATTTTCGAGTTTTCTGTTGGTGTTACTCCATGCTTGCGAATAAATGAATTTCTAAAATTTCTATAATTGGTATTTGATAGTTTGGTAAAGGTTGGGGCGACCATGGTAATATGCAACCGTTCGTAAGTAGCAAAGTTTGCAGCAGCGTTATTTAACCATGATTCATTTCCAACGATGATTACAGAGTCACCCCTTGTATCTACACCGCTAATTACCTTGGTGTAAAGGATAGGATCATCCGAAGCCACGAATACACTACCAATGCTATCCACCTTCAATTCAAACTCAATAGGATTTTTGAATTCATCATATTCAACCGGAGTTGCCAGTTTATTAAAAATGGAACCACTATTCTCTCGGGATACTTTCTCTGCGAGTACAATATTCAACTCCAATTCTTTCGCCCTTTTCAAAAAACTGGCTGTGGTTACGGTATCCTTAACAGTTTCCCCATAAAAAACCATACAGTTTTTGTTCGGCACATTAGCAGCAATCCATTCAGCAGATCTTATACCTATGGTTTCATTACTTGGCTGAAGTAACAGGGCAAAAGGATTAGGCCCCAGGAACTCTGTATTGCTTGACACCGGACTGATCATATTAATCTTGTTGTTAATTGAGAAATCCCGGACCAGCTGAGTTTGATTTTGAAATAGCGGACCTACCAGCAGGTCTGAACTTTTCAACTCTTCCATCTCCAATAACGCGACAGTCACCGCTGTGCTTCTCTCTGTATCATATGACCTCAAGTCAATATTTATTCCCTGGGACTTCAGGGTGTCCACAGCCATTTTTATCCCCAGATACAAATCAAGAATGCTTTGATTAACTTTTGTAGAGGTTGTAGGCTCAAGTGTTTTTGCTAAAAAAGGAAAAAGAAGAGAGACGACATATTTGTCTTTGAACACGTTCACTGGCTTTAGTGATGCTTCAAATTCCGCTCTATCAAAATTAAATTTGGTGATCAGTGAATCAATAAGTTTTGTGTCCTGATCAAGAAAGGGTTGCTTAGAAATTGCTCGTGCCAAGAGCTTTGCCACAACTGTGTCTTGCGGATGTTCTTCCCACATCATTCGCAATACCTCCACATCCTCAATATCTTTCAGATAGTGTCGTTTCATTTCTGAAACATTTTTTTGCTGATTTAACACCGGATATTCTCTTAGCATTTGCATAGCCTGAAAATACTGGCGTTGATCAAAATATATTTTGGCCATCCAGTAGTTAACTTCCGGCATCTGGCTCCAGTTAGGATAGAGTTGTTTGATTTGTACAAGCATATCCTTTGCCACCGCAGGAAACTTCTGGTGGTAAGCGGATAACGCATAAAAGAAAGAGGAATGCTCTACGAAAGGATTGTCCTTATCATAAATGATGAGTGGTTTAAATGCCTCCATCGCAAGCCCATAGTTCTTATTATCAAAAAATTCCCTGGCCGATTTATATTGACGTTTGTAATCCTGTGCCATCAGCGCTGGAGAAATCATCAAACCAAACAAGATGATAATAAGTACAAGGCTTTTATTTGTGTTCATTGTGAATCAGCAAATAGTTATTCCCATTCTATTGTTGCAGGTGGCTTAGAGCTAATATCATAAACCACTCTGTTTACTCCCTTTACATTATTGATGATGGATGAGGACACCTCACTCAAGAAATCATAAGGCAAATGCGACCAATCGGCTGTCATGCCATCCACACTTATTACCGCCCTTAAAGCCACCACACTTTCATAAGTTCTCTCGTCCCCCATTACACCAACGGATTGAACAGGCAGCAACATTGCCCCTGCCTGCCATACTTCATTGTACAAGTTTTTCTCGCGCAATCCATTAATAAAGATGTAATCCACCTCCTGCAATATTCGTACCTTTTCAGGTGTAATCTCTCCCAATATTCTTATTCCCAGCCCAGGGCCTGGAAACGGATGTCGTCCTAAAATAGCAGGATCGAGATCCATTGATTTACCCACCAGCCTCACTTCATCCTTAAACAAGGTATTCAAGGGCTCCACCACCTTCAAATTCATCTTTGCAGGTAAGCCCCCCACATTGTGGTGAGACTTAATCGTTACAGAAGGTCCATTGACAGAAACAGACTCAATCACGTCAGGGTAGATTGTGCCCTGACCCAACCACTTTACATCAGAAATACGATGTGCCTCTTCATCAAATACATCGATAAATGTTTTTCCAATAGCCTTTCGCTTTTCCTCTGGATCGGTAAGACCTTTAAGTGCTGTATAGAATTTTTCTTTTGCATCAACACCTTTAATGTTTAATCCCATTCCATGATAAGAATCAAGCACTTGTTGAAACTCATTCTTCCTCAACAAGCCATTGTCTACAAAAATGCAATAAAGGTTCTTCCCTATAGCCTGATGCACCAATGATGCAGCCACAGTGGAATCAACTCCACCTGATAGGGCCATTACCACTTTATCATTGCCTAATTTCTTTTTGAGGTCTGCGACAGTTGCCTCCACAAAAAGGTCTGGCGTCCAGCCTTGTTCACATCCGCATATATGAACCACAAAATTGCGAAGCAGATTTTTCCCTTCGGTAGAATGTGTCACTTCAGGGTGAAACTGAATGGCGTAATGTTTTTTAGTTTTATGGGCAAAAGCAGTCACTTTTACGGAAGGGGTGCTCGCAATTATCTGATATTCATCCGGAAGCGAAACGATGGTATCCGCATGCGACATCCAGACTTGTGAATCCTGGGTTACCTCTTTTAGTAATTCATTGTGATGATCTACTGTAGTTAATTTTGCCCTGCCGTATTCCCGTGTTTGAGACGGCTTTACTTCACCGCCACTTTTTTGAGCCATCAGCTGAGCTCCGTAACAAATTCCCAAAACAGGTATGGATCCAAATACGGAAAGGTCAATATCCGGAGCTCCTTCGTCCCTGACAGAACATGGACTACCGGATAAAATTACTCCCTTAATATCGCCTGTAATGGCTGG
This sequence comes from Flammeovirgaceae bacterium UBA2338, assembly GCA_002344795.1. Taxonomy (GTDB): domain Bacteria; phylum Bacteroidota; class Bacteroidia; order Cytophagales; family Cyclobacteriaceae; genus ELB16-189. Next base: position 160,555 of record DDUM01000002.1, on the reverse strand, counting down.
AATTCGGTTAAATGGGTGAATTTCGCAATAGACATTAAGCTCTCGCACCCTACGGGCAATCAATTGGGTATACTGAGAACCAAAATCGAGGATAAGAATCTGCTCTGGCATGGTGCAAAAATAACCCGATCCTGCCAGAGAACAAGCAGAGAAAGTGGATTAACTAAAGTAAACAGGGAACTACCATTCCAACATAATTACACCCACCTGCACACCGATATTATTGAAGGCGTCAAGCCCAAAATCTTTGCTTTTGGCAGAAGAATAATCATAATGAACACCTGCCAGAAAAGCCCAGCGCGAATCCTCTTTCAATTTATAAAGAACTCCTCCTTGCGGCCTGACCAATACTCCCCAATTTTCGTTTTGTTTGGAATACACATTAAAAAATTGGCGATAGTTCATATATGACGCGCCAACCCCCAGCCCGGCATAGGGCATTAATTTTTGCTCAGTGTTAAAAAAATAGTCAAAACTCAATGTCAACCCATAGCTGTATGCATAATTAAACAGGTCGGTAGTAAGGGCATTTGTCCCGTTGGTGTATGTCTGTCTTGGAACATGCCTTGTATATGTACTATTGGTAAAATCTACACCTCCAAACAACTTCTCGTTGATCATCTCCCGATACCCAAGTTTAAACCCTCTTGCACTCACCCGATTGACATAGTCTGTATTACCCAGGGGTACATTCACGTCCAAAGCCAGGGAATAGGTTTTGTCAAAGTATTGCGCCTGTAATGGATCAATCAATCCCAAAAATATAATGATGAACAAACTTCCTCTCATTTTCCAATAATTGTAGATTGAACAAATACCTGATCTATTGCCTCCACCGATTTTTGATAGGGATCGGCAGACGATGATAAATCTCCAATGAAGCCTCTCCAAATCAGTTTAAATTGATTCTGGGATGTTTTCGTATTAAGGTCAACCAATTGAAGAATCAAGACGGTTGAGCTGGTCGCATAGGTATTTACCCTTGGATAATAATAGCCATAGTAGGAAGAATAGTAACCTCCTCCATAGCTGGGATATGAAATGGTTTGGTAAACACTAAAATCACTCACAAGAAAAGCCACAAAACCTAAATCGGGATTTTGGTTTTTATTCACATAGGTATAACCTCTGGCATCCATATTGGCCTTTATTTTTTGCGTAATATCTCTTGCGTAACTACCCAGTTGCAGGGTGTCTTTTGTAGTGTTTGAAATAAGCCCCAGTGTATCTAGCGGCAGGGTATACGTAGTGAAATCCCTGAAATTAACTTTGTCATCATAGTCTGTTTCAACTACAAGATTTTTATTCAGTTCCTCTGCATCAGGCACAGGCTGGCATCCTGCTAAAAGCAGACCCAGCCCACTCATAAGAATAAATGACCGTAACATAGCCTATTAACGTTGATTGTATATTAAAATTATAAGTTATGATATGAACAAGAACAAGCCGATATAGGTTTGGCTTATTGGGTTAAAGTGTAGCACTTTTCCTTCAAGTAATCCCCTGCGTCATCTTCACCAGCATAAAATGCTTTGGCAAGCAAACTACAACCTTCTTCTACCCTATCCAGTTCCAGCAGTGCAATGCCCTTGTAAAACTGTGCATTTAAATTTTCAGGATCGAGCTTTAGGGCTACATCGAGGTACTTTAAAGCCATCTCATTATTGCTTTCTTGTAAGCTAAAAGAGCCGCCATACAAATAGGCCGGGAGGTAAGTTGGTTCCAACTCAATAGCTTTGTTCAAAGAAATAAAAGCACTATCCACCTGATCAAGGTTATAATAGGCAAACCCAAGGTACATCTCCACTTCGGGGTCATTCTGAATTGCCCTTACATATTGTAAATCTTCTTTTACCTTCTCGTATTCCCCTTCTTCAAGGTATAGGCTGGCGCGCCATTTAATAAGTCCCGGATCACCAGGCTGCAGGGCCATGGCTTCATTGAGAGAATTCAACTGATTTGTTGTATCATCAGTTTCTCTGTAGATAAATGCTTTCAGCATATGCCCCTGAAACAGATTCGGGTACTCCACCATAAAAGTTTCAATATCTTTCAGGGAGGCGTCAATTTGACCGATGCTGTAATAGCAAACAGCTCTTTTATACACCGGTGAGTAGGAGGATTTGTCTTCCAGCTTAGACGATTTGATGGCCTTCGAGTACAACTTGATGGCACCTTCAAAGTCCTGCCTGTTCATCAATGTATCGGCTTCTATCTCCCACTTCTTCCATTTTGGGTCTTGCGCCATCGCAGTTCCCGTCACAAAAACCAATACCAAAAGTAAAAGCCTAGGCATTTGTGGCTACTTTATTTCTTTCGCGTTTGCGATCGTTCTCGTTAAGGTGAATTTTTCTTAATCGTATGGACTTCGGTGTTACCTCTACATACTCATCTGACTGGATGTATTCCAAAGCTTCTTCCAATGTGAATTTAATAGCAGGAGCAATTTTCATTTTCTCATCAGATCCAGATGCTCTCACGTTACTCAATTTTTTCGTTTTAGTAACGTTGACAACAAGATCTCCTCCTCTGCTGTGTTCACCTATTACCTGGCCTTCATAAACAGGATCACTTGGATCGATAAAAAACTTTCCTCTGTCTTGTAGATTGTGCAAACTGTAAGGAATAGCTTCTCCCTGTTCCATACTAATTAACGACCCGTTGATCCTACCAGGGATAGCTCCCTTGTAAGGTTGGTATTCTTTGAAGCGATGAGTTACCACAGCCTCTCCAGCTGTAACGTTCAATAAATAACTTCTTAGTCCAATGATACCACGAGATGGCATCGAAAACTTAAGAATCATCCGATCCGCTTTAGGCTCCATGTTCACCATTTCACCCTTGCGCACTGAAACTATCTCTATTGCTTTACCAGAAACTTCTTCTGGTAAGTCAATGGTCAATTCCTCCATCGGCTCGCATTTCACACCATCAATTTCCTTAAAAATTACCTGCGGCTGGCCGATTTGCAGTTCATATCCCTCTCTTCGCATGGTTTCTATCAGCACCGACAAGTGAAGTACTCCTCTACCAAACACAATAAAACTATCTGCTGAATTAGTTTCGCCTAAACGCATGGCTAGGTTCTTCTCCAGCTCTTTGTGTAGTCTTTCTTTAATATGACGGGATGTTACCAACTTTCCTTCCTTACCATAAAATGGTGAATTGTTAATAGTAAAGAGCATACTCATGGTAGGCTCATCAATCGCAATGCTTTTAAGTGGCTCCGGATTTTCAATATCAGCTACTGTATCGCCAATTTCAAAACCTTCCAGTCCAACTATTGCTGCAATCTCTCCTGCTTTTACTATGTCTACTTTCTTTTTATCAAATCCCTCAAAAATATAAAGCTCCTTGATTCTTGTTTTAGTAAGACCAGCCCTGTCCCTTTTCACCAGTGCAACTGGTTGTCCTACTTTCAATTCTCCGCGATGCACCCGCCCAATGGCAACCCTGCCAATATAAGACGAGTACTCAAGAGACGTGATCAACATTTGAGTCTTTCCCTCTGCCACTAATGGTGCGGGTATGTGTTCAATAATACCATCCAGTAATGCTGTGATATCCTCTGTAGGCTGTCTCCAGTCTGTGCTCATCCAGCCTTGCTTTGCCGAGCCATAAAAAGTAGGGAAATTCAATTGTTCCTCAGTGGCATCCAGTGCAAACATGAGGTCAAATACAGACTCATGCACCTCATCAGGGGTACAGTTTTTCTTGTCCACTTTATTCACCACCACGATCGGTTTCAATCCCAATTCAAGTGCTTTCTGTAATACAAAACGTGTTTGAGGCATAGGCCCCTCAAAAGCATCTACCAAAAGCAGACAGCCATCGGCCATATTAAGCACTCTCTCAACTTCTCCTCCAAAGTCACTGTGACCTGGGGTGTCAATAACATTAATTTTGTAGTCTTTGTAGCGTACAGAGACATTTTTAGCCAAAATAGTGATCCCTCGTTCGCGTTCAAGATCATTGCTATCCATGATCAGTTCACCTGGATTTTCGTGGTCTTTGAACAGATGCCCTGCATGTAGCAGTTTATCCACCATGGTGGTTTTCCCGTGGTCTACGTGGGCAATGATGGCAATGTTTCTGATTTTGTTAACGTCCATATAGGTTATAATTCCCCTTCTAATAAATAAAGGGCGCAAAGATAGAGTTAATTTGACGATTAGTTAAACCCAGCTTAGAATCTGGTGGTACTTTTTTAACTCCTAAAACGCAAAAAGGTTCCCATAGGCAAGTGCCTCCCTTCATTTGAATAAAGACTAAACTCACCAAATTCTGGTTTTTCAGCCTGAAAATGCGACTGCACAACATTAAGCCCTACCTGAGCAGATAGCCCTACTGCATACATACTCAAAATGAAGAATCTCTGTTTTGGTGCCAATAATTCACTGCTCAAGCGTACCAGATCGTTGAGTTTATCCTGAAGCATCCATTTTTCCCCATCTGGACCTCTTCCATAGGGTGGTGGGTCCATAATTATCCCATTGTATTTGTTTCCACGTTTGACTTCCCGTTTCACAAACTTCAGCGCATCCTCATAAACCCAACGGATGTCCTTTTGGTGGTTCAATTGCATATTCTGATTGGCCCAATTGAGCCCAGGGCGGGAGGAATCAACGTGCGTGACATCAGACCCAGCCATTCTTGCTACTACTGACGCTGCACCCGTGTATGCAAAAAGATTAAGTACTTTGGAATCTGCTCCATTCCAGGATCTCACGGTTTCATTTATAAAATCCCAGTTGTTGGCTTGTTCAGGAAATATTCCAACGTGTCCAAATCCTGTAAGCGCAAGGCGTAAAGTAAGTTTCAATGGGTCATAATAAATCTGCCAGCTATCCGGCATGTTCTTATTCTTCTTCCATCCGCCTTTTGCCTCTTCACCAAAACGATAGTTTTCTTTTTGTTCCCTGTTGAAATGTGCATCGGCCTTTTTCTTCCACTCTTCCTTTGATAATAGTGGCTCCCAAATAGCCTGTGGCTCTGGCCTCACCAGTGTGTAATCTCCAAAACGTTCGAGCTTTTCAAAATTGCCCGAGTCGATAAGTTCATACTCTTTCCAGCCTGAAGGATGACGCATTAACATAAACCGAAAGGTATTGGTGTTTACCTAAAGTAACAAACTTAGTCTGCCCTCCTGAGGGTGAAGGAAAACCTTGAACCCTTATTCGGTTCGCTTGTAACCGTCATGGTCCCACCATTCTTCTCCACAAATTCTTTGGTAAGCAACAACCCTACTCCCATCCCCTTTTCATTTTCTGTTCCTTCTTTGGTAAAGTGCACAGAGGGATTAAATAACCTGGATATTTCATCTTCGTTCAATCCTACCCCAGTATCACTTACCGAAATTTCAACATATCTATCTATAATGGTGTTAGACAAAATAACCTCCCCATTCTCAGAACTAAACTTTATTGCATTGGACAAAAGATTGCGAAGAATAAGTTTCACATGGTTAGCATCTGCATTTACCCGAATATTGGCATCAATATGATTAAATATTTTAATCTTCTTTGCTGTGGCACTCGACTCAAAAAGAAAAGTTACCTCATCTACACAATCCTTGAGATCAAAGACTTCCGGGTTAACATTTAACCCTTGTAATTGAGATTGTGTCCACTGAAGAAGGTTTTCCAAATCGTCATATACAGTATCTAGTTGAACACGGATTTGTGTAGTTAACTGAGCGAACTCCTGAGATGACATCCCCCCTGCCTGAGAAATATTTAACACTCCTCGTAAACTAGAAAGCGGGCTTCGAATATCGTGACTTATTATTGAGAGAAGTTTGTCTTTTGTCTTATTGATATTACTCAGCTGAGCTGCCTGGGACTTTACCTGATCCGTTTTAACCTCAAGTTCAAAATTTATTTTCTTGATTTTTTTATTGCTATATAGCAGTATAACTGCAATGGATGTTCCCAGCACAAAACAGCCTACATAAAAGTAACCAAGTGTTTTTTGTCTTTTAATCTCCTCTTCTCTGACTTTCGCATTTTGCGTCAACAACTCGATTTGTGATTGCTTTAGTTCTGTCTCAAATTGAGCAGAAAGCAAATTCATTCTTTCACTGTTTCTTTGGTTCATTAGGCTATCATGAATGGCCAAATGTTTAGTAAGGTATTGCAGTGCTAATTCTGCATTATTATTTGAATAATTAATTTCGGAGATTAGTTTATAGGTTCGCTCCAACTCATCTGCGTATCCATTTTTTTGAGCGATTTGTATATTTTTATTGAGGGTTTCCAGTGCTGTTTTGAATTTCTTTTGTCTGGCATATACTTTCCCAATCCGGTGAAGAGTCGAAGCCTGAATAAAATAGTTTTCAGTAGCCTCGCCTATTTTCATTGATTCAGTGAAGTATCCCAGAGCTGTTCCTAAATTTCCTTTTTCAAATTCAATATCACCCAGAATGCGGTAGCTAAATGCCGGAAGGTAACCTTCGCGATGGATACTGCTACTCTCTATGGCCCTTAATGCGTAGTATTTTGCTGAGTCTATTTTTTTTAGAGCCAAATAGGAAAAGGAAATATTATTCAAGCTCCTTACAGCTGTTTCTATGTCATCCTTCCTTGAAGAAATCTGATAGGCCCTATTGAATCTGTTTACTGCATCCCGATATTGTGATTGTTCATAATTTATTGCAGCTACGTTATTCAAACACCTGGCCATTGCAGTGGAATCTCCCAATGTTTCCGTGATTTTCAATGCCTGCTGTGAAAGCTCAAAAGCATCTGAATAGAGCCCTCTTCGGTAATATATCCAACCTAAATTTTCCAATGCAAGGCTGTAGCCCTCCAGGTAGTCAATCTTCTTTGAAAGATCTTTTGCTTCTGTACCATACTTTACTGCATCGTAAATATTCCTTTCCCGCATTTGGGTAACAATGCGATTGAGTAAATCAACCCTGGCCTCTCCTGGTGGAGCAGATTCAAGCATCGTAACCAATGAATCCAAATCCTGTGCCAACAGGGTGACCGATAAAAAAGAAATGAATACGAATAGTTTAATCTTACAAACCATCAAACCAATTTAATAATGAAAATAGCCGAAATTTACCAACCTTTGGTTTTTATATGGTGACCATTAACGTAATAGTACGATCATGTAATAAAATCCGGATAATTGAAAAATTTACAAATACATCCTGTTATCACCAGCACGAGTAACCCAAAGGTAAAACATCTTTTGTCGCTCGATAAATCAAGAGAACGCAAAAAGCTAGGCGTGTTTGTAATTGAAGGACTGAAAGAACTGAAGCTGGCGAAAAGTAATGGCTATGAGGTTGAGGCTGTTTATTATTCAGTTGATTTAATTGAAGAAAAGATTCTTATTCAGTCAGGGTTTAACAAAAATCATTTGTATCCTATTGGGCAGAACGTATTTGATAAAATTGCCTATCGTGAAACAACAGGTGGGGTAATTGGCATTGCTAAGCAAGGTACGCATGAACTTGCTGATATTGAATTGAAGGATAATCCACTATTGCTAATTCTGGAGCGATTAGAAAAACCTGGCAACCTTGGGGCAATCCTTCGAACCGCTGATGCAGCGGGTGTCGATGCGATTATTATTTGCGACCCACAAACAGATCTGTATAATCCCAACGTAGTACGATCAAGTGTTGGTTGTGTATTCACGAATCAAATCGCGGTCGCTACTTCTGAAGAAAGCATTTCATGGCTAAAGAAAAATCAGATTAAAATATTTTGCACCTATCTGGAAGGATCCATACCCTATACAAGTGCATCTTATCAATCTGCATGTGCTATCGTGATGGGAAGTGAAGCTTTTGGGTTAACGGACGAGTGGATAAAAAACGCTGATGCAAACATCATTATACCTATGAATGGACAAATCGATTCTATGAACGTTTCAGTTGCTGCCGCAATTGTTGTCTTTGAGGCGGTACGGCAAAGGGGAATAAGGTAAAGCTTTTCGTTTTCAAGAAAAAAATGAACCCATCAGTTCCAGGGTAAAAATTTCTCTTCTTGTTTACTTACCAATTTAGGAGAAGCAGGGTTTAAATTTTCCCCATTGAGCACCTTTTCATATTTACTCAGGTATTCTTTGGTCATTGCTTTAGAGTTAAAAATATCTCTGGCATATTCATGGCATCTTGCTCTAGAGTACGCATCAACATTTTGAATTGCGTTTGCCAAATCAACTGCATTGTTGGACAAGTAGCCAACTTCTTTTGAAACTAATTCTGGCAGAGAACCATAAGGAGTGCCAAACACAGGGCACCCGAAATAGAAACTCTCCGTTATGGCCAAACCAAATGGTTCATTCCATCGGACAGGAAAAACTAATCCCTTTGAATATCTTAATAATCTATTTTTCTCTTCACCTCCCACCTGGCCATAAAATTTAATTCGATGATTTAGTGTCAACCGAAATCCCATCTTGATGTTCAACCTCTTTCCTCCAAGTACTTTTAATCTTTCAGATTTAGTTATTTTAATTACCTCAATTGCCCCTTTTAAATTCTTTACTCTCCACGCGGCATTTCCTAAAAAATGAAAGTAGGTTCTTTTATTTTTGAGATCTATTTCCCCATAATCATTCCAATCCATACCATTATGAACAAATGAAGTTGATCCAAATCTTGAAGCATGATTTTTTGATACAAAAACAGTATTCTGATTAAGAGTCCGATCATCATTAATATTAACATGCATTGTAGTAATCGATGGCTTATCGATCACTTCGTCATGCAAATAATTAAAATGAACCAGGTCAATTGATTCTGGAATTTGCTCAGAAATACTTTTGTTTTTGTCAATATAAATGACTTGACCAAAATCACAGTAGGAGCCTTCATTTACCAAAAAAGTAACCTTATGTCCTAATTCAATAAGTTCTTTTCCGAGATACCAAACTACCCTCTCTGTTCCACCGTATTTGGGTGCAGGGATAACACTCGGTAGTACTATAAGAATATTCAACTTCTGGGTATTTTTTTCAAATTTAGAAATAATAGGTGAAGTAATTCGCCTTGCTTAGGTTACTATTACTGGCTCCAACACAACAAACAAATGCTGATCCTTGCAACTCACTACACTATTTCAGCAGCTCAATGCATAGTCCTTGTAAGAAGTGAACCTAAATACTTCATTTGTGGGTATAATCAGTAAAAAGAATCATAAAGATATGTTTAAGGTTAAAAGTTTGCTTGTAACACTTCTACTGACCACCATAGTGATCAGCCACTATGGTCAGGAGGCCAATGTTCAAATAAAGCAGGATCATAATAAAATTGTCATTAAAAATAGAAGTGGCCTTTCCAGTTTTGATGTGGAATTGAGGGGTAAAATTGAATTGACCGATGATGATAAAGACATAAAAAGTATGTCACCGGATGGTTATCTGGAAGTAAAAAAGACCGTTTTTGGAAGCCGAAGAACATTAATCGTATCCCCTGAAGCAAATGGGTTGAAAAAGGAATATTACGAGGGAAGAACCAAAGTTCCATTTGAACCCGCAGGCAGGGTGTGGATGGCAGAGGTATTACCCGAGCTGGTTCGCAGCACCACCATTGGAGCAGAAAGCCGGGTAGATCGGTTCTTTAAAAAAGGTGGCCCACCTGCAGTCTTAAGTGAAATCGACAGACTGGCGAGTAATTACGTAAAATCTCATTATGCCAACCTGCTGATGAAGCAGGCCATCAAACCAAGCGATTATTCAAGAGTTATAGATCATATTGCCGGAACACTTAACTCTAACTATTACCTGGCGGGGTTCCTAAAAAACAACATGTCCAAATTTGTGAAGTCGAATGATGCACTCGAAGCAGCATTTAGGGCAACTAATGAAATGGACTCTGATCATTATAAAACAGAAGTTATTAAAACTGGTTTAGAATCTGAGTTTATTACCAACAATGCAGTCAAGATAATCATGAAGTCGGCAGGATCAATGGACTCCGATCATTATAAAACAGAAGTGCTTACCTCCTTATTAAGGAAGGAAAACCTGGATGATGAAATCATCGGTGAGATGATCAACACATCCAAAACGATTGACTCAGATTATTACCGAAGTGTTGTTCTCAACAGGGCATTAAATAAAAATGGGCTTTCAAATACTTCATTCCAAAGAGCACTCGAATCCGTAAAAGATATCGACTCGGATCACTATAAATCGGAAGTGCTTACCTCACTATTGCGTGACCCCATCACAGATGACCTACAGATGACGTTGATTAACATTACGGGATCAATCGATTCTGATCATTACAGCAGTATGGTACTTGAAGTTATTCTGGAGAAACAAAAAATAAATGATCAGGTGTTTACCCAATTGATGACAAGAGCAGGATCGCTCGATAGTGATCACTATGCTACACTCATACTGAAAGATGCACTCTCTCACCCGTTGAGCGACAACAATATGGTCACTCTTTTGGAAGCTGCCGGCAGAATAGAATCGGATCATTATCTTTCCGAAGTGCTAATAACCGCAGCTCCTAAAATTAGAAATAGCCACGAACGGGTAAAAGATGCGTTTAATCTGGCAGCAAAAAAAATTGACTCTGAAACCTATTATGGAAGGGTAATGAGGGCAATAAACGATAATTGAACTGAAGTTCATTTCCCCAACTTATTTTTATTCAGTAGTTTAATGGTGTGCAATCATTCATCCATTTGCAAGTATCAATGAAAAAGTACTTGATATTTTTTGTCATCGTATCAGTACTTGGCATATCCATTTTTGTTTATCTTTTTTATAGTGAAACGGGCACGCTGCCCACATTGGCAAAAGAGAAATACTTTTTTGTTATCAGTGTTATCATGGCAAACTTATCCAGTCTGATGGTGAGTGCTATTGATAAAACATTGGATAAATTTATCAGTTGGAAAAAAATGTTCTTTACCAGATTTGTTGCTGGTTTTTTACTCAACTTCATCGCTGTTTCGCTATTATTAGGTGTACTTGGTTATAGCATTGTATTGTATTACAAACAAAAGGCCGAGCCCTTCTATCTGCAATGGCACGAAGAGATTTGGAAACTAGGAATACTCAATCTCATCATTCTTTTTATCTATGAGGTGTTCTACGGATGGTTTTATTCCTACCGATATTTTGCATCTACCCAGGTTGATCAACTTAGATCAGAACGCTGGCAAATGGAACTTCAATTTGAATCACTAAAAAGCCAAATAAGTCCACATTATTTATTCAACTGTCTCAATACCATTTCCTCACTTTTATATAAAGACAGCAAAGTAGCGGAAGAGTTCATTAGAAGAATGGCCGACACCTTTCGCTATGTAATTAACAACCAAAAGAGAAAACTGGTTACCCTTTCAGAGGAATTGGCATTCGTAAAATCCTACTATTACCTTATGCAGGTGCGGTATCAGGATCATCTTCAATTAGATATTAACATTCCTTCTCGGCTCATGGATTCCAAGATTCCTCCCTTAGCCATTCAAATGCTCATCGAAAATGCGGTGAAACACAATGAGATATCAAAAAGCCATCCCTTGTTCATTTACATTGCAGCTCAGGACAACACATTCATTAATGTTAGCAGCACCAAAACAATCGCATCAAATGCCCACAGCCTGAATATAGGCCTTGCCAATATCAAAAACAGGTATAAGTTCTTTACGAATGAAAAAATCATTATCAAAGACACCGATAAGTTTGTTGTTCAGCTTCCTGTTATCAATACAATCAGCAACACAGATGACATTATTATCCCTTACCCCAATCTTCATTAATGCCGAGGTTTTTTATCCATAATGCATTCTTTCGCCTTGGTGCCGCTCCAATGTTTGGGATATTGGTTTACCTTTTAATTATTCTAATCAATAACACGGTAGAGCAGTTAAATGAAACATTCAACAATCAGGAGCTTTATGTCTGCATCGCCCTAAGTTACATTGCCTTCGAATCCATGCGGCTGGTCATCTGGGGCTTCAATAAGAAATTATCCAGTGAACGAAGCATTCAAACAAGAATCATTTATCAAATGATACTGACACTTCTGATCTCGCTTACACTAGTTGGCATTTCTATTTCTGTCTATTTCCGCTGGGTAATTGGTTTTAGCATTGGCTCTTCTGAACTCAATTTATTTCTCATCGTTTACGGAGCCGGGGGACTGCTGTACAACATTCTGTTCTTTAGCCAGGTATTTCTATTTAGAGAGAATAAAATAAAAATAGAGGAAGAAAGGGTATTGCGTGACAATCTTGAATCGGAGTTTAATTCGTTTAAAAATGATGTGAATCCAAATCTTCTTTATGAGAGTTTAGAAAGCTTGATCATTACCCTTCACAAAAATGTTGATTATGCTGACGAGCTGATCGATAATTTGGCCGGCATCTATAGGTACAGTATTGTCAATCGCAACAAAGAACTCATTCCACTTGCTGAAGAGCTTCAAGCTGTGAACTATCTTACCGCAATTTTAAATGTTAAATACCAAAATCAGATTAACCTGGACATGCAGGTCAATGAGGATAATGTACATTTAATCCCAGGGTCGCTAATTGTATCGATTGACCATGTGGTGAGAAATACATTAATTGCTCCTCATGTACCCCTTGATATTAAATGTTATCTGGAAGATGGGTATCTTGTTATGAATCACACCCTCAACGAGCGATTGGTTACACCGGAAGACAGCCAGGAATCATTTGAAAAACTGCAGCGATCCTATTCTTTTTTTAGTGAAAAACCATTTGTGCAGGTAAAAGCAGATCAAGAAAACTATATTAAATTTCCACTGGTGCGTATTACTAACTAACAACCAAGTGACATAACGGTATGAGTGATCCATTGGCCATGAATGTGTTAATCGTTGAAGATGAAGCCCCTGCTGCTGAAAAGCTGGAGCGTTACCTTCAAAAATACAGCACTTCGATTAATGTGGTTCATAAAACAGAGACTGTACGGGATACCGTTAACTGGTTAAATAAAAATCAAGATGCGATTGATCTTATTTTTATGGACGTACAGTTAAAGGATGGGATAAGTTTTAGCATTTTTCAGGAAATCAAAATTGAGAAGCCCATCATTTTTATTACGGCCTATAATGAATTTGCATTAGATGCCTTCAAGGTCAACAGCATTGATTACTTACTTAAGCCCATCACATTTACCGATCTGTCCGTTAGTTTAAAAAAATTAGAGACCTTAAGTTCCCAACTCCAGTGGAACGATGAGAAAACTAAATCCATAGAACAATTATCGGCTTCTCCCTCCAGGAATTACAAAAACAGGTTCATGGTAAAGTTAGGGGAGCACATCAGATCTATTACCAGTGATGAGATCAGCTTTCTCTTTGCCGATGGAAGAGATGTCTATTTAATTACTAATCAACAAAGAAAATTTATTATTGACTACACACTTGAGTCTTTAGATGAAATACTGGATCCAAAAATATTTTACAGAGTAAACAGGTCTTATATTCTCAACATCTCAGCCATACAAGATGTGGTGGTCTATTCCAATAGTCGTTTAAAAATTACTCCCCATGTAAAGTGGGAAAGAGACATTATTGTCAGTCGCGACAAGGTGAACGACTTTAAGAAATGGTTTGATGGAGGTCATTAAGCCATCCGACCTATTTTGATCAGATGACTCAACACCAATTGTTAATTTCCGCAATACTCTAAACCAATGTCACCAATGGGCTGACCGGGAGGGGCTTCTAACGGAGTTTCATTCTTAAAATCATCCGGGTTTTTTTCAAAACGATCAATCAGAGTCAACGCATAGTTGTAATGTGCCTTCCAATCTTCATCACTCGTGGATCTCACCTTACTATTGAGCCAGGTCTTTAATTTGTCTATTTCCAAATGGGCAATGGCTTTTACCTGAGTGGAGGCTTCATCATTTGCTGCCAGAGAAAGCATGTTGGTCAACAACACATTATTAACAGTGATTTGAACAGCACCTTGATAACCAGGTTTTATAGCTGCCTTAAAGGTGTAGCTAATTGCCTTATCCATTACACTTTCCAAACTTGGGAGTCGGGCATCTCTGGAGTGATATTCAAAAAGACGGGCCGCTCTTTCAGGATGTAGTAATAAACTAAAACTCAAATCTGCTGCACTTTCCACCGCTGAAAGAGGATCAAAAGTCAAGCCTGTTCTTATTTTTATAACCTCTCTGTGCCTTGAATAACCAAGTGGCCGAGGAGGAATCAGTTTAATGACACTCTCCGGTAGCGCCAGCACAGCAGGGTCTACTGTTTTAAGAACAGCTTCAATTGCCTTGATTTGATCTTGTGGGGAAACCATTTCTGCTATTGGCTGTCCATCTCCACGCAATGCATATCGGTAATTCAGTCCGCCAATTACTTTTGCTGCCGCCTGTACCTGATACCTGTGAAAGAAATACATGGGCACAAGCACCTCTTCCAATTGCGCCATTGGGGCATTGGGTTTTAAATTGTTCTCCCCGAAATTTTTTAATACTAAAGCGCGAACATCCAACATACGAAGTAATTCATCAGATGCATCGGCTCCATTATCCCAAAGGTGAGTATATGGATGCGCACTTCCGAAAGGTCGGGCATCCTGATCGGAAAGAAAAGTCAATCCTGCCTTTAAGGAATTTTGAATAATGTCGTTAAGCGCTTTGTCCTCATCTGTTCCCGGAGGAAAGTCCTGATATCCATAAGTAATGGACATTTTGTCGAACGCTCCAATTTTATCATCATACGCATTCGCCAGACTTACTTTACCGTCTTTAATCTCAGCATAAGGGTGAGGATAATCCATCACAGAAGCATTGTTCTCAGCACTTGAAGAGTAGGAGTGCGCCAGTCCTAAGGTGTGTCCTACTTCATGTGCAGATAATTGTCTCAGTCTGGCCATTGCCATCTGCTCCATTTCCTTTGACATTGGCTTACCTTCTTCATACGGGGCAAGCAATCCTTCGGCAATCAAAAAATCCTGACGTACCCGAAGTGATCCCAATGACACGTGTCCTTTTATAATTTCACCAGTCCGGGGGTCGTCAACCGAACTACCGTAGGACCAACCACGTGTTGATCGATGCACCCATTGAATAAGGTTATACCTCACATCCATTGGGTCAGCATCATCTGGCAACATCTTCACCTGAAATGCACCCTTGTAACCCGCAGCTTCAAAAGCCTGATCCCACCATCGCGCTCCATCAAGTAGTGCTGAACGAACAGGTTCTGGAACACCAGGATCAAGATAATAAACGATGGGTTCCACCGCCTCACTCACTGCTGCAGTAGGGTCTTTTTTCTTTAACCGATGTCTTCTGATAAATTGTCTTTCGACTGACTCATTAATAGGAGTTGCATAATCATAATACGACATCTCGCCATATCCAGCGCGTGGATCAAACTTCCGTGGTTCATAATCATTGTCAGGCAGTTCGACAAACGAATGATGTAACCTAACGGTAACATTATCAGGTGTGGGTGTAACGCTTCTGATATAATTGCCGGTAGCATCTCCCGTAAAAGTAATGGTGGCTTCAAACTCAGCGTTTTTCGGAAAGCTCTTCACCCTGGGTAGGTAAATAGCTGAACGGGATTTATCCAAAGAATAATTTCCCTGTTTACTAGATTTAAGCTGGCCGATTACATCATGTGAGTCCCTCAGAAAAAAATCAGTAGCATCTACAAGCACACGGTTGGTCTCTTCTGCAACCACCGTAAAGCCCCACAAGGCAGATTGTGCAAATGCTTGTTCAACTGCCCTGCGTTCCATGGCATTATCACTATTGGCCCTATACCTATAGTTGGGCTGAATCAATAATACTTTTGGTCCTCTTTTGTCAAATTTCACTATTCTCTCTCCACCAAGCTGGCCTCTGTCCAGTCCAATATCATTAGAGCCAATACCTGCTGAAAGTGAATTGATGTATAAAAATTCTTCATTGAATTTATCAATGACCAAGAATATCTTATCCTGCTTTTCATCATAATAAAACTCGAAGAAGCCTTCGTACTTTTTCATTCCATCTGTTTTAGTCGCTATGGCTGACTTTTGGACGACAGTTTGAGGTTGAGGCTCCTTATTTGATTTTTTCCGTTGTGCAAAAAGGCTTATAGAAACCAAACACAGTAGGATGCTTAGAGAGGATTTAATATTCATAATTGGGATATTTTTTGTACGATCTTAAATCTAAAGATTATTCGGGCCATTCAAAAGGCAAAAAACAAAATGGCCATCCCTGTTACCAAGAACGGCCATTAATAGATACAAAAGGATTTGAGCTAGATGAGTTTATCCTGATTGGCTTTTGCGATGGCCTCTGATTTACTTCTCACCTGCAATTTTGAATAGATGTTTTTAATATGCGTTTTAGAGGTTTCCTTAGAAATAAAGAGTTCTTCGGAAATTTGGGTGTACGTCTTGCCTTCGGATATCAATTGCAATATTTCAGTTTCTCGTTTGGTAAGCGGTGTGTTTGGGTTGAGATGAAAATTATCAATCACCATTCTGGCAATTTTACTGCTCATGGGCGCTCCTCCCTTTGTTATTTCATCCAATGCAGAAAGCAGTTCCATATAATTAGCGCTCTTGGTGATATAACCAGAAGCTCCCGATTTGAGGGCCTCATAAACCATCTCACTGTCTTCATACACAGTAACCATGATAATATCAGAACTGGGGCTTTTCTCTTTTATGATTTTGGTACCCTTTATTCCATTCATACCACCCGCCAACTCAACGTCCATCAATACAATATCCGGTTTATCCGAGTGTAAATGTTTAATCGCATCTTCACAATTACTATAGCCATTTACTACTGTAAACTTTTGTGAGCTATCCACGATCATGGTAAAGCTGCTTCTGATTTCCGGATCATCTTCGATAATCAGGACTCGTTTTTTAGGTTCAGAGCTCATATCTTCTCTTTAAATATATGTATAGGCAGCAATAGGCTTATTTCAGCCCCTGCCCCAGCGTAACTTTGAATATACAGAATACCTCCAATTCTTTCTGCCCTTGTACGCATATTTTTTAAGCCGTTCATCTTCTCAAGCGTTTTTTTATCGAATCCTTTGCCATCATCTACCAGCTTCAATACATAAGCATCCTCCTGAAGCTTCAGAGTGAAGGTCACATTCTTTGCTCCGGAATGATTAAAAGTATTGGTCATCGCCTCCTTAAAAATGAGATTGGCTTCTCTACTAAATCCGTAGGGAATGCGCACGTTTTCATTTACACTGTTGAGGGCACGGTACATCATTCCTTTTTCCTCAAACAATTTTTCACCGAAATCTCGAATGTGTAAAAAGAGTTTAGACAACTCATCGTTACCTGGGTCGATACTCCAAATAAAATCCCTTGCTCCAGTATAAAGGTATTTTGCAGACTCCTCCACCTTGTCATACAAAGCCACCGCATTACCATTCTTATTCAGTTTCATCAAACTAACATAATTGATAATTCTTGTCAGTTGATTTCCCATCTCATCATGAAAGTCTCTTGCAATTTCTTTGCGTAAGCTTTCTTGTTCCTGTTGTCTTATGCGCTCCACCTCCATCATCTTATTGATCTTCTTTCGTATACGCAGGTAAAAGATCAATACGATAATGCCGAACAATATGAGGATTACTGAAATCTGAAAGATCGCAGTTTGATAAAATGGTGCTTTGACAACAAAGGGGTAGACTAATGGTACCTTATCCCAACTGCCCTGGTTATTGGTAGCAACAATATTGAACACATAACTGCCTGGAGGGAGGTTGCCATATGTTGCACTGCCAACAGATGACGGCTGCGACCATGTTTTGTCAAAGTTCTCCAGGTAATATTTAAACCTTACTGATGAAGGATAACGTTTATCAACCTGGTTAAAGTGAAATGTAATATGATTCCTATCTGCAGGAAATTCTGGTTTGTACGGCAACCTGAAAAAACCAGAAAGGCTATCGGTATAGTCCCGACTTGGGTATTGCCCATAAAATATTTCCAAATCTCGAAGGTGTAACGGAAAGGAACTCCAACCCTCTCTGGGAAGCTCATTATAGCGATAGGCTCCGTCAATCAATCCAAAGTACTTTTCTCCATCCAAAAAAAACGCATTGCGGTTTGTCTCCACACCTTCCAATCCGTTTTCATAACCATAGTGTAGGTTTTGCTCAATCTCCAGCTGATCATTAAGTCTAAGCATTGTGATTCCCTGTTCAGTGCCTATCCAAATAACATCATCACTGTCTGCAGCTACAAAATATATAAAGTCAGAGGGCAAACCATCCACCGTTGAAATTGTCTTCCGCTTAAACGATACAGGATCGATAAACATGATGCCGCTTCCACCCGAACCCAACATCAAAAGTGAATCTTTATAGGGATTTATAGAGTTGATAATTGTACTCGCAAACTCGGGTAATGGGATTTTTCTGATAATAGAATCATTCTTTATAACAGATAGACCAGATTCGCTACCCACAAATACAGAATTAAATTTTGGGAAACATCTTAGGGCAGTCACATTTCTTACTTCAAGTCCTTCGTTGAGTGAAAGGTTATTAAATTCCCTTCCATTATAATAGCCGATTCCATTTGCTCTGGTCCCATACCAAACATTTCCATTTTGATCGATGTCCAGGCTATTGATATAGGCGCTGGCGATTCCGTCTTCTCGCGTAAACCAATCAAACCGATCTGCCACTGCATCATACCGCCCCAATCCGTTATAAGACCCCACCCATATTTCGCCATTTTCATCAGCACGAATCACATTTATCTCGGTTGCTGTTCCTACGTCATAATGTTTTAATAAACCATTGGTTTCTTTCCAAATTCCTTTATTCAAAGTGCCGATCCAAAGCTCACCTTGCTTTCCTTTTTCAAGGGCCAGCACAGACCCCAACTGATCATCACCGAACTTATCAAAGTCTTTAACAAAATATTTATAAAGTCCCGACCCGGAAGTTCCCAACCAGGTATTGCCTTCAGAGTCAGGTAAAATCTGATTGATATTAACGTCACGCAGTATAGTATCGATACGGTGTTTATTCTGTGTTTTTCTTTCCATCAGAAGGTTGCTCTCATGCCTTGTCCAGTATACATCATTGATGCTGTCATATTGGATAATGGGATTTTTAATTTCCATTACACGTTTTACGAACCTCCGTTTTTGCGTATCAATGGAGAAGTAACCTTTCTCTGTATTTATCCATACCTCCTTTTTAAAATTGAAAATAGAAAGTGCAAAGTCGAAGTCTTTGGAATGATTCAATGAATATTCACCATAGGAGGACTTAATCATAAAACTACTGTCATTGAGATAAAGGCATATCTCTTTCCCAGGCATCAGATGTGTGTAGAGTATGAGTCGTTCATCTTTCACTGGCTTATTCCAATAATAGATGGAATCATTATATATTTTACCGAGTGCCCTTTGGCTGTTTACAAAAAAGACAGTGTCGTTTACTTCAAATACCCTGCGTATACTGAGCTTTGCATGCGGTCCCTGAGGTATAAATTTTTTAAAATCAATTCCATTGAATCTGGCAAGACCAATCGGATTGATGATCCATAAATTCTGTTTGGAATCTAGTTTTAGATATTGAATGATGTTGCTTGATAGTCCATCCCGGGTGGTATAAACTTTGAATTCGTTGCCATCGAACCTGGCAAGACCTCCTCCATTGGTGGCTATCCAGAGGTACCCCTCCTTATCTTCCACCATCATGTTGACCTGAGATTGCGGAAGGCCATCCACCGCTGTGTATTGCCGCAGCGAATATTGCTGTGCCCACAGCGGTGAGATGGTTACCGCGCCTGAAAAGAAAACGACAAAAACCAACCGCCTCATTTGCTTCCCGAAAGTAGTTGTATTTGTGATAACCATCGTACCGCAATTTACGTCAATCTGATAAAGGGTTTGTAAAATGCCCTCCCTTTGACTACTGAATTGGCAAGAGTTTCATTTTTTCGCATCCAAAGTGATTCAAATACCGTTTTTAATGCAACCAAACACACCCCAAACCAGTCCAATAAAGTAAAAAACCCCTACTTATGCTCAGGAATTACTTTCTCACCACACTCAGAAACTTAAGAAAACACTTCAGCTATTCAGTTATTAATATTTTTGGCCTTGGCCTCGGTATTTCCATCAGTCTTTTGCTGGCATTATGGATCAGGCATGAGCTTAGCTATGATCGCTTTCATACCAACGCAGATAATATCTATCGGGTTTCAATGGAAATGAGTTTCGGAGGGCAATCCGCCAAACATGCTGTTTCCCCAACCGCTCTCTTGCCTACATTACAAAAAAACTTTGCTGAAGTAAAGTCCGGTGTCAGGTTATATAATCCTGCCTCCTACAATCCTTTTATTGTGAAGAAGGATGACCATCTTTTTCAGGAAGGACAATTTTATTTTGCTGACAGCACATTCTTTGACGTGCTTACTTATCCATTATTGAAAGGGAATCCAAAAACTGCCCTTACAAAACCTAACTCTGTAGTTCTTACGGAGAGCATGGCAAAAAAATATTTTGGACAGGAAGACCCCATTGGAAAAACACTACTGATCAACAATGATAAAGAATATACCATAACAGGTTTGACAAAGGATGCACCCGAGAATTCTTATCTCAATTTTGATTTTATTGGATCTTTCTCCTCGCTGAATGCATCAAAGAGTGAGATTTGGTGGAGTGCGAACTACCTGACTTACGTATTACTCGATAAGAATGCAGACTTAAGGGCCATTGAACAAAAAACAAATGATCTGGTAAAAAAGGCGCTTGCCGATGAAATCACCAGTCCAGGAGATTATGTGAAGTACAATTGGACCAACATTCAGGACATACACCTTCGCTCTGAAGCTTCTACCGAAATGGAGCCTGTGGGCAACATACAATATGTATACTTATTTGCAGGTATTGCTCTTCTCATCCTTATCATTGCCTGTATTAATTACATCAATCTCGCCACCGCCAGGGCAGCATTCAGAGCCAAGGAAGTAGGAGTACGCAAAGTAGTTGGCGCTTCCAAAAATCAACTTATGGCTCAATTTATTGGGGAGTCCATCATAATAACATTTTGCGCCTTGATTTTTGCCTTTTTATTAGCACAACTTTTACTTCCCTTGTTCAATACCCTTACAGGGAAAAACTTTGCCCCCTCCACCCTTACCGAGCCATTATTTCTTGCGGGTGTAATTGCCACT
This sequence comes from Flammeovirgaceae bacterium UBA2338, assembly GCA_002344795.1. GTDB lineage: Bacteria > Bacteroidota > Bacteroidia > Cytophagales > Cyclobacteriaceae > ELB16-189. Next base: position 139,409 of record DDUM01000002.1, on the reverse strand, counting down.
GCTTTAATGGTAGCCTTATTTTCTGGCGCCTATCCAGCACTCGCTATTACCTCATTTAAACCCGTCAACATTTTAAAAGGAAATTTCAGAACTTCTTCAAGTGGAATCTGGCTAAGAAAGGGGCTTGTCGTTTTTCAATTCTGCATTACACTTATTCTTACGATAGGCACCATTGCCATTACTCAACAAATCTCTTTCATTCAAAATAAAAAACTGGGTTACGAACGAGAAAACACAATCATTATACCCCTGGATAGAGAAACTGAGAAGGTATACTCATCGCTCAAAAGCGAGTTCTTAAGATCAGGCAGGGTAGCTGAAATGGGTCGGGCTACCGAATCTCCTGTAGAAATAAACGGTGGATATAGTATTCAACTTCAAGGTTCTCAAAATCCCCCCATGTCAATTGTTGCCTTATCTGCGGACGAAGATTTTGTTCCTTCACTTGGAATGGAAATTATTTCCGGCAGAGATTTCAACGAAAATGATATTAAAAATTTCAATACTGACACCACCTATGCATTTATGCTTAACGAGTCGGCATTGGCCAATTTGTTTTTAGATAAAGATGAAGCAATTGGCAAACAAGTATCTCTTAACGGCCGAAAGGGTGAAATTGTGGGAGTGTTGAAAGATTTTCATTTCGCATCTCTTCATATGCCCATAGGTCCATTGGCTATTTTTAGCGGGCCTGATGAATACAACTTTGCCTTCGCAAAACTTAATCCTGGCGCTTTGAACGAAACACTTGAAGAATTAAAAACCATATCCAATACCGTAGCTCCTCACCGACCCTTCAGTTACGAGTTCATGGATCAACAATTCAATGCACTCTACAAGTCGGAAGAACAAATGGCTAGTCTATTTGGAATTTTTTCTACACTGGCCATCGTAATTGCCTGCCTTGGCTTGTTGGGATTAGTGTCATTTTCTGCCACCCAAAAAACGAAGGAAATTGGCATCAGAAAGGTGCTAGGTGCAACTGCAGGGAGTATCATTCTATTGATCACCAATGAATACACAAGGCTGATTCTTATTTCAATAATAATTGCTGTTCCTTTAGCCCTCTATGCTATCAATGAGATGTTGAGCAATTTTGCATACAAAACTACGATTGGCCCAATAGCAATTGCTCTGTCAGTTATCGGTTGTGTGCTGATTGCCTTTTTAACTGCCAGTTATCAAGCACTCAAAGCGGCCACAATTAATCCCACAGAAACACTTCGCAATGAATAAGCTTCTTTTCTGTTTAGTCTTTTATCTATTCTTAAATCTCATTGCCACTTCAAAGGCGGTATCACAGGATTTACAACACTATTATAATTCCGCCAAAGCCGCTTATGGGAATAAAGACTATAAAGAATTTTATAAAAATATAGTTGAGGCCAATAACCTTCACCCCTACCATCAGGTTATCTTATATCAATTAGGAATTGCTGCCGCTCATGTTGATAGATCAGAGGAAGCCTTATCGGCTTTAAGAAAGGCAATCTACATTGATGCCAGTTTTGATCTAAATATTGAAGACTTCGAGCCCATTCGAAATACTGCCGAATTTAAATCCCTGTTGAATTTGCAACAGGAACTTCAAAAAGTAGAGATACAATCGGATACTGCTTTCACGATAAAAGATAATGGATCGCATATTGAATCAATAACGATTGATGAAAGTAACAATGCGTTTTATTTCGCCAGCATACATAAGAAAAAAATAATGAAGCGAGATAAAAATGGAAAGCTAACGGACTTCACAAAATCAGGTGAGTTTGGACTTTCTGCTGTTTTTGATTTACAAATAGATAAGGAAAATAATATTCTGTGGGCCTGTGCAAGTCCAATGCCGGAGATGGAGGGATATGATTCTACGTTACACTCTGCCGTTTTCAAATTCAATCTTAAAAATGGTGCACTGCTGGGTAAATATAAAACCCAGGAAACAACAATTTCTGTTTTTGGTGACCTGACAATTAATAATGAGGGGCAGGTTTTCATTAGTGACGGAAAAACAAACACCATTTTTATTGTAGATGAAGCATCCATGTCTCTTCAGCCCTACTTCACCTCAGAAGAATTCTGGAACATTCAGGGAATTACTTTCTCTTCAGATGATCGTTATCTATTTATTGCCGATTACATCAAAGGCCCCTATCAATTGGATACTTCTAATAGAAAATTAATCCAGTTGGAAATTGATATTAAAGATTCTCTTAAAGGAATTGACGGTCTTCTGTATTTTAACAACAGCTTGATAGCCATTCAAAATGGAGTCATCCCAAATCGGGTAACACAATATACACTTGATCTAAGTCTCACAAAGATTCAAAAAGCATCCATTATTGATCGAAAACATCCTGCCTTTGGTGAGCCCACCATGGGATGCCTGAACAAAGATCAACTGTACTATGTAGCCAATAGTTCGTGGGGTGCTTATGATGAAAATTTTCAACTGGAAACCGATAAGATCCATGATCTGGTTATTCTAAGTACCCTTCTCAAGTAAATTGAAAACTATCCCATTTCATTTCTTGTGACTTCCACTTAGTCTTTGCATTATTATTGAAGAATAAATGACATATGTCGGAAGAAGAAATACGACAAGAGGAATCTATCATCCAAAAAGCCAAAAGCAACCCTGCGGCTTTTGCCTCTTTGTATGAGAAGTATTTCGATAGGATCTATTATTACCTCTACCGACAAACTGATGATGAAGAACTCGCTGGGGATCTGTGCTCTCAAACATTTGTAAACGTATTGAATAACATTAAGAAATATGAGTTAAGGGGAGTGCCATTCTCAGCATGGTTATATAAAATAGCAAGTAACGAGGTCAGGAAACATTATCGAAAATCGAAGGGCAAAAAAGTTTTTAGTATTGAGGAAGTTCGAATCAAAGAATTGATAGAGGAGTCTGATGAAGTTTGGGATGAGGATCAGATCAACAAACTCATTGACTTCATGAAAGACCTGCCGGAGGATATGCTGCAAGTTCTTGTGTTGCGATTTTATGAAGAAAGGGATTTTAAAGAAATCGCATACATATTAGACATTACAGAAAGTGGAGCAAAAATGAGAACCTACCGGGCCTTGGATAAACTAAGAAAGAAATTTAAAATCAAGATCAAGTACGATGGGTAGAAACGAAATCAGATTGCGGAGACATCGCATGACTGCCCGGGGAATCGAGCGGTTTAGAAATTATAATTCTGTCTTAAAACGACACGAAGATAATAAGCGTATAAAAAAAGTGATACGTGTGTTTGGATTCTTTGTTGTTATTCTGATTGTTGTGATGATCATTATCTTTCTCTCAAGATGGGAAGAACGGAGTCAGGCAAAAGATCCCGTCAACACCTCGGAGGTCATTGAGAAGTAATACCTACTAATCAGTTATCTAAGTCACTGTAATCCCTTCTGTCAGGTAATATTATCCGATACACAAATTGGAACATCCCGGCCAAAGCAATTGGTTGAGTTGAGGATCAATATGGATTCCATGAAAGATAATACCCTTCGGGTGAGGCCGAATCTGTGCACCGTTCTGCCTCAATCCACAATCATTTTTTAATGGTTATCAAATAATTATAAATCAGTTAATAAAAATTAGGCATATTGTAAGATGGAATAAATTGAACCCGCCTCCTTACTATGAGTGTGCTTACTGAAAAAGAACATCCCATCACCCAATGGCTCCGCAACGCCAGTGGTTTTACATTCGCCTTTTATACTTCACTGGCTGCGTTTTGTACTTACGCCTGCATATTTGCAGTGCGAAAAACCTTTGGCGCAGGTATTTATGAAGACATCACATTTCTTGGGGCAGACTTCAAAGTTTGGATGGTCATCTCACAGGCAGTGGGCTACATGATTTCCAAATTCATTGGAATCAAAGTAGTCTCAGAATCGGGCAGCGACAACAGAGGAAGAGGTATATTTATCGCCCTCAGTATTGCCATGTTGGCCTGGCTAGGCTTTGGTTTAACACCTGCGCCCTATAATCTTATATTTATGTTCCTCAATGGACTCCCTTTAGGGATGGTGTGGGGTCTTATGTTTGGCTACCTTGAAGGAAGAAAGTTTACTGAAGTATTAGGCGCCAGTCTTTCTGTCAGTTTTATTTTCGCTTCTGGTTTTGCCAAAACCGTAGCAAGTTTTGTCATGGTGGATTGGGGAGTTTCCAATATGTGGATGCCTTTTACAGCATCACTTCTGTTTTACCTTCCTATGCTTTTGTTTTTGTGGTTGCTCAATAAGATTCCGCCTCCAACTGCAGAAGATGAAGCGCTTAGAACAAAACGATCTCCCATGATGGCAAAGGATCGGATGAAATTTGCTATGACCTTTGGCCCGGGATTGATACTACTCGTGCTCACTTACACATTATTGACTGTGTTCCGTGACTTGCGGGATAATTTTGCAGCAGACATTTGGGTGGAATTGGGCTATGGAGACAAACCTGCTATCTTCACCGCCACAGAACTTCCCGTAACCATTGTGGTGCTGGTGGTAATAGGCAGTCTGATGATTATCAAAAACAACTACAAAGCTATGATCATCAACCACCTCATTGTATTATTTGGTATGATACTGGTTGGGGTCAGCACCTTTGCCTTTGAAAAGGAATGGATCGGAGCCCCGGCATGGATGGTATTGGTAGGAATGGGCTTGTACTTTGGTTATATACAGTTCAACAGCATATTTTTTGATCGCATTATCGCTGCCTTTAAATACATCAGCACGGTGGGGTTTCTCATCTATCTGGCCGACTCAGTAGGTTATGTGGGCAGTATGGGTGTGCTCATTTACCGATCCTTTGGTCAGGCCAATATGAGCTGGCTGAATTTTTTCATGTCCACAGGATATGTGCTTTCGATTGCCGGAAGTGCCCTCATTATCCTGTCATTATTCTATTTTAAAAAGAAATATCGGACGTGGGGTGTTTAGGTCTTGTCCTACATTTTCCCTCTGCGTTTAGAAAAAATGATAATAATGAATTGGCAGTTTTATAAGAAATTAGTTAGCTATCTATAAATTCAAAGATTTCAAAAAGTCCCTCCCCTTACCTGATTTTAGAAATAATTCTCTGGCTCTAGCTTCTTCAAAAGAAGGATAGCATTCAGTATAAACAATTTTCCAAGGCCTGTATCCCTTTGTGGAATTAACTCTTCAACTATTGTGAGAAAGTAATCTTCTATCCGGTTCTTCACTCAGTCCTTTATAGAGACGACCATCCTTTCGCTCTTTATCACATAAATGTAATGTGGAGTCATGGAAATACTAACCGAATGAAGAAGGTAAGGAAGGTAATAAGTGAGCCTGCAGGGATTCAAACCCCGAGTCTTCTGATCCGTAGTCAGATGCTTTATTCAGTTAAGCTACAGGCCCATTAAAATCAGCGCAATTGCTGATAAGGACTGCAAAAATAGCGGAATAATTCTTCCGTGCAAAAGGTAATTGAAAACCAATCCTATAAACGAAGCAATTCCGTTGGCAAACTACGTTTTCAATACGTGAATCACTATAAGTTTTGAGGAGAGTCTTCCCTGCCTGCGGCAGGCAGGCGATCCTTAATCAGACGCTTTATTCAGTTGAGCTACAGACCCAGAATCACCCCAGATTGGTTATCCAGGGCGTTAAATAGGTTTGCAAGTGTAAAGGAATAAAATCTTTCAACCAAAGAAGGTCTTGGCACCTGTCGCCAAATAACCTATTTTTGATGCTTTAAAATTAAAATTGGATTATGATCAGGAGTGCAGTTGTGTTTATCTTTCTCGTTGGAATTTCATTTTCCGCATTTTCTCAAGAGACATCAAGGAAATCGACCAGGGTGAATATCCCAGGATCTTTTTTAATAGACATCGGGGTAAATAATGGACTGAACGCTCCTGACAATTTTGACACCGGTTTTTGGGGTTCAAGAACCATCAATCTTTACTATCAATATCCTTTCAGGTTGTGGGAAACTAAATTCAGTATAGTTCCCGGTGCCGGACTCGGTATGGACAGGTACAAACTCACTAATAATTTTACCCTCAACCCCACCCCTGGAACGGATGGTACTTACGCCCTCGTAAATTCGGCCACCTTATATCCTGGTACAAAAAAATCTATGATCGTTGCCAACTATTTTGATGTCCCTATAGAATTAAGGTTTGATTCGAATCCAGACGATATATCCAGAAGTTTTAACGTAGCTGCTGGCGTTCGGGGTGGCGTGTTACTGGATGCATTCACTAAAATAAAGTACAAGGAAGACGGTGAAACAAAAACCATCAAAGACAAACAAAACCACGGACTTAATGATATCCGCTATGGCTTTTATACCAGAATAGGAATAGGTGGATTTAATTTATTCTTTCAGTACAACACCTCGCAACTGTTCAAGGTGGACAAAGGACCTGAGAAGACAAGCATGAATGCCTTTACTACAGGTATCTCTATCAACGGGTTTTAGTTTCCTGAGAAATCAGGTTTTCTTTTTTCAAGAAAAGCGTCAACACCTTCTTTGTAATCATTGGTGCTTCCAGCTATTTCCTGACAGTAGGCTTCGTAGTCAAGCATTTCTTCCAATGAAGACTGTGTTGATTTATTTAGCATTTTCTTTATCAGTCCAATGGCCTTAGTAGGCGCTTTAGCAAAGTAGGTAGTATACTCAGCAACTGCATTATCCAATTGTTCCGCTGGTACAGCCTTATTTACAAGACCTAATGTTTCAGCTTCCTTTCCTTTTATCCTGCTACCCATCGTGCACATTTCAAACGCCTTAGCCCTACTCAGCATGCGTGGTAAAAAATAAGATGAACCTGAATCCGGCACCAGGCCAATATTGATAAAAACCTCAATAAGGGTTGCCTCCTCAGCAGCTACAATCATATCGCAAGCCAACGCAATAGAGCATCCTGCTCCTGCCGCTACACCATTCAATTTACAAATGATAGGCTTGGGCAAAGTTTGCATGGCAGTAATCAGCGGATTGTACCTTTTGCGCAATGAGTCCAAAAAAGATCTCTTCTCAGCTCCTGACACTGCTTTCAAATCCTGGCCTGAACAAAAAGCTTTTCCCTCTCCTGTGAGTACCACTACGCGCGCTTCCTTGTCTCGGGCAATTGCTTTAAAAGCATCCTGAAGCTCATACGTGATGGCGTCATTTAAAGCGTTATAGACCTCAGGGCGGTTAAGCGTGATGGTGACTACACCATCATTCAACTCATATTTAATAAACTTGAAATCCATCATATTAAATTATATATCAGAATAGAATTATCATTCCAAAAAAACCAATTGCAAACCCTGAAGTGCTTCCAATCAAAATCTCACGTGGAGTATGTGCATTGAGTGCAAGACGAGCTGACATCACAACGCCAGCAATGATTATAACGATAGCTGTTGGGATCAATAAACTGCCTACCTCCGACACTTTATTCATGGGCAACATCATTCCTACAGCTCCCCACATGGCCAGGCTATGTACACTCAGTTTGTAAAAAAAAGTAACTACTGTAGCAAACACTACCATCGTGCTCACAATCATCATTAATCTTAAAAGATTGGGAATTGGGAACTTCCAATAAAACATCACCGTAACAAAAACGTAAATAGCGGAAATAAAGATAAAGGGCAATATTCGCTGGTGCCTATGTGGCATACTCAAATCATTTATTGAGCCCGTCAGCCTGAGGAGTAGAAAATTCGCTGCAGGGAGTGCGAAAGTAGTAACAAAGATGAGTAAGATGATCCAAAGAGAAGGCTGTGCCGGCTGCAATATCACCGGAAGAAAATAAGTTAGCAGCAAAAATAAATAAGTAGTCATCAGCAAAGGATGAAAAATTACAGAAATAACCTTAGCCGTTCCTTTCACCCTCTACAGTTCTTTACGTAAACGCGCGACAGGAATATTGAGCTGCTCGCGATACTTTGCAACAGTGCGCCTGGCAATATTGTAACCTTTGGCTTTTAACAGATCCTCCAATTTATCATCAGAAAATGGCTTGCTCTTATCTTCTTTTTCGATCAGATCTTTAATAATCTGCTTCACTTCACGCGAGCTTACCTCTTCTCCTGTGTTCGTAGCAATTCCTTCACTAAAAAAATACTTCAAAGGATAAACACCGAAGTCTGTTTGTACTGTTTTGCTGCTGGCCACCCGGCTTACCGTAGATATATCCATATTAATAATTTGGGCTATATCTTTCAGGATCATCGGCTTGAGCTTAGTCTCATCACCCTCCAAAAAATATTCATACTGAAAATCAACAATAGCACGCATCGTCCTCAAAAGTGTAAGTTGGCGTTGGCGAATCGCATCGATAAACCACTTGGCAGCGTCTAATTTTTGCTTTACAAAAGACACTGCCTCTTTTAGTTTCTTATCTTTCTTATCGCTTTTATCATACGCTTTAAACATCTCATTGTATGATCTGCTAATGCGTAACTCAGGTGCATTCCTGGAATTTAATGCCAGCTCCAGTTTCCCATTATTGTTTGATAATATAAAATCAGGAATTACATATTGGTTTTTAACCATCCCAGAACTGCTCTCTCCTCCTGGCTTCGGATTTAGCCTTACAATCAGTTCAATGGCATCCTTGATATAATCTTCGTCATCAAGGTCAAGTTTCTTTAATATTTTCTGATAGTGTTTCTTTGTAAATTCCTCATAGCATTCATTGAGAATTCGTTTTGCCACTATTACATCTACATCCTGTCCATCATCCATTCGCTCCAACTGAAGCAAAAGACACTCCTGTAAATTACGGGCTGCAATCCCAGCAGGATCAAAAGCTTGAATTTTCCGCAACACTTCTTCCGCCTCCTCCAATGAAGTTTCTATTCCCTGTGAAAAAGCAAGGTCATTGACGATGGCTTCAATATCCCTCCTGATATAACCATCTCCTTCAATACTTCCTATCAGTTGTTTTCCAATTGTCAATTGATGTTCATTGAGACCGAGGAATCCCAATTGTGTCATTAAGGTTTCCTGTAAGGACGAGGAGGTTGGCATGGGCATTTCCTTGTCGTCATCATCATCTACATCATTATGGGTTTTATACCCGCTATAATCATCATCCTGCAGATAATCCTTTATATCTATATCTTCTTCTTTGTCTTTTTCTACCGTCTCCTCTTCTTCACCATCATCCTTAAATTCATCTTCTGATTCTTCAGGTTCACCTTCTTCCAATACAGGATTAAGCTCCAGTTCCTCCTCTATTCTGTTTTCCAGTTCAGCTGTAGGCACTTGCAACAGTTTTATAAACTGAATCTGCTGAGGAGACAGTTTTTGTTGTAATGACTGTGTAAGACCTAATTTCTGCATGTGCTCATTTTATAGCGCAAAGTTATCAATTCAGCCCGTTTGTTAAAAATGCTTTGTTCCTCCACCCACGGAGTGCATTGTTTAAGAGAGGATTTCACTTAATATAAGGTAAAGACTGGTTGTTTTGCCTTAAGGCTTTGATAAAAATTACAAATTCACGTTTTTTGCCTGCCCAATAGTCATATGGGGTCAGCCAAAGGCTGGCATTGTTAATTTTATCAATTAAACACAGGCTATTTCAGCCAAACAAACGAGATGAAGCGCACCAAGATTAAGGATCTTATAGCAACAGCTCCCGAGGAGCAAACAGTGGTAGTAATGGGATGGGTACGCACTTTTAGAAATAATCAGTTCATCTCGATCAATGATGGCTCTACCATACAAAACATTCAGGCTGTAGTGGAATTGGATCAGCTCGAAGAAGGATTATTGAAGCGGGTTACAACAGGTGCTTGTATATCGGTTACAGGGAAATTGATAGCCTCACCTGCCAAAGGGCAACAGGTAGAGATAAAAGTAGAGCAATTGGAAATTCTTGGCGACAGCGATCCGGAAAAATTCCCTCTACAACCAAAGAAGCATTCCCTGGAGTTTCTTCGTGAGATTGCTCATTTAAGGCCACGAACAAATACTTTTGGAGCCGTAATGCGTGTGCGACACGCCATGGCATTTGCAGTGCACCAGTTCTTCAACGAGAAAGGATTTGTATACGTACATACGCCAATTATAACAGGGTCTGATGCTGAGGGAGCAGGCGCCATGTTTAGGGTAACCACCTTAGACGCTGAAAATCCACCTCGCGATGAGGAGGGCAAAGTAGATCACAGTCAGGATTTTTTTGAGAAGGAAACCAACCTTACCGTTTCGGGTCAGTTGGAGGGTGAAACCTATGCCTTGGCACTTGGCGATATCTATACTTTTGGGCCAACCTTTCGTGCAGAAAACTCCAATACTACTCGTCACCTGGCGGAATTCTGGATGATCGAACCCGAGATGGCCTTTTATGACAACAACGATAATATGGATTTAGCGCAAGAAATGCTTCAATACTTAATGAAGTATGCGCTTGAACATTGTAAAGAAGATCTTGCCTTTCTGGACAAAAGGGCCAGCGATGAGGAAATGACCAAACCTCAGGCGCAGCGTAGCGAGTTAGGGTTGCTTGACAGAATAAAATTTATAATCGAAAATGATTTTCAACGCCTTTCCTATACGGAGGCCATTGACATTTTGAAAAACTCCAACCCCAATAAGAAAAAGAAGTTTAAGTATATTATTGAAGAGTGGGGTACAGACTTACAATCGGAACACGAAAGATTCCTGGTTGAGAAGCATTTTAAGAAACCAGTTATTCTATACAACTACCCGAAAGAGATCAAGGCATTTTACATGCGTCAAAATGAGGATGGTAAAACTGTTGGAGCAATGGACGTATTGTTTCCTGGAATTGGTGAAATTATTGGCGGCTCACAAAGAGAAGAGCGGTACGACAAGTTATTAACACGAATTAAAGAAATGGGCTTACCCGAGGATGAATTGAAATGGTACATTGAGCTTAGAAAGTTTGGTTCCGCTCCTCATAGTGGTTTCGGGTTAGGTTTTGAGCGGCTTATTTTATTTGTAACGGGCATGACCAATATCCGCGATGTGATTCCGTTTCCCAGGTTTCCGGGTCACGCGGAATATTAAAATCAACAGATAGCCCCGTATTCCCTCAATATTTTCCAGTCGTCAAAGTTTTTTACTACGAACGACTGTCGGGTTTTACATTTCGATCTTACTTTTAAATAAGATGGAAACAATTGAGATATCAGGAGTACTTGGCCTTATTGCATTAGGAAGCCTTACAGCAAATTTTTTAGTTGGTCTTTTGATTTGGACAAAATCAAAAATCAAATTACCCAATGGCCTTACTTTTCTGGCCCTTCACAAATTCACAGGATACGCAGCCGCCATTACAATCCTAATCCACATTGCATTAATACCTCTTGATCCAAAGTCTGAATTTACCTGGGGCGATCTTCTTTTGCCGCTATGGACAGTTCACCAACCATTCGCAAATGCTTTTGGTGCCCTATCGCTTTACTTGATCAGCGTGGTTGTCATTACATCGTATTATAAAAGTAAAATGAAGTACTCCACCTGGAGAACCATTCACTTCACCTCTTATTTTGCTGCAATACCTTTGTTTTTACATAGCATTATTACTGATCCTCTTTTAAAGGATCGGCCTATCGATTGGATTGATGCAGAAAAAGTATTCGTGGAGTTGTGTGCCGTTGTCGTCCTCGGGCTTATTATTTACCGTTTTGTGATAAAGAAAAACCTAGCGTTTACTTAACCGATTTTCGCTTAAAAGTTAATAATGGGGTAATTCCCTGGTATGCCACTTTGCGCGTCAGACTTCTAGCGAAAATCTTCTCAAACAAATTGAGTTCATGAGTAAAAGTGGTTAACACATCACCTTTTTTCTCTTTGAGGTATTTATCAATTGCCATTGGCACGTTGTCATCTATTACAACCTCCAGTTTAATTTTTTCGTAATCGGCCTTTTCCACCAATACATTGGCCTCTTCTCTTTTGGCATCTACGTTTTTATCTATTGCCTCTACCACGTGCACCATATGCACAGTAGATCCAAATATCCTTGCAAAAGGAATAATAGTATCCAGCTCCTTCTGAACATTTTTTAAATCTGAAGCATATACTACATTCTTAAAATTGGTAAACTCCGCTTTTCCAGGAATGGCCAATACAGGCGCGTCACTTACATCAATCACAGAAACCGTAGTTCCTCCCAATACTGCTTTTTTAATTCTACTGGCACCCCGGCTTCCCATGATAACCAGATTGACTTTATGTGCCTCAGCATAACGACCAACGGTATCTGCCACCTTGTGAGATTTTATGGCCTTGAAAGTAACCTTTGCTTTCGTCTTGGTTTGTTTAATGCTTTCTTCAACTAATTTTTTCCCCTCCTCTTCAGCAATAGCAAACAAAGTGCGCTCAATCTGCTTCATCTTCAGGTGAGATTTTGGAACTCCATCCAGACGAACGATATTTAAAATAGTATACTCTGCATCAAGCTTTGCAGACATACTTAAGCCGTAGTTAATAGCTACTTTTGAAAGATCCGAAAAGTCAGTAAGGATAAGAACTTTTAGTGCTGCCATAGTTTTTTGCTTTTGCTTTCTTAAATTTTAAAGTGAGCAAAAATATAGCTTATCTATGGCAGATAAAAATATAATTATAGTAGTGGAGAAACCACCTACCGTTTGAGAAACTTATAAGAAGCTTTCAATCCGGAGCTTTCCTCCTTTATTGATAAGAAATAATAACCGGATGGTAGATCCTTTACCCTTAGCCTTACCTCATAATCACTTATTTGCTCCTTTTCAATATTCAGGGCATTGCCAATTACACTGTGCATGGCCAGCTGAACGGAACTTGCATTGGGTGTAGGCAGTTTAACCGTAAGGTAATCCGAAGCCGGATTGGGGTACATTTCAACCAATCTATCCGTAAAACTTGCCTCTTGATAGACAGAGGATCCTTCACTTTGCCCATATCCAATAAGGGAAAAGTTCATAAGACTTAATATCAATATGGCTCTGATCAGTTTCACTTATGTCATTTAACGTAATTCCACCTCATAAGGGTTTGTCTAAACCATGAAGTTTCGGCTATTAATGTTTATTAGACACAAAATGTAAGCCAAAGGTTTAAAGCTGACTGAAAAATTAACCGGAAAGCTGTTTAAAGGCCTCTGGCAGTGAGTTAACTATATCTGAAGCCATTAAACCCGTTTGCCCTGTTTCCCATACTGCCAAATCGCCAGCATAACCGTGAATATAGACGCCTAAGACTGCAGCATCTAAAGCATCCATGCGCTGTGCCCTCAGAGAGGTTATTATACCGGTCAGCACATCTCCACTTCCGGCAGTAGCCATTCCAGGGTTGCCTGAACTGTTAAAGAATACCCTACCATCTGGCGATACGATGGAAGTGTGGGCTCCTTTTATTACCAAAATACATTTCATTTGGGAAGCGAAGGCCTTTGCCTTTTCAAGACGATGAAAGTCATCATCCCAATCACCTATTAATCGCTGGAGCTCTCCTGGATGTGGGGTGAGGATGCAACTTTCCTTCAATAAGTGGAGTAAGTTGCTGTTAGCAGCTAGTATATTGATACCATCCGCATCAATGACCAGAGGTACAACAGTTTCTTTTAAAAAATCTGCTAACCCTTTCACCGTTTTTGGATCTTGCCCTAAACCAGGGCCAATGCCGATGGCCGTATAATCGTTTTCATTTGGAAGAGAAGTGAAAACATTTTCATTCTCATCCACAGAAGCCATTGCCTCCGGTACCGAAGTTTGTATAATCTGATAGCCACAATTTGGGATATGCACAGTAAGTAATCCTGTTCCGGACTTCATTGCGGCTCTTGCACACAATACCGCAGCGCCCATCTTTCCAAAACTCCCCGCTATAAGAAGTGCTCTTCCAAAATCCCCCTTATGAGCAAATTCTTTCCTCTTGGGCAGATGTTGCTTAACCCATTTTCTTTCGACCCAAAAATATTTTGATGATGATTCCTTCAAAAAGGTTTTATTAAGACCAATATCTACTACAGTCCACTGACCCACCCTATCTTCATTCTCAGGGAGCAGGAAGGCAAGCTTTGGTGTTTGAAACGTAACTGTATAATCGGCATGTACGGATACGCCACTTGTATGTTTATCTGCGAACAATCCGGAGGGTATATCAATAGCTACCACTGTTGCCTTCGCATTATTTATAGCGGTAATTACTTCAGCATATATGTCCTCAGGTGCTCTTGACAGACCCGAACCAAAAATTCCATCAATGAGAATGTCGCAAGTATTGAATATTTCTATTTCTGGCTTTGATGAAATTTCAATTGGTGGTTCAGAAAGACGCTGTTTGTTGATGTTGAAATCTTCGGATCCATTCCCGTTTACAATCCAAACCTTCGTGGGATAACCCATCTCTTTTAGAAGCCGGGCAATTCCAAGTCCATCTCCTCCATTGTTTCCTGTACCACAAACAATCCCTATACTTTTCCGCTGATCAAAATGGGTTGCAAACCAATGAACAAAGGCCACACACGCCCTTTCCATTAGATCAATGGACGCAATAGGTTCCTTATTGATGGTAAACGCATCCCATTCCCTGATTTCGGATGTATTTAGTATTTTGAGCATGCTTAAGCGAAGATAACAATCGCTATTGAGTTTTTTGATTGATATTTGATTATGACGCGTAATACCCCCAGAGATCTTCTTGAAAAGGGATTTATCTCAGAAACTCAATTTAACCGTATTGAGCCTATTGTTTCAGGGAAGATCATCTCTGTATTTTATGAGCTTCGCACAATGCTTTATCTCGGAGTGTTATTATTCACCGGAGGTGTTGGTATTCTCATCTACGAAAATATTGGCTCCCTGGGACACATCATCAGCATTCTCTTACTTAGTGTTGTATGTCTTCTTTGCTTTTGGTATGTATTTACCAAGGGGATGCCCTTTTCAACAGAAAAAGTTAAAGCCCCAACTCCTTATTTTGATTACATCGTGTTGCTGGGGAGCCTGCTCTTTATTTCTGTTCAAGGTTACCTGCAATTTCAATACGAGCTACTAACAGACAACCTGGGCTGGAGTACATTAATAACTGCAGCATTTTTCTTTTACATCGCCTATCGTTTCGACAACCTTGGAATACTCTCTCTGGCCATTACTGCGCTCGCCTCTTTTTGGAGCATTAGTATCTCACCACAAAAGTGGTATAGTAATGAATTCTTCGAAACGGCTAACCTTCACATCATCGCCATATTTTTTGGTGCGATATTAGGTGCACTGGCCATGGCATTGGATTGGAAGTCAATTAAAAAACACTTCACCTTTACCTATATTAACTTTTGTATTCTTATCTTTTTTGTTGGCGCTACTGCTGGACTGTTTGAAGGAGATTACTACCTCATCTATTTACTGCTGATCTATTCAGGATGTGGTTTTGCCATTTACTATGCTAACAGAGAACGTTCCTTTCTTTTCCTGTTATACGCTTTCGTGTTTGGATACATAGGCACCACCTATTTAATGGTGGATCTGATTTTTGATGCTGTGCCAGAGTTGATATTTTATTACGCCATACTGTCGTGTGGAGGTTTCGTGTACTTCATTGTGTCTTACAAAAACTTTTTTACCCGCAAAGTATGAGAAGTGCGTACAACGAAACCTGGCTTTACAACCTGGAGGTAATCAAAGAGACCAAGCGTTGGCTCAAAGCGAAGTTTATTGAAAAAGTACAATTCAACGTAATCGTTGAAGCACACGCCACTTCTTTTTATCATCCCAATTTTATCATTCGTATTTTAATTTTTGTTGCAACGCTACTCGGGCTTTCTGGCGTCACAGGTCTTTTTGCCCTTATGATTCTGGATACAAACCAAGTCGTTATTTCAATTGGCTGTTTATTATATGGCATCGGATCGTTCGTATTTGTAGATCGGGTTATAATTAAGAATTCTAAACATTATAAATCGGGTCTTACCGAAGCACTCATTTATCATGCATGTGGGTTCACCATTGGTGGCTTTGCCGGACTTATCGATTTTAGCATCGTGCCCGTACTTTTGTTTAGCATTGTCGTGCTATCCTTTGCCGCCTACCGCTATCTGGATTTACTTACTACTGCAGTCGCTTTTTTAACACTTGCCTACCTGATCTTCTATCAATTATATGCCTTCGGAGGTTTCTTTCAGCAAATTATCCCATTTGCCTTTATCCTGATTTTTGTTCCTATTTATCTATTGAGTAAAAAGGGGAAGTCCAAAGACCAACTTTCCATCTGGAACAACAACTTCATTATTATAGAGTCACTAAGTCTCTTAATAGTTTACCTGGCTGGAAATTATTTGGTTGTAAGGGAGTTGAGTGTAAACATGATGGATTTATCATTGGCCGAAGGTCAGGATATACCGTTCGCATTCCTCTTTTACGGACTTACGGTATTAATTCCTGTTGCCTACCTTTACGTGGGTATCAACAATAAAGACATTGTAATTCTGCGCACCAGTTTGTTGGTGCTGGTATTTTCGGTATTTACTTTTAAATATTATCAAGGCTTCGACCATCCTGAAATAACATTAACCATTTTCGGCATCCTACTCTTGGGCATTACACTTTTATTATTCAATTATTTAAAAACAATTCGCAATGGCTTTACCAGAGAGGACTTGATCTCAGAAAAATGGACCAGCATGAATGCAGAAGCCTTTATCATTTCCCAAACATTGGGCGGCAATCAGGTAAAAGTAGATGATTCTTTTCAGGGAAAGGGTGGTGAGTTTGGTGGAGGTGGTTCCAGTGGAAGTTTTTAACATCTATTGGTCGAACCTATTACCTCATTTTATGTTAGCATTAAGACACCTTTAGAAAACAATTAGATTCTATGAATCAAAAAACACTTGACCAAATCCTGGGAATTGAATATCCCATCATTATGGCCCCCATGTTCCTCATCTCTAACACCAAGATGGTAAAAGCTGCATTGGACAATGGGATTACTGCCGCCTTTCCTGCATTGAATTACAGAACAGACAAAGAGCTTCGGGTAGCCATTCAGGATATTAAATCCCATTCTGATAAACCCTTTGGTGTCAACCTTATTGTGAATAAGTCGAACCCAAAGTACAAAGGACAATTGGACATCTTGCTTGAGATGGGTGTAGCTTTTATAATTACCTCATTGGGAAATCCAAAAGAAGTAATTGAGAAAGCCCACGAAAAAGGTATTAAGGTTTTTTGTGATGTGGTAGATTTGAAATACGCTCAAAAGGTAGAAGCGCAGGGAGCGGATGCAGTCATTGCAGTCAATTCAGAAGCAGGTGGACATGCCGGAAAATTGAGCCCGAAAGATCTCATCACTTTATTAAAAGACAATTGCAACATTCCTATTATTTCAGCCGGAGGAATTGCACGAGGGAGCGATCTACAGCAAGTCATGGAATGGGGAGCAGCAGGTGCTTCTGTAGGCACCATCTTTATTGCTTGCGATGAGGCAGATATTTCGCAAGAATATAAGCAAGCTTGTGTTGATTATGGAGCCAAGGATGTTGTGCTTACCACTAAAATGTCTGGGTCTGCACTCACCGTTATTAATACTCCCTACGTTCAGAGTATTGGAACGGAAGCAACATTTTGGGAAAAGCTGATGAATAATAACAAATCACTTAAAAAATACATAAAAATGTTAATTGCTTTTAAAGGCATGAAGCAAGTAGAGAAAGCGGCCAAAGAAGCTACTTACAAAACAGTTTGGTGTGCCGGGCCAGCTATCGAACATGTGTCCAGCATTCAGCCTGTTGCAAAAATCATTAATAAACTCACATCTGAATATTCAGATGCAGTAAATAAGGCAGTATTAGTTTAAATAAATTAAATTTTCATTATGAAAACCTTCACATTCATTTTATTCCTGATGATTTCTTCTGTTGCCTTTGCGCAGCGATCAGCTCCGGATCAAATTGAAACCAAAAATGGATCCTTGTTGATTCAACCCATTCTGCATGGTACGGTTGCACTTACCTGGGACGGAAAAACTATTTACATTGATCCCTATGGTGGTGCGGAGGCATTTGACGGAATAGCCGCCCCTGATTTAATATTGATCACCGATATTCATGGTGATCATATGAGCATTGAAACACTTGAGGGAATAGAAACTTCAAAAGCAATCATTGTCGCTCCAGTAGCCGTAACAGAAAAGCTACCAGAAAATCTTAAGGCACAAACAACCAGCCTCAACAATGGAAAGCAGATAGAGAAGTTAGGGATTTCAATTACAGCAATACCCATGTACAATTTGCCTGAAGATTCAGAATCACGCCACACAAAAGGAAGAGGAAATGGATATGTGCTGAATATTGGTGGAAAAAATATTTATTTCTCTGGTGATACGGAAGACATTCCTGAAATGCGCTCCCTTGAAAACATTGATGTGGCTTTTGTGTGCATGAACCTCCCTTATACAATGGATATTGATCAGGCAACCAGTGCAGTATTGGCATTCAAACCAAAAATTATTTATCCTTATCACTACCGCGGTCAAGGAGGTTTGGCTGATGTAGAGGCTTTTCAAAAAAAGGTCAATGGCTCCAATAATAAAATTGAAGTTCGTCTGCGTAACTGGTATCCCTCTTACAAATGAAAATTTCTCCTTTTAAACTCGAACGGTATTTTGATAAATACGAATTCTCAGCACCCTATCTTTTAAGCAGTTCTGATTGTGAACCGCTAAGGCTTAATGAATTGCTGGCGCTGGCTGATGAGAAGAGCAGGTCGGAATGGGATGTGTTAAAACTGGGTTACACCGAATCAATGGGCGATCCCGTTTTTCGGAATGAGATTTCAAAACTGTACACTTCAATCTCTCCTGAGGATGTGCTGGTCCTTGTTCCGGAAGAAGGTATATTTATTTCTATGAATGTATTTCTGGAAAAGGGTGATCATGTAGTCACTACCTTTCCCGGATATCAGTCTTTGTATCAGATAGCAGAAGATATGGGCTGCCCTATTTCAAAGTGGGAGCCTGATCAAGATTTGAATTTTCAGGTTCAGGATTTAAAAAAGCTGGTAACTGATAAGACTAAACTGATCGTCATCAATTTTCCGCATAACCCAACAGGATCACTCATTTCAAAAAACGATTTAAATGAGATTGTGAACATTGCACAGGAAAAAGGCATTACCCTCTTTTCGGATGAAATGTATCGGTTCATGGAGTATGATGAGAAGGACAGGCTGCCTTCGGTGTGCGATCTGTACGAAAATGCGGTCTCGCTTTTCGGTCTAAGTAAAACTTTCGGACTTCCCGGATTGCGCATGGGCTGGCTCACTACCAGGAATAAAAATTACATGCAAGATCTTATCTCCTTTAAAGACTATACCACTATTTGTAATAATGCACCCGGAGAAAAACTGGGCACAATAGCATTACAAAACAAAGACACACTGATTCAGCGGAGTTTAAAAATTATTCAAACCAATCTGTTGCTGCTTGAAGACTTTTCGCAGCGCCACAAGCAATGGTTTCTCTGGAAAACACCCAAGGCTGGATCGATTGCCTTTCCTGAATTGAAAATTAAGGGTACAGTAATGGACTTTTGTCAGGATCTGGTAAAAGAGAAAGGTGTTATGTTACTTCCTCATGATGTATACGACTTTTCCAGAAATCACGTAAGGGTAGGATTTGGGCGACAATCATTACCCAAAGTACTTAGTGTCTTTGAAGAATACGTAAAAGAAAAAAGTCCAGCAAAATAAACTAAGGTGCTTCCTGTCCGAAGAACTGATAGTTTAGGGGTATGTACTTTTTCCATTCGTCAGGCACCTGGCTCTCTTCGAAAATGGCATCCACCGGGCATGCTGGTACACAGGCATCGCAATCAATGCACGTTTCGGGGTCGATGTACAACTGTTTCCCGGCTGGGTCAAATCCCTCTTCCTTGCATTCCTGACCACTCCCATCAGTGCTGATCGGCCCGTGAATACAATCAACGGGGCAAACATCAACACAGGCGGTATCGCAGGTTCCAACGCAGGGTTCACAAATTGTGTAAGGCATATTTCTAATATTTATTAATTGACAACAATTAGGTGAAGAACTGAGTTAAGTCATATGAAAAATATAAAATATAAGTGAAATCGAAAAGAATTATAGACGATTTCAAATTGTTATTGTTCCGGTGGAAAGGTAAATTTATGTAATCTAAATTTTATGAGTGAGACCCTAGCAAAAGCAAACGGCAAAAAAGCGACCGTTGAAAAGGACAAAGTAGTATTGCGATTTGCCGGTGACTCCGGAGATGGAATGCAGTTAACCGGATCACAGTTTAGCTTTACTTCTGCCCTATTTGGTAATGACCTGGCAACTTTTCCGGATTTTCCTGCAGAAATACGAGCACCACTGGGTACTGTAGAAGGTGTTTCTGGATTTCAAGTCCAAATTGGCCAAGTGAATGTTTATACCCCGGGTGATCTGGCCGATGTACTGGTTGCCATGAATCCGGCTGCATTAAAATCTAATTTAAGGTATGCACGCACCGGTGGCACCATTATCCTTGACATGGACGCATTCGACAAAAGAAACATTGAAAAAGCCGGATTCGATGCTAACCCGACTGAAGATGGCTCACTAGATGCATACAATGTTGTCAAAGCGCCTATTTCTTCTCTTACAAAGACTGCACTGGAGGGAATACAGTTGGACAATAAAAGTATTATGCGATGCAAAAATATGTTTGCATTGGGTATGATGTACTGGTTGTTCGATCGGCCATTAAGTGATACAGAAAAGTACCTTGACAGTAAGTTCAAAAAAATGCCTGCATTGGCCGAGGCCAATAAAAAAGCACTACATACCGGATTTCATTTTGCTGAAACCATTGAAGCATTGCCTTCAATGTACAAGGTACCTGCTGCAAAAATAGAAAAGGGAAAATATCGCCATATCTCCGGCAACGTAGCAACTGCTTGGGGCTTTATGGCTGCATCCGAAAAAATGAACCGGAAGGTCTTCTATGGCTCCTACCCCATAACACCAGCGAGTGATATCCTACACGAACTCTCGAAACACAAACACCTAGGCGTAATCACGTTACAGGCAGAAGATGAAATTGCTGCGGTGTGCTCAGCAATTGGCGCAAGCTATGCCGGACAAATCGGCCTTACTGCCTCTTCAGGGCCAGGGATTGCATTAAAAGGGGAAGCCATCGGCCTCGCCATCATGGCTGAACTTCCACTCATTGTAGTGAACGTGCAACGTGGAGGTCCTTCAACGGGACTTCCCACCAAAACGGAACAAGCTGATATTAACCTGGCGTTGTACGGGCGCAACAGTGAAAGCCCTTGTATTGTGTTAGCAGCAAGCACTCCATCTGATTGTTTTGAGTTTGCTTATATGGCCACCAAACTGGCATTCGAACATATGACTCCGGTTATCCTATTAACCGATGGATACCTGGCCAATGGCTCAGAGCCTTGGAAATTTCCTAAGATGGCAGAACTGCCAGATATTACTGTGCCAATGGCTACGCCCAACGGAGAAGCCTACCTGCCCTATCTTAGAAACAAAGAAACACTCGCCCGGTATTTCGCAGTTCCTGGTATGACAGGATTTGAACATCGAATTGGGGGACTTGAAAAACAGGAAAACACGGGTAATGTTTCATACGACCCAAATAACCATGAAGATATGGTGAAGGTGAGAGCAGAAAAAGTAGAGCGTGTGGCCAATTATATTCCCGAACAAAAGGTAATGGGCAAGGGGAAGGGCAAATTACTGGTAGTAGGCTGGGGAGGGACATACGGAAGTCTCCATACTTCAGTCTCTGACCTATGGAAGGCCGGGGAAGATATTGACCATGCACACTTTAATTATATTAATCCCCTTCCCAAAAACACAGAAAAGTTGCTTTCTGGCTATGAAAGGATTATAGTGTGCGAATTGAACATGGGGCAGTTTGCCAATTTTTTAAGAAGTAAATTCCCCCATCTAAAATTCGAATCATATACTAAGATTCAGGGACTACCTTTTACAGTAACTGAATTGAAAGAAACATTTATAGACTTATTAAAAAAATAGGTATGGCAGAAGTAGCAGAAAAAAAAGAAAAACAAAAGCTGACAAAAAAAGATTTTGCCAGTGATCAAATGGTTCGTTGGTGCCCGGGTTGTGGGGACTACTCCATTCTATCAGCAATGACAGCTGCCTTGCCCCAACTGGACATTCCGAAAGAAGATATTGTGTTCGTTTCAGGGATTGGTTGCGCTGCGCGGTTCCCTTACTATATGAATACGTTTGGTTTCCATACGATACATGGTCGAGGGCCGGCAGTTGCCACTGGGGTTAAGCTCGCAAACCCAAAACTAAACGTTTGGGAAATTCAAGGCGATGGCGATGCTTTGGCGATTGGAGGAAATCATTTTATTCATGCGTTAAGAAGGAATATTGACATCAACATCCTTTTGTTTAATAATGAGATCTATGGATTAACTAAGGGGCAGTATTCACCTACCTCACGTACTGGATTAGTCACAAAGTCAACTCCCTATGGCGCCCTTGAAAGGCCTTTCAATGCTGGAGAGTTAGTTATTGGTGCGCAGGGCAACTATTATGCCCGTACCATTGATACGAACCCCAAGCTCATGACAGAAATTTTTATAAAGGCAGCAAAGCATGTGGGCACTTCCATGGTAGAAATCTTACAAAACTGTGTCATTTTTAACGATGATACACACGGAAAGATTACAGATCGTGCCAACCGTGACGATTTCCAATTACACGTAGAACATGGTCAGCCCATGCTGTTCGGAAAAGAAAAACAAAAAGGACTTAGATTAAATGGTTTAAAGCTCGAAGTCGTAACACTGGGAGAAAACGGCATTACAGAAAAAGATATTCTCATTCATGATGCACACGAAGCAGATGCTACCCTGCACATGATGCTGGTGCGGCTAAAACCACCCGAATTCCCTATGGCGCTTGGCGTTATTCGTGAAGTGGAAGCACCGGCCTATTCTCAAAGAATGGAAGAAGAAATAGAATATAGCAGGCAAAAATCCAAAAACACCTGTATGGACGATCTTTTAAATAGTGGAGAAACCTGGGAAGTGAAATAATGGGAGCAGAAGCCTTAATCATATTCTTTTTTTGTGGTGTCATTATGGTGGGAGCAGGTGTTTTTGTCTCCAATCTGGTTGCCCCCCGATCAAAGAATGAACAAAAAGATGAACCTTACGAGTGTGGTATCCCTACGCAAGGACCATCTATGGTTCAGTTCAAAGTAGGCTACTACCTTTTCGCTATCCTGTTTTTAATTTTTGAAGTAGAGACCGTTTTTATATTTCCATGGGCAGTGGTGATGAAAAAAATGGGACTAGTCGCATTTATTGAGATCGTAATTTTCTTTGTTGTTTTGGGTTTAGGGCTAATATATGCCTGGAAAAAGAATGCATTGAAATGGGAGTAAACCAAAATACCATAGATCCCGCTGAACAAGAAAGGCTTCTCAAAGACTTTCCTGGTGAAATCAAAAAAGGACCAGGAAGTAATATTGTGATTACTTCCGTTGATGGTGTAGTCAATTGGGCACGTTCTAACTCATTATGGCCATTGGTATTTGGAACCAGTTGTTGTGCCATAGAAATGATGGCTACCGGAGCCAGTCGCCACGACTGGTCAAGGTTTGGCACTGAGGTGGCAAGAGCCACACCCAGGCAAGCAGATCTTATTGTAATTGCAGGAACCATCGTAAACAAAATGGCACCTGTTTTGAAAAGATTATATGATCAAATGGCAGACCCAAAATATGTTATTGCCATGGGTGCGTGTGCCACTTCCGGAGGGCCATTTTATTATAATACCTATTCCGTGGTGAAAGGAGCTGATCACATCATTCCTGTAGATGTGTATGTGCCAGGTTGTCCACCCAGACCGGAAGCTTTGCTTTATGGAATCATGCAGTTGCAGAAAAAAATAAAGGGTGAGTCTTTCAGCGATCCCCGAGATCCAATGAAGGGCTTTGTTTGATAGTGGTAAACCACAAGGGCACAAGGTTTAATTTGAACAAAGAGCATAAAGCGTATTTCCTCGTGCTCTTAGTGGGTATTCCTCTGTGCACGCTGTGGTAAAACAGGTAAGTAGATTATAAATGGACAACGAAGAAATTAAAAAATTCATTTTAGATCATGTAGCCGAAGCGGATTGTGTGGAGGGTACACAATTTTTGCAAGTCACGATTCCATCAGAAAAAATCCTTCCGCTTGCCGCAGAATTAAAATCAAATGAGACCACTTCATTTGATTTTCTTTTTTGTCTCACTGCAGTAGATTGGCCAGATCACATGGAAGTGGTATATCATTTAAAATCTACAACACACAATCATCAATTGGTACTGAAAGCAAAAATCAGCACCAGGGAAAATCCTGAAATAGAAACTGTTTGCCATATATGGAGAACTGCCGAGCTACATGAGCGAGAAGCCTACGACTTATTCGGAATCAAATTCCTTAACCATCCTGATTTAAGACGTTTACTACTCACCGATGATTGGGAAGGCTGGCCCATGCGCAAAGATTATGACGACCCTATTAACATGATCGCCTACTGATGGAAGAAATAATACACGATCAGGAGCTAGAGTCAAAGGAATACTTCATCAACATGGGGCCTCAACACCCCAGTACACATGGGGTGTTGCGCCTTGTACTTTCATTAGATGGTGAAATTATCAGAAAAGTAGAGCCCCATCTGGGTTACATCCACAGATCGATTGAAAAGATGTGCGAACACGATAGCTATCAGCAAATCGTTCATTTAACAGACAGGATGGATTACCTTTCTTGTCACATTAATAATGAGGCCGTCTGTCTTGCCGTTGAACAAGCCCTTGAAGTGGAAGTGCCCGATCGGGTAAAAGTTATTCGTACTATTATTGACGAACTTACACGACTCTCGTCTCATCAATTATGGTGGGGAGTTATGGGTATGGACCTGGGTGCCATTACTTCCTTTCTGTATGGTTTTAGAGATCGTGAAATGATCACAGATATCTTCGAAGAAACATGTGGCGCACGACTGACCATGAACTACAATATTCCTGGGGGGCTATTTTTTGATATCCATCCCAATTTTCAGAAAAGAACAAAAGACTTTATTACTTACTTCAAAAAGAAATTACCAGAGTACGATGCACTTCTATCCGACAATGTAATCTTTAAACAAAGGATGAATGGAATTGGTAAGCTGTCAAAAGAAGATGCCATCAGTTATGGAGTTACAGGACCTACAGGAAGGGCTTCCGGTTTCTCATGTGATGTAAGGAAGCATCATTCCTACATGGCTTATGACAGAGTGGAGTTCAAAGAAATTCTTGACACGGAAGGGGATTGCTTTGCCAGATACAAATGTCGTATTGCGGAAATGTGGGAATCCATGCACATTATAGAGCAACTGATCGATAACATACCAGAAGGTGACTACAAAGTACCCACCAAAGCAGTGATCAAGTTACCAAAAGGAGAATGGTATCAAAAAGTAGAGACAGCACGTGGTGAGTTTGGTGTATATATTATTAGTGAGGGCCAACGAAGTCCCTACCGATTGAAGTTTCGTTCTCCGGGATTCAGCAATTTGTCAGCTTTGGATCACATGGCCAGAGGATGCAAGATTGCAGACCTCGTTGCCATCATGTCCACTTTAGATTTGGTTATACCCGATATTGATCGTTAATCTATGAACTGGCTCTACGACTTTTCCATCCTCACCCAAAGTATTCACGAAAGCCTTTCTCGGAATTTTGTGCCTGGAACTGTTGTACTCATAGAAATGATTTTGGCCGGAGTTGCATTCATGATTCTGTTTGCCCTTCTGGGATTGGTATTGGTGTATGCCGAAAGAAAAGTGAGCGCATTTTTTCAGCAGCGGCTAGGCCCTATGAGGGTGGGCAAATGGGGAACTGCCCAAACACTGGCCGATGTAATCAAACTTTTAATGAAAGAACCACTGATGAATAAGAACGCTGATAAGTTCTTATTTAATCTTGCTCCCTACATCATAATGATTTCCGCCTTTATGGCCATGGCAGCATTACCTTTTGCAAAAGGCCTTCAGGCATTGGATTTTGATGTTGGTTTATTATATATCTCCGCAGTTTCATCCTTAGGTGTCATTGGAATTCTCCTGGCAGGTTGGTCATCCGATAATAAATATTCTTTAATAGGCGCACTCCGATCAGGTGCGCAAATTATCAGTTATGAACTTTCCGTTGGATTGTCTTTGCTCACCATTGTTGTATTAACAGGAAGTTTGCAATTGAGTGTTATCGTAGAGTCCCAAGCAGACGGATGGTGGATTTTCAGAGGTCATATTCCAGCAGTGATCGCTTTTATTATATTTCTCATTGCCAGTACGGCAGAAACGAACCGAGGGCCATTTGATTTGGCTGAAGCCGAATCGGAATTAACAGCAGGGTTTCACACTGAATATTCGGGAATGAAATTCGCTTTTTTCTTCCTGGCTGAGTTTGCGAATATGTTTATCGTCTCAGCTTTAGGCGCAACGGTATTCTTGGGCGGATGGATGCCTTTCCATATTGGTGGATGGGAAGCTTTTAATAATATCATGGACTACATTCCTCCTATCGTCTGGTTCTTTGGAAAGGTGAGCTTTATGATTTTTATGATGATGTGGTTCAGGTGGACGTTTCCAAGATTGCGAATAGACCAATTGTTAACTTTGGAGTGGAAGTATTTACTCCCTGTTAATCTAATGAATATATTAGTCATGGCGTTTTTAGTTTTAATGGGTTGGCATTTTTAAACATAGTGACTTGGTGACTTTGTAGCGAAGAATAACTAGTTACTAAGACACAAAGACACGAGGAGGAAGAAATGAAAAGTATAATAAATTATTTTAAAGAAATCTTTTGGGGGCTTAAGTCACTGGTGAAGGGTATGGCCGTAACTGGGCATTACATTACTCATCCTAAAGAAATCATTACGCAGCAGTATCCTGAAAACAAGGCTACCTTAAAAATGTTTGAGCGTTTTCGTGGAGAGGTTGTCTTACTGCATGATGAAAATAATGAGCACAAGTGCACGGGTTGTACGGCCTGTGAGGTGGCCTGCCCGAATGGCTCCATTGAAATTATTCCAAAGCGTGTTGAGGTGGATGGACGAAAAGTAAAAGCCATCGATCAATTTGTGTATCACCTCCAGATGTGTACCATGTGTGGCTTATGTATCCCCGCATGTCCTACAGACGCCATTGTAATGGCCAATACATTTGAACACGCTGTTTTTGACAGAAGTAAGTTGACTAAAATATTAAATAAACCAGGATCTAAAATAATGGACGGTATCAAGTAATGGGAACAAGCGCCATCATATTTTACACGATAGCCGCAATCATGATTGTGTTTTCACTGTTGGCTGTAACTGCGCGTAAAATATTAAGAGCAGCAGTTTACCTTTTGTTTGCTTTAGGAGGGACTGCGGCCATCTACTTTATGATGAATTATTTTTTCCTGGCAGCCGTGCAACTGATTGTGTATGCAGGAGGCATTGTGGTATTGATCATCTTCTCTATCCTGTTAACATCTCATATCGAGGAGAAAATGCAAAAACCAGACACTTGGAAAATTATCCTTACTTCCATACTTGGATTCGGTGGAACCGCGCTTTGTCTGTTTGTAATTACTAATCATTTATTTGTGGCGCACCCTGCTACCGGTGCTGAAGCGACCATGGCCACCATTGGAGAAAAATTACTAGGGTATGGAGAAGGAGGATATGTTCTTCCTTTTGAAGTGATCAGCATCCTTTTATTGGCTGCCATGATAGGCGCCATTGTAGTTGCAAAACGAAATAAACCCAAAGGCAATGGTTGAACAAGTTCCGCTGAACCATGCGTTGATCGTAACCACACTGATGTTCTTCATTGGAGTGTATGGTTTCTTGACCAGAAAGAACCTGATCACGATGCTCATTAGTGTAGAGATCATGCTCAATGCCGTGAACCTCAACTTTGTTTTCTTTGATAATTATTTATTCCCAGGAAAATTAGAAGGACACTTTTTCTCATTATTCATTATCGCAATTGCTGCAGCCGAGGCAGCCGTTGCCATAGCCATATTTATCAATTTATATCGCAACATCCGCTCCATTGACGTGGAGCAGGTAGACAAAATGAAATATTAATGGAGTATCAATATACCCTATGGATTGTTGCTCTGCCTCTTCTGGCATTCCTGATCAATGGGTTAGGAAGTGGAAGACTTCCCGGAAAGGTCTCCGGCTGGATAGCCACCATCGCTATTGGTGGATCAACTTTCTTATCTTATCAAACTGCTTTTCAATACTTTTCTTCTCCATCCAGAGAAAAAGTAATTGCTTTCAAAACCACCTGGCTGCGATTCAATGAAACCCTACACATTGATATGGGCATTTTGTTAGATCCCATTTCTGTCATGATGCTGGTGGTGATCACCACCATTTCTTTGATGGTATTTATTTATAGTCAGGGCTACATGAAAAACGAAAACGGCTACGATCGATATTTCGCATTTCTTTCCTTGTTCAGTTTCTCCATGTTGGGATTGGTAGTGGCTACCAATTTGTTTCAGATGTATATGTTTTGGGAGTTGGTGGGTATCTCCTCTTATCTGCTTATTGGGTTTTATTACGACAAACCCTCTGCGGTCGCAGCCTCCAAGAAAGCATTTATTGTTACACGTTTTGCTGACTTAGGTTTTCTCATCGGGATTTTAATGGTGTCTTATTATACCGGCACTTTCGACTTTGATATTCTTACGAATCCTGATGGTCTCAACTTCTCCACGACAGCTTCATTTCTTGGGCTCTCCTCCATCACCTGGGCATTGCTTCTCATTTTCATGGGAGGTGCAGGGAAGTCAGCCATGTTTCCATTGCACGTATGGCTACCCGATGCCATGGAAGGTCCAACTCCGGTCTCCGCGTTGATCCATGCCGCCACTATGGTGGTAGCGGGTGTTTTCTTAGTCGCACGGTTATTCCCATTATACTACGCCTTCGCTCCCACTGCTTTAGAAGTTGTCGCTTTCATTGGGGCATTTACCACATTGTTTGCAGCCATCATAGCTTGTACGCAATTCGATATTAAAAGAGTATTGGCATTCTCTACTATGTCGCAGATAGGATACATGATGCTGGCGTTGGGTGTCTCCGGTTATGGAGGTGAGGAAGGACTTGGTTACACTGCTTCTTTATTTCATCTATTTACACATGCCTTCTTCAAGGCGTTGCTGTTCCTGGGTGCTGGTGCTATTATTCATGCTGTCCATACCAATGACATCCGAGAGATGGGTAGCTTACGCAAACATCAACCTGTTACACATATACTATTTCTAATTGCTTGTTTGGCAATTGCTGGCATTCCTCCCTTTTCTGGGTTTTTTAGTAAAGATGAAATCTTAGCGGCAACATTTGCTACACACCCGATTTATTTTGGAATAGCAGTTATAGTAGCGGGGCTTACTGCATTTTATATGTTTCGGCTCTACTTCATTGTATTCTGGGGAAAAGAAAAAAAATATGAGCATGCTCCTCACGAAGCTCCAACTGTTATGTTAATTCCCATGATCGTGTTAGCCATTGGTTCTGCCCTTGCAGGGTTCATTCCTTTTGGGCACTACATATCTTCAGACGGACAATCACTCACCTTACATATCAATTGGCTTGTGGCCATCACCTCTGTTGTTATTGCCCTGGCCGGAATTGGAGTAGCATGGACATTTTACAAAACAGGATCTGACGCATCACAGAAAGTTATCAAGGCACTTGGTAGCGTATACACGAGTGCTTTCAACAAGTTCTATATCGATGAAATTTACATTCTCATCACCAAAGGCGTTATTTTCAGATTGATCGCCAAACCTATTGCCTGGTTTGACAGGAATGTTATTGACGCCTTTATGAACCTGCTGGCGGCTATTACCAATTGGGTCTCTTCTCAGATCAAAGAGTTTCAATCCGGGCAAGTGCAGAAGTACGCCTTCATTTTTATTTCAGGAGTACTCATTATAGTGTTAAGTCTTATCTACGCCACACAATGAATATCCTGATCTCACATATCGTTGTACCCACGCTTACTGCTCTGGCATTAATGTTTGCGAGCACACAAAAACAAGTGCGCACCATCGCAGCAGGTGGTATGACCATTCAATTGATTCAGTCTCTGGTATTACTGTATTTCTTTTTACAAGAGAGAGCTGGTGGCAATGAAACGGCTGTTCTCTTCACCCAAAGTTTTTCCTGGTATCCGAGTCTGGGTATTTCATTTGATATTGGTGTAGATGGTATTGCAGTGGCCATGATACTACTTACCTCCGTTGTAATTTTTACAGGAATTTTTGCCAGTTGGGAGGTGGATAAAATGTACAAGGAATTTTTTATTTCACTGATTATACTGGCAACTGGAGTTTACGGGTTTTTTGTTTCTCTCGACCTTTTCGTGCTGTTTCTATTTTTTGAATTGGCTGTAATCCCAATGTACTTACTCATCGGCATATGGGGCAGCGGCCCAAAAGAATATGCAGCGATGAAGCTCACCCTCATGCTCATGGGTGGATCAGCATTACTTGTAGTTGGAATTCTGGGGGTATACTTTACATCAGATGTTGAGGGAGTTCGTACTTTTAATATACTCGTGCTCGGTCAGCACCATATACCTATTGAAATGCAGCGGATATTTTTTCCAATGCTCTTTATTGGGTTTGGTGTCATTGGTGCTTTGTTTCCATTTCATACCTGGTCGCCTGATGGGCATAGCTCGGCACCTACCGCGGTATCAATGCTACATGCTGGTGTACTGATGAAACTCGGTGGGTATGGTTGCCTGAAGGTTGCCATTTTTTTGCTTCCTGAAGCCGCCCAGGAAATGTCGTGGATATTTCTGGTGCTTACAGGAATCTCTGTCATCTATGGTGCATTGGCTACCGTAGTACAAACTGATCTAAAATATATCAACGCCTACTCCTCAGTGAGCCATTGCGGATTGGTGTTATTCGCCATCCTGATGTTGAACAAAACGGCCTACACCGGAGCAGTGTTACAGATGATCTCTCATGGATTAATGACCGCCCTTTTCTTTGCCTTAATTGGAATGCTTTATTCCAGAACAAAGACACGCATCATCACAGAAATGGGCGGACTTATGAAAGTGCTACCCTTTCTTTCTGTATGCTATGTCATTGGGGGATTGGCCTCATTGGGACTTCCGGGATTAAGTGGGTTTGTAGCGGAGATGACCATTTTTGTAGGAGCTTTTGAACATGAAGATCTTTTTCATCGTGTTGCCACCATTATAGCAATATCCTCTATCGTGGTTACCGCTGTTTACATTTTGAGAGTCATTGCCATTTTATTGATGGGACCTGTGCGGGATGAGAGTTATCATAATTTCCCAAAAGCAAAATGGTTTGAAAAGATTGCAACCGTATCATTGATTGTTGGAATTTTAGTTATTGGCTTAACGCCTTTATGGCTATCGGACATGATACGAGAAAGTTTGGGGATGATTGTAGATAAACTGGTATTAAAATGACCGTACAGGAGCTGCTATTAATGAGACATGAATGGGCGCTGATTGCCGGTGTGCTTATACTCCTTGTGCTAGAGCTCAATTTTTCTGAAGAGCAGAAATCAAAGAGTATAATATCTGCCGTTGTCATTTTTACAATTATTACGTTGCTTGGATTTTTACCTGCAGAAAGTGGAAGCACCTTCGGAGGAATGTATGTAACAGACCCTGTCCGCCTACTCATGAAGAATATTCTCAATCTGGGTGTATTGATTATATTTCTACAAGCTGGTTCCTGGTTACAAACCAAAAATAATTATAACAGAGTCACAGAGTTTTATTTGCTCATGCTATCCAGCGTAATTGGCGCCAACTTTATGATCTCAGCGGGGCACTTCCTTATGTTCTACCTGGGTCTGGAGCTACTTACTATTCCGATTACTGCGGCCGCGTCTTATGATCAATACAAGAGCAAGTCAGCTGAAGCCGGTATCAAGCTCATTTTATCCTCTGCATTTTCTTCCGCAATTTTACTTTTTGGCCTATCCATGTTATATGGATCAACAGGCGAGATGTACTTCAGCGAAGTAAGATTTTCAAATGACTTGATCCAGGTACTCGGTTTCGTTTTCTTCTTTTCAGGATTAGGTTTCAAAATCAGTATCGTTCCCTTCCACTTGTGGACAGCCGATGTTTATGAAGGCAGCCCTACCAATGTAACCAGTTACTTGTCCGTAGTTTCAAAAGGTGCAGCCATTTTTGTGTTAGTACTTTTGCTGATCAATTTATTCGAACCCCTGCGCCTGGTGTGGCAGCAAGTCATCTACGGCACGGCCATCTTCACCATGACCATTGGAAATCTATTTGCCATAAGACAGCAAAACCTTAAGCGTTTCCTTGCGTTCTCTTCCATTGCGCAGGCCGGATTCATTTTATTGGGTGTAATTGGAGGATCCGCTTTGGGAATGGCCACTGTGATCTACTTTGTCCTCGTCTACGTGTTCTCCAACCTGGCCGCCTTTGGTGTGGTGATTGCCATAGAGCAATATGCTGGCAAAGTGAACATGGCAGACTATAATGGTCTTTACAAAACCAATCCTCGTTTAAGCTTGGTAATGATGTTGGCCCTGTTTTCATTGGCTGGAATTCCACCCCTCGCTGGTTTCTTTGGGAAGTTTTTTTTGTTTACAGCTGTAGCGGCATCAGGCTTTTACATTTTACTTTTTATTGCAGTACTTAACGCAGTCATTTCTTTATATTACTATCTATTAGTGGTTAAGGCAATGTTTATTAGTAAGAGCGAATCACCAGTACCCTACTTTCAAAGTGACTACCCCACTCGCATTGCATTAAGTGCTTGCGTAATTGGTATTATAGTAATTGGATTTTACAGTCCTGTTTTTGAGTATATCAAACAATTATGTCTGATTAGTTTTTAGATATGTCACTATTAAAATTCGAACATAAAATCATAGACATAGACGGAGTTGCCTATCGAATTATTGAAGCTGGCATAACACACCAACGCGCCAAATTTCTTCAACAGTTGCTTTCCATCAATAAACACGAAGCCATAATTCAGGAAGTACCCGCTAAGGAAGAAGGACAGCCCTCCACATACAACCTGGTAACAACAGATGTTACCCTCAACCCTATTGTCAAAGTGTATAACAGAGAACTAAAAACCTCAGAAGGTAAAAAAGTAACTCCCGACTTTTGGAATCAAAAAACTACGCAATTGGAGCCTAATTATTGGGACAAGAATAAAAAAGATTTCTAGGGTAATTTTTACCCGTTTTGTGCAAAAAAAGACCAACCTCATCCATTGTACGAATTAGTAGCATCTCAATTTTCTTTCGTTAAAATTATAATTTATCTTTCCCTTAAATTTGAATTAAACAATCTTATGAAAAAAAATCTAATCCTATTATTTCTAGTTGGTGGCTTTATTTTAACTTCAGGCACTGCCTTTGCACAGTATGAAAAAGGTGACAAACTATTGAATATCGGTATAGGTGTAAACTCGTATTATAGCGGGGGTATTCCTTTCGGTGCCTCATTCGAGGTAGGTGTTACAGACGAAATCAGTGTAGGTGGATCTGTTGATTATCTCTCGCACAATTATGGTAGTGTATTTGGTTCCGATTGGAAATTTACCGCAATATATATTGGCGCCAGGGGCTCTTATCACTTTAATGAATTGTTGAATCTGAGCAATGAGAACATCGATGTATACGGAGGGCTAACCCTTGGTTACAGAAGTTTTTCATGGAGTGATTCAGCATTTGGTACTGGACTTGGAGACAGTTATGGCAGTGGGATGTTCTTAGGCATCTATGCAGCCGGGCGCTACTACTTCTCTGAAAAGGTAGGTGCTTTTTTGGAAGTGGGTGCTGTAGGATCTACTAACGCCAAACTTGGTGTTGCCTTCAAGTTTTAACAAGCAGCTTTCTAAAAAATTAAAAAGTACGCTTCTATCGGAGCGTATTTTTTTATGTCAAAACATTTTCTTTGTATCTATTACATTAATTAAAGGCTTTCCCTCTATATAATTCTTAAGGTTCTCACAAAAAATATCGGTGATCAACTCATTTTCTTTATCACTTGTGCTTCCGGAGTGAGGGCTCACGATTACATTCGGCATTTCCCACAGTGGACTAGTAGCAGGAAGGGGCTCCACTTCGAACACATCCAGCCCAGCTCCACCCAAATGTCCCGACTGCAAAACCTGAATCAATGCCTGCTCATCCATCAATGCGCCCCTGCCAATATTGATAAGTATAGCACCTTTGGGTAACAACAATAGTTGTTTCTCCCCTATCATCTTTTCCGTTTCCGGAGTATGGGGCGCAATCAAAACCAGGTATTCTGCTCGTGGTAATACTTTCTCCAATTCACTTTGATTGTAAATCTCATCGGCATATACGTCAGAAGGTTTAATCCCTTGTGTTTCTCTTTTTACACCTAATACTTTCATTCCAAAGCATTGACACAATTGCCCAACCCGCTGGCCCACCTTACCCATCCCAATAATTCCAATAGTTTTCCCTCTTAGGTCTGTTCCAGCAAAACGTGCCCAGTGCTTCTTCTTTTGACTTTCAAGGGTGTGAATCAATTTTTTATTAAAAGCCATCATTACCATCAGGCAAAATTCGGCCAAAGGCTGATCGTGTACTCCGCGAGCTGATGTGAAAACTGTGTTGGGCATTCTTTCAGCATATTGAAGCTTATGTAAGGCCTGGCCGATTCCTGAACTTGTTGCCTGCATCCATTTTACATTAGGTGCTAGTTCCGGCAGATCCTGCAGGTGCGTTTGATCGAAATCAAAGAGTATATCTGCTCTCTTTAAAAAGGACTTCCATTTCTGCTCTTGTTCAGGGGTTCTATTAATGGATTTGCCTTTATGATCCGCAGGATAACGAGGAGTTGCGATTAGATCAGGTTCATAAATCACCTCACATTGAGGTGCAGCCATTTTGATACGGTCAACATGCTCTGGTTCTAAATAGCTGGCGATTAAAATGGTGTAACTCATAGCCGTGAAAATACTCAATTTTCAACGACTGAGTTTTTGAATATACATCTTCACCACCCTAGTCAATCTATTGGTGTCAGGTCTTCCAACCTGACACCAATCAAAAGTACTCGCGGTAATCCGTCACAGGTAAAATACCTTGTTCTCCTAACTCATAAAATGAAGCACTGGAGTACTTCCACTTTTCAGGCCTATCTACCAAATTCCAATGTTCTTGTAGAGGGTTTAAATGGATGTAATTCAACTTAACCTCGAGTAACCCGGTACTTTCTAAAAACAAATCATCAAATCGATCTTCCCAGATTTTGAATACTTGTCTCTTCGGTCCCTGAACACGTAGCTTTTCTAGTAACTCAAACTGCCTGGTAATTTCAATTTCCTTTCTGATCATGACAGCTGTAAACTTTTCATATCACGCATCCAGTTTGAAAGCTCGTTCTTCTGTTTGAAATAGATGATCAAGTGGATATGGTTAGGCATTATTACATAACCAAGAATATCAGTTTCATATTTTTTATTTACAAAATTGATGCTCTCTATAACAATATTTTTACATGAATCCATGGCTAGTAAATGATACCACTTGCAGCAAGTTGTTGTGACAAAGAAACAATTCTTGTCCAGAAACTGTGTGCGGCCGCGTAAACCCATATTATGAATTTCGCTATTTTATTTAATAAATAGAAGTTGTGAGTTTGATTCAGAGTCCGGCTGGTCAGGTCGGAAGACCTGACTGCACCCAAATTTCACTCCAAACAAAGAAATAATGATCAAGATAGTTTAAACGGGCATACTGGAAAGAGTTTGTCCACTATGAGTGGCTCTGGACATAACCCTCATTGAACACAAAAAAAGCCAGACCCTTTCGAGTCTGGCTGTTCTTATAACTTACAAATAACAACTATTTCAGTTCCGCTCTCTTCTTCTCGATCTCTGCTTTGATTTCTTGAAGTCTTTTCAATCCACTTATCGCTTGCGATGTTGGCTTTACATCCGCATTTTGAAATACCAGTTGCATGTGTAAAAACTTGTCTTGCAACCCTACTATGGTTTCATTGGGGCGTTCGGTAATACTACCATAAATGATATCCGGATTCTCCGGAGCACCCTCTCCTACCATATCACGCAAAGCCGTGTATTGTGCTTTCTTTAGTTTTTTCTTTCCATTCAATTGCGCTTCCACCGACTCACGCATGGCTTGCAACTCATGATACGCTTTGTAACACTCCATCGAATAATCAAATTGAGCCTTTAAGTCAGACGCATTTATACTCACACGTGGATCCATTTTTATTTCCAGTGGCTGTTCCATCGTCTTTCCATCTACCGTCAAACGCACCGTATATTTTCCTGGCATTACAAAAGGCCCTTGAGGTCCGGTGGGTGTATTTTGGTACACGGCAGAAATAGAATGTTGACGAATGGATCCCACTGGAGGCGCATAACGCAAATTCCAAATGAAGCGGTGGTGACCTGTCGTAGTTTCTATTTTTTGTGCTGGCCTGAACCAATAGGTGGGGTACTGCATGGAAGCGGTATCCAATACTTCAGGTTTGTCTTTGCTGGAATATTTACGAACAACCTCTCCGCCATTGTTCACAATTTCAAGCGTTACTTCGCTTGCATTCTGCTTGAGCATGTAATCAAGTATAGCACCATCGGGAGGATTTTTTCCTGTTGGTTCTTCAGGAGGAATAGGCGTATCCAAAAACATATTATCGCGTACGCGAATAGTTACGGGTGAGCTGAACAAATATGCTTTTTCAGCTGCCGCTGCTTTGGCTTGCTCACGCAATGGATTGATATTATCCATGATCCAGATGGATCGACCATGGGTACCAATCACCAGGTCATCTTCATGAATAACCAAATCCCTGATAGATGTAGCAGGCATATTCATACGCAAGGATTGCCAGTTCTCTCCATCGTCAATGGAGAAATACACTTCACGTTCTGTCCCTGCAAACAATAATCCTTTTTGTTTAGGGTCTTCTCTTACCACATTCACAGGTCCCATTGGGTTCATTCCTTTCACAATTTCCTTCCATGTAGCTCCGCCATCATGCGTGCGGAAAATGTGTGGCTTCATATCGTCTTTACGAATCGCGTTAATGGCAGCATACGCGGTATTCACATCAAAGTGCCCCGCATCCATGATCGATACCTTGTCCCACGACTTCATTGCAAGAGGTGTTACGTCCTTCCAGTTCTTACCACCATCCTTTGTAATATGTATTAACCCATCATCAGTACCTGCCCAAATGGTGTTTACATCCAGGGCCGATGCACTGACAGCGTATATTATGGCGCGCTGAGGCATGGTCTCCATTTCTTTTGTTTTAAAATCACCTACACTTTCCGGTACTTCCGGTTGCTTGCGTGTAAGATCAGGACTAATGATTTCCCACTGCTGGCCTCCATTCATCGTTTTCCACAAAACGTTGGTGCCCAACAATAACATGTTGGGATCTGCAGGATGGAATAACAAAGGCAATGTGCGCAACATTCTGTATTTACCAGAACGCAATGCTTCCGGTGCTACGTTTTGTGATTGACCTGTTTTTTTGTTGAACTTCATTACCCGGCCACCATAGATAATGTCAGGGTTTTTGGGATCTGGCGCGATGGTAGCATACTCATCATTACCAATACCCATCCAATCGCGCATCGAAATCTGTCCACCGTCACCACGGCTGGCAGTACCAATGGCTCCACTTTCTTGTTGACCACCATACACCCAATACGGGAATGAGTTATCAGTAGCCACGTGATACATTTGAGAAGTAGGTTGATTCAACCAACTGCTCCAGGTCTTACCTCCGTTGACACTAATGGTTGCTCCCTGATCAACCGCGAAGAACATGATGTCCGGATGCTCTGGGTTGATCCACAGTCTGTGATAGTCATCACCACCAGGCGCTCCCTTGAACGACCACCAGGTTTTCCCACCATCAGTTGATTTATAAGCAGCAACGTTGGCAGCAAATACCGTGTTCTCATCTTTTGGATGCACACGTATTTCGCCAAAGTCACCACCCCTTCCCCACAGTCTTCTGTCTGTATGAATTAATGTCCAACTCTCGCCAGCATCATCACTCCTATAAATTCCACCATTTACTTTCGCATCCACTGTAGCAAATAATCGCTTAGGATTGCTTTGGGAAATGCCAAATCCAACTCTGCCTAAACCCTGTTCAGCACCTGGTAACCCTGTGGTAAGTTGGCGCCATGTCGAACCTCCATCGGTAGACTTATACAATCCACTATTCGGTCCGGAGAAAGCTGCGTTTTCCCATGGTCCTTCCAGGTGTTCCCACATGTTGGCATACAATACTTGAGGATTGGTGGGATCAAATTCGATTTGAATAGAACCGGTATTGCGATTGATATAGAAAACTTTTTCCCAGTTTTTACCGCCATCGGTTGTGCGAAAAATACCTCGCATTTCATTGGGCCCATAAGGGTGTCCCAGGCCTGAAACAAAAACAATATCAGGGTTATTAGGATGCACAATTAGCCTGCCCACTTGCTGAACATCATTGAGTCCTACGTGCGACCATGTTTTACCCCCATCTATTGATTTAAAAATACCATCCCCTACGCTTAGGTCTGGACGATGAAGTCCTTCACCACTCCCAACATAAATAATATTGGGGTTAGAAGGTGACACGGCAATATCCCCTATGGAGCCAGTAGGCTGATCATCAAAAATGGGATTCCATGTACGCCCATAATCATCCGTTTTCCAAACACCACCATTGTTGACACCCATAAAGAACACATTGGGTTGTGAAGGAATGCCTACTGCACCTACTGTCCGGCTTGCTCTGAAAGGGCCGATGGAACGGTATTCAAGATCTTGAAAAGATTGCTGAGAAACTGGTTGGGCAATGGCTGAAATTGATCCAACAAAAAAAATCAGGAGTAATATTTGTCGCATGATAAAGGATTTAAGTTTTCGATTTTAGGCATTATCTAAAGTAATAACAACATAAACATTGGATTGGAAGTCATTTCACTTCCCTGCGGTATTTATTGCTGTATCAGGTCTAATTGGCGCATCCTCCTTCAATAACTGCCTAAAATATCGTACCTTTGTAACCTTCAACTGATTTTAAGGAAGGTTCCCTTCATCATTTCATTTGAAAGCAGCTTAAATCAATTAATAACGGACCAAAACAATTTATGGGAAAATCGCAGGAGACCTGGAACAAAAAACAAAAAGAGAAGAAAAAGCAAAAGAAAAGAGACGACAAAGAGCAAAAAATGCAGGAAAGAAAGTCTAATCCTACTAAAAGCAGCCTTGACGATATGTTGGCCTATGTAGACGAATTTGGCAACATTACCTCCACTCCTCCAGATCCCTTAAAGAAAAAAGTAGCTGTAAAACTCGAAGATATTGAGGTGAGCATTCCCAAACAGGCACCTATAGATCCAGCTGATTTAATTAGAAAAGGAAGTGTTACGTTTTTCAACGATGCCAAAGGATACGGGTTTATCAAAGACACCGAATCACAGGATAGTGTTTTCGTACATATCAATGCTCTTAGTGAGCCTATCCAGGAAAAAGACAAAGTAACTTTTGAGGTGGAAATGGGACAGAAAGGCCCTTCTGCTGTCAATGTAAAATTGATTAAGCCAGAATAACATTCTAGCTATTATTATTCATTAAAGCCGGTAATACCGGCTTTTTCTGTTTTCAGGCTTTTGGCGTTCGCCCTGCTCCGGCAACCACCGAGCAAAGTTGGCTTCCATATCATTTAGCAAATTCTTACATTGGTTTGATTGTGAATTACTGTTATACCAACCAAAGAATAGCCATGAAAATCAGGGTACTCGCCACACTTTTCATCCTTGCTCAATGTATCGCCAGCGCACAAACAAAAACTCCCTTCAGCAGAATGGATGTTTTTGAATTGGAATGGGTAGCTGATCCTCAAATATCACCTGATGGAAATCAGGTGGTGTATGTAAGGCGCGGTATGAACATCATGACCGACCGGAGGGAAGGAAAATTGTGGATCATCAATACAAATGGAACCGGTCATGAAAAATTGACCACCAATGATGAGGGCGAAAGTAGTCCTGCATGGTCGCCCGATGGCACTCGCATTGCCTATATCAGTAACAAAGGAGAGGGGGCAGAAATATATGTCTACTGGATGAAGAGTGGACACACGGCCCGATTGACACAACTCAACCGCTCTCCTCGTGGGCTCGTTTGGTCACCCGATGGCAGGCAAATTGCATTTTCCATGCATGTACCCGGCAATGAACTGTCATTGGTAAAACCTCCTGCGAAACCTGATGGAGCCAAGTGGGCAGACGCACCGAGGGTGACAACCAGATTTAAGCACGAAGCCGATGGATCAGGGTACATGGAGCCCGGCTATGCTCATCTGTTTGTTATCCCAGCAGAAGGTGGAACAGCAAGACAAATTACAAGGGGCGATTTCCAACACCGTAGTTCGCCTGTATGGTCCAAAGATGGAAAGCAACTGATCTTTTCAGGCAACCGCAACGAGGATTGGGAATACGATTTTGACAATTCAGAACTTTACTCCGTTAACGTTGTTGATGGAAAGTTCACGACACTTACCACACGAAAGGGCCCAGATCACAGTCCTACCATTTCCCCTGACGGAAAGACCATCGCTTACCTGGGTTTTGATGACCGCACGCAGACCTATCAAATCACAAGATTGTATACTATGAATCTGGATGGTTCTGGCAAAAAAGAGATTGACACCAAACTGGATCGCGACATTAACAATCCCGTTTGGGACAGTGAAGGAAAAGGGCTTTACTTTCAGTACGATGACAAAGGAAACACAAAAATTGGATACGTGACAACGGCAGGAAAAGCCTCCTTGATTACCAATAATCTTGGAGGTGATGACCCCGCCCGACCTTACGGAGGCGGATCTTTCACCCTCTCCAATTCAGGCAAGTTTGCTTTTACGCATACCACACCCGAACATCCCAGCGAATTGGCCATACTTGACAAGGGAAGTAGCAAAGTCAATTTGATTACTTCACTCAACAGCGACCTTTTGGACTTCCGTCAATTAGGAAAAGTCGAAGAGATTTGGTGGAAGGCTTCTGTTGGCACTTATGATGTACAGGGTTGGATAGTGAAGCCACCCAATTTTGAAGCAGGAAAAAAATATCCACTGATCGTAGAAAACCACGGTGGTCCTGTGGCCAACTATGGAGATCGCTTTTCACCCGAAATGCAACTGCTGGCAGCGGGTGGCTATGTTGTATTTTATCCAAACCCACGCGGTAGCACCAGCTATGGCGAAAAATTTGGAAACGAGTTGTATCACAATTACCCTGGCAATGATTACGATGACGTAATGGATGGTGTGGATGCTGTGATCAAAAAAGGTTTTGTTGATGAGCAGAATTTGTTTGTGACTGGTGGAAGTGCTGGAGGGATTATGAGCGCATGGATGATTGGAAAGAACAATCGCTTTCGTGCAGCTGCTGTAGTGAAACCCGTAATGAACTGGATCAGCAAAACATTGACTGCTGATAATTACTATGGGTATGCCAATTCCAGATTTCCAGGGCAGCCTTGGGAAAACATGGAAACGTATATGAAATTTTCTCCTATCTCGTTGGTGGGGAATATTCAATGTCCTACGCTGGTGATGGTGGGTTCTGAGGATTTGCGTACCCCTCTGTCAGAAGCCAAGCAACTGTATCATGCATTGAAGATCAGAAAGATCGAAACTGCTCTGGTTGAAGTGCCCGGATCGTATCACTACATTGCCAACAGACCGAGTCAGCTAATTACAAAAATTGATCACATCCTGGCATGGTTCGATAAGTATAAAAAATAGTTAGTCCCATGACCATTCTCGTCAGGGAAGCTTCCGTCAAAGACTTTACCGATGTCTACCAGTTCATTTGCGAACTGCAAGGTAAAGTCTTTGATAAGGAAACTATGCAAACCTTATACAACGAAAACATCTCCAACGCCAATTACATTTACTTGGTAGCCTGTGAAGACAATACTACAATGGGTTATGTGAGTTGTCACATTCAAAACTTATTGCACCATGCGGGGAAGGTTGCTGAAATTCAGGAAATGTTTGTCCTTCCCACATACAGAAGCTCAGGAATTGGAAAAATAATGATGGGTGAGATAAAGAAAAGAGTAAAAGAAAAGGGAGCCCTGCAGCTTGAAGTGACTACACGAACAATTCGTGAAAAAGCCATTCAATTTTACATTCGTGAAGCTTTTCAGGATTCGCATAAAAAGTTGGTGTACTATTTCTAGCATTTAAAAACTCCACTTCAGTCTGACAAATCCAGATTGAGAAACAGAGCCATAGTCTCCATTAAGAGGATCTTCATCAAAGAATAATTGCCCTACTACATCCAGATCAAAGTTTTGTTTCAGTGAAACGGTAAGTGCTGGATTGACAAAAAAGGCATTGCTGCCTGGATAAACAATTACAGACAACCCACCGCTAAAAAGTGGAGTAAACTGATAAGAGGATTGCATAAATGAAGACCAGCGGTAGTTTGAAATATTTCTTACGGTAAAGTTTCCAGGTCGGGCTCCGACAAAAGAAAACCCAAAGGAAGGATTCAGCTCTGCCACTGAGTTATACAATACCGATCCGTTCAAATACAATGTATTGGGAAACGAATAGTCCACCGAAATCGCCCCCAAAAATAAACCATCATAGGATTGATTGACAGCAGTTTCCGTAACAGGAATAAAGTAGGATGCTTCTCCTTTAAACCCTGCCTTCCCCAAATTACCAGCCCAACCTGTTCCCAATGCTAAATCTCCCTGAGCTAAACCAGCGAGAAACTGCATGTCATAATTCCATTTGTTAATCCTCCACATCGCAGCACCTACAAAACGATCCATATCTTCTGCCATCTTTGCTGCTACTTCAATACTTGATGCCACTCCTGTATATTTTGAAATACGCAACGCATCAGAGCCTGGGCGTTCTTCATAATCAAAGTCAAAAAAGGAATAGGCATTAAACCAATCGTTGGGATTCCAGGCAAGGTTGACTCCCCAGTTGATTCGTTGCCTCCCCAGTTTTACTTCCCAGTCGTTTTTATTCCACTGAACATAAACCCGATCTGCCATGACGTTGAGCAGTGCTGATTTACTATTAATCAAGTTGGCAGAGAGATCAAAGTAATCGTTGTTGGAATCGATTATCTTATGATAGTTTGGAATGTCACTTACAAAATCTCCTAAAAACAAACGATTTCTAAATTCCACAAATACTGAGAAATGCTCATCAGGGTACCATGCAAAGTTCAGGCGATTGTGTGTTAAGTCCTCTACCCACAGTTCGTCATTGAAATAATTGAAAGAACCCATATTTTTTAAGTAACCTTTAAAAGTCACTTTCCTTTCATCGCTCTCCTGCGCAAAAGATGCGTAGGAGAAGATCACCCCAATTAATATGAGTACCCTTTTTTTCATTAACGCTTCACATCAGAAACAATAGCTCCATCTTCCAGCGTAACGATACGCCTCGCTTTGTCCATTACACGTTGATCGTGAGTAGAAAAAATAAATGTTGCCTTCTGTTCCTCATTCATTTTGGCCATTAAGTCCAGGAGGTTGTTTGTTGATGAGGAATCCAAATTGGCAGTCGGTTCATCAGCCAGTATAAAGCGTGGTTTGGAGGCCAATGCCCTCGCTACCGCCACGCGCTGCTGCTGCCCACCAGATAGTTGAGAAGGTTTACTGTTGGCTTTGTCCGCGATATCCATACTTTCTAACAATTCCATCGCTCTGTCATGTCTTTCCTTTTTATTTCGTTTCTGTAGCAACATGATAAATTCTACATTTTCACGTGCCGTCAACACCGGGATCAGGTTGTAAGCCTGAAAAACAAAACCAATATTTCTCAATCTAAAATCGATCAGCTCACTGTCTTTCATACTGGAAATGTCAGTACCATCCACCTCTACTTTTCCTTCAGTTGGCTGATCGAGTCCACCCAGAATATTTAACAGCGTAGTCTTACCGCATCCCGAAGGTCCAACTATCGCAGTAAACTCACCTTCCTCAATATTCAAGCTCAAATTATTGACTGCGTGGACCGGGACAGTAGACTTGTGGTAAACTTTAGAAATGTTGATTGCTTTAATTATCGTTGACATCTGTATTTCGTGTTTTTAAATCGCATGTAATGCGTCAATGGGTTTCAATTTGATGGCTTTCCACGCTGGATAAATGGACGCCAAAAATGCGGTCATGATTACACCGATCACAATTTGCACATAGTCCATCGGCTGTAATAATGGATATAAAATGCTGTTATAACCTATTGCCTCAAGCCCCTCAGAATAATCAGTGAGATCAATTCCTACCTTTCCTAAATATGAAATCGTGGCGTAACCAATGAACAATCCTACAGGGCCTCCCACGGTAGATAAATAAATTGTTTCTACTATGATCATCAAAAACACTTTTGCCCGCTTCATACCCAATGCCATCAACATCCCCAACTCCCTTATCCTTTCCAGCACTGCCATCAACATGGTATTGATAATGCCAAATGCGAGGGCAGACATAATAATGATGATCAATATTTTTAACATGGATGCCATCATTTGCTCCATAAATACCAAAGCTGGGGATATTTCTTTCCAACTTTCCACTTTGTCATTTTCAAAATTAGTTTGAATTCTATTTGCCAAAGCTTCATCATCTGTTCCGGTAACAGTGGTGTAGGCAATCTCATGAATGTTGTCGCCAATGTTTAGCAATCGGTTCAAATCTGATTTGAGCACATAGGCTGATGATTCGCTAATGGCAACGGATGAAGCATTAAGAATACCTGCCACTCTAAA
This sequence comes from Flammeovirgaceae bacterium UBA2338, assembly GCA_002344795.1. Lineage (GTDB taxonomy): Bacteria > Bacteroidota > Bacteroidia > Cytophagales > Cyclobacteriaceae > ELB16-189. The sequence goes on along the minus strand of DDUM01000002.1, from coordinate 94,569 downwards.
GCTTCCTGCGGTAATATTTCCTTCAATATCCTGAAAGGTAAGCACCACCTTGGATCTCACATTTACTTTTAGTTTTTCTGCCAGCTTGTTGCCAATCAATACCGGATTACGGGAAATACCTTCAAAATAAGTACCCTCACTTATTAAGGTGTTGAGGGCTGTAACTTTTGCCTCTTCTTCAGGATTAATACCAATGATCTTTACACCGGTTGCCTGTCGGGATGAAGAAATCATACCGTTCACCAGCGAGCGGGTGGTAACAGACTCAACTACCTCCGATTGTTTTAAAAATCCTAGTATGGATTCATAATCTTTGATGTTGTATTGAATGTCATAATCCTGCGTGAATTCCGGATGATGTACCTGGCCGTTAGATGTTTCATGTCTAATAGCTGACTCTATGTAGCTGGTAAGAAAGCTTTGCATAAACCCACCTGCAAAAGTCAATGCCCAAATACCTACGGTCATGGCACCAATTACTACCAGGCTTCTTCCCTTATTTCTCCAAACATTTCTCCAAGCGATAATTGCGATCATACTTAATTCATTAAGGCCTCATGGATTCGACTGGTCTCATCTTATGAATAGACCATATAGGGTAGCCTGCCAACACAATGGCCATTATAAAAATGGCATAAGCCTGATTCGTGAAAATCACAGGATCTAAGGAGAAAGCATAAACTGCTTCCACTCCAAATTTTTCAATGGCCTTAGCAGCTTCTGCACCAAAGTAAATAGGATTGAAATGAAAGTAGGTAAGTGCTGGCAAGCTGAGCATTATTCCCACTAAAACTCCAATGGATGTCATAAAAGTAATTTCCAACAAAACGATAGTTTGTAATTGTAATCGTTTCATTCCCACGGATATCATCACGCCAAACTCATATTGCCGTTCGGCTGTCATCATTAAATACGTTCCAAACATGCCAAAACCTATTACGAGATAAAGAATCCACAGCATTACTTTTCCGCTGATGTTATCCAATTCGATGCTTTGCACAAGGTCGGGAACCAATTCTTTCCAGTCCATCACCTCATAAGAACCTCCGCTGAATATTTCCTCAACCTGTCGGGTAATTTTTGGAGCATCATCTGGATCATCAATAACAAGGGCCACACTGGTAATCAATTGATCAGCCGCATAAAACCATTGTGCCTTTGCCAAATCCATATACACCAATTGATTGTTCTGCTGTGGCATAGCAAACTTCACAATTCCGCGCACAGGAAATAAACCAGCTGCATTGGCACCGCGATATCCCTGGCCCAACAATACCACTGTATCACCGACACTCACTTTGAGATAATTGGCCAAGCCTTGAGACACCAGAATTCCTTCATCGCCTGGTTTCAGGTACCTACCTGTCACCACCTTACTTTTGACTCTGGTGAGTTCATCCTCACGTTCTGGGTCTACACCCATTATCAATGCTCCTTTGGTTTGATTTTTAAAAGAGGAAAGCGCAAAGGACTCCAGTCTTGGCACAAAAGTCTGGACGCCTTTTAATTGATTGACTTCTGATAGTTTTTCAGGGTCGTAAACAAAGCTATTGTCAATTACTTTATCATTCCAATAACCGTCTTTGTGAATTTGAATGTATCCTGTATAAAACCGAACAGAATTTTCAATCATGCGACCATAGGATCCTAATTGCATTGACCGCATCACACAGGCCAGCAACACCGCAAAGGTGATGGAGAGAATCGTGATCAACGATCTCCTTTTATTTCTCCAAATATTTCTCCATGCCAATGTCGTATACATAGCCTATCTAACTCTTTTCATGTTTTGCATCGAGAAAAAACTTTCTTTCAATCCAATGTTAAATTCCTGATTCTGGTATTCAATTACTGTTCGTTGTCTTGGATTATCAGCAGGAATCATTTCCAACCTGGTAGGAATTCGCCTTCCTCCCATTTCTTTGATTTCCGAAAGCACCATAGTATTTACCAGGTAGTCATCCTCATCATAGTATTTTACCAGCAATTGGTTGTATTCCTTTTTATCAACATAGCACACTACTTTTCCCCACACCACTGGCGCATCCGGTTTCGGTGTAAGCACAACTTTATAAACCGTTGTTCCATTGATGACTGAATCCTGTTCCAAACTATGATTATAGTCATTCACAATAGAAGATTCCTTTACCAAATCATCATTGGTAAAATCTGATCCCATCCAGGATTGTAACATCATCGATGGCGGAAGTTTAACTACCCGATCAATGGACGGTTGCCAGTTCCACATTTCATTGTCGCGCTTTAAGAAAGCTTGCCCTTTGTCTCTTGCTGGTCCCGTGATCAAAATCAGGCTATACTCTGTTCCCAACGACCAGCCTTTCATAGTTATTTCTCTTTTCCAGTCAGGGCGAACGATGGTCATCTTCATTTCAGAACTGTTAGATGTTCCTCTCACTTTTTCATCTACGCGCTGCATTATTTCCTTTGCCGTTTGCGCATTCGCCTGAAAGCCAATCAAAACCATTGCAATTATTATTACTCTCATACTATTACTTTTTTCTGCAATATTTGTCAATCAAAAATTTTTCCATTTCCACCAAAGGGTAATCATCTCTGATTACGAGATATTGTATCGCTATACCATCAAAGATCGCACCTACTAATTTGGATTCACCCTCAGGGTTTGGATAATCTATTTTCACTAGCAACTCCTTTATGAATACAGTGTACCCCTTCATTTTTTCAGTGGCCATGTCATGAACAAATTTAAACTTGTCTATTCTGAAAGTGAGTTCGGTCATCAACCTCCAGTATTCTGGTCGTTCCCTGAGTTCTTTGAAAAACCACTTGATTATGTTTCTTAAGGTAATCGATGGATCTTCATTCAGCAGCTGCGCAATCACATGATCACCTTCCTTCATGGCATCAGTCACTAATTTTTCCAATAAATCTTCTTTGCTTTCAAAATAGTTGTACATCAACCCTTTCGAAACGCCAGCCTCTTTTGCGATTTGAGCTATGCTGGTAGCATCATAACCTTGCTTTGCAATCAAAGAAAAAGCGGCCTCCTTGATCCTTTTCATGCTTTCCTGCCTGATTTCCTCATTTTTAGATGGTGTCCTGGGGCTCATGATGTTTTTGACTGAACGGTCGGTCAATATTAAATAAGGTTGTGTGGAATTACAAATCTCTGAAGTAAAAAAGTATTCGTTCACCGGCATTATCCATACTTTAGCATTCAGCAATCATTTATTTCAAACTCGATTCACCATTGAATAATTCACTTTCCCAACGTGGTCAAACTGCATCTCAATCTGCTCTGCGCATCGACTTTGAAGCATATTTCGAAGCTGTAAAGAATTTATACCACGAAACGGAAAATCCGGAAGGCTCTTTCCCTCTGAATATCGCTGAGAATAAATTGAGTTGGCCAATATTAAAAACTCATATGATGCAATTGGCAAACCAGCATGCGATACCCAATTGGGTGGCCAACTATACCAATAGCACAGGGTCTATCACTTTTAGGGATAAAGTCGCCAGCTTTTATTCGAAATTCTTAACAGGATGTAAAATCAATCCGGAGCATTTGGCTTTATCGGCCGGATCAACCTCTGTCATAGATCTTACCTCCTGGATTTTGGGAGAGCCTGGTGATGTAGCTGTGTTCCCCGCTCCGTGTTATCCGGTTTATAAGCAAGACATTCAAAACAAATCAGGTCTCGAAAGGTATGACCTCATCACCCACCACCATATTAAGGATATAGAAAACGGGCCACTCCTTTCAGTTGATCATCTTAACAAAGCATTAAAAGATATTGAGAACAAGGGAAAGCGATTTCGCATATTGGTAATTACTAATCCTGATAACCCAACCGGTGGAATGTATCCCCAATCAAAACTGAATGAGTTTGCCGATTGGTGTATCTCCCACAATATCCATATGATCGTCAATGAGATTTATGGCCTATCACTTATCAATACACAACACCCCGAACTGAAAGATGATTACCCTGCACCTGTGACATTTTATTCCTTTGCCAACATCATGCAAAAAAAACAAAGCGAATACCTGCACCATTGGTATGCACTGTCTAAAGATTTTGGTGCATCGGGTTTTCGGGTGGGTATGGTCTATTCACTTAACAAAACGTTTATTGAGGCTTATCATAATTTGAACGGCCCTTCCATGGTTTCCAATTATACACAGTGGATGTTTGAACTGGTTTTCAGTGATGAAGATTTTGTTGAAAAGTATATCAAAACGAATCAGCAACTGCTCACTGAAAACTATCTCATTGTTGTTCGCCTTTTGAGAAGACTCAAAGTCCCCTACGCGCCAGCACAAGGAAGTCTTTTTGTTTGGTTAGATTTATCCGAGTTCTTGAAGGAAAATACTCAAACACTTGAAACCAAACTTTGGAATGATTTGTACAACCAGACAGGCATCCTGCTTACACCTGGCAATGGATTTGGTCATACCCAACACGGTCAGTTCCGTTTGGTTCACTCTTGTTTTTCGCAGAAAGAATTAGAGGTGGCCATGGACAGGTTAGCTCAGTTTATAAAAAACAAGAGAAAGTCCTAATCCTTATTCATAAGGATGGTGAAATGTTCAAAGGTGTAGTGGATGCGTCCATCTGTTGAATCAACTCCTTTTACTTCACTATTTTCAATTTGGAGTAACGCATCATCAAGCTCTGTGAGCAATGATGGATCTACCAATGGTATATTATGCGCTGGCAGCAAATGCTTCAACGACTTCGACATCTTCGCTAACCTGCTGATTGAACGCTTGTAGTCTGTCAAATTGGTTTCTTTGGCAAACAACCAAATTGCCCCTTGATAAAAGGTATCACCCGTCCACATCAATCTGTTTTCCTTATCCCACAAACCTATCGCATCGGGGGTATGTCCCGGAATGCTAATCACTTCTAGTAAACGATTACCCAAATCAATGGTAAAGCCTTCGGCAACATATTCATCAATTTCATAAGGTTGGATACTGTGTTCTTCAGCAATAACACCTTCGGGCAGTGGTTTGCACAACGCTTCTGGCGAGACCTCTTCCGCAACACGTTCATGTGGCAGTCCTTGTTTTCTCAGTCGGGTAAACTCCGTATCCATCCCGTAGATATAATCGAAATCTGCATTTCCCCCCACATGATCATAATGCGAATGGGAGTTAAGTACACGTATAGGCAAAGAAGTGATTTTATTAACCACTTCCTTGATATCTCCAATTCCATTCCCGGTATCAAATAACAACGCAAATTCATTTCCAATGATCAGATAAGAAATCACTTCCTGCCATTGATAAGGTTCGTATATCGCATAAATGCTATCCTGCACCTGGTATACTTCAAACCAATAATTTGAGTACTCCGATTTTTGAAATTGTGTATTGGCTTCCCTTGGCAATTGATCACACCATCTCGATTCACTTTCAGTCTGTGGCTTACACGTATCGAAAAGCATCATAATCATCAGAAAGGCCAGCGTATTCTTTACCATACCACTAATATCTTCAATTCAACTGTTAACCATCTGATTTTTATTAAATTTAAATTATCCATTTTTAACAATGATCCAGTGCATCAGCTATGGTGTATAAATGAATTAATTCAATGAAAACAAAAGAATGTCCATCATGCGCGATGGAAACCGATGTGAAAAATAAAGTTTGCCACATTTGTGGTTACGAGTTTGCGGAATATAGTACAGGCTTCAAGTGGGTAGCCATTCTATTGATTATTTTAATTATCCTCTATTTTGTCTTTTAAAATGATATCAAAAAATTTACTATTTATCCTTTTCTGTTTTCTTCTGGGTTGTCAAACTGAAAAAGCACAGGAACAAAAAGTTCCGCAAATGCAATTCATAAAAGCGGTAAAGCAAAAAGGCCCAGTGGCTTATCGCGATCCGTTTGGGGCGATATCACCGGACGGAAAACTTTTTGCCTATTCCGATCGCAAACAAATATCAATACAACAAGTAGTAGGAGGTGCAACTTTTGAATTAGACAAGCATGGCACCTTTGTGATTACACTCAACTGGTTGCCCGATAGTCAACAACTGATCACGTATGAAATCGGTGGTGAAAGGGAATATTGGTACAGCTATGATTTACAAACCAAACAAGGCACTCCTCTGTGGCCCAACAAAAGAAATTTTAATGATGCCGACAAATCACTGCAAATCGAAAGAGAAAATATTAAAGACCTGACCTGGTCCTCAGATGGAAAGCAAGTGGCAGGTCTTTCCAAAACAAACGGAAAAACACAGTTATGGATAATGGATGCCCATGGTGAAAATGAAACCGTAGTTGCTGAAAGAGAACTCATAGAATCCATCCAGTGGAATCCATCCACTCGTTCATTTGCTGGAATCGTTGAAGAAAATGAGGAGCGTTATATTCAACTTGATCTCACCAATGCGGATTCAGAAAAAATAAAAGCTGAGAGCTACGGCCCCATTGCATTTTCACCAGATGGAAAATTTCTCTACTTCAGTTTAGCCAATGAAAAACAAGTAATTGATCTACAAAAATACAATCTGGAAACAAAATCACGAACTCAACTGGCCAGCTTCTCCCGGGATAGTTACGCTCCTTCAGTTGCCAAAGACGGATCAGTACTTTTCAGACTGCAAGACTACAAAGTGTTTATCGCTGCCGTAGATGGCGATGGGGGTGAGTCAAAACCAATTACCACATTCATGTCAGAAATATCACACTGGCATCCCAATGGGAAACTGCTCTCTTTTACTTATGGCAACTGGAGAAGAGTAATGGATGACAGGAACTATCCAGACATCACTCAGGAAATTGGTTATATCAACTTTGATATGAACCAACCCAAGGACAAACCAGATGTTGTCGTGCGCGCTTCCTATTCCGAAGATCAGGGTATGGCCTGGTCGCCCAATAACAAATGGATTGCATTCCATACCCACGCTGACGGCACGGATGACATTTGGATACAACCCAACAACGATGCATCAAAAGGAAAACCGCTTTCTAAAGGCGGTTATGAAACAGGATGGCCCCGTTGGTCACCTGATGGTAAATGGATTGTATCCAACACTGCACCTACATCAGATCGAATCAATAAACTTTTTTTGATCGGGATCGATCAGGAAAGTGGAGAGCCCACTACAGAACAAATCGAATTGGTACCTCCTGGTCTTGAAGAAGGTAGTTTTACTGATTCTCAATGGATGAATAATAGCAAGAGTCTGGTGGTTGAATATGTAGTCAACCCGGAATTAAAGGAAATACACATTGTGCCCATTGATGGAAAGCCCGGTAAAAAAATCCACTCCTTCAACAGTGATCAATTGTACTCAGGAATTGCCCTTTCCCATGACCAGAAATGGGTGGCCTACATTGCACCCGATGAAAAAGGAAACTTTCAGCTCTTTAAAGTTTCCATTGACGGAAAAGAAGTAAAGCAACTCACCTTCGATGCCACCAACAAAGCGCATCCTGCAGGATCACCTATGGAAAACATATTTTCTTTTACTGTATTTAATTATGAATCGATTTTTTGGCTGGTGAAACCTTCATGATCAGTATTTCTTCTGAGTTCCCAGGTACCAATCATCCTTTTCACCATCTTCATCCCAATCTACCCAACAACCAAAGGTGACCACATTTCCTTTAATCGTATAAGTACACATTGTTGTATCTGAAAAGGGCTGAGTTGTCATCATGGTAATCTCTCCGTCAGTAGCAGTCCATGATCCGCTGGGATTTAACACGAGGCTATCCTGCAAATTGAAATGTTCAGAATTGAACGTCCCATCATTTCTGAAATAGGTGCGAATAGGTCTTATTTGTAATTGCTCCTCCCATGTATTTTCATTTACCTCAAATATGCTGCTCGGTCTGCCCTGTTTTTTATCCAACTCTACTTTTAAGGTCAGGTTGCGCCATTCACCCTCGAGGCTTTCAAACTTATTTGACTTCCTATTCTCTCCAGACTTTAAAGAGCAACTGAAGAGAATAATAAAGACGAACAAATATTTTTTCATGTTGTTATTTTTAAATGAGTTGACCTACCCTGATTGAAGTGTATTTTAGAAATTCTTTTCAAGATAATTTTTCAACACCCTCATCATCTTCGGCCACGCCTCTTTCACTGCTTCATAGTACCACTCCCAATCCTCCCCTGTTTGATAACCCTCCTGACATAAGTAAACTTCACTCCCTCCATCTTTGGGGATGGTCTTGATTGTTAGTGTCATTGGTCCAAGCATTGGTCTTTCTGGATTTAGATAAATAAAATTGTCAATCACTAACTTACTCCCTGCATCATATTCCTTAATTTTTCCAGTGGACACAAAACGAAATCCATTTTCAGAAATTCCCCATGTCAATGTATAAACTCCACCAGGTTGTTCCCCAATAAGTGCACTTTCTACAGACCACCACGCGGACAGCATCTGTTCATCAGTAAAAGCCTGAATTACCAATTTAGAAGGAACATCAATACCAATTGTTACCTCAACCTTTTTCATGATTATTCAAACGTTAAAGAAGCGATCACTTAACCGCCTGACCTCGCTAATTATTTCCAGGCGCCAATTATGACCCCCATAATCGTGAGTGCCACAATACTATAGCCTGCATTAATCAGAAATAATTTAAATGATTTTCGTTCAAATAAATAGTGCGTTCCCACAAAGGTGGCTACCCATCCAGCTCCTGCAGCAAAACCGGCAAAGGCACCAAAAGAAAGATCGGCTTCCGGTCCCATGAACATGGCCAGATTGATGGCTGCAATCAGCCCCATCAAAAAAGCCAGGCCAAATATCTTGGCCATATTCCCCTTCTTCAAATCTTCCTCTGTCAATCCATTCTCTTTCATCCAGGCCTTACCAAATACAGCTGGTGAATACCAAAGCCCTCCAACTAAAAAAGTAGACAATGCTGAAACAAGAATGGCCCAATAGTTTAAGTATGATGTATCCATAGTTAAGTTGTTAGTTAATTTCTAATCAATTACTGATCAATTTTTCTTCCTGTATGAAGATAGTGGTTTATCGCTTCCTCCCAATCCTTTAAATTATGCTCAAACATTTTTTCTAGTGCTATTTTGTTAAGTTCATTTCCCTGTTTAGTCAATCCTGTAAAAGTATACTTTACCTTCGCTATGGTCGTACCCTCTTGAGCGCTGCATTGTACCCTAACAAACCAGATACGTTCCTTGGTGCTTATTGTGTATTCAATGAAAAATTGTTTTGGAGCAAATTGAGATACCACCCAGATATAATCTTCCTCACCCTCAAACTTTCCTTTGGTTTTGAATATCATATGTTCATCAACTTCCGCTGTGGTGGTGAATAAAATTTCCGGACTCCAACCTGGCGCCCAGTCCATCTCTTTAATGGGCCCGAATAGCGGAAACACTTCTTCAATAACACCGTTCAATTGAATAGTTGCCTCATGTGAAATCCTCTCACTCTCAAAAATTTGCGCACTACTTTTACTTCCAGTTAGTATCATTGTGATCGTCAATATGATTTGATAAATAAGTTTCATACGTTGATTCTGAATTGAATTTGCGAACTTTATCCATACAAAAGGAAATAAAATGCCTGAATCGGAACAATCAGAGTACGAAACGGAAAAAAGGAATGCTCATTCAGAAATCAAACTGGATGACAATACTTTCAGGTGGATAGGCATCCCCTTTTTTGGGTTACTGATTCCCAACGTCACCGGATTATTTGGCACACTTACATTCACCGATTTTTCTTACTGGCAAGGCTATTTATATTTTATCTCATTGGCCTTTCTCATTTGGCAAGGAAATCGTTATCTATTGTTTCGCACACGCAAGCGCTTTACCTGGTTTGATAAACCTGTTGAAAAACTGATTCTGCTTTTAATGAACAATGTTTTCTATACCGCACCCCTTACCATTGCCTGGCTTTGTCTCTGGTACATTTGGGCGGGATTCCCCAAAACGGACTGGAGTGCTATTCAAATGGTGGTATTGATCAACGTGATTTGTGTGTTGTTTGTGACTCACATTTATGAAACTGTTTTTCTGGTAAAAGAAAAAGAAAGTGAGACCCTAAAAAACGAACAATTGCAACGTGCCCGGGCCGAAGCTGAATTGACAGCACTCAAGAATCAGGTGGATCCTCATTTTATGTTCAACTCTCTAAACACCCTTTCCTATTTGATAAAGTGGGATGGGGAGAAAGCATTGCTCTTTACTGAAAACCTTGCTGAGGTCTATCGCTACATACTGATTCAAAAAGACCATACGCTGGTACTGCTAGAAGATGAGTTGGAGTTTACTCATCGTTACACAGATCTGTTGCACCTGCGCTTCGGAAAAGCACTGATCATTAAAAAGCAATTCAATGGGTCTGCGGAAAAAGATTATTTGATACCCCCTACTTCAGTTTTTGTAGCCTTTGAAAATGCAGTGAAGCACAATGAAATCAGCGAGCAAAAGCCATTGCATATCGATGTGGATGTTCGAGATAATCAGTTGATCATTATCAATGAAATACAGGAGAAAGGAAATAAACAGAACTCTTCACAAATTGGATTAAAAAATCTTGCAGAGCGATTTCAATTAATAACAGGTAACCCGATTGAAGCCTATCAGGAGAACGGAAAATTTATTGTTAGCCTTCCACTTACCCCACTCAACCCGTCATGAGAACAATTATCATTGAAGATGAATTGCCAGCGCGCGCCAAGCTGGAAGCCATGCTTAGAGTAATCGACCCCTCCATTGAAGTGATCGCTCAATTGGGAAGTGTAAAAGAAACTTTACAGTGGTTGAAAAACAATGCTGAGCCCGATCTGGCATTTGTGGACATTCAATTATCCGATGATCACTCTTTTGAAATATTCAAACAACACCCTGTAAAGTTTCCCGTGGTTTTTACAACCGCTTATGACAAGTATATTATGGAGTCATTTGAGTTCAACTCGGTGGACTATCTTCTTAAACCCATTACGGAGGAAAAATTGACTCGCTCATTGGAAAAAGTAAAAAAACTTCAGGAGCATTTTTTACAAGGTAACCTCCTAAAAATTCTCAACCATATCCAATCTCCTTCCTCCAAGGAGCGAATTCTGGCAAAAAAAGGCACGGAGTTTATTGCCCTCAATCTCAACGACACCGCCTACTTTTTCACTGAACATAAAATTGTTTTCGCCAAAGACTTTAACGGAAGGCAATTGATCGTTGATAAAACCATCAGTGAATTGGAAGAGATTGTAGACCCCTCCAAATTTTTTCGCATCAATAGAAAATACCTTTGCTGCCTCAATGCCATTGAAAAGTTCAAACCCGACAACGGTAAAATCAAAATTCACCTGACCCCTGATTGTAAGGAAGAGGTATACATCAGCAAAGAAACTGCGCCCGTCTTCAGACAATGGATCAGCTAACCCGTAATCCCACTTCTTTAAACGTGCTGATCAATGAGTATCGGGTTTTCATCCGGGTCAATCAAAGTAATACTTGCCGGCCCGGAAGAACTTTCATCAGCTTCAGAAGTAAGTGAAAGTCCCTTGCTTTTAAATTTTTTCTGAATATCTCTGACATCCTCAAACGAATCCAGTGCATTGGCATTTTCATCCCATCCCGGATTGAAGGTTAAAATATTTTTATCAAACATACCCTGAAAGAGGCCAATCAACGCGTTTCCATTTTTCATGATCAGGTAATTCCTTTCCATCTCCCCTGCAAAAACAGAAAAGCCGATTTTCTCATAAAATTGTTTTGAAGCCTTCAAGTCCTTGACATTGAGGCTTACGGAAAACGCACCTAATTTCATTTTTTTAATTTATTAATCGTTGAAAATAAAAAAACCATAACCACCCGGATCGCGGATAATCACATTGTCCACAATACCCTTATCATTGAAGTGGGTAATCTCTTCTGTAATAGAAATTTTTAATGATCTTATTTTTTTAATCACTTTGGGGTTGTTCTCCTTGCCATTGAAGTAAGTCAACGATGGGTTAAAAAAGAGATGTGGGCACATCAACGGTTTCATAACATTAACCACCAACTCATCATCATTCTTGCAGGCTACCCAACCTTGTTCTGGCGAACCATTGGTTTCAAACCCCAATGCCTTCCAAACTGCCACTGAACGCTCAATGTCCAAAGATTCTAAACTCAGTCCCGCATAATTGCCCAAAACACTAAAAGAAGTTTTGGTTGGTTTGTGTTTTAATTTCAATTCTCCCTCCTGCAGGTAAATCCATACATTACTCGCATCACTCAATAAAAATCCCTCCTTTGTTTTGTGAACAGTGGTGAGCTTCTTCAACAGTGCAATTTCTTTTGACCAGCTCTTCTTATACAACTTCACCCCGGCCCTGGCAAAACGATCAGGATTGATTTCAATCACAGCTTTTCCGTCTGTTACGAGTGTTCGTGTTTTATCTTTCAATACTTTAAATTCCAGCTTCTGATAAAACTCCAGACTGTTTTTGATATCGTTGGTGGGGGTGTGTACAAGTGATTGCATCTAAATCAATTTTATAAATAGTATTTTATCCTTTGTGACTTAGTGACTTAGTGGCGGCAGTAATACCTAATTCGCCACCAAGGCAATAAGGCACTAAGGCACAAGAATTTATGTAGCCTGATTTATATTGTCGTTTCGCTTTAGCAGAAACGCACTCAATAAAGTAATAATCAAACCCACTGGAACGATTTCCATCAACGTCATCCCAAATCGGATCAATGGATTCTTATACATTTCCGCCATACTGTTCATCTCTACTTTCATCTCTTCTATTTCGGTAGTGGATGCACCTTTCTTTTCCATCTGCACCAGGTATTGTGTTGTGTACTGCTCCATAAAATCTCCGGAGGAAGTACTCAAATACACCTCCCAGCCCGATGCATAAATAACAGCTGCGATGGCTGCAATGAGAATACCCACCTGAAAACCCTTGCCAAAGGAAAGCACACCATGATTGTGATTATCACGAAATGATCTCACTCCAAAGTAAATCATGGAGAGTGCAATGATCATTGACGTATACCCAAACAGTTCACCGTTTTCAAAACTGATGGTGCCATTGCCCATCAGCGGCATGGAGACAAGCATAAGTGTGGTAACGATGAGCCCTGCGATCAAACCAAATGTTAAAACTACTTTCCTCATAGTGTTTAGTTTATTGTGAACCAATGAATTTATGATCAAATGTGTGGAATACGAATTAAATCCCACTCATTCTTTCGGGTGAATTGGCGGCTCATAGCTAGAATCACCCTTAAGGACTAGGGGATTAGGTTTAATTCTTTTGCTTTCTGAATGGCCTGTGTTCTTCTGCTCACCCCCAACTTAGAAAAAAGGTTAGAAGAATGTGTTTTCACTGTATTTAATGAAACAAACAATTTGTCTGCAATCTCCTGATTGGCGAGACCTTGTGCCATCAGTTCCAATACCTCTAACTCCCGCTTACTGATGCCCCGTTGGGATTGCTCTTTCTCATTGAATTGAAACTCAGGATGGATCACGACCACCTTCTTGCGGGTGAACCTTAGCCCCACCCATATTCCTAAAGCGGTAAAAAATACAGCCACAATCCCTATATAAAACTCCAGGGTGAGATCACGCACCAAAAAACGATACTCAATCACTCTCATAATGAGAATGAGCACAGCCAATGCCAATCCATATAGGAAAATGGTCTTTTTCACAGAGACCAAACTACAAAATTGTAGAGGAAAGAAAGGAAACTCATTTTGAGTTTGTAAGGTCGGAAGGCTTAAACTTCACTTTAAACAATAGTTTTACACAGTGAAATTGACAAAATAACTAAGTGCTTATTGGGCTTACTGTTTGTTGGCGAACTTATTGATGCTCCAATTCATAATAAAAATTCCAGTGAGGATTAGCGGTATACTCAATGTTTGTCCCATGTTCAGCATAAGTTGCTCCTCAAATTCAACCTGATTTTCCTTCAAAAACTCCACAAGAAATCTTTGCAAGAATATTAAGAATATACCAAGCCCAAATAAAAAGCCTTTGTAATTACTAACTTTCCGTGACCGCCAAATAAGAAATAGAGTTAAAGATATTATTAGATAAAATAGTGCTTCATAAAGCTGAGTAGGATGTCTCGGGGTTTGATCGATGCGAGAAAATACGAATGCCCAGGGAAGTTGAGATGGAATCCCAATTATTTCGGAGTTTATCAAATTGCCGATCCTAATAAAGCCACCTAGTAAAGCCCCACCTATCACCAATCTATCCAACATCCACAGGTAATCCTTTTCGAATTTTCTATTATAGAGATAAAGACCAATTAAAGCTCCCAAGATTCCTCCATGACTTGCGAGACCAGCAAGTCCTGTAAATTGGAAAGTTGGATTAATTCGTATGGGGAGAACTTCTATTGGGTTGTTCAAATAGTATACTGGATCATAAAATAGAATGTGTCCAAAACGAGCACCAATAATTGCTCCTATCATTACATACGTGGTGAGTTTGTCAAGTTCTAAAGTTGGAATGCCTTCTGCCTTGTAAATTCTGAGCGTGATTTGATATCCGAGAATCATACCTACCGCCCAACAGAGACCATACCATCTAAGAAATTCAAACCCATCAAATAGTTGCGGATCAATGTCCCAAAGGATGTAAGAAATCATCCCCCGTGACAACAGATGATTAAGACGGCAAACATGATGAAGTTAATCAGGAATCTGTTTCTGTTTATACTCAACCCTTCGGCTTCTTCAATAATAAATAGGATTTCTTCCTTACCCATTGGTTGCATGGAATTCAATAACCGAAACTGTTGCCAAGCTGGTTTAAGGTTGTTTAAATTCATAGTGCTGGTTTTCAAATTTGATTTTTAGTTCTGCTCTCACTCTGTTTAATCTGGTGCTTACGTTTGTAGGAGTGAGATTCAAAATTTGAGAAATTTCCTTGTTCTTGTAGCCTTCCAGATAAAGGATGACGATCGCTTTATCCAGGTCTTTTAAAGATTGAATTATAATGTTTAGGAGCTCAATATCACCATCTGCCATTGCTATAGAAATGGACAATTCTGAGGTGCCTATTGACCCAGCGGCTATTTTCGTTTTTCCCTTCTTGATTTTGGTGAGCACAGTGTTAAGACTTATCCTATAAATCCAAGAGCTTATTTTGGACTCTCCTCGAAATGTCTCAAATGATTTCCAAAGCTGTAGAATAATGTCTTGAAAGGCATCTTTTTGATCTTCCGGACATATATAATAGGCTTTACAAAGGCTTTTAATAATACCTTGATTTGCGTCTATAATCCGAATAAAGTTTCCTTTTTGTAGTTCCAATTTAGCTACGGTATTTATTATGTTAGTAGTCTAATTTTAAGAATTGTCACAGTGAATAGCATTTTTTGATCAGATCCATTCTCCCCCATGTTCGTAAACACCTGAATTTATGCAATTGTTTCTATTCCTAATATTTTGCAATGCCCGTGAGGACTCACATTTTCAAACCTCCTCCTGATAGAATGGTTATTTTCACAATGACCAAACTACAAAATTGCAGGGAAAGGGGAATGTGGGTATATTAGGTTTATTGGAATTAAGGCCCTAACTTCGCTATGAACCTAGTTGCAATGAAATTAAAGTTACATCCAGCATTAGCTACTTTATTTTTTTGCTCCAGTTTACTCCATTCTTGCGAAGAAAATAATTCATTTCCTGTAGAAGTGGATTGGATTAAGGCCAATGCCCATAGACCATTATCAGTTGATCCTTCAGAAGTTGACTTCAGTGATCTACAGTTTCTTAAATCAATTATAGGTGATAAAAGAGTAATAATGCTTGGCGAAGCAACACATGGCGATGGCACTACCTTTCTTGCGAAATGTCGACTTATTAAATTTCTTCATACCGAGATGGATTTTGATATAATAGCCTTCGAAAGTGGGATTTATGAGTGTCATAAATCATGGTTAGATATGAAGGCGGGAAAAAACGGAATTCAATCTGCTAAGGAAAGTGTCAGTAAGGTCTGGTCATATACGCCAGAAGTTTACCCACTGTTTGATTATATTGATAATTCAAAGCCTTCATTGGAGCTAATTGGGATAGATCATCAGTTCTTGGGTACTAACAAATTAGATTTTAACGAAGATCTGGAGCTATTTCTTCAGATGAGAAATTCCAATTTTGTCAATTCTGCTGATTGGATCGACAAGAAACAAATCCTAAATGATTTGATAGATTCGGGCTTAAATCCAAACTCAATTGGCAGTGATAAATTATTGGAAGCTAAAGAAATTATTGAATCATTAATTGCAGAGGTCGCAACATTTGACCAGAGCCCAAATACTGAATTGATGAATGATGCTCAGTTTTGGATTCTATTACTTAAGAATTTCCAGGTTAACACACAGTTTCTCCAAATGGTGTCTGAAGGAAACGTTCAAGGCTATTGGCTTAGGGATAGACAAATGGCAGACAACCTCTCATGGATTTTGGATAGATATCCTAATAGAAAAATAATTGTTTGGGGAGCAAATACACATATCTCAAGATATATTCAGGACGCTAAGTATTATATTAATTCTGATAACAGTTATGTATCTTCCGCAGCTGGTTACATTCCTATGGGTGAACATATTTTTGAAAAATACGGCAACGTCATGTATTCAATCGGTTTTACGGCCTACAATGGGGATTATTTCGATTTCCAAAGTTTTACTAAACTGACGTTAAGCCCTCAATCTAATTCCATTGAATCTTACATGAATCAGTCTGGTGAAGAATATCTATTTGTTGACTACAAAGGCATTCTTCCTAATTGGCTATCTCAACCTTTCTTTTCTGGAGTATTTGCATATGGCAAGGTGCAAAATGATTGGGCAAATTCGTTTGACGGATTGTTTTATACTCGCACTATGACAGCGTCAAATTATGGGAAGTAGCTAACCAATCAAAAACCAATGAATACTATTACTAAACTCTACTATCAAACCACCTCCTGCCTTTGCTCTCCCAACTCTTCAATCCCTAACTCCACCACATCTCCTGCTTTGAGATAAACAGGTGGATTAAAGCCATGACCTACTCCCGAGGGTGTACCAGTGGAGATCACATCACCTGGCAGCAAGGTCATGAACTGACTGATGTAATGCACCAAAAACGGCACCTCGAAAATCATGTCATCGCTATTGTTGTCCTGCATCATCTTGCCATTCACTTTCGTCCACATGTGCAAATTATTGAAGTCTGCAATCTCATCTTTGGTCACCAGGTAAGGCCCCATAGGGGCAAAGGTATCACAGCCCTTTCCTTTTGTCCATTGTCCCAACCTTTCCAGTTGATATTCGCGCTCACTGTAATCGTTGTGCAAACAAAATCCCGCCACATAATCCATGGCCTCTTTTTCTTCCACATAGGATGCTTTCTTTCCTATTACCACAGCCAGCTCTACTTCATAGTCTGTCTTTTTGCTATTCTTTGGCAGGGTAACCCCGTCATTTGGTCCGGTGAGAGCAGATGTGGCCTTGAGAAAAAATATAGGTTCGCTGGGCAGTGGCATTTTCGTTTCAAAGGCATGTTTGGTATAGTTAAGTCCCACGCCAATGATCTTGGAAGGTCTTTGAAAACAAGCACCCAATCGGGTTCCTTCTTTTACAAAAGGAAGCGAATCTTTATTGTCGTCCAACCAGGCTTGCAATCTGTTGAGTCCATTCGATTCAAAAAATGCTTCTCCATAGTCTTCACCAAAAGCAGAGGCATCGCATAATTTGCCATCTATCAATACTCCGGGTTGCTCTTTCCCTTTTTCACCAAATCGAAATAATTTCATATTATAAACTTACGTTAATTTTTTATTTGCCACGAAGGCGCTAAGTCACAAAGCCATCATTACATCAAACTATCCCACTCAATTTTTATCTCCGAACTCCTTGTCAAATCAGCAATCATTCTTTGCGACTCTGCGGTTAATTTTTTTACCGCGAAGGCGCTAAGACGCTAAGTTGATCCTCATATTTATAAAATAAACCATCACTACATCAAGTTATTCGCCACGAAGACACTAAGTCACAAATCCATTATTACATTAAAACTATCAACTCAATTTTTATCTCCGAACTCCACTGTCAAATCAGCAATCATTCTTTGCGACTCTGCGGTTAATTTTTTTACCGCGAAGGCGCTAAGACGCTAAGTTGATCTTCATATTTATAAAATAAACCATCGCTACATCAAGTCATACCGCCACGAAGACACTAAGTCAATAAGCCATCATCACATCAAACTATCAACACATCAACACATCAACCCATCATCACATCAACACATCAACACATCATCACATCAATAAATCAACCCGCCCATCCTTCTCTATCGAGACTTCTGTATTGAATGGCCTCCGCCAAATGTTCAATTTTTATTTCTTCACTCCCTGCCAGATCAGCAATGGTACGCGAAACTTTTAATATCCGGTCGTATGCCCGCGCAGAAAGACCTAATCTTTCCATCGCTGTTTTTAGTAATGTTCTCCCCGCATCGTTGATTACACACACCTTTTTTACCATACTGGAACCCATCATGGCATTGCAATACATTTCCCGATTGCCCTTAAAACGTTTGGCCTGAATTTCTCTGGCAGCTACTACCCTCACTCTGATCTCTTCACTGCTTTCAGACTTGCGCTGTGACGTCATTTCGTCAAAACTTACAGGCACCACCTCCACATGCAAATCAATGCGATCCAAAAGTGGCCCACTCACTTTACTTAAATAGCGCTGCACTACACCCGGTGCGCACACACATTCCTTTTCTGGGTGGTTATAATACCCACACGGGCAAGGATTCATACTGGCAATCAACATAAAGTTGGCCGGATAGTCGATCGAAACTTTGGCCCTTGAAATGGTCACCCTTCGTTCTTCCATCGGCTGACGCATCACTTCGAGTACAGTTCTTTTAAACTCCGGCAATTCATCTAAAAACAACACGCCATTGTGCGACAAGGAAATTTCTCCCGGTTGCGGATTACCTCCTCCACCCACAAGAGCTACATCTGAAATGGTGTGATGCGGTGAGCGAAATGGACGATTGGTAATCAACGCATCGTTAGTACCCAACCGGCCTGCCACAGAATGTATTTTGGTTGTTTCCAGCGCTTCGTTCAACGTAAGTGGAGGAAGAATAGAGGGCAGTCTTTTTGCCAGCATGGTTTTACCCGCTCCTGGCGGTCCTATCATAATGGCATTGTGCCCACCCGCTGCGGCAATCTCCAATGCTCTTTTGATGTTCTCTTGTCCCTGTACGTCCCTAAAATCACTATCGTAAGTATTTAATTGTTCATTAAACACTTCACGGGTATCCACCACAAGAGGGTCGATTTGAATCTTATCCGTAAAAAAATCGATGGCTTCCTTCAATGTCTCTACACCAATCACATTGAGCTTATTCACTATGGCTGCCTCACGTGC
This sequence comes from Flammeovirgaceae bacterium UBA2338, assembly GCA_002344795.1. Classification (GTDB taxonomy): domain Bacteria; phylum Bacteroidota; class Bacteroidia; order Cytophagales; family Cyclobacteriaceae; genus ELB16-189. The sequence goes on along the minus strand of DDUM01000002.1, from coordinate 75,167 downwards.
ATTGGCTTTGGGCAAAACAATTCCTTTGAAATTCTCTTTTCGGGATTGAATGGCAATAGGCAATGCTCCTCTGATCGGACGAAGGATACCATCAAGCGACAACTCTCCCATGATGACATATTGATCCAGTTTTTCAATGGGCACCTGACCGGATGCCTGAATTATACCGAGTGCAATAGGCAAATCATAAGCCGACCCTTCCTTGCGCACATCGGCAGGTGCAAGATTAACAACCACTTTATTGCGCGGCATGTAATAGCCCAATCCTTTCATGGCAGACTCTACCCGATGCTGGCTTTCCTTTACTGCATTGTCGGGCAGTCCACTCATCCAGAATTTATTTCCCTGAATGATGTTGACTTCTACGGTGATGGTTTGCGCATCTACGCCATGCACTGCGCTACCAAAGGTTTTTGCTACCATTTGATACTGAATTGCTAATACGTAATAATAGGATTTTTAAAAGACCAATGCTACTCCAAATGCTTCTCTATCAAAAGAATAAGGATATGAATGACTTTAATATGCACTTCCTGAATGCGATCGGCAAACCCATCATGGGGCACGATAATATTAATGTCTGCTAAATCTGCCAGCTTACCTCCATCCTTTCCGCTCAATGCCACTACAACAATACCCTTTTCTTTAGCTGCTTTTGCCGCATTCAAAATATTAGCTGAATTGCCGCTGGTGCTTATCGCCAATAGCACATCGCCTTTGTTTCCCAATGCTTCTACATATCGGGAAAAGATAAATTCGAATCCGTAGTCATTGCCCACACAGGTAATGTGGGATGAATCTGATATAGACAGTGCAGGTAAAGCTTTTCGATCGCCACGAAATCTGCCTGAAAGCTCTTCAGCGAAATGCATGGCATCACAATGAGAACCACCATTGCCACAGGAAATAATTTTATTTCCCGATTGAATGGCCGCCACCATCTTAGCCGCAGCTTCTTCTATGTTGTTTAATGCCTCGGTGGATTGAAGGAAATTACTTAATGTTTGTGCAGCCTGATTTAATTCACCTTTGATGATTTCCTGCGCATCCATATTTACTTGCTCTCCGTTTCCGGATCAGGTTCAGGTTGTGGCTTATTGGCTTCCTGCAAATCGTATACCTTGGCTTTGAGGTTGTTGATTTCAAAATTAAGCACTTCCTGCTCTTTCTCGGCAGATAGAGTAGATCGCCAGGACCATATGACGTCTACAGCAAACAACACCAGTCCCAGTATGGCTCCATATTTAAACAAATGAAGCCAACCATACATGCTTGTCAGTACACCTAAGTCTTGTTTCTGAGCATCTACATAGCTTGTAAATGCAAGTATAATGAGATGGTAAACACCAAATATTACGAAGAAGATAACCCGTCTTTTGTTCATTCCCTGCACGTTAGTCAACAAACTTATGCTTTTTCATATAAACCTAAAATGCAATATAGACGAAAACCTTGCATGGAGAAGATGACCGAGATCAGTTACCCCTTTAATTTATCATTATTTTGAAAGTCACTTAACTTGTGGTACACACCATTTTGCTGATTCAGCTCATCATGTGTGCCTCTTTCCACAATCTCACCATCCTGAATAACTACTATTTCGTCTGCATGCTGAATGGTACTCAATCGATGCGCAATCACGATGGAGGTTCTGTTCTTCATTAAATTAAACAACGCTTCCTGCACCAATTTTTCTGATTCTGTGTCCAGCGCACTGGTTGCTTCATCCAGGATTAAAATAGGAGGGTTTTTTAATACAGCCCTTGCAATACTCAATCGTTGCCGTTGCCCTCCGGAGAGCTTAGACCCGCGCTCGCCTATGGTGGTCTCATAACCATATTCGGATTGCATAATAAAGTCGTGTGCGTTAGCAACCTTCGCTGCATTGATTACATCTGCCTCCGAAGCGTTAGGTGTTCCAAAGCTGATGTTGTTAAAAATTGTATCGTTGAATAAAATAGATTCCTGAGTAACAATACCGAGTTGACTTCTCAATGAAGTGACATCATATCGCGTGAGAGGATGACCATCAATTCTCACTTCCCCTTCCGTAGGATCATAAAATCTTGGTACCAGGTCTGCCAATGTGGACTTACCCCCTCCCGAAGGACCTACCAATGCCACCATTTTTCCTTTTGGAATGGTGAGATTGATGTTTTTCAAAACCAGCTCAGCGTCATACGCAAACGACACATTCACAAATTCAATCGCACTTTGGAATTTTTCTATCATCAACGCGTTAGGAGGACTCTGAATTACAGGCTCCGTATCGATGGTTTCAAATATTCTATTGGCAGATGCCGTTCCTTTCTGCAAAGCAGTAATTCCGTTGGAAAATGCTTTGGCAGGTTGAATGATCATTGAAAAAATAGCAAGAAACCCCAAAAATACATCCGGTGATAAAGTAGAGTCTTCGCTCAATACCATATTGCCCCCAAAAAAAATAATTATGGCTACGATCAAAACGCCCAATACCTCAGAGACAGGAGAAGCCATTTCATTTTTATACGACATCGACTTATTTACTTTTCTGTAGTAGTCGGATTCTTCCTCCATCTTGCGGACGATAAAACCACGTGCGTTAAATGCCTTCACTACCCTCATGCCACCAAAAGTCTCATCAAGGATATTGACAATCCTTCCCAAAGACTCCTGGCTTTGTTTGGCCTGACGTTTTAATCTTTTAATGATCTCCGCCAGGGCTCCACCCATTACCGGCAAAACGATCAGTGTAAACAATGTAAGTTTTGCCGATATAGTGAACAGTATGGTAAAATAAACGATGATGGTAATAGGTTCTTTCAGTACTGCCTTCAAACTATTCATCACTGCCACTTCCACCTCTTGCACATCGTTGGTGAAACGAGAAATCAAATCTCCCTTGCGTTCGCTGTTGAAAAACCCAATGTGCAGTTTGGACACATTATCAAAAATGGCCAGTCGTATGTTCCTCACCAAATCCACGCGAATTTTAGTCGCCACCACTCTTTCAAGAAATCGAAACACATTGGCGAATAAAACGCAGAGCACAATTAGCCCACAAACAAATAGCAATGCATTGAGCGTACCATTCTCCTGAATGATCATTCGAAAATAATGATTGAACACCCCTACTATATAATCAGATGACACGCTGAATTCAGGCAACGCAGGAACGGGATCATCAATATTACGCTGAAATAAAACCTGTAACATAGGAATCACCAACACAATATTGAAGGCGCCAAAAATGATTCCTAAAATAGAAAATACAAAAAACCACACCAGACGGGAAATAATATTGGGTGTGTAATTAAGAATGCGGAGAAATGTCTTCATTTAATTTAAAAGTCGTACAGCCGCTGGCCAATGTTCCACCGCAAAGCTAATGAAGTTATCGTAGTATTATTTGTTCCTGAAATTTGCGGAGTGGCTGAGTCCCTGCGGATCAGCTTCATATCAATAAAAAGATTATGCTTCAGCATGTAGGATGCAGTGAGATCCAAATAAGTAACCTTTGTTAACAACCCTTGCCCTATGGTATTTCCAAATTCCTGCTCTCGTGTAGCATTGCTCTTTAATAAATCACTTCCCCAATTCACCCCTGTAGTATCGCGACCAATCTCTGAATAGATCGCTTTTGCAATTACATTGAGTTTAGGTATCGGCTGATAGCGAACAATACCTATTAGCTCTTTGAAATTAGCGCCAAGCGGATGTGCAAATGGCTGCCTGTAGTTGGTGTAGCTACCATATTGTGTATTGTGAGAATATGTGTAAGGCCTTACCACATTGACTTCCAATTGTGCATCAAGATTATTGACGCCTAACACATCAATATATTTTAAGCCACCTTGTAAAGCAAACTTGTTGGCCCACCATCCGTTGCCTTCTTTTAGTCTGTCCAATAAAAACTCATCGAACACTACCTGGCCATAAGCAGAGAGTCGCTTAGCTACCATCCATTTAAAGTCCATTCCTAAAATCACATTGTCGCTGCTGCCAAACTGTTGCTCAATCGCCCTGTAAAAAATAACAGGATTGAGATAACTGAGATCAAAGGTGTTGTTGTTCAAACTGTCCTTGGGGCTGAACACAACTGATTCAAAAAAACCAAGATTAAATCTCTTGCCAATATTGATGCTGGCATGGTGAAAGGCCATAAACTTTTCAGGATACCTTCTCTTTCCTGCACCTGATCCGCCAATCGACCCAGGAGCATCTGCCGCTACCCTGTTGAGTTGAAACAAATAATTCAGCTTCCAAACTTTAACATTGGTGCGCAAAAAAAGTGTAGGGGGTGCATAATCAGAGAAGATGAGTGAGCGATAGCCGTTTCCAATAAATGTTTTATCATTCCCAAACTGCATGTAGATGTGCTTGCTGATATCAAAGTCGATGTAGGCCCTCGCCTGAAAATAATCAACGCCATTGTCTTTAAAATCTTTCCAAAACCCTTCATGTGGTACCACCGGGTTTTGGGCAATGCCATCACGCACATACAAAGGAAGCCTGGCCTGATTGTCGGTGAGAAAAGTATAGAAACCAATTTTTCTGTCGACCATCCCTCTGATTTCTACTCCTCTGGAATTGAGGTACAAAGACTCACCGGCTTGTCCATCGTGACCGAAACTAGTGTACAGTACCGGGTTCACATGGATGTCAAACTCGGGCAAATCCGTAAAAAGGAAGTCGGACTTCTTTTTATAGAGATGCTTGAGCACTGGCTTTTTGCTCTCATTGTCCTCAGACCGGCTCCACTCCCAATTATCGTTTCTTAAGTATTGGTAATTATATAAGTCAACTGAGGAGCTAAAAACATTGTCACGCAATTGTACTGAATCCACAAAAGCCGCAATGGCCTTTCGTTTATACGGTTTTACAGAAGTAAACACCTGCGGCACAACCCGGCCGGACTTTATTTCATACCGATCAATCCAATGGTAATAGTCTTCATTCAGAGGAGCGTTGGTGCTTTGACCATATCCAGCGCAGACCTGAAACACTAAAAAAAAGAGGACTAAATGCTTCATTCTTTAAATTTCGAGAGGTAAGAAACCGTAACAGGCAAATTTGGCATACTTTGAACTGATTAATAACATAATAATTACCTCTCTAAAATCGGTCAAAATAGGGTGAAAGCATCTGTAATGGCAGTCTACTCGTAATTTTAATGCAAAATACCATCATTTTAGGTTCTCGACAATTTATGATCCTCCGAGGCCTTGTAAATAGACTCTAGTTCCTTATTTTTGCAGTCCGAAAAGAAAAAAATAGCTATGAAGAAGGAGATACATCCAGAATATAAAGAAGTCATTTTTTGGGATACCTCATGTGATTTTAAGTTTTTGACCCGTTCTACTGCCAGTTCTGAGGAAACAGACACGTGGACTGACGGTAAAGACTACCCTGTAATTAAGGTCGAGGTAAGTTCTGCCTCTCACCCATTCTATACTGGCAAGAAGATGTTTATGGACACAGCTGGTCGTGTGGAGAAGTTCCAAAAGAAATACGGAAAGAAAGCGTAAGCTTTTCAAGCTTAATAATATATCAGAAAGGTCTCCAAAAGAGACCTTTCTTTTTTTAAGGCCTGTCTCAAATGCCATCCGTCATTGCAAACTGAAGCGTAGGCAGGAGGGCAGGGTGAAGCAATCTCCTAAATTAACATTCATTCATCGGTTTGAAGATTGCTTCGTTCTTCCGATACCCATCGGAATCCCTCGCAATGACGAACCAGACTTTTGGGGCACCTCTTCTTTTTGATTTCAAATCTCTATTTTAATGGCTTTATTGTGGTGATCATTCTTGTTGTCCCCCTATTTTTACAAAATGAATGTAATCCTCTTTGACGATCCCTCCATTCGCCAGGATCTTTCCCCTTTTACCCTTACGCGACCCGTATCCGAAATAAGGGTTGGAATTCTCACCCTCACCGAAAAATGGGAAAAGCATTTAAATACAAAGTCATCTTTTCAAACAATTGACTATTTGCAGGAAAAATACCCGGTAAAAAACAGTTCCGATAATGTATTGATCAATGGCGCAGTCTGCCCTGATGAAAAGCTCATCAATGCAATTAGCGATTTAGCTGAAGGCCAGGGCCTGGCGAAAGATGGAATATTGATAGCCGCGAGAAGTGCCAATGCATCCATTGAAAATATTCAACAGAAAGAATATGGGGGAGAGATCGTAATAATTGATCAGGTATGGAAAATTTTTCATCACAACGGATTCCAGATCAAGGCAGATTTTGAGTTGATTACCAAAGGCAAAAAATCCAAAGACCTCAAAGACCCACACACCATTGTATATGGTGAAGTAGGCAAAGATATTTTTATTGAGGAAGGGGCGATCATCAAAGCGGCCATACTCAATGCAGAAAACGGACCCATCTACCTGGGAAAGAATACGCAAGTTCAGGAAGGCAGCATGATTCGCGGTCCGTTTGCCCTGTGTGAGGGTTCACATGTCAATATGGGTGCAAAGATTCGTGGTGACACTACAGTGGGACCTCACTCAAAAGTAGGTGGTGAAATAAGCAACTCCGTAATTTTTGGTTTCAGCAACAAAGGCCATGACGGATTTTTAGGAAACTCTGTGATTGGTGAATGGTGTAACCTCGGTGCCGACACCAATACCTCCAATCTGAAAAACAATTACGAAAACATAAAGATCTGGAATTATAAAAAAGGAGGGTTTAAAGATACCGGATTACAATTTTGCGGATTAATCATGGGCGATCACAGCAAGTGTGGTATCAACACGATGTTTAACACAGGCACTGTTGTGGGCATTGGTTGCAATATCTTTGGAGATGGTTTTCCACGTACCTTCATTCCCTCATTTGCATGGGGAGGTGCCGCTGGTTTTACCACGTTTCAATTGAACAAAATGTTGGACACTGCTGAAAAGGTATATGGCAGAAGAAACAGAACACTCGAAGCGGTAGATAAAAAAATACTGCAACATCTTTTCGCATCTACTTCCACCAACCGTGTATGGGAGAAAAAGACAGATAAAGCATGAGATTCGCTGACATACCTGGTTTACAAGAGATAAAACAAAAGCTGATCCAATCGGTTCAGCATAACAAAATGGCGCATGCCCAGCTTTTTGCCGGCAAAGAAGGAGCGCTTAATCTACCACTGGCCATTGCCTATGCAACCTACATTCAGTGCACGGACAGAAAGGCGGATGACGCCTGCGGTGTTTGCGCGGCCTGTTCCAAAAATCAAAAATTCGTTCATCCCGATCTGCATTTTGTATTTCCACTGAGTAATATAAAAAACGATAAGGATGCAGATCGTTTCAAGGCTGAGATCACCAAGTCCTGGCGAAGTTTTTTATTAGAACAACCCTTTGGCAAACTGGACGATTGGACCAATTTCTATGGTGGCGAAAATAAACAAGCTTTGATTTCGAGAGAGGAAAGCAGAACAATCATCAAGACCCTTTCACTTAAATCATTTGAGAGCCCTTATAAAGTGATGGTGATCTGGCAACCCGAGTACATGCACGGATCGGCTGCCAACGGTATTTTAAAAATATTGGAGGAGCCTCCTGTCAATACATTTTTTCTTTTGGTCACCAACGCAGCAGATCGCTTGCTCCCTACTATTGTATCAAGAACCCAGCTGATACAGGTTCCTTTACTTACTGATGAAGATTTGGATGCCTATCTGGAAAAGGAAATAACCATTGACGAAAGTGATCGCAGAAATATACTGCAGCTGGCCGATGGAGATTTAAATCTTGCACTGCGGCTGACCCAAAGTGATGAAAATATCAATCAGGATTTATTTGCCGACTGGATGCGTGCATGTTTTAAAAAGAGTTATGCTGATTTGGTGCGCATGGCGGACGAGTTCCATCAAATGGACAAGCTCAACCAACGCAACCTGCTTTATTACAGTATCAGTATGATGCGAGAGTCACTGCTTTTTCTGGCAGGTTCTACCACCATCAACAGAACACAGGGAAGCGAATTGAAATTCATTCAGGATTTTAGTAAAGTATTAAATGTATTAAAAATTGAAAAGGCCAATCGCCTGATGTCTGATGCATCCTACTATCTCGAAAGGAATGGAAGTGCAAAAATGATTTTTCTTAACCTCTCACTTCAGTTATCAGGCATTTTGAATCCATAATTTTGTTAAAAATCCATTGACCCCTTAATTTTAAATGTTAAAAAATCTGAACACCTATATGAGCCGTATCGTTTGCCTTTTAATTTTAAGCGTTTCGTTATTATTCTCCAGTTGTGCCCAAAAGAAAGATTATGTTGTCACAATAAAAACTGATATGGGAGACATGGTGGCAATCCTATATGATGAAACCCCCAAGCACAAAGCCAATTTTATAAAACTGGCGCAGGATCATTTTTATGACAGTTTACTTTTTCACAGAGTAATTGATGGTTTTATGATACAAGGGGGAGACCCCGATTCCAAAAACGTGCAGCCTGGCCAGCGACTTGGAAATGGAGGACCGGGGTACACTATTGAGGCCGAATTCAACCCAAAATATTTTCATGAAAAAGGTGCGCTCTCTGCAGCGCGCCTGGGCGATCAGATGAATCCAACCAAAGCTTCCAGTGGGAGCCAGTTCTATATCGTGCAAGGAACAGTAACTCTTATACATAATGTGTATCAACTAAAAGTGGATCAAGAAAAGTTGAATACAGGTTTACAACAGTTATTGGCAAAGGAAGAAAACAAACCGCTTTACGATTCCCTTGTGCAACTCTACTCTACGGGTGATATGCGAGCTTATCAAAACAAGTCGCTCAGCCTCATTCCTCGCATTGAAAAAGAAACAGGGATTAAAGTAACAAAAGAAATATCCCAGGAAAAAATTGATGCCTACACAACAGTAGGTGGTGCCCCTCATCTTGATGGTGAGTACACGGTGTTTGGAAAAGTAATTAAAGGGCTTGATGTGATTGACAAAATCGCAAGAGTACAAAGAGACAGTGTCAATCGACCGCTAAAAGACATCCGCTTTACAGTTACTGTTGACGAAATGCCAAAAAATCAAATCACCAAAATGTATGGCTACGAATATCCGGACAACAAATGAAAGTTCTGATAACTGGTGCAAACGGTTTACTGGGACAAAAACTTTCATCGCTACTGGATAGTACAAAAGGTATTGATCTTATCACTACGGCAAGAAGCCCCCTCGCTATTCACTTGAAAAAGGGGATATTCCAATTGCTTGATATTACAAATAAGGAGGCTGTCAATCGCGTGATTTCTGCCGTGGGACCTGATGTAGTCATCAATACTGCAGCAATGACACAGGTGGATCACTGCGAAACAGAACGTGAAAAATGCTGGCTGTCCAATGTGACTGCAGTCGAATATTTGGTAAAAGCATGCGAAAGAGAAAATGCCAAACTCATCCATGTGTCTACCGATTTCATTTTTGATGGCACTGAGGGGTTGCTCAGGGAGGACGCTAAACCCCATCCGGTAAATTATTATGGGGAAAGTAAACTGGCTGCCGAACGAATCATACAAGAAAGCAAAATAGATTGGGTCATTCTTCGTACCGTTCTGGTTTATGGCATTACCACCGACCTCAGTCGATCCAACATTGTATTATGGGTAAAGAACAGTTTGGAACAAGGCAAGGTAATCAACGTGGTCAATGATCAATGGCGCACCCCTACCCTGGCAGAAGATTTGGCCATGGGATGTTATCTGGCTGCTGCCAAAAATGCTACAGGCATCTTCCATATCTCCGGAGAGAAGATGATGACCCCCTATGATATTGCCATGGAGACCGCCAGGTTCTTCAAGCTTGATCAGTCTCTTATACAGGCCACGGATTCCAAAACATTTAAACAACCAGCCGCCAGGCCTTTGAAGACTGGCTTTGATATTACCAAAGCAAAAACCGAGTTAGGATATACCCCACATACCTTTACCGAAGGACTTAGCATTCTTGCCGGTCAAATTCAAAAATCAGGGTTCAAAAAATAATTTTTATTCAGGTAGAAGAAATAAGAAATTATTTTCACACATTCGCCCCGACTAACCCCTTACATCCTATGGCCAACAGAGGTCAATTCGGATCCAAATTTGGATTCATCATGGCAGCAGCTGGATCAGCTGTTGGCCTTGGCAATATCTGGCGCTTCCCTTATCTCACTGGTGAGAATGGCGGAGGAGCTTTTGTGTTTATCTATTTATGCTGTGTGCTGGCCATAGGAATTCCGTTGTTGTTCAACGAAATTGCATTAGGCCGACTTACTGGCAAAAATCCTATCGGAGCATTTAAAGATACGGGTAGCAATAATTTTTGGGTCATAGGCGCCATACTTTCTCTATGCGTAAGCTTTTTCGTTACGAGTTACTATGGTGTGATAGCGGGATGGACAATCGGCTATATCTATACCACACTCATGGGCGTGGAGCTTTCCTTTGCCGAGTTTACGGCCAATCCCCTCATAGTGCTACCTCTTTTTGTCGGTTTCATTGGTCTCAATCTTTTGATTGTTACCAAAGACATTGCCAAAGGAATTGAAAAAGCATCGAAGATTCTAATGCCAGTTCTTTTCGTGCTTGTTTTGGTTGTCATTATCAAAGGCCTAACACTTGAAGGTGCCTCCGCAGGTTTGCGTTATTTTCTTGTTCCTGATTTTTCAAAAATCAATGCTGGCACTTTTTTGAAAGCACTCAGTCAGTGTTTCTTCTCTATGTCAATCGGCTGGGGGATTATGATTACTTATGGTTCATACCTTTCCAAGAATGAGAGTATTGTAAAAAGCGCACTCTGGATCGGAGTATTAGACACCACCGTTGCACTGATGGGAGGATTGATGATTTTCCCTGCAGTTTTTGCGTTTGGCATGGAGCCTAATCAGGGCCCCACATTAGTCTTTCAAATACTCCCTCAGATTTTTAGTGAAATGCCTGGAGGTAATATTGTAGGTGCATTTTTCTTTTTACTTCTCTGCATCGCAGCGCTTACTTCCACCATATCAATGATAGAGGTACCTGGATCTTGGCTGATTGATGAAAAGAAATGGAGTAGGAAAAAAGCAGCATGGGCGGTGGCTATTGCAGCCATTGTATTTGGCGTTCCCTCTGCCCTTTCAAAGGGAGCCAACGATACCCTTACCAATATGAGTATTCAATTTTCAGGAATGACGATCACCAGCTTTATGGACATTATGGACTTTATCTGGGGATCCTTCTTTATCATTATCGTTTCTCTTTTTGTTTGCCTTTATGTAGGATGGATCATTGGGCCTGCAAAAATTATTGCTGAATTGAGTGAAGGCACTCCATCCTTCAATACAGCAAGGTATGCCGGAGTTACGGCCGCACAGGTTTGGTCTTTCTTTCTCAGGTTTATTTGTCCATTGGTCATCATAATTGTTATCCTCAACCAATTCAACGTTTTCTAAGAAGAACAGGGTTATTTGCCCCCGTTTGGTGTAGTTATAGGATCTAGGCGAAATTATTCTCACCCGCAGGAACGATAATGGGCTATCCTGTCCCTACTGGTGTTTGATTAGTTGATTTTTTTTTGAAAATTGGCTGCTTCACTTGTATTAACTAAACCTAAAAAGTAAGCAATGAGCGTTTCTACCGATAACAGGGGCCAGTGGGGCTCGAAGTTTGGCTTTATTATGGCCGCAGCCGGTTCAGCCGTAGGATTGGGCAACATCTGGCGTTTCCCATACATCACCGGACAAAATGGAGGTGGTGCCTTCGTAATGGTCTACATACTATGTGTCTTGTTGATAGGGGTACCCCTTCTATTCACAGAAATGGGATTGGGGCGCTTCACAAAGAAAAGTACCATTGGCGCATTTAAAGACACAGGTGCCAATGCTGTTTGGATGGGTGCCGGTGCAATTCTCGCATTGTGTGTCAGTTTCTTTGTGCTTTCCTATTATGGTGTGATCGCAGGATGGACAGTGGGTTACATTTACAAGTCACTCATTGGTGCAACGGCCGGATTCGAAGCTTTTGCCGCTAACGGCACAGCCGCTATCATTCTATCAGGAGGGTTTATGCTTGTCACTGTACTCATTGTGCTCGGAGGCGTATCCGGTGGAATTGAAAAGGCAGCTAAAATCTTAATGCCTGTTTTATTCATATTGATTTTTGTGGTTGCTATCAGAAGCTTAATGTTAGAGGGAGCAATGGCAGGTGTTGAATTTTACCTGAAGCCTGATTTTTCAAAATTGACCGCCAATAGTATTTTGGCCGCATTGGGTCAGGCGTTCTTCTCCATGAGTATAGGTTGGGGTATCATGATTACTTATGGTTCTTATCTGCCGAAAGATTCTAATCTCGTTGAAAGTGGGATTTATGTTGGTTTGATGGATACAGGAATTGCATTACTTTCAGGCTTCATGATTTTTCCTGCTGTTTTCGCATTTGGTAAATCACCTGAAGCAGGACCTACTCTTGTTTTCCAGGTATTGCCAGACATATTCAGTACCATGCCAGGAGGTAACATCATTGGCGCCCTTTTCTTCTTACTATTGATGGTTGCAGCACTTACCTCCTCTATCTCGATGCTTGAAGTCCCTGCTTCTTATTTCATTGATGAGAAAAAATGGAGTAGAAAAAAAGCAGCTTGGTTTGTTGGTATTGCAACGTTCCTTGTTGGCGTTCCTTCTGCCCTATCTCATGGCGCCAGCGATTTATTTACTAACCTTAGATTTTCATTACCCTGGACAGGTGATATTTTAGGATTTCAAAACATCGTTGACTACATTTTTGGAACCTTCTTTATTGTAGTAGTGGCATTAACCACTTGTCTTTATGTAGCCTGGAAACTTCCGATCGAAAACATTGTGGGCGAACTGGATAATGGTTCTCCTTCCTTCAAGGCAGGCAATTTTGCCTCCAAAGCATTTGTTTTCTTCATCAGGTTTGTGTGTCCTGCCGTGATTTTGCTGGTATTGCTAAACATGATGGGAGTATTCGGAATATTTGCCGGAGCTTAAAACCTATATCTTACTTTAATAAAAAGGCTAACGAATATCGTTAGCCTTTTTTGTTTGCTTCAATACCATTATTTCAGAAGCTCCGTAATAGGTTGACCTGTACTGCCACTTGGAAACTTAATTCTTAAAATGGTAGATACTGTTGGGGCGATATCGGTAATGGCATGATAATTAGCAGTAGTCCCCTGCTTCACACCGAAGCCATAAAACAATATGGGCACGTGTGTATCATAGGTATAATTGGAACCATGAGTTGCTCCTGTGGCTCCCGCTCCTATTACCCAGCCGGGTTCAGTCACTACCACAATATCTCCCGATCTGTTGTCATTAAAACCTCTCCTTATCATCCCTTTTACACCCCCCTCATCGAAGGCAGCAGCCTGAATCATCTGACGTGTATATACAGAAGCTATGCCCGGTTGCTTTTGCAAATAGCTACGGGTAAGCTCCGACACAATCAAATATTCAACACCAGATGATTTTGGATCAAAATCAAATGATTCATGATCAAAGAAAATCTGATTGTTACTGATGTTTTTAATCAAATTTTTTCCTGGATAGTATGAACCTAAAAAGTCCTTTAACCCCGCCTCGTATTTAACCGGTTCAGAACCATCAGAAAGCACTTTCAAATCTTTTAGATATTGTGGTACTTCTGCAACAGCATGATCTGCTGTTAGAAAAATCAGGTATTGGTCTTTGCCCAGCAGTGCATCCAATTTTTTCAACAATGCTTCTATATTCCTATCAAGTCTGATATAGGTGTCTTCTACTTCTACAGAGTTAGGCCCCATTGCATGACCAATCAAATCAGTGGATGAATACGAAACCGCCAAAAAATCCGTCCACTCATCTTTTCCCATGTCTTCCCCATCAATGGCTGCCAAAGCCAGTTGAGTAAGTATTTCATTTCCGTAGGGTGTTTCAGGTAACAAAGCATACTCTCCATTTTGTTTCCTCAGTTCTTTTAAATTGTAAGGAAAGGTGGGACGCTCCTTTCCTTTCGGAATATCTTCATAGGCAGTGTCATCGGGGCCGCTTTCTTTGTAATCCTGAATTGGGTAAACCGTATTCCAGGTTTCGTTGAGGTATTGATTGGCCAGATTGAGTGCATTGAATTTATCCAACCATGCGGGTAAACCAGCTTTATAAAATGTACTGGAAATAAATTTCCCAGTCTTTGAGTCATACCAGTAAGCACCCTCGGGAGTGTGTCCTGCAGGTAACACGGCTCCCCTGTCTTTTATGGAAATACCAATTACTTTCGATCGTCTCTGCGTGGCCAGTTCCAATTCATCAGTAACCGTTGAAGACAACAATCTCCAGGGAGAAACATCTCCATTGCCATTGTCGGTACCTACCACTTTTTGGTTTTCGTCTTCAACACAATTCACCATTTTATGAGTGACTTTGTCATACCAATTATTTGCTATAATACCATGCGTGGCAGGTGTTGCACCCGTATAGACCGAAGCATGGCCTGGCCCGGTGTAGGTTGGAACATAATTATAATGACCATTGCTCAACATAAAGCCCTGGTTCATTAATCTTTTAAATCCTCCCTCTCCAAATTTAGGAGCAAAGCGATACAAATATTCTTGCCTCATTTGATCGACCACAATACCGACCACCATTTTCGGTCTGTCAGGAAAAGAATTGGTATTTTGGCCGTGGGCACAAAAGCTGCCAAAAACAAGTAATAAAAAAGTAATTCTCATTTCATATTTATTTAAAGACCCTAAGGTATAAGTTATTCAAATCAAAAACTCAAGATATCTATAAGACCCTGTTAATTCCGTCTGCAGTAAATCCGATCATACTCATCCGCTTCATATATCTGCCTTCTTATCATCTGCCCATTTTCATCATAGTAGATCACCACAAAAATTTCAGCCTCCTCTACATTTTTCTCTGTAAAGTAAAGGGGCTTCTCAGCAGTCCCAAGATTAAGAACATCACTGAAAGTAGGTGGAATTACCAATCCCCGGGTACTACTGAGCACACCATATTCATTTCCCTTATGAATAATTGCAATCCTCTCCCCAGGAGTGTCCTTTATAAGACGATAATCTTTTATCTGCTCATGTGAAATTTTCCTATCATACACAGAATAAACCATCCAACGAAAATTCTTTCGCACCATGGCGGAAGAATCACTCCATGGTCTTACTTCGTCAAACTCAAAAGGTGATATTGGCGCAGATGTCATATCCATAAACCCATATGCGCCATCGCGGAACACAATAAGAATAGATTCATTAAAGAAAGTAATATTTCTGTCATATTCCGCCTTGAATAGCTTCTTCTTTCTGATATCATAAAGACCAAATTTTTTGTCCTTTAATAAGGAAATCACCTTATCGGAAGACCGGATTATCGCATCATACTCCAACGGCAGAACTATTTTTCCATCCATTCCCACGATTCCTCTTTTATTTTTAAGTTCTATTAAAAACAAACCATCTCCCAGCTCTTCAATATGATCAAACTCCAATGAGAATCTCTTGATGCCTGAATCAACCTCATACAATTGTTTTTTATTTTTTTCTTCCAGGTAAAAGAAACGCACTGAATCAGGACTTTTTACAAAAGTCACCTTAGTTGACTTCGGGAAAACCATTTTTCTGCCCGATCCGAAAATTACTTTCATGGAATCTCCCGTAGTTGCCATGGCCAATCTATTGGTAAACCATAAACTATCGAGACCTTCTTCCACGACCTTAGCGGAGGGTTGGTGATAGAGCTTTGCGCGGTTTGAATTATATAAACCCAGCCAATTCAGGTAGGGTTTTATTTCGCTGAATTCCTCTTTATCAATGACCTCAGAAAGCCCCACCGTGGTCACCTTATTCAAAACTTTTTTTGTAAACCCAAATGATGTTAGGGTAAGTTCCTGCCTGTCCAGTGGAATGATAAATTTCAAATCAGAATTTACAACACCCTCCAATGCACCGTTCTTCACCAGTACTTTATCAGAACTGAGTTTTCTCACTTCATCAAACACCATTTTATCAGGTAAAGGATTGTTGTCTGCTGCCTCCACAATTTGCTCAATTGTGTTGAGCATTTGTTTTCCCTTTCTGCTAAATACAATCACATTTTCCTCCGATCGGATGTTATCATATGTTTCATCAATCAACTTTCTCCCTGAAAAAGAATGCAGTGCCCATTTTTCATTCATTTTAATGGCTAAAAAATGACCCGCTATAATCCTTGCATCATCTACACAATCTTGCAGGATCGCAAAACCAGATTTATGAATCAGTCGCGAGCACCCTTTTAAATCAACGCGTAAAATCCCATAACCTAAATCATCGACTGACTCCACTTCTCCAGCGCATAAGAGTTGATTTGATCTGCTCACTACTCCTTTTGATGTTACCAGAAAGTCGTCTTCTATATTACCACATAAATAGTCTTCCTGGATACCATCAAATTGCGGCTCAAGTTTCTCTTCGCCATCACTATTGATAAAACCAAACTTTCCATTTTTCAGAATCGGAACCCAATAGGCATCATCATCCAATACCTGCTTGATGGAGTCGGTCAAAATTACTGTAGGGATTTTAAAATTTTGTTGCAGTGCTACATGCAAGGCCATATCCCTGGCTCTTTTCACCAATGATTTTGATGTTTTATACCGAGACATAAAATCGATGTAATCCTGTACTTCACCAGAGGCCGTAGCAATTCCAAATATTTGCTCAAGGGTGGTATTTTTATAGGGGCTGCCGGAATATTCTGTATAGAACGAAATGAAGCTTTTTAACTTTCCGTCTTTGGTTTTGTCCTCGTACAATAATTTATCGTAACGGTTCTTTGCATCCGCGTACCGATGAGAATCAGGATACTTTTTAAGGTACTCATCGAAACTCTGATAGGTATTGTATTTGAGTGCATCCAAAAAAGATACTTCATCACGAAGCTCTATTGCATTTTCTCGTTGTTTGGCAAAAGTGAACCTTCGTAAGAAAGCAATGTAGGCTCCTTCAGAATTATATTCTTTTGCCCGAACAAATGCGGCACTATCA
Organism: Flammeovirgaceae bacterium UBA2338; assembly: GCA_002344795.1. Taxonomy (GTDB): domain Bacteria; phylum Bacteroidota; class Bacteroidia; order Cytophagales; family Cyclobacteriaceae; genus ELB16-189. The sequence continues at coordinate 58,184 of DDUM01000002.1, read as the reverse complement.
ATTTGCTCACGCAAGTGAACAAGGATGCTGCTATCAAGTGGAAAGCGTTGCATCTTTTCCCTTTGACGCAAATCTGCTCTACTGTACGCATTCAGTGAGGCAAGCGTATATTTATAAGCCGAATCAATACTGTATTTCGGATTGTCGGTAGAAAAATACCACTGTGCATAGACCAATTTTGCTTCAGCATTTACCGTGTCCTTTCTCAATGCCTTCTTTATGGATTGTTCTGCCTTTATCCATTTGCCTTTACCCATTCGTGTTTGAGCAGCGCGTTCCGGCCCCATTTGTGCAAATGAGGTGGCCCCAATAATAGTCAATAGAAAAAGTACAATTCGAGTCTTGTTCACGATGCAGTCTTGATAGGCAAAGTTCCCCTATTTTAGTTACAACGTAAAACGAATAGATAATTTATGAGAACTAAGCACTTTAGTAAAACGCATCATTAAAACAGCACATTCAAGGGCCTTAGAAACAACAACTTACTACTGAAAATTGAGATTAAATTTTTTATATCATAAATGATTTAACCAGACACTGCAAATTTCAATCACAAAGGATGAAAACTGAAGTCCAAATTAAATTTATTGAAAATAAAACGGTACATTATTGTCAGATCAGGGAATCCACGTTACTTCAATAGATTTTTATCCTTTTTTATGAAAAATTCTCTGTTATCGACTGAACAATAGATAAACATTAAGCTAATGAATGCTGCTAATAGGATCACTATAGTCTTAGCTTTTCTATGTTTGGTTGCTTTTTCAACAAACGCCCAGAAGCAAGTACATGGAAAAATCACAGCATTTGATACACATCCAATTGCAAAAGCTAAAATTATTGTGCGTAAAACTAGAGCAACCGTTCTTTCAGATTCATTAGGAGAATTTTCTATTGAATGCCAGAAAAACGATAAGCTTTCTATAAGGGCAGACGGCTTTAAGTCTAAATTGGTTAAAGTTAAAAATCTAACGGACTCCATAAATGTTAATCTATCATTTGGTGGTGATGAAAGTGATATGGAAAACGCTATAGAATCGGGCCATATTCAAAGAAATGAGATGACACTAGCGTTTACGAAATATAAAGATGAGAAATTTACGAATTTAGATTACGAAAGTGTTCCTCGAATGATAGAAATTGAATTTCCAAGAGTTACAATTGTTGATGATATATTTCAAATGCGAGGAAAAGCCTCTATTAATGCCAATACTGCAGTTTTAATTTTCCTTAACGGAGTTCCTTCCACAATGAATGCACTTATCAATATGTCGGTAGAGGAAGTAAATAGCATTAAAGTCCTTATGGCAGGGGAAACCACAACTTATGGTGGTGGCGGAAACGGAGTTATCCTGATTACGACAAAAATAAAGTAACTAATTGAGTTACTGTTGGAACAAGATATAAAAAAGCCCACCAGCTTTTGCCTATGGAGTTATAATTTATCGGGGTGAGAAGATTACCTACGGTGATCTTTGAATGGGGGGATTCAATCAAAAACCCTCGCTCATTTCATTCGCTTCGGTTTGCTTCTTATATCCTCGCCCAAGCGATGCTTGGCTCGGCTATAAAACACAAACCCCAGGCAAATGCCTGGGGTTTTTGATTGTCGGGGTGAGAAGATTCGAACTTCCGGCCCCCACGTCCCTAACGTGGTGCGCTAACCGGGCTGCGCTACACCCCGAACATTAAATTTGAGGTGCAATATTAATAAATTCTTGCTATCATGATGGTGCCCAACAGAAAAACTCCTTAACAAAATCCGTCTTTAAACCTTTCTTATATATTATGAAACACCATCCAGGGGTTTTCGGCCAATTGCTCTCGACTTCTTTAAATCAGATGGAGTTAATCCTGTAATTTTCTTGAATTGTCCCGATAAATGGGCAACACTACTATACCCCAATAAATCAGCAATTTGACTGAGACTCAATTCATCATAAAACAGAAGTTCTTTAACACGCTCTATCTTCTGTCGAATAATGTATTGCTCAAGGGTAATCCCAACCACGGAAGAAAATAAACTACTTAAATAGTTGTACTCGTAGTGAAGTTCTTCTGATAAAATGGTTGACCAATTGAATTTCCTTTCGGTTGGGTTGGTGTGATGGATCAATTGAATAACGCGTTTTTTGATCGACTCAATTAATCTTGCTTTGTGGTCGTCTATTCTTTCAAATCCCAAATCAACCAGTGATTTATCCAGTTGGTCAAGCTGACTTTGTGTAAGCTCGTCTTTTAACTGTACCTCCCCAAGTGTCACGTTCCAAGGTTGTAAGCCTTGCTTTTCAAACACTTGTTGCACCACCATAACGCAGCGGTTGCATACCATATTTTTAATATAGAGTGTGACCATCAATCCAAAAATAGTAGTATTTAATCCGGTAGTTTGACAACAGGAAATAAGCCTGAAAAGTGCGTTTTCTAATCCCTCTCCCTCTTTAAATCACGGAAGAACCTTGCCCAATTAAAAGGATTGAGAAACGGGTTGGTTCTGGGTTGAAATCGATCGTTGACTGATCCTGTATATTGATCCATGTAGTACCTGTAATTGGCCGCACCATCCATTGGGGTTGTCCTTAGCATCAATGCCAATAGTTCGGCATTCATTGCCCTCGGGTCCACACCATTATCCATAGGAATATTCAACGCCAGCACCGCCTCTTTGAAAACCTCCTCCGTAGGGAAAGGCATGATTTCAACCTCCTGCAAATAAGTCACATCGGGCACCATCTCTACGATAATGGTCAAGTATTCGCTAATTGATTTTGGCACGATGTAATGCCTGCGATTATAACCAACAGAACTTATCACTACGCTATCTCCCTCCAAAACGGGCATGGAAAAATAACCTGTTCTATTGGAGGTCGTGCCCCGTCCAGCCTTGGGTACGTATATGTGAACTCCCGGGAGGCCGGAAACACTGTCCTCGCTCAAAATTATTCCTGAAAGCTGAATTACCCTTTTTTTGCTTTGTGCAAAGCTGTCAGTGGCTGAAACACCCAAAATCAATGCGAGAAAAAAGAAAAACCACTTCATGTTGATATGCCTCATTGCCAGTCAATTAATCAAAGATAAGGATTGCTTGTAAACTGCCCTAATGTTTAAACGGAGCATTTACATTGATGTTTTTGTATTAACTTGAACGATCATTAAACATATTCTTCAAACCGAATTAATTCCACCAACGGTATGAGGCTAAAACATTTTAACATTGATCTGGGGGCTCAGATTTTTCTTTCGTGTTCTGATACATCCAGGCTCCGCATACTCAATTTGATCATGAATAATGGCGAAATGTGTATCAGTGACCTGGAGCGTATTCTGGATTTTACCCAAACGAAAACTTCTCGTCATCTGGTCTATCTCAAAAATTCGGACATCTTGTATATCCGTAAATTTAACCAGTGGGTGTTTTATCAAATAAAGGACGAAGTGCATGATATCATTAAACAGATACTCCAATTCATCAGCCGTGACCCCATTCTTCAAAAGGATCAGCAAGTGTATGAAACACTGTACTCCAACCGGGAACTCGCTCTCAACAAACTAAATATTCGACCACTTACCCAATCTTAATTTTGAACCAATCAACCTATAAATGCGTGATCTTCGATCTCGATCATACCCTATGGGATTATGACAAAAACTGTGCGGAAGCCCTGAGTGAATTATATGAGATCAAAAAGCTAAAAGAAAAAGGAATTGATTCGTTTGACAATCTTTTTGAGGTGTTTATGGAGATGAACATGCAGATGTGGGATCAGTATGATTTGGGGATCATTCAACGTGATGTAATTCGCTACCAGCGTTTTCACCGAATTCTACTCTCGTTGGGTGTAGATGATTATAATTTATCCCTTGAAATGTCGAGCGAATATGTAGCCCTGTCCCCTACCAAAAAGAACCTGCTCCCTAATGCAATGAATGTATTGGATTATTTGAGGGCCAAATACAACTTGCTTATTATCACCAATGGGTTTGATGATATTCAAGCCACCAAACTATCCTCATCCGGTATTTCTAAATATTTTGATAGTGTGGTCACTTCAGAAAAAGCAGGCCATAAAAAGCCAGCAAAAGAAATCTTTGAGTACGCAATGGCCAAAGGCAACTATCAGCCAAATGATGTCATCATGATCGGTGACAATCTCAACACCGATATCAAGGGAGCCCGCAATGCCGCTATTGATAGCGTGTACTTCAACCCTCTTAAAAAACAACATAAAACAGACCTGAAGCACGAAATTTCAGATCTAATTGAACTTAAATCCATCCTTTAATCGTTTTGAAAATGATTACCTTTGCACCCTCCTGATCGAAGGAGAAGATATCTTATTTACGAACATAAAATACTCTATTAATTATGGCCAACGGTTTTTATAATGTACCCACACCCAAAAACGAACCCATCATTTCTTATGCTCCTGGCACCAAGGAAAGAGCCCTGCTAAAGAAAGCACTTGAAGAAGCCCGATCGAATAAAGTCGATATTCCGATGTACATCGGTGGCGAAGAAATAAGAACAGGAAAAACAGTCTCTATTTCACCTCCCCATGACCACAAACATATCATTGGGCAATTTCACGAAGGCGATAAAAGCCACGTAGAACAAGCTATTGCTGCTGCCATGGCAGCCAAAGAACTATGGGGAAATTTAAGTTGGGAACACCGTGCCGGTATTTTCTTAAAAGCAGCAGACCTTTTGGCTGGCCCTTATCGTCATAAGATCAATGCAGCCACAATGCTTGGTCAATCCAAAAATGCATTCCAGGCAGAAATTGATGCTTCGTGTGAGTCTATTGACTTTTTGAGATACAATGTGCATTTCATGTCGGAGATATACAGGGATCAGCCAGGATCATCTGCTGGTGTGTGGAATCGTATGGAGTACAGACCACTAGAGGGTTTTATCTTCGCACTAACACCATTTAACTTCACTGCCATTGGGTTAAATCTCCCTACCAGTGCAGCCATGATGGGCAACACGGTGGTATGGAAAGCAGCATACACGCAGATTTATTCTGCTCATGTCATCATGGAGGTTTTAAAAGAAGCCGGTCTTCCAGATGGTGTAATTAATCTTGTCATTACTGACGGACCTACAACAGGAGATGTCATTTTCAATCATAAAGATTTTGGTGGTATCCATTTCACAGGAAGCACTAAAGTATTTCAAACCGTATGGAAAACGATTGGAGAGAATATTTTTAAATACAAATCCTACCCGCGGATTGTTGGAGAAACTGGCGGAAAAGACTTTATCATGGTGCATAAAAGTGCCGATGCCAAAGCGGTATCTACTGCTATCAGCCGTGGCGCATTTGAATACCAGGGTCAAAAATGCTCTGCTGCCTCAAGATGCTATATCCCTTCTAACCTATGGGACGATGTGAAAAAGTACCTGCAGGAAGATCTGAAGTCAATGAAAATGGGACCTACTGAAGACTTTGGTAATTTCATCAATGCGGTAATAGACGAAAAGGCCTTTAACAAGATTGCTGGTTACATTGATCAGGCAAAAGCCAATCCACAAAACGAAATTATCGCAGGTGGTAATTATGATAAATCAAAAGGATACTTTATTGAGCCTACCGTAGTGGTCACTAAAGATCCTTCATCTATCACCATGTGTGAGGAGATTTTCGGGCCTGTGGTGACGATTTATGTTTATCACGCAGAAAATTTTGAACAAACGCTGGAGTTGGTAGATCAGACATCACCTTACGCATTAACAGGTTCAATCATTTCCAAAGACAGGTATGCCATTGAACTCGCTACCAAAAAATTAACAAACGCAGCCGGTAATTTTTATATCAACGACAAACCAACAGGTGCGGTAGTAGGCCAGCAGCCATTTGGAGGCGCCAGAGGATCTGGAACCAACGACAAAGCAGGAGCAAAAATGAATCTCCTGAGATGGACTTCTATGCGTACGATTAAAGAAACTTTTGTTTCGCCAACTGATTATAGATATCCATTCCTGGATAAAGAATAAAAACTGTAACAGTAATAATTTAACAAAGAGCCCTCGATATTTTCGAGGGCTCTTCTTTTTTAAACCACTTCTCTGTACCAGGAAATTCTTCTGGTGAGGTACATCAATGCACTGACCACAATAAATAATCCAATGCTTCCGGTTAACAATGAGAAATCTTGCTGGATAATAATGATGTATATAAACCCATAAAATACCACCAGCAAACCTGAAAACAGACCTACTAACTTTTTAGATTTCAAAAAAGAAACTGAATACAAAGTAAGGAGCGCCACCGTAGCCACTGAAGAAATCAAATAGGAACCATTATAACCGACTTGCTCTGACAAACTTAGTAGGAGAGTATAGTAAACAATCAATGCTGCTCCCATGAGCAAATACTGGAAAGGGTGAATTTTTATTTTTTGGGAGATCTCCACCAGAAAAAGTGAAACAAAAGTCAACAGGATAATTAGTATTCCATACTTTGATGTACGCATGCTTTTCTGGTATTGCTCCACAGGAATAAGCAACTCTACACCAAAATCAGCTCCCGCTAAATCCTTGTTCTCCTCCACCCATTGCTGGGTAAAAGGCCTGTTAAAATGCAACACCTTCCATTCAGCCGTAAAACCTTCATCTGTTATGGAACGAGATGCAGGTAGAAACTCGCCATTAAAACTTGGGTTGGCCCAGGGTCCGGAGACGTTAACAGAAGTCGTCTTTCCCACCGGGATAAAATCCAGTCCATTACTTCCTTTAAAATTCAGTTGAATGGAGAAGGGTTGATTGAAATTGGTTTCATCATTCCAATTCAATTTCGCAACCAACCCATTGGACATCGTGCCGTTGTATTTAAAACCCAACTCGTTGGAGGGCTCTGTTACTAATAATTGCTCCCCATATTTTAGGGACGGGTTTTCAGAAATACCTCTTAAGTCGGAAATTCCAAATACGAGGTAAGCCTCATTCCATAATACCTTCCCTTCTATATTCATTGACTGGAGATCAGGTGCTATCCATGAAGCCTCTACATCCAATCCTGCTTCATATACTGCTGCCTCGTAAATTCCTCTGTGCAATACCTGCGGCTCTACCTTTCCCGATATATTTAGTTCCTCCGGAAGTAAAAATGCTTTTTTAACATACTCCACAACCTTTGGCTCCTTCCCTGTTTCTTTAAAAACCTCAGTCACTTTATAAGGGAGCACTATCACAGGCCCACATACCGACTGGTAGGCCGACCATTTACTGGTTACCTCCGCGAGCACCTCCCCGGATCTCGCCTGTCTTTCATAGATCAGATCATCTATCCAGGAAAGAGGAATCATCAGGATGAGGATCAAAAATCCTATAGAGAATAGTTTGATGGTGATCGATTCCTGAAGCCAGCGGTTGAATCGATCCAGCAAGTTCATTGCGTTGTTTGAATTTTCCATAATTGTTACTTTAAAAGTACTTTTTTAAAAGTGCACGAGTAATGACATTATTGTTTTTGTGTTTTGATAATCGCCTCCAGGGCATCAATGTGTTTTTTAAAAGCTTGCCTCCCTTTTTCAGAAAGCCGATATCGCGTATTGGGTTTTTTGCCTACAAAGGATTTGTTGATCAAAATGTATTTTTCTCTTTCCAAAGCTTTAATGTGTGTAGCCAGATTTCCATCGCTTAATTCAAGCGTCTCCTTCAATGAATTAAAATCAAAGGATTCATTCACCACCAGAATAGACAATATCTGCAGACGAACACTGTGTTCAAGAACTTTGTCAAGCTTGCTAAATGGATTACTCATGTGTCGTATTTCCTAAACATCAGCAAACCGTAGACGATGTGCAATACACCAAATCCCAACGACCAAAACAATAAACCATATCCGGGAAGCGCTGCAGAAATTAAGCCTATGATTATTTCAGAATAACCCAGGTACCTGATCTCATCATACAGATTGGGGCTCGCATTAATCAAGCCTAAACCATAAAAAACCAAACAGGCTGGAGCCACCACACCATAGTGCCCATTCATTAACAAGATCAAAATAAAAATACCACCCGATACAATGGGAACAGCCAGGTTGACCAACATGGCCCTGGAGCTCGTGCTCCAAATTTTCACACCCGCTTTCTGCGCCTTTTTTGACGAAAGCCATAAACCCGTGCCGATAGAAGCAACCAACACGACCAGCGCCACGCCCATCAACTTCATAACCGTATCCAATGGTTGGATGGTCTCCACGCGGTAACCAAATGGGGACCTCGGAAAATACAGCATGAAATAAACAAAACCAGCTCCCACGAGTGCGTACACCCCTGCTAACACACCCGACAAGCCACTCAATGAAATGAATTTACTTGTTCGCTCCATCATATTGCGAATGGAGGCTATATCCGCTTCATACTTTGATTCGTTTGGCATATAAAAGTACTTTTATTTTCAAAGTTAATAAACGGAATGACAACTCCAAAGGTTTCCTACCCTCTGAGGGGATGGGTAAATCTGTACCATGCAACACATAATAAAAATCGGTTTGACTAAAAATAAGGGTGATACCACCTCCGGATTGTATAAATTTATCATTGTAGACCAAATCCTAATACTCATGAAAATTATAGTCGCCACCCTATTTTGCTTATTCAGCTCATTGGCATTCGCCCAATACGACAAAGAGAAAAAAGTTGTTATTGACGACCTCGACAAAAACTTTACAAAGTACAGTGAAGTCGCCAAGGAAATTTGGGATTATGCCGAATTGGGTTTTTTGGAAGACAAAAGCGCGGCTGCGCTACAAAATCTTTTGGAGCAGGCCGGATTTAAAATTGACAAAGGAGTAGCGGGAATGCCAACCGCTTTTGTTGCTACCTACGGTTCCGGAAAGCCAGTAATTGGAATTCTAGCTGAATACGATGCTTTACCCGGTCTTTCTCAACAAGCAAGCCCTACTAAAATACCTGTAGTTGAAGGTGGGAATGGACATGGCTGTGGCCACAATCTTTTTGGTACCGCATCGAGTGCTTCCGCCATTGCGCTGAAGAACTGGTTGGAGAAAAGTAAAAAGTCAGGAACAGTGAAATTGTACGGTACTCCCGCAGAAGAGGGCGGTGCCGCGAAAGTATATATTGCCCGTGCCGGTTTATTAGACGGGGTAGATGCGGTGATCAACTGGCATCCTTCCAATCAAAATAATGCGAGTGCAAATACTTGTCTGGCTGTAGTACAGGGGATGTTTCGGTTTTATGGGGTATCCGCGCACGCAGCTGCTAATCCTGATCGCGGACGCTCGGCATTGGATGGAATAGAGGCCATGAACTACATGGTCAACATGATGAGGGAGCACGTGCCGCAGGAATCACGCATTCACTATGTTATCAAAAAAGGCGGAGAGGCACCCAATGTAGTACCAGCCTTTGCGGAGGTGGAATATATAGTGAGAAGTCCGGAAGTGGAAGATGTAAAAAATCTTTGGAGCCGGGTGGTGAAGGCGGCTGAGGCAGGTGCCATGGGTACTGAAACTACGGTGAAGGTGGAAGTAATATCTGGTTTTTATAATCTGCTCCCCAATGAAACGCTGGCGAAACTACAATATGAAAACTTAAAAAAAGTGGGTGGAGTTCACTACACCCCAGAGGAGGAAGCTTTTGCCAAAAAAATGCAGGAAAGTTTCGGTTTCAAAGCCCCACCTATTTCACAAGCACAAGAGGTACAAGCATATAAATTGGGCTTCTCTTCTGCCTCCACAGATGTAGGCGATATCAGCTGGTTGGTACCCACGGTATCAGTAGGCACCGCTACATCTGTACCCGGAACTGCAGGCCATAGCTGGCAAAATGTAGCAAGTTCGGGCATGAGCATTGGCTTCAAAGGGATGATCAATGCCGCTAAAGTAATGGCCATGACCGGAGTAGACTTAATTATGAATCCCGCCCTTATTACCAAGGCCAAAGAAGAATTTGAGGCAAAAAGAGGGAAAGACTTTAAGTACGAATCATTGGTTGGAGATCGTGAGCCACCATTGGACTTCAGAAAAAGTAATTAATAGGAAAGGAAACCCCGAAACGCATTAAAAATTAGGAGGAGTTTTGGTGAAATTAGGAGCAAAGCCTTAATATTGCAGTCCCGTTTTCGGGGACACGCTCCCTTACCTGCCTGCCGCAGGCAGGGCTCAGCAAATAGCGCTGTGAATTCCGGCAGAACATATTCTCCCTTAGCTCAGCTGGTTAGAGCATCTGACTGTTAATCAGAGGGTCCTAGGTTCAAGTCCTAGAGGGAGAGCAAAAAATCCCGCACTTTCGCGGGATTTTTTTATTCATGTACTTCATTTATATCCTTTACTCGGCAATTCACGACAAATATTATGTGGGGTATTCTAATGATCCACATCGTAGACTGGTAGAACACAATACAACCACAAACATCACTTTTACTTCAAAGTATCGACCCTGGAGGTTAGCAGCCATTTTCAGTTGCAGCGAAATAGAATCCGATGCAATCAGAATTGAAAAATTCATTAAAAGGCAAAAAAGTCGGAAGTTGCTTGAAAAATTGTGCGAAACTGATTTTGTGCCTGATGGACGACTGGCCCAGCTGGTTAGAGTCCCGCACATGCGGGATTAATCAGAGGGTCTCCCGAAAGTTCGGGATCCTAGAGGGAGAGCAAAAAATCCCGCACTTTCGCGGGATTTTTTTATTCATGTACTTCATTTATATCCTTTACTCGGCAATTCACGACAAATATTATTTAGGGTATTCTAATGATCCACATCATAGACTGTCAATGACACTTTGGTCATGATCCTGATCGTAACATCAGGATCATGACATTCCGGGCAATTTTGGGATTAACAAGTATTAGTTTGAGTTTTTCATTTTCAAGGTGATATCACCAATGTTATACGTGTATACAGCAGCCGGCAAAAACGTTAACATCAGGGATTCCAATTTTTTAACACCTGTCTGGTCGAGGGAAGTAACCAGGGCTTTTTGAAAACCATTCGTTTTGCAGAATTGCAGTAAACTCTTTAATTCCTTAGGTTTTTCAAAATAACGATTGCTCCATTTTATCTCTACACCCCAAACAGGTTTAAACTTTTTATCATCTACCAACACCAGGTCCACCTCGCCTTCGTTTCTTCCTTCTTTCCACCGGGCGTATGTCAAATCAAGATTTTCCCGATGCATCCATTGTGATAGTACTGCTGTTTCTACCATATTACCCATTTCACCATCGGTCTCGGATATAGGTGAAAACAAAGCAGTTCTGAGCGAGGGATTGGTAAGGTACACTTTAAAACTAGTTACCCGCTTTAATCTTTTGGCATTCACATCTACCTTGTTGAGTACTTTTATCAGGAAGGCAGACTCCAGGTACTCTAAATATTTTTTTAGCGTGTCTTTTTGTATGCCACTTTCTTTAGACATTGTTTCATACGAAAATTCGTTGCCTGTATTGTAGGCGATATAGGTAAAGAACCGGTTCAGTTCCTGCACATCTTTAATGCCATATAAACTGGGCAAATCCCTCAACAGTACCTTGTCCACAATATCATTTTTTACATAACGCCCCATATCGCTTTGAATTTTTTCTGACAATACCACTTCGGGGTAGCCACCAAAATTCAGATAATGCACAAACTCTTTGTTCAGTGCCTTTACATCGTGAGTAAGGCAATAGGGAATCCATTTATCTCCCCACGCGATGTTGCCGTTGTATATCAAGTGATTCATTTTTTTCAAATGAATGTACTCCTGAAAAGTAAGGGGTGGCAGCATAAAATCGGTAAAACGGCCTGCTCCGCTTTCGGTACTGTGCCATTTTAATGCAGCCGCTGCCGATCCAGATACGATGAACTTGGTATCGGGATAGGCATCCACCAATACCTTAAGGTGGCGTTCCCAATCTTTTAAATATTGTATTTCATCAAAGAAAACATAACATTCTTTGAGGTGATTTAGACGAAGCGCATTCTTGCACAACGTTAGAATATCCTCCAGCCCCAAATGCACATAAATGGGATTGTCTATTCCAATAAAGAAAATTTGCTGTGGGTTTACTTTTTCAATAAGTAATTGATCGATGCTATGAAACAGCATGACGGTTTTACCCACGCGCCTGGGGCCCATCAGCACCAATGCCCTACGGGCATTTTTTTCTTTTACGAAAGGATAAAATAAATCGAAATACAAACGATTTGACATGGCGCTGTATAGCTCCGGTATTTCCTTAGTTACCCACCAGGGATTCTCGTAACGTAGACGTTCGACTATTTTTTCTGTTGGAATAAGGTTTAAACTGCTCATAAATTCACTTATTTATTCAAATATAGTAATAATAAGCAGATTTAATACATCTTATTTATACATTTTTGATGGATTCAACCTTAATTCGTCTATTTTTAACCCTCTGTAATAGCGAGTTTAGCAAGAAGAATGGATTTAAAATATTCGAGTTTTCGATTTTCCAGGTGAAATATTTGCCTGATTTGCACTACTGGTCGCAGCCATTAAAATCTCTTTTGCGTTTCTTCTTTTGGCAGTATCTGAAGCAAAAATTCAGAACATTAAATGCTCTTTTTTTTTAAGTAGCTGAGTTACTAACAAGGCACCTTCCAGTCTTTGCCTAAGGCAATGGTGCCCGCCTCTACTTTCTCCAGAATTTTTGCTCTGGAATACCGGCACCCTACATCCATAAACTGGTACTCCACTCCTTCAATCATAAAGTTGTAGTAGCAGATGTTTTTGGATTTACTGTTTTTTACACAAACCAGCTCAGGCCGTTTTTCGGTTATAGTTCTGGCACTAAACAAAGAGGCAACGGCAACCAAGATTAAAAAATGTTTCATCTTGTATAGTTTAAAAAATATGAAGCCCATGCAATTTACAATTACATGGGCTCCAAAAAAAGATTTATCCCTGATTAATAGCGATAATAGTCCGGCTTAAACGGCCCTTGAGGCTTCACACCAATGTATTTGGCCTGCTCTTCGCTTAATACATCCAGCTCAACACCAATTTTATCCAAATGCAAGGCAGCCACTTTTTCATCCAGATGCTTTGGCAGCATGTATACCTTGTTCTCATATTGATCCGTATTGTTCCATAACTCCAATTGAGCCAGGGTTTGATTGCTGAATGAATTGGACATGACAAACGAGGGGTGCCCCATTGCACAGCCCAGGTTCACAAGGCGACCCTCAGCCAAAAGAATGATTTGATTACCACTGTCCAAAGTATAAAGATCAACCTGTGGCTTTATAGTATCCTTCTTTGCGTTTTTGTTCAGCCATGCCACATCAATCTCATTATCAAAGTGGCCAATATTACATACGATGGTCTTGTCTTTCATCTTTTTGAAATGACGGTCAACAATAATGTTGAAGTTACCTGTGGTGGTAACAACAATATCAGCTTCACTTACAACATTGTCCATCTTCTTTACCGCAAATCCATCCATTGCTGCTTGCAGTGCACAGATCGGATCGATCTCTGTGATGATCACACGTGCTCCTGCTCCACGCAAGGAAGCCGCTGACCCCTTACCCACGTCTCCATAACCTGCTACAACCGCCACCTTACCGGCAATCATTACGTCAGTTGCCCTGCGGATAGCATCAACCAAAGATTCTTTACAACCATACTTGTTGTCAAACTTTGATTTTGTAACCGAGTCGTTCACGTTAATAGCAGGAAGTGGAAGTGTTCCCTTTTCCATTCTTTCAATCAAGCGATGAACCCCGGTAGTCGTTTCCTCAGAAATACCTTTGATGCCAGGCACCAATTCAGGGAAACGATCCAATACCATATTGGTAAGATCACCACCATCATCCAAAATCATATTCAATGGTTGCCCGCCCTCAAAGGCATGTAGTGTTTGCTCAATACACCAGTCAAATTCCTGTTCATTCATTCCCTTCCAGGCGAATACAGGTATACCCGCTTTGGCAATGGCAGCCGCTGCATGATCTTGCGTGGAGAAAATATTGCAAGACGACCAGGTCACTTCAGCACCTAAAGCCGTTAATGTTTCAATCAATACAGCAGTTTGAATTGTCATGTGAAGACAACCTGCTATCCTGGCTCCTTTCAAGGGTTGCTTAGGGCCATATTCTTCGCGAATAGACATCAAACCAGGCATTTCAGCCTCAGCCAATTGCATTTCTTTGCGGCCCCAATCGGCCAGATTAATATCCTTAACCTTAAATTTTACTTTTTCTTCAACCATTTTTCTGCGTTTTTTTGATTGTTTCCCAATTGAAACACAAAAATACAACAAAGGTTTATAAATACCCACCTGACATTAGCCGCAACTACTTATGTTCTTTATAGTTAGCCAGAACTGAACTATTTGAGACATTCCGTGTGTTGCTATATCAAAATTCAGATAATGCAAAAGATCACAGTAGAAGTTGTTTCAGATGTAGTTTGCCCCTGGTGTTATATAGGCAAGAGGAGATTAGAAAAGGCAATCGAAGAACTGAAAGGAGAATATGAATTTGATGTGAGCTACCTGCCCTTTGAACTTAATCCAAATATGCCAAAGGAAGGAAGGAATCAGAAGGAATACCTCATAGAAAAGTTTGGGGGAGAAGACAGATACAATCAATTGACGAACAACGTGGCCGCGGTAGCCGCTGAAGAAGGGCTTCATTTTGACTACAGTCAACAAAAATATTCTCCCAACACACGAGATGCTCATCGTCTTATTTGGCTGGCCAAACAGGAGGGAGTACAAGCTGAAGTAAAGGAGGCTTTGCTCAATGCTTACTTCGAAAAAGGAATTGATCTTACTAAGAATGAAAACCTGATAGACGTTGTCGAATCTGCGGGGCTCAATCGCGACAAAGCAACTGCCTTACTATTGTCTGACGAAGGACTTGCTGAAGTTAAACTCCAGGAGCAGGTCAGTTCTCAAAGGGGTGTTAGCGGAGTGCCTTTTTATATTGTAAATGGTAAGTATGGAATCTCAGGAGCACAACCCGCTTCCAGCTTTGTGAGTGCCTTTAAAGACATAAGCGAAAAATCGTTGACTGAATCCGATAAGTAGTTTACTCTTTCTTTTTAGGGATTTCCTCTTTAATCAATTGATTTTGTTTGATAATGGCAGTCCAAATACTGGTCTTACCGTTATCCATGCGAGTCCAAATCGGTGCTATTACTCCATTGTGTGCTGCAATATTGGTATAGTCTCCAAAAAATTTATCTTCCGTGGGAATAAAAGGTGATTCACTGATTTTTTCTTCCTTAAAAGTATTGCCACCATCAGATGAGTAGGACAAATATACATCTGTGCGATTGTCGTCATAGTTTCTACGATCGTAATAAACGATATAAATATATCCTGTAGTCTGATCGATCGACATCCAGGGAAGAAATTGATGTCTGTTAGTTGAATCAGTTCCTATTTTCATGGGAGCGGTCCAGTTATCACCATGATTAACGGATCGTATATACCAAACATCAGTATCCGTTTCACCATTTCTTTGATCCGCCCAAATCAAATGCAGTACACCTACAGATCTTGTCGGGCTATTATCTACGCGTAGTACTGGCATTCCATTGCACCTGCCCAATCCAGGAACCTTCATATCCCAACCACCCACATGATCAGCAATCATTATATCATTTCGAAGCCATGTTTCTCCATCATTGTATGATCGATCCAGGTAAATGGACTCTCCATTTGACCAGGTCACAAACATTTTTCCATCGCGCCCAATAGCGGGGACTGCACCTTCAGCGGTATTATCACCATCCACACAATCTCCTGGCTCCTGATTGAGTTGGATTGGGTCACTCCATTTTTTTCCATTGGAAGAAGTACTCAACATGATGTTGGATTGACATTCCTTGTCATCAGATCCATACTTATCAAACTGCGTCCAGGTTACAGCAAGATTTCCTTTGCGAGGGTGAATGGCCACCCAAGGCTTATCCTGATCTTTAGGTGAATTATAACCAATTGAGTTTCCTTCATCCCAGCTCTTTCCACCATCATCCGATTGATGGCCAACTATTCTGTCCAACCATGCTTCATTGCTTCTGCCTTCCCCACTAGGATCAGACAAATGAAAAAAATGGATTCTCCCCTTAGGATCGGATTCTAAGACAACATCACCATAAACACCATAGGGAGATGTAACGGTTGTACCCTCCCATGTTTCTCCACCATCTTTGGTATATTTAATTTGATCGAGGCTGTAGGCTGCAATTATGTTTTTAGAATTCTTTTGATTAATTGTAATACTCGGCTCCACCATCGGCTTTCCTCCCTCATCCTCTTCTGATAATTTAATGTTCTTAAACTGGGCAATTGCTGAAATATGCCCTAAAACCAAAACGATCATCAATAGCCTTTTCTCCATTTCACCCATAATTTACCCAAAACAAATATTATAAGGGAAGTACCCTTGTTGTATTCAAATTTAGTCAAAAGGCATGAAGTATTCTTTTAAAATAAAAAGAAGAGGGCCATCATTAAAATCAATGTGCAGTTATTATTTCAACATCAATGCAACCCGAATCATCGTCTCAGCATGATCTTGTCCATTCTCAATATTTCCCTGAATGGCCTCAATCAAGCTATCTGCTTTTTCCTTTGGGTAACCGAATTTGATAGCGAAAAGATTACTAAGTTTTGTTTCTTCAGGATGTATTTCATTGTCAACAGTCATCATGTGAACAAGATCGTACAATTGATAAAACCTTTCTTTAGGATCTTCAGGGATCTCAAACTTAATTGCACCAGGATTGGCCTTAATGGCCTTCAATTGACTGTCTGAAATACCATTTCTTTTGGCAATTAGCCTGAGCAAATCATATTCCACGTCATCGAAGTTGCCATCTACTGCCGCCATCTCAATTAAGTTTTTCATATGGCTTTTTGCTCCGGTTTTCCCCTGGCGAAAAAGATTAAGTATCTCAGAAAAGTTCATAATGCAATTGGTTATTGTTTGACAACAAACTGATTCAAGGCAGTTAATTTAATTATTCAATATTGAAAAACACAAATTCCAATAGAGAAGTATACAATCCACTGGAATTTAATATAATTTTATTTATTCCAACTCCGATTATAAAACGCATTAATCTCGCCACACCATGCATTCGATAGCCAAATTAGTCTTAGGTATTGCATTCCTTACTTCATTGATTTCTTGCACCCATCCATCAGAACCAGCTGACCTGGTGATTACAAATGCCACCATCTGGACAGGAAATGAAGAACAGCCCTATGCACAAGCCATGGCCATAAGAGCAGATACCTTACTGTTTGTTGGGTCGAATGAAGCAGTGGCAAAATATCAGACGGATCAAACTGAAACACTGGATGCCCAGGGTCACTTTATTACCCCCGGATTCATTGATAGCCACGTTCATTTTCTCACAGGTGGTTTTAACCTTTCATCCGTTCAACTACGGGATGCCCAAACACCAGAAGAGTTTGCCAACCGCATCAAAGAATTTGCGGCAACGCAAGAGCCAGGTACATGGATTTTAGGAGGAGATTGGAACCACGAAAATTGGGGAGGTGAGCTTCCGACAAAAGAATGGATTGATCAATTCACTCCTCATCATCCTGTTTGGGTAACAAGGTTGGATGGTCATATGTCTTTGGCCAATACAGCCGCATTAAATGCAGCGGGAATTGACAATACGGTAAAGGATGTAACCGGGGGCACCATAGTAAGAGATAAAAAAGGAAATCTTACAGGGATTTTTAAAGATAGAGCATCTGATTTAATTGATGCTAAGGTTCCTCCCCCATCAGACCAACAAGTAGACCAGGCACTTCAAGCCGCAATGCATTATGTAGCCGCTCAAGGGGTAACCAGTGTGCATCACATGGCAGGATATATGGAAGCACTTGAGCGAGCCCGCAATAACAATAGTTTAATCACCAGAATATATGCTGCAATGCCTCTTAAGGATTGGGCCGTATTATCGGAAAAGATTAAAAAAGAAGGGAGTGGCAATAAATGGCTAAAAATCGGTGGGCTGAAGGGTTTTGTGGATGGATCATTGGGATCACATACTGCTGCTTTTTTTGAACCATATACGGACGTTCCCAATGATTCAGGATTTTTCACAAACCCTCCTGAAAAACTTTACGAATGGATCTCTGCGGCAGACAAAGCTGACTTACAACTCATCGTGCATGCCATTGGTGACAAGGCCATTCACACCTTGCTCAATATTTATGAAAAAGTGGAGAAAGAAAATGGAATGAAAGACAGGAGGTTCAGAATTGAACATGCACAACATTTTATTCCGGATGATTTTAAAAGACTGGCTGCATTAAAGGTAATTCCAAGTGTGCAGCCCTATCATGCAATAGATGATGGTCGCTGGGCTGAAAAGGTGATAGGGGCTGAAAGGATTAAGACTACATACGCTTTCAAATCACTGTTCGATACCGGAGTGAAAGTAGCCTTCGGAAGTGATTGGTTTGTGGCTCCCCCCATTCCTCTTGAGGGAATCTATGCAGCAGTGACGCGCAGAACACTCGATGATCAAAATCCTGATGGATGGGTACCTGAACAAAAGATTACTGTTGAGCAGGCATTGGCAGGCTACACCACTCATGCCGCTTATGCATCTTTCGATGAAAATATTAAAGGGTCTTTGGAGCCCGGAAAGCTTGCAGATTTCGTCATTGTCGATCAGGACTTAACCAAAATAAAACCAGAGAAGATTAGGGAAACCCAGGTTCTTCAAACCTTTGTAGGAGGAAAATCTGTTTATAAGAAAAAGTAATCTAAGCTTCGGTTTTATGAAAATTATCTTTATCCAAACAGGAGGTACGATAGACAAAGATTACCCGCACACCACCAAAGGATGGGCCTTTGAATTTGGTGAACCTGCCACAACGCGAGTACTGGCAAAACTCAACCCTTCATTTGAATATGAGATATTAACCGCATTTCAAAAAGATAGTCTCGAGATCACTGATGCCGACAGGAGGAAGCTTGCAGTATTAATCAATGAACAATCTGTAGATAAAATTATAATAACTCATGGCTCCGACACCATGATGGAAACAGCTTCCTACTTATCCGACCAGGTAAAAAATAAACTTATCATCATCACGGGGGCTATGCGTCCAGAACAGTTTAGCAACTCTGATGCACCCATCAACATTGGATGCGCCATTGCTGCCGCCAACCTTTTGGATGAAGGTACTTACATTGCAATGCACGGGGTTGTAAAACCATTCAATGAGATAAAGAGAAACCTGGATACAGGAAAATACTATTGAACTAAATTGGGTTTCTTTCTGTGGTGTGTTGCTTGCTCGTAACTGAAGGTCAGCTTGATCAACGTAGGTTCATCAAACATACGCCCCAGAAACTGAATTCCTGCAGGTAAATTATTTTCAGTAAATCCCATAGGAATGGTAAAGGCCGGTTGTCCGGTGTGGGGAGCGATCACCTGACTGTTGTCGCCTTTGTATCCTTCGTCATCCCCAATTTTTGCGGGCGGATAATTCCAGGTGGGATAAATGATGGCATCGAGTTTCAACCTGTCCATTTCCGATTCTATGGCATTGCGAAAAGCAATTCTCAATTCATCTGTATAGGCATCGGCACAAGGTGTTGTTACCGATCCACCACGACCAACACGATCCCGTTGCGCTATCAATCTGTTTTTTACTAATTCCGAATTATGGCCATAAGCGATGATGTCATCGATGTTTTGAAGCGAGTCCCAATGCACATAAGTGGACAGATAATTGGCAATATCATTTTTAAATCCACCACACCACTGGTGTGCACGAAGTGAATCAAAATTCCCGACAACGAGTGGATCAACAATTTCCGCTCCATGTGCAATCATATCTCGAATGGCTTCATCAAATAATTGGTTTACTTCCGGATGTACATCCTCCATTAATTGTCTCAACACACCAATTCGGGCTCCCTTCAACCCATTTTTATCCAAATAAGTCAGATAGTTGGCAGGTACCTTGCCCTCACTGTGCTTTGTAATTGGGTCGTTAGGGTCGTATCCCGCAATAACTTGTAACATGCGTGTTGCATCTTCCACGGTTCTGCACATCGGACCCCCTACATCATTTCTTAAATAAAGCGGAACAATGCCTTCGCGGCTGGTAAGCCCTAAAGTAGTACGGAATCCCACCAGACAATTGTGTGAAGAGGGCCCACGGATGGAATTACCTGTATCAGATCCCACGCCAATTGTTCCAAAGTTGCTGGCTACGGCAGCGCCAGTCCCTCCACTCGAGCCGGCAGGCACATGACCCAGGTTATAAGGATTCAACGTTTCACCACCCATGCTACTTTGCGTATGCATCGGTGTAAACGCCCACTCCGCCATGTTGGATTTCGCAAGCACTACCGCACCTGCTTCGACCAGTTTCTTAATTTGGTAAGCATCTTCTTTGGGTATAAAGCCTTTCAGCGCTACCGACCCTGCAGTGGTTTGAAGTCCACTGGTATTGAAATTATCTTTTACAATGAGTGGAATACCATGCAATGGACGAAGTACTCCCGATGTTTTAAATTCTTCATCCAATGCCCTCGCAATAGTAATCGCTTCCGGATTGATCAATAGGATAGAATTAAGCCCCGTGGATTGGTCATAAGTTTCAATCCGTTTAATATACTGCTTGACCAATTGTTCACTGCTCAAATCCCCCGATCGAAACGCAGCATGAATGTTTTCAACCGTAAGTTCATCAATGTCAAATAATTTTTTGTTCTCAGATGATGAACAAGAAAACATAAGAAGCAACAACAGAGAGAAGTATTTCATGGTCAGATCAAAATGAATTAACTAATCCTATAAAATCCTTACTTCAATACCTCATTTAACATGGATTTGTCGCCTGTCATTTGCCAATACACCAGTGATATCGGAATCTCGCCTACACGACTGAACTCATCCATAAATTCCTTCATCACAAAATTTCCTTCTCGTTGACGCGCGTATTCGGCAATCAATTTGTCAATCTCCAATTTTCCGATTACGTAACTCGTGCCATAAGCAGGTTGTTGCAAATAGAAATGCTCTTCATGTTGGATGGTTCCTCCATCCGCAGGCAGTAGTCCCCATGGCACCCACTTCGAAGCATATTTTGTTGATTCCTCAAAATCCATTTCCAAACCATGCTGATATAAACCACCGAGTCCACGTGCTGCACGTTGTGCCAGCATAATATAAACCAACTCACGCCCACGTGGTCTGTTTTTATATAAGCCCGCATTCATCATCAACTCTTCCATGGCTGTTGCCATTCCTTCAGATCGTGCATCGAATATGTTATAAAGCGAAGCGTGCTTTCTGATGGGGCTCTCATTAGGCTCTTCTCTAATACGTGCGAGCTCAATCCAGTGAAAGAAATGACAGTTCAATGGCATTGGATCGCGGTAATGTATTTCATGAAAGAAACCACGGATTCCTTCAGCTGGTACAAACTCCATGATCTGTTCACGCATGGCCGGCTCCATATAATCCTTTATCGTAATAATTTCCTGATCCTTGTAAAATTTCATCAACTCCACATGTGCGTCTTCCAGCATCTTATCAAACTGTTGTGGATTGCTGGCCTTTTCCAATTTAGGCAGGTTCCTGTTTTGGTGTTCCTCAAACCTCAAAGCAGCATGAGAACGCTTCAACTCGCGATCCATCAACAGTACTTCATCCTCCCAGGTGTATGGAAGCAAGTGTACATTCTTAAGGTTCCAGGTATAGTTTTCCTTTCCTACACCCGATGTGCCCGTTTTTAATGGCGCTTGTTCGTCTAACCACACAGCCAATTGATCCGAGGCTTCTTTGGCTTCCAATGCCGCAGCAGCCAGCTCTGGAAAAGAATCTTTCACTTTTTCAGCAAACGATGCAAACTCACCACTTTGCTCACGAATTGATCGGGTTCCCAATACCCACAAGTCCTTTCCATTACCAGTAAGATTAACCTTTGCAGTTTCAAATACCGCTGGTGCCATTTTGAAACGTGTTGTGATTTCTGCTGCGTCTTCCGCAGACAAGGGCTGCTTGTATTTTGGCAATTCCACGGCACCAAACATATTAGGCCCTTCACGCTCTGGCACATCCGTTGGGTAAGGATAAAACCACACATAAAATGCAGGATCCCGAGACCAGGGTTGTTTCACGCGATGCGCAAAATCAAGTCCATTCATTTCCGCCCAAATCAAATACCAGTCTATTTGATGTTTAATTGGCCATCCTGTGGTGTCAAAGTTATTAAGCCTATCCTGCCAGGTTATTAGTTCAGCATATTGCTTTTTCATTGAAGCCAAAGAATAATCTGGTACTCCATCTATTATTTCAGGTGATTCAAATTCACGCCAGTCATTAAAAAACTGCACTAACTCTTCATAAGTCGATCCTGATGCTATCTTTTCAGTAGGCTGAGGGCTACTACACATTGAGAACAAGACTGCAAAACTTAATACAATAAGTGGGTTTAGGTATTTTGTGTTCATAGTTGTTTAGGTATTGGATAAAACTAGTAAAAAAGGAGTTGGCTAAAAAACGGTTATAGGTAAATGGTAATTTGACTAAGTTTAAGGCAGTCGTATGCATCAGGATCAATTGGTTGTGAATTCAAATCCATAAAGCTGCTTTTTCTATGAGGATCGCAATAGTAACGAATTCAATGGCTGGTAATGGAAAAGCGATCAGGCTATCGCTTAAAATTCAAAGGTTGTTGAACAACATCAAAATCGATTCTCAGATTTTTCGGGAAACGGAGTGGGGCAAGGCCATATATCAATTTGATCAAGCGTGGATTGTGGGTGGAGATGGCACCCTTAATTACTTTGTTAACCAGTTTAATGATATTAAAAAACCACTCAGCCTTTTTGATGGAGGGACAGGAAATGATTTCTACGCACTCCTTTATAAAAAGATGTCTGTTGAAAATCAAATTCAATATGTTTTGCAATCGACTCCTAAACCCATTGATGTGGGGAAATGTAATGATCAATTCTTTATTAATGGAGTCGGGGTAGGTTTTGAAGGTGCTGTGGTTAAAAGTTTATTGAACACTAAAAAGTTCAATGGGAAAACATCTTTTTTTATTCACATTCTAAAACACATTTTCTTTTATAAGGAACGTACATTTTATATCCAATCAGGGGATCATTCGGTTGAAGATAAGTACCTGATGATAAGCGTTGCCAACGGGAAAAGATATGGAGGTGGTTTTTATGTCGCTCCACTGGCGATGCCCAACGATGGCGTTCTGGATATCATTCTTGTTAAAAAACTCTCTGTCCTAAAACGGCTATGGTTTTTACCAACCATTGAAAAAGGAAAACACTTGTCTTTATCATTCATAGAATATTTTCAGTCCAATAAAATAAAAATTTTCAGTAAAGGCACTAGCATTCAGGCACACGTTGACGGTGAATATTTAGAAGGCAAGGAGTTGGTCATTGAAATATTGCCATCGCATCTTCATTTTATTTATTAGTATTTGACAAATGGAAAGAGTCATCGACAACTTTTATATCAATCAAAACGAGCCAAATAAAAGTTGTTTATTAACACTGAGAGAAATTATCCTCAACCTTGATTCCAACATTTCCACAACATGGAAGTATGCCATGCCATTTTTCTGTTATAAAGGAAAAATGTTTTGCTATCTACGACTCGACAAGAAAACCAATGAGCCCTATATTGGAATTGTAGAAGGTAATAGAATTGGTCACCCACTACTTGAGAAGGGCAATCGAAAGAGAATGAAAGTAATGAGGATTAATCCAAATGATGATATAGATATTGCAATGATCAATCAGGTTCTAAACAAGGCGTTGGATTTTTATAGAAAAGGGATTATCAAAACTAAAAAATAAGTAACTTTAGTTAGATGAGCTTGTACTATAATTTAACCATTATGAAATCCATAAGATCGTTGTCTCTTCTCCTCGCATTCTCTGGTATGTTAAATAGCATTCAGGTAGACGCACAACGCTTTGATCCCAATTTTGTATTGCCCCTGGGCATTGGTATTGCTTCCCCGACTATTGAACCAGGAAGATCGCTATATTTTTATGCCACTCCGGATTTTGATGTGTTACCTGATCGGTTTAAACCAATTGACAGCATTACCTTCAAAAAAGGTGAGCATTATACCGACATTGCCACTGCCCCTCCCTGGTTGGTTCCAGAACACTTAAAGCTCGATTATGGCATTTTTACCTTTCGTGTACTTACATATTCTCAAAATTGGCTCGAGGTGATAGTCAACAACACCAACGGGCTTACCCGGTGGGTAGACAGGCACGCATTTGGATACACCGAGTGGGGAACCTATTTGACAGAAATTGTAGCCGTAGAAATAATTGATGTTGACAAAAATCCAATAAGGATTAGTCCGCAGGATAATGCCAGTATCCTTGCACAAGTACCAGACGCACAACTGCGACCCATTGCCGTGAAGGGTGATTGGCTGCTGGTCTCCACTGTAGGATTAGCTGATCGCATAGTGCCTACAGGATGGGTGAGATGGAAAAGAGATGGGGTTATGTTGGTGATGTATTCAATACTGAGTTAAAGAAGTCCACTATCAATTAGTCACAGGCTTTGACAATAAACTTCGCTTCAAGCTTTTTCTTGCTAAAAGAGCACTGATCACGGTTAATACACCTCCGAGCAACATTGGGGCACCGGGTAAGTAAACAGGAGCATCCACCCGGGTAAAGAAATAAAATATTTGTGTCATCAATAGTGGCCCAACAATTGCCGTAACACTCATTAAGCTGGTCAGGGCTCCCTGTAACTCACCTTGTTCATTGGCAGGCACCTGGTTAGATATGATTCCCTGAAGTGCAGGCCCTGCGATACTCCCCATACAATAGGGTACCGTGATTGCGAACATCATCCAGCTTTGTGTAGCAATGGCATAAAGAAAATAGCCCAACGCATACATGCCCAAACCCACATACACACTTCGCTCCTGACCCAGCTTTGGGATAATCACCCTGATCAATCCTCCTTGCACAACCGCAAACACAATACCTACAACCGCCAAGGAAATTCCTATCATGCGCTCATCCCATTGAAATTTTTCTATTGTATAGTAGGACCAATTGGTTTGAACTGCGTGTGCAGATATATAAACCAACACCAAAGAGACTATCAATCCCATGATTATCGGAAATCTTTTCAAACTCATAAGAGATCCCACCGGATTGGCTCTTCTCCACTCAAAAGTTCTCCTATTGTCAGATGACAAAGATTCTGGTAAAATGAAAAATCCATACAACCAATTGATCAATGTGAGTCCGGCTGCAACCAAAAAAGGAATGCGAGTTCCATATACACCTACCAGACCACCTATGAGAGGGCCAATGATAAAGCCCAATCCAAATGCTGCACCCAATATCCCAAAATTCTGAGCCCGCTTTTCAGGTGTACTTACATCCGCGATATAGGCTGAAGCTGTTGTAAAACTAGCTCCCATAACTCCAGCCACCACACGCCCAAGAAAAAGCCACGCCAATGTGGGAGCAAAAGCCATGAATAAATAATCAATTCCAAATCCAAAAAGGGAAGCCAAAAGAATAGGTCTTCTTCCAAACTGATCGCTGAGGTTGCCAACTATAGGGGCGCAAATAAATTGCATGAATGCATAGGCAAAAAGCAACCAGCCACCATAGCTGGAAGCCTGGGCCAAAGTGCCTTCGGTAAGTTCTTGTATCAGTTTGGGCATCACCGGAATGATGATTCCAAAACCTATCACATCAATGAGTAGCGTTACGAAAATAAAGCCAAGTGCGGCCTTCCGATGACCAAACATTTTATAAAAAATTTAATGCAAAATAGATAAATTAACAGTGGAACAAGATAGTTCTGGACAGATCGTTAATTACCTTTCAGGCTCAATGGAAAAATTAAAAGTATTGGTAGTAGAGGATGAACCAAAGGTTTCCGCTTTTATTAAAACGGGCCTAGAAGAAAATAATTGCGATGTGGATATTGCCTATGACGGGCAAATTGGAGAAAAATTAGCCCTCTCGAAAGATTACAATATTATAATACTAGATATTATTATTCCCTATATCAACGGGCTTGAGCTTTGTAAAAAAATAAAAAGTAATAAGCCGGATATACCCATACTCATGCTGACAGCACTCGGCACTACCGATGATAAAGTGACAGGCCTCGACTCGGGTGCTGACGACTACCTTGTAAAGCCATTTGAATTCAAGGAACTCCTTGCCAGAATAAAGGCGCTTACACGGAGAGCATTTACTGTTTCTGAGGTAGCTAATAAATTAAAAGTAGCGGACCTTGAATTAGACCTTAATAAAAAAGTAGCAATAAGAGGTGGAAAAATAATTGAACTGACCGCTAAAGAATATAGTTTGTTGGAATACTTTATGAGAAATAAAGGGCGAGTGGTATCCAGAATCGATATTTCAGAAAAGGTATGGGATATAAATTTTGATACAGGAACTAATGTGGTCGATGTCTATGTCAATATTTTAAGAAAAAAGATTGACAAGGAATTTCCAAATAAACTAATTCATACCAGAGTAGGTATGGGTTATATATTCACCAATGAGGAGTGATGAATATCCGAAACAAACTCACCTTCCTATTCATCGTGATTGTGGCTGTTATCAGCACTCTCGCTTCAATCTCGATCTACTATTCTTCAGCAGACTATCGCCAAGACGATTTTTATAACCGGTTGATGAATAAGGCTATAAGCACAGCAAAGCTGCTCATTGAAGTAGAAGAGGTGAATGCATCCCTCTTGCGAAGAATTGAACGCGACAACCCACTCAGTCTTCCAAAAGAAAAAATAATTATTTACAACTTTAAAAACGAAATATTATTCAGCACGGACGAACAACTTGAAATCAAAATAAACAATCAGCTTTTAGACAAAATCAGGCTGGAGGAAGAAGTGCGTTTTAAACAGGGTGATTATGAAATTCTTGGATTTCTATTTTCTGGGGTTTACGATCGCTTTGTGGTTATAACTGGGGCAGTGGACATCTATGGCCTAAATAAACTTCATAACCTTAGGTTAATTCTAATTATAGTTTTTTGTGCTAGCATTTTTGTTGTATCCATAGCTGGGTATATATATGCTGGACGTGCGCTAAAGCCAATTTCGAGAGTCGTTTCCAACGTGAATGATATCTCCATTTCGAGTTTGAATCTTCGTGTGGATGAAGGAAATGGAAAGGATGAAATAGCACTGCTAGCACATACATTCAATGAAATGCTTGACCGTCTCGAGAGTGCATTCAAAACACAGAAGAACTTTATCGCCAATGCATCTCATGAACTTCGCACACCTCTCACAGCTATCACCGGGCAGTTGGAGGTATTGCTTATGAAAGACAGGACTTCAAATGAATATAAAAAATCGGTTAAATCTATATTAGAAGATATAAAAAATCTGAATAGCATTGCCAACAAACTCCTTTTGCTGGCACAAACAAGCAATCAGGAACAAGATAAAGTTTTCACAAAGCTTAGGGTAGATGAATTACTTTGGCAAGCCAGGGAAGAATTACTAAAACATCATTCGGATTACAAGATAGAAATATCCCTAAGTGAAGACTTAGATGACCAACACCTTACTATGGATGGGGATGAGCAATTAATTAAGACAGCGCTAACTAATCTGATTGAGAATGGTTGTAAATACTCAAACGATCACACAGTTTATGTTACCTTATCGTTCCAAAAGGATAAGCTCACCCTTTCACTTCGTGACAATGGCATCGGTATTTCCCCTGGTGACCTTGAGATTGTGACAGAACCTTTCCAACGGGGTAAAAACGTCATCACAACAAGTGGTCATGGCATAGGGCTTTCATTGGTAGATGCCATTTTAAAAATGCACAAAGCTACATTCAAAATTAAATCAGTACTGAATAAGGGGACGGAGGTGATAGTAATTATGCCCATTTCAGCCTAAAATTGAGATTCATCTTTATTTTAATTGCTTCTTAATCTCGCCTTAACCAGGCACTCATTCGCCTATCGTTCATTTGAGAAAAAATTTAAAACGATGACAAAAGCAATTCAAAACCCAAAGATAATAGCAGCAACAGTTACATTTCTGCTGGCTATATCCTTAGTTGGCCTTGTAATTTTTTATGAAGCCAACCAATCACTAGAAAACGGACTTAACACTGAAAAGTTGAAATCAGAAAAAATGCTTTCTGAGAAACTTTCTCTTGACAAGGAACTCACCAAGCTAAAGCAGTCTATCGCCTCCCTTCAGGGTAAAAACTCAGATCTTGATAAGATGCTCAGCAATGCTTCATCTAAAATTGCGATGAAAGAGAGTGAGCTGAAGAAGATGCAAAAAGAGAATGCTTCAATGAAACAATACAAGCAGCAATTGGTGGATGTAGAAAAAATAAAATCTGATTTGGAAAGGCAACTTACATCGTTAAATAATTCACTGGATGCTTCCAACAGAGAGAAAGAATCATTAAACAAAATGATTGCAAGCCTCCAGGTGAAAAACAAAAGCCTGGAAGATGAATTGAACAAAACACAAATCGCATCTCTTGATGACATTCGTGTAGAAGCACTCAAGAAGTCTAAATTGACAGTGTCAGCCAAAAAAACAAAAAAACTTGACGTCAATTTTATTATTTCAGCAAATGTATCAAGTGAAAATCTTCAATTTAAAATCACTGATCCAAGCGGAAAATTATTAACCCCAAAGGATGGCACAATTGCCATGGTTGAATTGGAAGAAACTCCGATGCTGACTGCCTCTAATGACAATACCGGATATGTAAAACAGACCAAACAGGTAAAGATGGAATATAAACCTAAGTCAAAATTGAAATCAGGTATTTACAGAATTGAAATTCTGAATGACAAAAGCATGTACATGGGTAGTTTACAGGTAAGATTAAAATAAACTAATTTTTCCCAGTACAGTGACCCCGAATAATTCGGGGTCTTTTTTATTTTACATGACTTACAAATAATTTGGATATACATTCATTATTTCCAAACTCCCGCTCCAGAATAGAAACCCCTCCTGACACATTTGAAACATTCTTAAATCCATTCGTTTTCATCAAATAGGTAGCCCTTGGGCTCCTGTGGCTATGTGAACAATAGACGATTATCTCTTTATTCTTGTAAGCCTCTAACTCAACAAGCCTGGCAGGCAACTCGCTAACATTAATGTTAATCGCATCCTTGAAATGACCAAACGATGACATCGATGTTTCCCCTGTGAACTCGCCTGGAGAGCGCACGTCCAGCAGTAAAATATCTTTATTCTTTTTTACTCTGTCGCACATTTCAGCAAATGTGATATTATCAAAATCAACAGTCGATTTTTCAACATAAGCCATCCCACATGAGTTACAGGTTCCCAGGGAATTATATTCTTTAAGGTCGCATTCATACCCACAAGGTGTACACACATACACCTTCTTTACAGATTGAGAGAAGGAGGTGGCAAATGTTACCAACAGCATAACCAATACAATACTTGTTTTCATTTTTAATGGGTTAGTCTGACCATTCCACATTTATTGATGTTCCGGTGGCATTCAATAGGTTGGTTTTTTCAACAAAACGCTCTTTCCATTTCAACTTTATTGATGCCTGAAGTTTGCATTCCGATTGAAAGTCCTGAAACAGGATCGTTAGATCAAAATCCTTAACCAAGCGCATAACTTCTGAGGTATACGCATAATCGTATTTCAAGGTGACGTTTTCCTCAATTTCTTTTTCAACAATGATGGCTTTATCAAGGGCATCCTGAGTTGCAGATCGGTATGCAACGATTAATCCTCCTACACCTAATTTGGTTCCTCCAAAATAGCGAACCACCACCGCCATCACATGGGTAAGATTTTTTGATCTGAGCTGCCCCAGGATGGGATCTCCTGCCGAATGATTGGGTTCCCCATCGTCTGATGCACGATAGAGCGACTTATCCGGTCTGATAATCCAGGCAAAGCAATGATGTCTCGCATCATGAAATTGTTTCTTTATTCTCTCCAAATGGCGTTTCGCCTCTTCTTCTGATTCCACGGGGAATACAAATGAAATAAACTTGCTTCCCTTCTCTTTATAAAGGCCTTCGCTAATTCCATCTACAGTTAAGTACGAGAATTGGTCCATTGATTCCATTTATTACCCGATTCACTCATTTATCCGCACAAAGTCATTCAAACGTGCAACCTATGTAATAATTTGGGAGTCTTAAAAAGTAAAGAATCCTACAAAACGCAATAATTAATTAGATATGAGAACAATTGCAACGCTGGCATTGGCTGTATTGATGATTTCAAATGTTTCATTTGCACAGTCCAAAGAAACAAGGGACGTAAGCACGTTCAGAGAGATATCCTACCGGACATCCGGAAAATTATATCTAAGACAGGGCAGTCCACAGAAAGTGGTATTGGAAGGTAATGAGGAGGCGATAAGGGAGGTCGAGACTTATTTAAAAGGAGACCGTTTGATCATTGAGAACAGAGACAATAACCGTTGGTTTTCCTGGGGTAACGACTCTCGTGACAAAATAAATATTTATATCACTGTAGAAAATATTGATGCCATCTACTTGAGTGGGTCTGGGGATTTACTTGCAGAAAATACTATTCAATCTGAAAATATGGATTTAAGGGTTTCTGGTTCTGGCTCAATGGAACTACAGGTAGATCTCAATGGAGATTTAGAAGCCAATGTTTCTGGTTCCGGAGATTTGAGGGTAAAGGGGAATTGCAGGAATTTAGACAGCAGTGTTAGCGGCTCGGGCAAAGTATACATCGCCAATGCAATAGAGGGCACAGCTAAATTCGGATTGTCAGGATCGGGAAAAGTACTTGCGGCCGGAAGGGCAAAAGTAGTAAAGGCCAGTGTTTCTGGGTCAGGAAAACTATTGGCGCAAGACTTAGAAACGGACCGATGTGAAGTAAACATTACTGGCTCCGGAGATGTTGAAATCAATGTAAAAAGTGAGCTGGATGCCAGAATAACCGGTAGCGGAAGCGTTCGCTACAAAGGCAGCCCCAACCATGTCAATAACCATTCCTCTGGAAGCGGTAAAATCAGAAAAATAGAAGGTTAGTTTAGTTAGTTAAATACACTAGAAAGGGCGGACTAATCAATCCGCTTTTTTTATTTCTCAAAATGGAATAACAATCCCCTCACAATTAAAAACTGAGCAAGGATGTAGGTGGCCATGATTGCCAATCCCGCTAATTCAAATGGTACCAGAAACTTATTTACGGCAATCATAGAATCAGAAATCATAAATAAAATTGCCCCAACAAATACAAACCAAAAGCTTACAGCATTGGTATATCCATACCGAAAGAGCGCCTGCAGCGTCATCACCATTAATACTATGGCATATACGGTCACAGGAATTTTAAGTGTCCCCAAATGGGCATAAAGTATAGTAATCAGTCCGGTGCCGGCCAACACAATCGGAAAGGAGAATCTAAATTTTTGTATTCCATGCAAACCGGCTCCTTCTTTCTTCTCAGTGTGTTGAAAGTAAGCCATCACATAACATATATGCGCAACAAGAAATGCGCCCAGACCAACCATGAAGTACAATTCGTTTTTGTTTTGAAACATCAGACTAACGTCACCGATCCAGGAAAAAACAATTGCAGCCATAACACTCTTAGTCAAAGATATGGGTTGAGTGGATTGGGTATAATAATATGCGCCCAGCACCAACATAATAAGTGGTTTGAAAACCCATTGTAATCGTTCTGCACTTATCGCTACAGCCACGAGTTCCCCGAGGCTTACCATAAAGAAGAGAATTAAAATTTTTGATTTCATGTGTAATTAGAGTTGAACACTCAGGGCAGTTCTTCTTGTCATTAAATATACAAATGCTGTTCCGCTTAATAGAGCACAAACAAAAAACGTTGTTATAAAATTAGAGGCATCGTTTCCATACATAATCCCGGATGCGAAAGCTCCCACCCCAATTCCTATCTCCATAAAAATGTAAAGGGAAGCCAATCCTCTCCCTCTTCTCTTATCGTCACTTAGGTCCGATGCCCATGCAAGTAATGTGGGTGCGGTGATCCCATGTCCCAATCCATATACAAAAACACCTATTGTTAAAACAAGGCCAGACTTTGCGGTACCTATTATCAGCATAGCCCCTGTAATTAAAACCGTGGAAAACTTCAAAACTTGTGCACGCCCATAAATATCAGAAGCTTTGCCTCCCATAAACCTTACTAACAAAGAAGCCAAAGTGAAATAAGTAAAAAGCAATCCTTTGTTTTTGATCCCTACAAATTCCCCAAAGTCAGGAATGACCGTATAAACTGTTCCAAATGAAAAAGCACAAAGCGCCATTACCAGGCAGGGTACAAGCACCCTGGGCTCAAAAAGATCTGTCCTTTTTATTTTGAGCATTGAAGGAGAAAATTTCTTTTTAACAGGAAGTGTTTCTTTTATTCCAACAAGAATTAAAATCGAACTCAATGCAAAAAAGGAAGAGCAATAAAACATGGCATCCATGGAGATTTGATTGGTAATGGTTCCTCCTAAAGCGGGTCCTCCTGCCATCCCAATTGTTCCGGCTGTTCCTAAAAAGCCCATCGCTTCTCCCCTCCTGTTGGCCGGCACGATATCCGATAAGTAAGTTGTTTGTCCTGTAGGGGTGAACCCCGTAGAAAATCCATGGATCAACCTCAATAAGAAAAAACCAAGAACACCGGTAATTACTGGGTAAAAAGCACTGCAAATAAAGCATACAATAGATCCCACCATCATAATGGGAACCCTGCCCACACTATCTGCCAGTTTGCCACTGAAGGGACGGGACAACATAGCCGTGATCGTAAACAAAGAAATAATTAAGCCTTTGTATTCCGCCCCTCCAAGACTGGTCAGGTAGGAGGGCAATTCGGGAAGAATCATATTAAAGCTCGCGAAAAACATCAACGAGCTTGTACACAATAACCAAAATTGAAGAGAGTAGGTGTTTTGCATCACCTTTTCTCCACTCATGGTTTTACACCCGCCTCTTGTGCACCCAATAAATAAGCTTTTATGAAATCGTCAAGATCACCATCAAGCACGTTTTGCGCATCGTGACGTTCTACATTTGTTCGCGCATCTTTTACCAACTTGTAAGGATGCAGCACATAATTCCTGATCTGAGAGCCAAAATCAATTTTCATTTTTCCAGCCTCCACTTTGTCGCGTTCAGAATTTCGTTTATCTATTTCCAATTGATACAAGCGCGACTTCAACATTTGCATCGCCTTTTCCCTATTGGCATGTTGGGATCTTTCCACCTGACAAACGATCACAATACCCGTTGGTTTGTGCGTCAACTGTACTTTCGTTTCAACCTTATTTACATTCTGACCACCGGCACCTCCGGAGCGGGAAGTGTGCAACTCAATATCAGCGGGATTAATTTCAATGTTGATGGTGTCATCCACAACAGGATAAACAAACACGGATGCAAAAGAAGTATGCCTTCTTTGATTAGAATCAAAAGGAGAAATGCGTACCAGGCGATGCACCCCAAGTTCTGATTTTAGCTTGCCATAGGCAAAAGGTCCGTCCACTTCCAATGTAGCGGATTTAATTCCTGCCACCTCACCCGACTGATAGCTAACCTGTTTTACAGTATATCCGGATTTTTCAGCCCACATGATATACATGCGATTCAGTATATCCGCCCAGTCCATACTCTCCGTACCACCGGCACCCGGGTTGATCTCAATCATCGCACTCAACTGATCTTCCTCTTTGTTCAGCATTCGCTTAAACTCAAGGTCTTCAATGGCTTCGAACACTTTGTTGTATTCTTTATCAAGCTCTTCTTCACTTACCTCCCCTGCCTCATGAAATTCATAGAGCACTTCCAGGTCCTCAAGTTGTTTATTCACATCTGCAAACTCATCCGTCCAGATTTTTTTAGAGCGTATGCTTTTCAGCAACACCTCCGCTTCTTTAGGATTGTTCCAAAAATCTGCCTGGTGGGTAATTAATTCCTCGTCTTTTATTTCTACAATCTTACGATCGTAGTCAAAGATACCTCCTCAAGGCCGTTACACGGGCCTTACAGTCTTTCAACTGTTCTATAGTCATAGTTCAAATTTTTTCAAAGATAATGAAATCGGTCAGTTGCAGTTGGTTTATCTGAGATTGAGACTCGCCAGTTTTCTCTTCCGACCCACTCTAAAGTAGTTATTATTTACTATTTGCATCAACCCTCCCACTCCAACCAATGCCAAAGAGGCACTTCCTACTCCCTTTTCTACTTTATACGAACGATCCTGAATGACTACTGTATTAAATACATCAATGAAGATCAACGAAACTCCAGCCAGTATTAAAGCTTTCCCAATCGATGCTACTTTAAAACTTGTGGTTGTTTTACTTCTAATATCAACCTTTGTGACTTCGTAATGATAAATCGTATCTTCTCCGAGCATGAAATAACCGGGATGAATTCCCGTTATTATTGCCCTAATAAAATCGTCACTTCCTTTCCGCTGAAATCGAATATATTCTCCTTCTTCGAATCGGGTAATAATTCCATCCTTCTTTAATAGCGCAAGTTGAGGTTGTGCACATAAGCTATTCGACCCCAAAATAAATATTAGCCCTACAATGATGAAGTGTCTCACCTTATAAATATAATCCACAACCGGGGATTATAAGCATGTACGATGGCTCCTCAATTAAATTTTATAAATCCAATTGTACGGGTCATCAGAAAGCCCTCGCTTCATCTCATCAAGTGCTTTATAAACTTTATTGGAAAACTCCCTTCCTTCGATGGGCGGCAAGTAATGATCTTCTCCTTCGTGGCCAATCAGTTCAATCTGTGCAATGGTTGCCGCTGTTCCTGCTCCAAAGGCCTCCGTTACCCTACCCTTTTTTAGCGCTTCAATTAATTCATCAACCGATATTCTCCTCTCTTCTACTTTCATTCCCCATTGCCGGGCAAGAGACAGAACACTGTCCCTCGTTATTCCCTTTAGAATCGAATCTCCTGTAGATGGGGTAACCAACGTATCGTCAATTACAAACATCACATTCATGGTGCCTGACTCTTCAATGTACTTGTGTTCTTTCCCATCCGTCCAGATCAATTGATGGTAGCCTTCCTTCTGGGCAAGTTTTGCAGGGTATAGCGCCCCCGCATAGTTGCCCCCTGCTTTGGCATATCCCGTACCTCCTTCTACTGCGCGGGTGTAGTGTGTTTCAATTCTCACTTTTACTGGTGTAGAATAGTATGCACCTACCGGGCATGTTATAATCATGAAGGTGAAATTGTCCGAAGGGCGAATTCCAATATACTCGTCAGCCGCAAACATAAACGGCCTGATGTAGAGGGAGCTTCCCGGAGTAGTGGGTATCCAATCCCTGTCTATCGTTAACAAGGAATTCATGCCTTCCATAAATAACTCTTCCGGTAAGGCAGGCATGCACATGCGCTCCGCTGAAACATTCATTCTTTCCCAGTTGGCTAAAGGGCGAAAAACCAGCGCCTCATTTTTATCGTTTTTATAAGCCTTCAAACCCTCAAAAATGGATTGACCATAATGAATGGCAGGTGTTGCCGGACTAATTGGCATATAGCCGTAGGGGACTATTCTAAAATTATTCCATTGCCCATCTTTGAAATCAGCAAGGAACATGTGATCTGAATACACCTTTCCAAAGGGAATATTTTCAAAATCTACCTCATTTATCCTCGTTTTTTCAGTTTTCTGGATGGTTATTTTATCTAGATCTACCATTTTTTACATCATTATTAATGAACGATCGCAAGTTACTTTTTTATGATAAAACATCCCTAACAAACGTTAGGAGAAATTGAATAACTTTTTAACGATATAGGCACATTTGTTGTTCCCCACAATGCATAAGTTTATTTATTCATATTGAATTCATCATGTCTTACCGATTCCAGCGTGCTTTTTGTGGATTGCTTTTATGCGCAATTGCCCCTGCTGCCGCCCAGCGAGATCAAGGCGGGTTTCTGGCTCCGGGAGACTCACTTAAAAAAACTCTTTCCTACGAGAGAATCATTTTTCTTCCACAAGACGGATTCGCATTTTATGAGGTTCCCAATGGGGATTTCAAGGGGAAAATTTTACCCGGTCCTCCACTCAATCCTTCTGGTTCAGTATTGGATATGGATACGTTACTTACTTCCACTATTACAGGCGCCAGTATTCGCCCTCAGCTTTTATCTATTGATACCTACTTTAAAACTTCAGATGGCAAATACTACTTGACTTTTGATCGTCAACAAGATGCATATGTTCGCGTGTTGAATGATGCATATCAGGGGTGGATGTCAATAGACGAAATTAAAAGTAAAGGCTTTGTACTTACTTCATGGTTGGATTTTTACGGAGCGGAAAAAGGAAACATGATTCACCCAATAGAAAAAGTTGCGGCCATAAGAACAAGTCCACTTGCGGATGCACCCATTATTGAAACTGCCGATGAGCTCTATTCAGAAATAACGACCATTGGCGTGTGTGAGGGTTTGTTTTGTAAGGTAAAGGTAGTTCAATACAAAAACCCTTATGATCCAACCAAAACGAAAGAAGAAAACATACTTAAGAAGTACAAAGGTTGGCTGCAAATAATTGATGAGGAGGGACAACCGTTAGTAGCCCATAATGCTCATGGAATCTAACCGCTAATTACATTCTGGCTTGCCAGGGAGTTTCTTCTGCATTTAATTCTTTCGTCATCTTTCTGCACAAGACGAAAAAGTAATCTGATAATCTGTTGAGATACTTGATTACCATTGGAGCAACTTCCTCCGCCTGATTCAATCGGATCGTCAGGCGTTCTGCCCTTCTGCAAACCGTTCTGGTGATATGGCCAAACGAAACTGATGGATGCCCGCCCGGAAGCACAAAAGATTTCATGGGTGATAGTTCAGCCTCCATGGCATCGATCTGTTGTTCAAGATAAGTGATGTCATTTTCTGAGAGTGCTGGTACTTTTACCTTGGTATTGCCTGGCGCTGTTGCCAGAATAGATCCTATTGTGAACAGGCGGTCTTGCACTTCGATAAGCACTTCCTTTCTTTTTTTATTCACTTCCTGATCTCGCAATAACCCTACATGTGAATTAAGTTCATCAACTGTTCCGTAGCACTCAATACGCAACTCTCCCTTTGAAATACGTTTGCCACCAAATAAAGCGGTATCTCCCTTATCTCCTGTTTTAGTGTAAATTTTCATAACATGTTTCTGGTTTACCCGGCTAAAGGTCGCAGATAAGATTAAATGTCCCTAACCGGAATTTAGTTTAGAGAAATCAAACAGCAGCAACAGGTGTGCTTCTGGTTACATTATCATTTTTCTTATCCCATTCTACCAGTCCGTCTTTCAGCCGTATAATGCGATGTGCATAATGCGCAATGTCGTCCTCGTGGGTCACCATAATAATGGTGTTGCCTTTGTCATGAAGCTCCTGAAACAAAGCCATGATGCCATAAGACGTTTTAGAATCCAAATTACCTGTAGGCTCATCCGCCAAAATGATAGAAGGGTTATTGACAAGCGCTCGTGCAATGGCTACCCTTTGTCGCTGACCACCGGATAGTTCGTTGGGTTTATGATGATAACGATCCGCCAGACTTACGCTTTCCAATGCTTCCATGGCTTTCTCTTCCCTATCATATCGGTTGTACCCGGCATAAACCAGCGGTAGCGCCACATTTTCCAGGGCTGATGCCCTCGGTAAGAGATTAAAGGTTTGAAACACGAACCCAATTTCTTTATTTCTGATTTCCGCCAACTCATTCTCTGTCATATCACTCACCTTTTGCCCATTGAGAACATACGTACCACCGGTTGGGGTATCCAGACATCCTACAATATTCATAAGGGTAGACTTGCCCGATCCGGATGGCCCCATAAAGGCGACATACTCACCCCTATTAATGGTTATTGAAATATCCTGTAGGGCACGAACAGTGTTATTCCCCATTTTATAAATACGTGAAATATTAGTGGTCTCGATTATTTTGGTCATTTCAGGCTATAATATTCAGATAACAATCTTCAAAAGTCTGGAAAAAGAAGGAGCTTTTATCATTCTCAACAAGAAAGCTATTCGTCTTTAGACGTAAAAAAAGTCCATTTGTTACCTTTTACTGATAACAGTTCAATTCCCCCACTATTCCATCAAAAATTTTCAAGGCTTTGGGTGGTCACATTCTGACCATGTAGGTTATTTAAACTTTCAATTATCCCTATAATATTACAAGCGGAGATTTCAGGGATTAAGATTAGTTTTACTGTTTTCCCTGATTATAGGTCTTAATCGAAGGCACATGAGGATAGTTTTCACATTTCTTTTCCTATTTCTTACATGGGGAGCTATGGCTCAGCGTTATTGGATAGGCACTGTTCCAGGGGTCTGGAACACTACGCTGAATTGGTCAGCCACTTCTGGTGGACCTGGGGGGGCATCCGTGCCAGGACCTGGTGATCAGGTTATCTTTAATGGTGCAGGGGGGAGTAATGGAAATTGTAATTTAGATATTGCACCCACGGTTGCTGGCATAACCATCAACGGATATACAGGTACAATTGATTTATTGGGATTTAACCTGACAACCACAGGCACAAATTCATTTACAACTGGGACTGTGGCCAACACAGGAGCGGCAGCAAGTATTATCCTTAATACGATTGCTACAACCACTTTCAGCGGCACATTACTCAATGCCAACGTGTCCGGATCGACCGGTCGGCTTTTTTTTAATGGCTCCACTTTTAATGGTACCGTCAATGTATCAAAAACGAATGGCAGCAATGATGCCAGCTCAGGAAACAATATTTTCAACAACACGACAACAATTACTAACCTGGGGGCAGGTTATGTTCTTTTAGGCAATGGTACCCGTGATCAATTCAATGGATTAACCACTTTCAATAACAATGGAAGTGACAGGTTTTACTTTGCCCACAACCATACGGGGCAAACAACTACGTTTACAGGAGATGTTATTTTAAATAGTAATAAATCCGGAGGTACCGATGCGTGGTCTTATTTGATTACGGAAGGTGCCAACACAAATGTTCTCTTTGGAGGAAACGTAACCATCAATTGCGCAGGAACACTGCAAAGCAACCATAGGATTTTGCAAGGTAATGGCAGCACGGCAACTTACTCCGGAACCTTATCAGTCAATATTACAAATACAAATAGCAGTACATCTATAAGCCTTGGAACAAATGGGACTTCCACCTACAATGGAAATATCATAGTAACCAACAGTGGAGGTGCCAATGGAATATTTTTTAACACAACCGCATCAGCAAGTTCTGTTTTGGCTGCCACCCGCACTATCTCTATCGGAGGAGGCGGATTCAATGCAGGAACCCTGGGCTTATACAGATTTACACAAACAGGTGCCACCACCCAAACACTCAATACGCTTACTGGAACAGCAAATTTAACGTTAGGCCCTTCTGTCGATTTTGGAGGTGATGTAGTATTCTCAGCACCGCGCTTATTTTTAAATGGATTAACTGTTGCCGGCACGGCTACCCTTCAAAAAACTGGTGCAAGTAATGATGCAGGTAGTGGTGGCAATATATTTAATGGCGTTACTACTATTACCAACAGTGGCAGTGGCTACCTCATGACCGGTAATGGAAGCAGTGATCAATTCAACGCTGTTACAACATTTAATAATACAGGCAGTGATCAAATTTATTTTGCGTACAATCACGCAGCGCAGACCACAACATTTACTTCAAATGTTATTCTAAACACAAACAAATCAGGGGTCGGCTCTCAGTGGGCATATTTAATTGCAGAAGGTACCTCTGCAGTGACCTTCGGAGGTGATTTAACAATCAATTGTAGCGGTGCCATCCGAAGTGACATCCGCCTCTTAAACGGAGCCACTTCTTCGGCCACTTTTAACGGAACTACAACCCTTAACATCACTAACTCTGACCCCTCTACCATAATCACCATGGGGCAAAACGGTACTTCTGTATACAACGGAAATATTTCAGTTACCAATACAGGAGGTGCTGCTGGAATCACATTTAACAATGGTGCATCAGCAAGTTCAGTTCTCAATGGATCCATCTCAGTTGGAGCCGGATATTCCAGTGGGTCACTTAACTTATATCGATTCGACCAGGTAGGAGCCATTGCACACAACATGACATTAACAGGCGATGCCGCATTGCGCCTCGGGCCAGGATCTGAGTTCGATGGCGATGTGAATTTTATTTCACCTCAGATTTACCTAAATGGCTGTATTTACAGAGGTACGGCATCAATTGAGAAAAGTGGCGCCACAAATGATGCGGGTATCGGTGGCAATGAATTTCATGGAATTACTACGATCACTAATAGTGGAAGTGGATATTTAATGACAGGTAATGGTTCGCGCGATCAGTTTTTTGATGCCACCACTTTTAGCAACACGGGCAGTTATAGAATTTATTTTGCGTACAACCATGATGGCCAAACAACAACGTTTGCATCTGATTTAACCATCAATACCAATAAATCAGGTGGGACAGATCAGTATCCCTACATGATCGCAGAAAATAATGCTTCAAGTATTTCCATAGGTGGCAACCTGACGATAAACAATGGAGGCACCATACGAAGTGACTATCGCTTTCTAAATGGAACCGGATCTACCATGACCGTGAGTGGTACTACAATCATCAATATAACCAATACAGATGCCTCTACTTTAGTTAACATGGGGCAAAATGGGTCTTCCATTTATAACGGAAATATCACCGTCTCAAACACAGGAGGTGCCGCAGGAATTACCTTCAATAACACCGCTTCAGCAACTTCTATTCTCAATGGATCTATCTCAATAGGTGCCGGATTTTCTAGCGGGTCGCTCAACCTATATCGCTTTGATCAGGTGGGTGCCATAGCACACAATTTAACACTTACGGGTGATGCGGCATTACGCGTTGGCCCTAACTCAGAATTCGATGGTAATGTGAATTTTATATCGCCTCAGATATATCTGAATGGCTGTATCTATCAAGGCACTGCAACGATTGAGAAAAATGGCGCAACTAATGATGGTGGAACAGGTGGCAATACCTTTACCGGAATAACGACAATTACCAATAGCGGCAGTGGGTTTCTGTATACCGGAAACGGGAGCAAGGATACTTTTTTGGCGCCTACTACATTTAACAATACCGGAGGTAGCCGCATATATGTGGCCAACAACCACTCAGGTGAAACTACCACGTTTGCATCAACGGTTATCTTTAACTCAAATAAAACCTCAGGTTCTGATGCATGGTCTTATTTAATTGCAGATGGCTCAAATACCGGGATAAGCTTTGGCTCTGATGTCATCATCAATTGTGCGGGCACCATCCAAAGCAATCATCGCATCCTCAACGGAGGCGGATCAACAGCTGCTTATAACGGAACCGTAACAATTAATGTAACCAACACGCACCCCTCCACCACAATTGCCATGGGCGAGAATGGAACTTCCACCTACGGTGGAAATATTACCGTTGTAAATAGTGGTGGCGCAAATGGAATTACTTTTAATAATGGAGCAAGTGCCAGCTCTACCCTTAATGGATCCGTCACATCAGGGATTTACTCCAATGGATCTTTAAACCTCTATCGTTTTGTTCAGGTCGGAGCCTTCGCTGAAAATATAACACTCACGAACGGAGCAATTATGCGCGTGGGGCCAGCATCAAGTTTTGATGGCAACGTAAACTTTGTTGCTCCCAGATTATATTTAAACGGAGCCACCTATAACGGAACTGCCTATCTGGAAAAGAACGGTTCTGGCGATGACCAGAGCAATGGAGGTAATATATTTAATGGCATTACCACATTGGTAGATTCAGGAAGCGGCTATCTAATGATGGCAAACAGCAACCCGGATATTTTTAATGGAGTGGTTACGATCACCAACTCCGGAAGCAATTGGATTTACATGGCTCATAACGTAATCGGCAATCAATTCAATAATAATATAACAGTTAATAATACAGGAAGTGCCAATGGTATACTATTCTCAAACAACGCTACAGGAGCATCCACATTTACAGGCGGTACAATAGCAGTAGGCGCAAGCGGTTTTACAACCGGAGATCTAAGGTTAAGAAGATTCACTCAGGTTGGGGCAATTGCACAAAACCTCACACTAACAACTGTTGCGCGTCTTTGGATTGGTCCTGATTCCCAGTTTGATGGTAATGTTAATTTCGTAGCGCCCCAATTATTACTAAACGGAGCAACTTATAATGGCACTGCCTACCTTGAAAAGAACGGGGCATCCAATGATGATGGCCCAGGAGGGAATATCTTTAATCAAGCCACTGAGATTGTAAACTCCGGAAGCAGCTATTTATTATCCTCCTCAACAAGCCCGGATATCTTTAATGCCAACCTGATCCTGACAAATTCCGGATCCTCTACCATACGAATGGCAGATAACGCTGGTGACAATAAATTCAATGGAAACATTAGCCTTAACTCAACTTTTGGAGGAGGTATCTACTTTGGGAACAGTGCAGGAGGCACTTCCACATTGGCAGCAACCAAAACCATAAGCGTGGGATCTTCCGGAGTAATCAGTGGCGATATTCGCCTTATTAGATTTTCACAAGTTGGGGCAACAGCACAGGCGCTTAACCTGTCTGGTATTGCTGCTCTTACCCTCGGGCCTACTTCCAGCTTTGATGGTAATGTTGACTTTCGGGCACCTCAATTATATCTTAACGGAACCACGTTCAATGGTACTGCCTATCTCGAAAAAAATGGTGCAACCAGTAACCCAGGTAATGGCGGAAATAGATTCAATGGTGTCACTACCCTGGTAAACTCAGGTAGCGGATATTTAATGACGGCCAATTCAGTTGCAGA
Organism: Flammeovirgaceae bacterium UBA2338; assembly: GCA_002344795.1. Classification (GTDB taxonomy): domain Bacteria; phylum Bacteroidota; class Bacteroidia; order Cytophagales; family Cyclobacteriaceae; genus ELB16-189. The sequence continues at coordinate 15,352 of DDUM01000002.1, read as the reverse complement.
CATTTTTGCCACTGACCTAACTGTAACAAATACCGGCTCTAGTGTTATTTATCTTGCCCATAATGTTACGGGTAATCAATTTAATGGGAACATCACATTCAACTCCACCTTCTTAAGTAGCAGTCAGGGTATTTACTTTGCCAACAACGCTTCGGCCGATGCTACTTTAGGCAATGGTGCTTCTTTGCTGGTAGGTGGTCTTGGTTTTAGTAGTGGTGAATTAAGGTTTAATAGATTTACACAAATAGGCACGTCTGCTCAAACACTTTTGCTCACAGGGACTGCCCTACTTCGAATCGGTTCATCAAGTGTATTTAATGGAAATATAGATTTTCGTTCTCCTCAATTTGCCTTGGATGGAGCCACCTACAATGGAACCACGTATCTGGAAAAAACCGGAGCCACAAATAATAATAGTGGTGGGGGTAATACATTTAACGGAGCAACCACTATTGCTAATTCCGGATCAGGGTATTTCCGATTTGCATTAACTAGTCTGGACACATTCAATGGCGATCTTACTTTGACGAACACAGGCCCCTCCTCCGTTCGTATGGCTGATAATACACGCGGCACACAATTCAACGGAAACATCATTGTAAATTCAACTTTCCCGGGTGGTGGTATTTATTTCAGCGAAAGCGGTGGAGGAACTGCTACTCTTGCCAATGGCAAAACAATTTCCGTAGGAGGTTTAGGTTTCAGCGATGGTGAATTGAGGTTAAGGCGCTTTACTCAAACTGGAACTACTGCGCAAAATCTTTCTCTTACTGGAATTGCGAGTTTGGTCTTAGGACCATCAATTACCTTCAATGGCAATGTTGATTTTCGCTCACCACAATTATTTATCAATGGCGGCTTATTCAATGGCTCTGCTTTACTCGAAAAGAACGGTGCATCAAGTAATACAGGCGCTGGAAATACAACATTTATGGGATCAACCACCATACGATTGGCAAGTAGTGGCAGTGGTCATTTAAGAACCAACGGTGGCAATACGTTTAACGGATCTACCGCACTTATTAATGCAGGAAGCAACGACTTGCTCCTTGAATTAACAACTGCAAGTACGTACAATGGTGACCTCACCCTTACCAATACCGGAAGCTCCTATGTGAGGGCGGCCTATATTGGCAATAATATTTTCAACGGAAATATTATTGTGAACAGCACTTCAGGTACAGGTATTTATTTTTGCGAAAATGCTGCAGGTACTGCCACACTTGCAAATACCAAAACAATTTCTGTGGGGGGCACTGGCTTTACTGCAGGCGAACTTCGCTTACAGCGGTTCACACAATCAGGAACAACAGCCCAAAATATTTCACTCACCGGGTCATCCACATTTAGAAGTGGGCCAACTGCAGTCTGGAACGGATCTCTTACTGTGTCCTCACCTTTGGTATTTTTAGATGGAAGTGCATTAAACGGCAACACGAATTCAATCACCAAAACAGGAGCAACTACAGATTCAAGTATTGGCGGGAATACATTTGGTGGTACAACCACCATCATCAATTCAGGCTCCGGTATTTTTAGATTCGCAAATTCAACTGCGGATAATTTTTCTGGCAATGTGATTTTCAATCAGTCCAGCGGAACCATCCAGCCAGCCTATAACCAACCTAGTAATTTCCAGGGAAATGTTACGGTGAATGGAGCATCCCCTATCACTTTTGGAGCCAACAATGGAACGGCTGTTTTTACTGGCAGCAATCCGCAAACAATCAATAGAATTGGTGTGGCTGCTCCCGTTTTCAGAAGATTGCAAATGAATAAACCATCCAATACGGTAACGCTCAATACAACTATTTCTATTACAACCAGTGCGACATTCACATCCGGTATTCTCCATACTGATGCAATAAATATTCTCAGTTTCGCTGACAACGCAACTTCATCCGGTGGATCCAATGCCAGTCACATTGACGGACCAGTTACAAAAGTTGGAAATGATGCATTCGTATTCCCAACAGGTGACAATGGCATTTTTAGAACAATAGCCATATCAGCACCATCCAATACCAGCCATACATTTACCGCTGAATACTTCCATACCTCCCAGGCTTTTGGTAATACCTCTACTTACGATCCTTCCTTTTACTCCGTAAGTTCTTGTGAGTTTTGGACATTGGATAGAACACCTGCCATTGGTGGGTCTAATGTGAGTGTTACGCTAAGCTGGAACTCGGCAGATTGTTCAGGTCCTTACATTGGTGACCTTTCCACACTAAGAGTGGCAAGATGGAATGGATCGTCATGGGTAAATCATGGAAATGGTGGAACAACGGGGAATGCATCTACCGGTAGCGTTGTTTCATCAGGGGTCGTCACTTCTTTCAGTCCGTTTACGCTGGCCTCCACATCATCTGCGAACCCGTTGCCCATAGAGTTAATCGAATTCGTTGCCACCCCATTGGGAAACAATGTTGAACTGAGTTGGATTACTCTATCTGAGCTCAACAACGATTACTTCACTGTAGAACGATCCATTTCTGGATTTGAGTTTGAAGAAGTTGGAATTGTTAAGGGTGCTGGAACAGTCAACGAAAGAAAGTATTATCGATACCTTGATCAACAACCAAAAGTTGGTGTGTCTTACTATCGCCTTAAGCAAACTGATTTTGATGGCACGGTATCATTTTCCGAAATCGCCAGAGTAGACCTTAATGCCCCCGCACAAATAGTTGTACACCCGAACCCTATTGCACGATCAACAACAGCTGCACTTAATTACAGTGGCTCTTTTGCAATATTCAACAGCATGGGACAAATGGTATTGCTTATCGAGAACAGTAATGAATTAGATATCAGAGGACTTCCATCAGGTGTCTACACCATTAAAAGTACAAACGGAAGTTTTTCACGATTTGTAATAGAATAGTTTTAAACCTTCCATTTGAAGGTCCTCTCGGAATGATCAAATGTTTCGAGGTCATATACTCGTTCTGTGTAGGATACATTATTATCTGTATCTACCAACACTACTGTAGAGCAACGAGAACCATAGTTGGGTGATTTGATAAACATTGCCGATACGGCCCTTTCTCTTTCTATATCCAAACCGGTATTCGGAAGTTGATCATCTGGTGCAATCTTTTCATCCGTCAGTACTTCAAAAATCGCGCTGGGATCAGGGTTTGATTCCAAAAGGACAGAAGCCATCTTCTCTTTACCCCTCCTCACCTTTGGCCATGGAGTATCCAGCAGATGATTGCTCAATCCATAAAAACCATTCTTCAGTTTCACAATCTTGGATTGGTAATTAGAGTAATAGAACAATTCATCAATTGATCCAACCACCAGGTTAAATCCATTATACTGAGGAGCTTTTAAATGGACATCTTTTAAGTAGGGCTCTGCTTTATATCCATTGAAGAGAAAATCAGTAACTAATAGACCACGGGTAGGTGCTTTGGGATTAATGTTTTTTAGATCCCGATAATTAGTCACCATGCCAATTTTTCCATCTTTGGTCATTGCCATCCAGGTGCCTTGTGCCTCTAGGTCCCTTCCGCCAATTACATCAGGGTGATCCTCCCATTTGGAAGCAGCTGCTGTTTTACGGGAATAAAACTCATCACGATTGGCAGCAACTATGAGTTTGTACTTTGGATGATCGTTGACCGAAAGAAAAATTAAACACATAATTAATTACCTGTTCAAGTAAACAATTCTAACTGAGACGGAAGCAATTGAAATGACCTTCTATGATAGGGAGTAATACCCAAGCTTCGAATACCGTCCCGATGCTCTACTGTAGGATATCCCACATTGCTTTCCCATGCATAACCGGGATATTCTTCAGAAAGTTTCTCCATTAATTTATCACGGTAAGTCTTGGCCAGAACAGATGCCGCGGCTATGCTCAAGTAGGTGGCATCTCCTTTAATAACACATTCAAATTTTACATCTCCATAAGGCTGAAATCGATTTCCATCAATTAACAGTAGATTCGGTTTTGTCGTTAGCTTATCCAATGCCCGATGCATTGCTTTAAAGGAGGCGTTCAAAATATTAATTTTGTCTATTTCCTCATTGCTAACCTCCGCTATTCCCCAACTTATCGCATCCCGTTGAATTTCCTGCGTCAGTATCAATCGCTCTTCTTTGTTCAACTGTTTTGAGTCATTAAGAATTTCGTGAGAATAGTTTTTTGGAAGTATCACCGCTGCAGCAACTACTGGCCCAGCAAGACAGCCCCGCCCAACTTCATCGCATCCGGCTTCAATTAAATCAATGGTATGGGAAGACTTAAGCACGCTGCAAGATACTTATTCTTATAAAAAGAATAGTTTTGTGATCTAACGATTTCTACAATGGACTCGATAAAGAAAAATAATTGGAAGACCGTTTCGGTTAAGAAGGTTTATGAAAACCCATGGATCAAACTGGATGAGCATCAAGTCATTAATCCTTCGGGTGGAAATGGGATCTACGGAAAGGTTCATTTCAAGAATAAAGCTATTGGCATTATCCCTTTGGATAAAAATAACAATACATGGATTGTAGGCCAGCATCGTTACACCCTGGATCAATGGTCATGGGAAATACCTGAAGGAGGTGGTCCTTTGGATATTGATACCTTATTATCAGCCAAAAGGGAGTTAAAAGAGGAGACCGGACTGACTGCATCGCACTGGACAGAAATCGCTACAGTTTACCTTTCCAATTCTGTGTCCGATGAAATTGGTTATGTTTTTTTAGCAGAAGGTCTTGAAGAAGGCAAGTCAAATCCAGAAGATACAGAAGCGGATCTCATCGTAAAAAAATTACCTTTTAAAAAAGTACTTCAAATGGTGGAGGATGGTGAAATCACGGATAGTCTAAGTGTGATTGGAATATTGAAGTTGGCCAGAATAAAAGGATTTTGATCTCACTCGACAGATATCGTCCGCACGCTAAGCAGAGTTGGCAATTGGCATACCCTGTAATGCTAAGTCAGTTGAGCCATGTAATGGTGGGTGTAACGGACAGTATCATGGTTGGGCATGTGGGCGCCACCTCCTTGGCAGCTTCTTCACTTGCCAATGTTGTTTTCAATTTATTAATGCTTTTCGGTATAGGTGTATCTTATGCCATCACTCCTTTGGTGGCAACTGCTCATGGTGAAAATAATACAGAAAAAATAAATGATACACTCCGACATGGGTTAATGATTGCCTTCATTAATGGCTTAATTCTAATAGGAGTTGTACTTCTTTGCCGTCCGTTGCTTTATCTAATTGGTCAACCCGAAGATGTAGTACAACTGGCTATTCCTTATTTATCCATTCTTGCATTTTCATTGATGCCGGTTCTCATTTTCCAGTCCTTACGTCAATTCATGGAAGGATTATCCAACACACGCATCGCGATGATCATTATGTTGGGTAGTGTAGTGTTGAACATTCTTTTAAACTTTATACTGATATATGGACATGCAGGGTTACCAGCCCTTGGTCTGAACGGAGCCGGATGGGGTTCATTGATATCGCGTATAGTGATGATGCTGGTCATGGTTGGGTTCATCTATTTCGCAAAACGATTTAGTATCTACCGTGCAGGTATGGCAGTAGGGAATTACTCCAAAAAGCTTTTCAATCGTTTATTGAATATTGGTATACCCGCAGGGATGCAATTTATCTTTGAGGTTGCAGCCTTCGATTTTTCGGCCATCATGGTGGGCTGGCTGGGCACAAACAGTCTTGCTGCCCATCAGATTGCCATTAACCTGGCTACCATCAGTTATATGACTACATCAGGTCTTGCTTCAGCAGCTACTATAAGGGTAAGCCATGAATTGGGGAAACGAAATTTCAAGAAACTAAAGGATGTTGCCTATACCCTCATACTGATTGCACTAGCATTTATGACACTCTGGGCCATCATTTTTATTGTAGGCAGAAATTTTCTTCCCACTATTTACATTGATAATGTAGACGTAATTGCGATCGCTTCTCCACTGATTGTGATAGCGGGGTTCTTCCAGCTATCAGATGGTGTTCAGGTGGTATGCAGTGGAGCCTTAAGGGGGTTGCAGGATGTGAAAATACCTACTGTCCTCGTTTTCATTGCCTATTGGATCATTGGTTTGCCACTTGGTTATTACCTTGGATTTAAAGCAGGGTATGGAAGTATCGGAATTTGGTACGGGCTACTTATTGGCCTTACCCTTACTGCCATTGCCATGTTTATCCGATTTCGATTGTTATTGCGCAAACTATCCGCTAACCAAGTACCTTAGCCCTTTCAATCCTTCATGGATTTATATAATTTGAAGGTCTCAAATCAGACTATGGACAAAAATCAACCCAAGCCAGTCAAACATTCGCAAACAACCATTACCGAATTAATGATTCCTTCGTATGCCAATTTTGGAGGAAAAATTCACGGAGGGATATTACTTTCATTGATGGATAAAGTGGCATTTGCATGTGCCACAAAGCATTCTGGAAACTACTGTGTTACTGTATCCGTGGGAGGAGTTGAATTTCTGCAGCCTGTAGAGGTCGGTGACCTGGTCTCCTTGCTGGCCTCGGTCAACTATGTGGGGAGGACATCCATGGTTGTAGGAATAAGAGTGATTGCTGAAAATGTCAAACTGGGACTGGTGAAGCATACCAATACCTCCTACTTCACCATGGTCGCCAAAGGTGAAGATGATAAACCCACCCAGGTGCCCCCTTTGTTGCTTGAGAATCGTGAAGAGGTAAAACGATTCATAGAAGCAATGCGAATGAGAGAAATAGAGGGTAATATCAAGGAAAAAATGGACGATGTAAAATCCAGAACGGAAGTAAATAAAGCCACCGAAATCCTTAAAGATCAACGATGCGTTATTGCATATAAATAATTGGCAATTCATTCTAAAATTTAACCACCTATTATTAGTACTCCGATCCTAATTCATTTGTCCAATAGCAATCATAAGATGTATATTTTGGGTTTAAAAGACTTCTTTCTAATTAACTACAACCAAATACTATGTTTAAGATAAATAAGACATCACTGATTTTAACCTGTTGCCTTTTTTGGGCTTTTATTGCACAGGCACAATATCCCACCGTGCTCACCCAAAGAGAACAAGCCCGGGTAATTGACGAACTACTAAATGACCGTCTAAAAAATTTATTACCTACCCTGATGAAAAGGGAAGGTTATGATATGTGGATAGTCATGTCTCGCGAATACAATGAAGATCCAGTAATAAAAACATTGCTGCCTGCTACCTGGATGGCCGCTCGTAGAACTACCATGTTGGTAATGTTTGACAAGGGGAATGAAATAGAATACCTCGCTGTGGCAAGGTATGATGTAGGTGAAATGTTCAAAAGAGCCTGGAACCCTGAAGAACAACCCGATCAATGGGCGAGACTTGGTAAAATTATTGAAGAAAGAAACCCTAAAAAAATTGGGGTGAATAAAGCTGCAATTTGGGGACATACGGATGGTTTAACATCCAATGATTATGATAACCTGATGAAGGTAGTACCCAAAAAGTTACAAGCCAACGTAGTGTCTGCTGAAAAACTTGCTGTTGCATGGCTGGAGACAAGATCAAAAAAAGAAATGGAGATCTATCCTCAGATCGTCAGGATTGCCCATGAAATAATTGCAGAAGGTTTCTCAGACAGAGTAATTCAGCCTGGCGTTACCACTACTGAAGATTTAGTGTGGTGGTACAGGGAAAAGATAAAAGAACTGAAATTAGACACATGGTTTCATCCGAGTGTAGACATTCAGCGTCCAGGAGAATTTAATGAAAATGTAATCCGCCCAGGAGATTTTATTCACGTTGATTTTGGTATTACTTATCTGAGGTTAAATACGGATACCCAACAACATGCGTATATACTTAAGCCTGGGGAAACAGATGCGCCTGCCTATTTAAAGGCTGCCTTTAAAAAAGGAAATCGTTTACAGGATATTTTTACAAACAATTTTAAGGAAGGAAAAACCGGAAACCAGGTCTTGGCCGAGTCGCGTGCCCAAGCCATTTCTGAAGGAATTACTCCTTCCATCTACACGCACCCGATCGGATACCATGGACATGCTGCGGGCACAACATTGGGTATGTGGGATATGCAAGGTGGTGTTCCCGATGATGGAGATTATCCACTTCATCTCAATACTGCCTATTCCATTGAGTTGAATTGTATCGTCAATGTTCCGGAATGGAAGAAAGATGTTCGCATTGCATTAGAAGAGGATGCCTATTTTGACCAAGGTGGCGTCAATTACATTGATGGCAGGCAAACGGAAATCATAGTTGTACCAAAAGTACTCCCTAATGTGAAATAGGAAGACTAATTGTCTTACTTCAAAAAATGCCGCATATCTTGCGGCATTTTTTATATTTATTGATTCAATGTCTGGTTATTCATTTTTAATCTCTTCACAACGTTCCCTATGCAACTTCTAAAAAAAGTATACACAGCATACGGTATGTTAATATTCGGATTGTTGTTTGTCGTTTTCTTCATTCCACTCCTTATCCCTATCTTCTTTCCCAAACAATTCAAATTGGTAGGTGTTTTCAATCGTTGGTGGGCAAGATCACTCTATTTCTTTCTGGGTATACCGTGGAACCTGGAGTATAAAACCAAGTTAGATCCAAAGAAGCAATACATATTTGCCCCCAATCATTTTTCGTTTATTGACATACCCACCATGGGTCTCAATACGCACAGTACCATTTTTGTTGGTAAAAGTGAAATGGAGTCCGTTCCTGTTTTTGGTTGGATGTACAAGCACTTGCACATCACCGTAGACCGAACAAAACTAAGAAGTATGTACGATACACTGATGAAGTCCCTGAAAGCACTGGATGAGGGGAAGAGCTTAACCATTTTTATAGAAGGCGGGATTTACACGAAACAACCACCAATAATGGCACGCCTGAAAGATGGGGCATTTAGAGCGGCTATAGAAAAACAAATACCCATCGTTCCCGTCACCATTCCCCACAATTGGATACTTTTGCCAGTAGAGCCAATGTTATTAAGTTGGGTTCCCACGAAGATCATATTTCATGAACCTGTAGATGTCACAGGCATGACGTTGGATGACATGAATACCTTAAAGGAAAAGGTCTACAACATAATAGACGCAGAGCTCAAAAAGGAAAACCCGGGAATACTGAAAGATGAAGATTGATAAAGAAACTTTAAGCAAGATGGCTCATTTGGCCCGACTGGAGATTGACGAAAAAGATGCTCCAAAAATGCTGGAAGACATGAGCAAAATGGTTTCGTTTGTGGAAAAATTGAATGAAGTCGATACTGAGGGCATTGAACCACTTACTACCATGTCGCACGAAGTAAATGCTTTGCGTGAAGACGTGGTAAAAAATCAGCTTAGCAAAGAAGAGGTGTTAAAGAATGCCCCTAAAAAAGACAGTGATTTTTTTAGAGTTCCTAAAGTGCTCGAATAGCTACAACTCCTTATACATAACATAAGCATTGGTCATACCCAACCTGGGATGATTGAATGCATTGGGGATCTCTCCTATTATTTCAAAGCCCATCTTCTTCCAAAGCGCTATAGCATTTTCATTCGACTTGATGACTATATTAAACTGCATCGCCAGATAACCCAATCGCTTAGCCTCCTCAAGAGAATACTTTGCCATGAACGTACCAATCCCTTTCCCTTCATGATCGGGGCTAACCATATAGGAAGCATTTGCGATATGTGCTCCTCTGTCTGGTTGATTGGGTTTTAATGTAAATGTACCCACCACTTTGCCCTCCAAAATTGCCACATAAATTTGCTTGTCAGGTGCCAGCCAGTAGGCCAACATTTTATCTCGTGATGAATCCGGGTGAAAAACGTAGGTTTCTCCGTTGGCCACCACTTTGTGAATGATGGCCCAAACTGCATCTTTGTCTTTTTCTGCGAACAGCCTAATTTCCAATTGATCCTTCATTTATGGTCAATATTTGTTACCAAATCTAACTAAATAGAGGCATAGAATTAAAGTGGCTTTCATTTTCACTTGCCCCTCTGTAGTTTGCGAACCAAAAATTACTATCCGAATGCACTCTCTTCAGTTTTGGAATTCGTGGGCAAAGATTTACAAACAAATTGGGCTAGTGATTGGAGGTACTTTCGTCTTTTCCTTGCTCTTCCTGTGGTATTCATGGTTTGTTTCACCTGCCCCTGCATTAACATGGTTTACAGTTCAGGAACAAGAAATTACCCAGGTACCTGTTCATAGTTTTCAACAGGGCTTATTGGAACTTACTATTCACGGTGACAATTATCTCATTTTCGGGAGGTTGCTCGGTGAAAACCTACAACCCAATGTTTTAGCAGGGCATATTTTTCTAACCGTTCTTGTGATCAGTATGATCATGATGCTGGCCATTATTACTATACTTCCAAGGTTTTGGTATTTAGTTGGAATGGGCCTGTTCATCCTTTTTATTGTGGGGTTTCGAATGGAAATCATCTCTGTCTTTGACCAGCCCAACAAACTTTTCACCATTCTCGCACTTGCTATTTATTGCATTCCAAGTTTCTATTTTCATTTTTTTAACTCCACAGTTGCTTTCAAAAAGAGACTTCTCTGGTTTACCGCAATTACGGTTATTCTTGGCTTAATCATTCTCAATTTTTCAACCGTAGCCTATCCGTTTCTTCACTTGTCGGTTACCGGAGTCACCGCTGGTATTATCATCAGCATTATTTTCATTTTAACGGTGGCACATGAAATCCTTGCCGCATTTATTTATATCGCTAATCAACCTCGCAAGCAAGGAAAAAGCCTCAATCATTTCCTTATCATCAGTTCCATTTACATGATCAATTTGGCGTTGGCCTACGCTCACAAAATTGGATCCATCGATTGGAACTTCATGTACATCAACTTTTACCTTCTCCTTACCATCTCCGGCCTACTTGGTCTTTGGGGCTTTCGCCAACGATATCCGCAATACGAAAAAATCATTGATGCCGATCCATTCGGAGTTTACTTTTTTCTGAGTATCGGAGCCATTGGCTTTACTACCATTGCGTATTTTATTGGTACAGCAAATGATTCCGCACTTATTATTATTAATGATGCAATCATTTACGCTCATCTTGGGTATGGTATAATCTTTCTAACCTATGTAATCTCCAATTTTCTTGGGATGCTGGCTGAAAATGTGGCGGTTCATAAAATATTATATAAGCCCAGCAACATGCCTTACTTCACATTTCGGTTTGGAGGCATCATTGCTACGCTGGCATTCGTTTTCTATAACACATGGCAGGTTCCTGTTCAAAACGCATATGGTGGATATTATACAGCAGCCGGAGATCTCTATCAAACAATAGGCGACAATAGATTTGCGGAAGCCTTTTATCAGCAGTCGGGCAATTATGGATTTCTAAATCATCACGCCAATTATGCCCTCGCCAATCTTGAAGCCAAAAAAAATTACAACACGATTAAGGAAAGAAATTTTTATAATCGTGCAACGGAAAGAAGGCCTACCGAGTTTGCCTACATCAATTTAAGTCAGACCTATCAAAGAAACGGGCAATGGATGGAAGCCCGTCTCGTCCTCAATGAAGCCCTTCAACATTTTCCTGATAGCGGTCCTATTAAAAATTCCCTTGGCATCATCTATTCTAAAATAAACCTTATAGACTCTTCTCTGTATTATTTACAATCAGCAAGTAATAAAAGAGTAATAAAAGATGCGGCCGATGCCAATTTTATTGGTGTAGCTGCAAAAAATAACCTGCCTGTAAATGCAGACTCACTCTTTAAACTGATCGCCTCTGATAACATAGGCATAAGAAGCAACGCATTGGCTTTCGCCAATATCCAGGGAACCAAAATTAACATGGATATCGATTTAGAGTCTGACACGTTGCTCAATCTATTCACAGCAAATCTCATTAACAATTACATGCTCAATCACCTTGGTGAATTAGACAGCACATTTATTAATAAAGTAATTTCCATTGGCGAAAACCCAATTAACAAAGACTTCAGTGAACCAGTGTTGTTTAGTGCCGCGCTTTCTTTGTATGCCGATGGACAAACCAGAAAAGCGTTTTCACTATTGGAAAACATTGCCATTTTTAGCGAGGAACAAGATAAATACAATACCATCCTTGCACTTTGGGCACTCGAAAACAGGGCACCGAAAGATGCATCCACCTTTATCGATTTTGTGGCCAACCAACAACACTCGGACGCGCTACCCGTAGCCGCCATTTCACTTACAGAGGCCGGAAGAACAGATGAGGCATTAATCAAATGGGATAGTCTTAAAAGTGCTTCCGATACATCATATTATCAATTTGCAACTCAAATTATCCGGGCGCTAACTGCCAGTACTACCGCTACACTTACTGATGAGGAAAAATTATTGTACTGCAATTACAGAATTTCCTTATCTGATTCTACAACTTTTAACTTAGCGCTAAGTCAAATTGAAGATGAAGAATTGAAAGCCCGCGCCCTATTGGATCGAAGTCAGAAATTATTTGAAGCGGATGAAACAGAAGCAGCGATAAGAGTTTTTGAAAAAGTCTCAGGATTGAAACTCTTAGACCGACAGCTCTATAACCAAATATCACTTTTTGAATTGGAATTGCTCGCCAACAAAAAGGAGGCTCAAATTCTAACTCAGAAACTAAAAAGTGGCACCGTTAATTTTTCAGGACGTAACAACAGTCTCCGTGTATTCATTGAAGCCATACTGAGTGAAGCCCGTCAAGACACAACTTCAGCCAGTAGACAATATAAATGGCTGGCTTCTGCAAACTCCTACCTTGAAGATGCCGTCATTTCCTCAGCTCATTATTTTAAGGTAAATGGTAGTGATAACCTGGTTCCTTATACCATTTTAACGGATGCCCTCCTTGCCAATCCATTCTCTGTAAAACTTTTGAAAGCATACAGTATTGAAGCGGCTCACCTGGGATTCATCGATTACGCCAATAGTGCACTTGAACGCCTTCGGCCGCTTATGTCCCAACAGGCGTTGCGAAAGTTCCTGTCTGATAACCAAAATACCTTTGAGCAAGTAATTCAGTAAGTTCTCCAGGATTCTTATAGTTTTGTTGGGATAACAAGATTTTATACCATGGACGAAGTAAAAAGAATTCCCCTAAATGCAATTCATGAAAAATTAGGCGCTAAAATGGTGCCATTTGCAGGTTTCAACATGCCGGTTCGGTATTCCTCTGACATTGAGGAACATATGGCGGTGCGAGAGAGCGTGGGTGTGTTTGATGTGTCACATATGGGCGAATTTACTCTTAAAGGCCCCAATGCTTTGGATTTAATCCAACGTGTAACGAGCAATGATGCCAGTAAAATGATTGACGGGCAAGCACAGTATTCGTGTCTACCGGATAAGGATGGCGGAATTGTTGACGACCTTATCATTTACAAAATAAAAGACAATGACTATTTACTGGTGGTAAATGCTGGTAACATTGACAAGGATTGGAATTGGATTTCTCAATTCAATACAGATGGCGTTGACATGAAGGATATATCGGGTGAGACTTGTCTATTTGCCGTTCAAGGCCCCAAAGCTGTGGACGTTCTCCAAAAATTAACTAAAATTGACCTTAGTACGATCAAATTTTACCATTTCGCTATAGGTGAATTTGCGGGAGTTAATGATGTGCTACTGAGTAACACAGGATACACCGGATCCGGTGGCTTTGAAGTATACGTGCATAAAGATCACGCAGAAAAAGTTTGGAACGCTTTGTTTGATGCAGGCAAAGACGTGAACATCAAACCCATTGGTCTTGGAGCCCGGGATACATTGCGTTTAGAAAAAGGTTTTTGTTTATATGGTAATGATATTGACCACACCACCTCTCCTCTTGAGGCGGGTCTGGGGTGGATAACCAAATTCACCAAAGAGTTTACCAATTCTGAAAACCTAAAGAAACAAAAAGAGGAGGGCGTTACCCGCAAATTGGTTGGATTCAAAATGATTGATAAAGGAATACCTCGCCATGGTTATGAAATCAAAAATATGTCGGGGGAAGTAATTGGAACAGTCACATCTGGTACAATATCGCCTGTGTTGGGTATCGGCATCGGGTTGGGTTATGTAACCATTGACCACGTTAAAGCCGAATCAGAGATACTGATCTCAGTTCGAAATAGAGATCTGAAGGCTGTAGTTAGTAAATTGCCTTTTGTCTAAGCTTTAGTTTTTGAATTGTAAAAGAAATAAAGTCTGAATACTGTTATTCTGAGTCAACTGGCAAAAGTTATTGAGTGCGCCAAGGAAGTTCATGATTATCAGGGAAATGACCTTCCTGCCGAAAGTAGTTAGGCCGAACTTAAAAAAATCATGATCTCACATGATCATAATTATCAAGGTAAAGACCTATGAAAACAATTGATGTTTGCCTTAGTCCGGAGCTCATACACCTATATGATGTTTCAGATAAGGTTGTAGTTGTTGTGGATATCCTTCGCGCCACCAGTTGTATGGTGACCGCCTTTGCACATGGTGTCGAGTGCATTGTGCCTATAGCCAGCGAAAAGGAGTGTGAGCGAATGAAATTGAGAGGTTATGTTATTTCTGGTGAACGTAACGGTCAAAAAATTCCTGGCTTCGACAAGGGCAACTCCCCTTTCGAATATATGGATGAAAATATCAACGGACTAAAGATCGCATTTACCACCACTAACGGAACACTGGCTATTGAAAAATCAAAAGGTGCTAAGAAAATACTAATAGGATC
>DDUM01000002.1:0-351 GCA_002344795.1 Flammeovirgaceae bacterium UBA2338 | reverse complement strand
GTTTGTGCTGGATGGAAAGGGAAAATCAATTTAGAAGACAGCCTTTTCGCAGGTGCATTGGTAGACACCCTTAGAAAGTACATTGAACCTGACTGTGATGCCCCCATAATAGCACAGGAACTTTACCTCAGTGCTAAAGATGACATGGTGAAATTTCTTAGCACTTCTTCTCATGTGAAGAGACTCAATCGATTAAACATTCACAAAGACATAGCGTTTTGCCTCACACCAGATAAGTATTCCGTTATCCCAATATTAAAACGGGGGGAATTGACTTTACTTTAGTTTCTCGTTCTGTTGGTGGCGATCTTTATCCCGCAGGGATTTCTTTTCCATATTCTTCTTAAACGC
>DDUM01000092.1:903-9472 GCA_002344795.1 Flammeovirgaceae bacterium UBA2338 | reverse complement strand
TTTTTGTTTTTATACACTGTAGAAAAATGGATTTTAAAATTTACACGCGATCAAAAAAGCTTCTGGCGGACACCCTCACGCCAGTGAACATTTATTTAAAACTTAGGGACGTATATGCAGGTAGCTTTTTGTTGGAGAGTTCTGACTATCACGGACAGGAGAACAGTCTTTCGTTGATCTGCTGCGATCCCATCGCCTCCTTCCAGGTGGATGATGATAAGGTTACTGTAAAATACCCTGATGGAAGCGCGACAGTTGATGTGTTGGAAAATAAGAGCGAAGTGCTGGAACGGTTGGATCAATTCAGAAATTCATTCGATGTCCAAAATGGAGATGCGAAGTATATATCCGGTGGCCTCTTTGGGTACATGACGTATGATGCGGTTCGATATTTTGAAAAAATTGACATCTCCATTACCAATAGGCAAATTCCGGATGTATTGTACAAGGTGTTTCGTTATGTGATTGTTATCGATCATTTCTCCAATCAGCTGATGCTTTTTGAAAATGCCACCGCACCTGACACACGATCGGGGCTGGAGGACATACAAAGAATTATTTTTAGCAATCGGTTGAGTACCTTCTCCTTTTCAACCAATTCATCGGAAGTTTCAAATGTTACGGATGATGAATACCGGGGAATGGTGGCTTCTGGAATTTCTCACTGCAAAAGAGGAGATGTATTTCAGATTGTGCTGTCCAGAAGGTTCAGCTCGCAATTCCAGGGGGATGAGTTCAATGTGTACCGCGCTTTGAGATCGATTAACCCGTCACCGTACTTATTCTATTTCGATTTTGGTGGCTTTAAAATATTTGGCTCTTCTCCGGAGGCACAAATCCAAATCAAAGGGAATGAAGCTGCTATCTTTCCCATTGCCGGTACCTTTAAAAGAACGGGGGATGATAAGCAAGATGCAGCGTTGGCAACTGCCCTGGCCAATGATGAAAAAGAGAACGCAGAGCATGTGATGCTGGTGGACCTGGCACGCAACGACATGAGCAGGGATGCGGAGGATGTGAAAGTGGAAGTGTTCAAGGAAATTCAATACTACAGCCATGTCATTCACCTGGTATCCAAAGTAACAGGGAAAATTGTAAACAGGTCACCGCTTAAAGTGGCTGCCAATACCTTTCCCGCAGGCACCTTGTCCGGAGCACCTAAGTACAAGGCGATGACACTCATTAATGAATACGAAAATACAAACAGGAGTTTTTATGGTGGAGCGATTGGCTTTCTTGGGTTCAATGGCGACTTCAATCACGCGATTATGATCCGCACCTTTTTGAGCAAATCCAATCAGTTGATTACGCAAGCCGGTGCAGGCATAGTAGCAAAATCGGTTCCTGAAAATGAATTGCAGGAAGTGAATAACAAATTAGAGGCATTAAGAAAAGCCATTAGAATGGCAGAAGAATTATGAAAAAGAACAGAAAAGTTTTGGTGCTCGACAACTACGATTCATTTACCTACAACCTGGTATATCTGCTCAGGGAGATGGAGTTGGATACAACAGTAGTGAGAAATGATCAAATTGAAATAGAGGCTGTAAATGAGTTTGATAAAATTTTACTTTCCCCGGGACCAGGCCTGCCGGATGAAGCGGGGATCATGAAACAACTGATAAGAGAGTATGGTTCCGAAAAAAGTATTTTGGGTGTGTGTTTGGGTCACCAGGCCATTGCGGAAGTTTACAATGCTACCTTGTTCAACATGAAAGAAGTGCTGCACGGTGTTACCAGTAAAACTTCCTTCCCGGATCAGAATGAAATTCTTTTCAAAGATATCCCACAGGAGATAGAGGTCTGCCACTATCATTCATGGTCGGTAAATCCTGAAAGTGTCAATGGAGTGTTGAAGGTGACGGCTGTTAACGATGCAGGATTGATCATGGCAATAGCGCATACAAAATTTGATGTAAAGGGCGTGCAGTTTCACCCCGAGTCAATTTTGACACAACATGGAAAGCAAATGATGGCCAACTGGATCAATAATTAATTCAACGAAAGAATGAAAGAGATATTAAATGAATTGATTGATTACCGCTCGCTGGATAAAGCGACAGCACGACAGGTACTGATGGAGCTGGCTTCTGGAAAATACAATGCCAGTCAGATGAGTGCTTTTATAACGGTGTACATGATGCGTACCATCACCATTGAGGAATTGGAAGGTTTCAGGGATGCCATGCTGGAGTTATGTATACCTGTGGAAACAGATCTGCCGGTAATGGATGTGTGTGGCACCGGTGGCGATGGAAAAAATACTTTTAACATCTCCACCCTTTCGTCATTTGTGGTTGCAGCTGCTGGTCAGCCTGTCGCCAAGCACGGCAATTATGGAGTGTCTTCAGTGAGCGGCTCTTCCAATGTAATGGAACATTTTGGGTATCAGTTTTCAAATGACCTTTCGAAATTGAAGAGTGAATTGGAAAGGGCAAACATTTTCTTTATGCATGCGCCCTTGTTTCACCCGGCCATGAAGAACATTGCGCCCATCAGAAAGGAACTGGGCGTAAAAACATTTTTTAATATGCTGGGCCCAATCGTAAATCCGGCAAAACCTCAAAGACAACTGGTAGGGGTGTTCAGCCTGGAGCTGGCACGCCAGTACGGATACCTCTATCAACAGGGTAAAAAAGACTATGTGATTTTGCATGACCTGAATGGTTATGACGAGATATCCCTCACTGGACCTTTTAAGATGTTCACTAACCGGGGGGAGGACCAACTGGAGCCTGCAGATTTGGGTTTGCCTCAGATCAAACCTGCTGATATTGGTGGAGGAGATACCGTGGAAGAGGCCGCTGAAATATTCATGAAAATTTTAGAAGGCAACGGTACCGAAGCGCAAAATGCAGTAGTAGTGGCCAATGCAGGGATGGCCTTGTACTGCGGTGATACAAGTGAAGGAATAACAAAGGCTGTGGTGAA
The DNA here is from genome assembly GCA_002344795.1 of Flammeovirgaceae bacterium UBA2338. Taxonomy (GTDB): domain Bacteria; phylum Bacteroidota; class Bacteroidia; order Cytophagales; family Cyclobacteriaceae; genus ELB16-189. The sequence goes on along the minus strand of DDUM01000092.1, from coordinate 6,541 downwards.
AGCGGAGGAAGCGCTGTTGTCTGGTGCGGCACTACAAACATTCAAAAAGATTATCGGCTGACCATGGATATATTGAGCAAAATTGTAAAACACAAGGAAAAAGAAGTGGCAGAAAGAAAAGGTCTGTATCCTGTAAAACTGCTGGAGCAGAGTATCTATTTCGAAACGCCTTCTGTTTCACTTCGGCAATACATAAAACGAGCGGACAAGTCCGGGATAATTGCAGAGATAAAAAGAAGATCTCCCTCCAAAGGAGATATCAATCCTTATGTTTCGGTAGAACGCACTTCAATAGGATACATGCAGGCGGGGGCTTCTGCACTTTCCGTGCTCACAGACAACACCTTCTTTGGAGGAAGCAGCGAAGACCTGACGACTGCGAGAAAATTTAATTTTTGCCCGATACTGCGAAAAGATTTTGTGATTGACGAGTACCAGTTGGTGGAAGCCAAATCAATGGGTGCTGATGTGATTTTACTGATTGCAGCTATCCTGGATCCGCCTGCGTTGAAGCGCCTTTGTGCAACCGCGCAGTCTTTACAAATGGAAGTATTGTTAGAAGTACACGATGAAGAAGAATTGCAAGCTAATCTTGAATCCCTACCGGATGTCATAGGGGTAAACAACAGAAACCTGAAAACATTTGAGGTGAGTACTGATTTGAGCAAACAATTGATTCAAAGTATTCCCAGGGAGTTTGTCAGTGTATCTGAAAGTGGAATTGAGACCCCGGCAACTGCGGCCGACTTGCGTGCTTGTGGTTTTGATGGATTTCTTATTGGGGAATTGTTCATGCGGTCAGCCAGACCGGAACACGCAGCCACGGAGTTCATCAAAGAATTGGATCGATTGGAAAATAAAATGAAGACGGATGCCCATTAAACTTAAAGTCTGTGGAATGCGGGATAACAGAAACGTGCTGGAAGTGGCATCGTCCAGGCCTGATTTTATGGGTTTTATATTTTATGAAAAGTCGCCACGATATGTTGGATTGAATTTCAAAATCCCGGATGATCTTGATGCCCGTATACAGTGGGTGGGTGTGTTTGTGAATGAGAACGTGAAAACCATTATCAAATTGGTATCGAAACATCGCCTTGATTTTGTGCAACTCCACGGGGACGAGTCTCCAAACGAATGCAGAGAGTTAAAAGAAAATAGGATTGGGGTGATCAAAGTTTTTTCAGTAGATGATGATTTTGATTTTGGAATAGTAAACGCATACCAATCCGTTGTTGATTATTTTTTATTCGATACAAAAGGAAAAGCGAGAGGGGGCAATGGTGTTGTATTCAATTGGAACCTCCTTAAAAATTATGAAGGGGATGTCCCCTTCTTTTTGAGTGGTGGGATCGATCCTGAGAATGTAAATCTGATTAAAGAATTGAACCACAAGCAATTGTTTGCCATTGATGTGAACAGTGGAATTGAAATTGCTCCTGGTGTTAAGGACATATCAAAACTCAACTTGTTAATTAAACATAAATTATGCTGGTAGACGAAAGAGGGTATTACGGACAATTTGGAGGTGCCTTTATCCCCGAAATGTTATTTCCTAATGTGGAGGAGTTGAGAACTTCTTATCTCTCTGTCATGGAAAGTGAATCCTTTAAAAAGGAATTTGACCTGTTGCTTAAAACTTTTGTAGGAAGACCCACACCCCTTTACTTTGCCTCCAGACTTTCTGACAAATATAATGCGAAGGTGTATTTGAAAAGGGAAGATCTCTGTCATACAGGTGCGCATAAAGTCAATAACACGGTGGGCCAAATTATTTTGGCAAAGCACCTGGGTAAAAATAAAATCATTGCGGAAACAGGTGCAGGCCAGCATGGAGTAGCCACAGCCACAGTTTGTGCGCTGATGGGGATGGAGTGCATCGTCTATATGGGGCAGGTGGACATAGAAAGACAAAAGCCAAACGTAGAGCGAATGAGAATTCTGGGAGCTACGGTAGTTCCTGCAATGAGTGGAAGCATGACGTTGAAAGATGCAACGAACGAAGCCATGCGGCATTGGATCAGCAACCCAACGGACACCCATTATATCATTGGATCGGTGGTCGGGCCTCATCCGTATCCGGATATGGTAGCGCGATTTCAGTCTGTCATTAGTAAGGAAATAAGAAGTCAATTGATTGAAGAGCAGGGCAACCCTTATCCCGATTATGTGATCGCTTGTGTTGGCGGAGGAAGTAATGCAGCAGGTGCTTATTATCATTTCGTGGAAGAAGAACATGTGAACTTGATAGCAGTAGAAGCAGCTGGTAAGGGAGTGGATACGGGCGAGTCAGCAGCTACAACCGTTCTTGGTAAGCCTGGAGTGTTGCACGGCAGCAAAACGTTGTTGATGCAAACAGCCGATGGGCAAGTGATTGAGCCGTATTCAATTTCAGCCGGGCTGGATTATCCGGGCATTGGCCCCATGCACGCGCATTTGTTTGATATTGGCCGTGTACGTTTTTTGAATGCGACAGATGATGAGGCCATGAATGCAGGGATTGCACTGAGTCGTTTAGAAGGAATTATCCCAGCCATTGAGTCCGCTCATGCCATTGCAGCATTGGACAAACTCGCATTTGATAGCGATGATGTAGTAGTTATTAATCTGAGTGGTCGTGGTGATAAAGACCTGGATACGTATATTCGTTATGGAAATTATTAAATCCTAAATCCAAAGCTCTAAGTCCTAAGTCCTAAACCCCTAAATCCTAAGCTCTAAGTCCTAAGTCCTAAACCCTAAACGATACCCCCAATGAAATATATCTTGCTATCCATCTTTGTACTAATATTAAGTTGTTCGCCTCAAAAAGAAAACACTATTGATAGGGTGACTTATGAAAATGAAATCAATGCGTGGCATGCCAATAGGGTGGCTACACAATTGGTGGGTGACAACGGTTGGCTGAACCTCGCGGGGTTGTATTGGTTGAAGGAAGGCTTCAATACGTTTGGGAGTGATCCTTCCAATGATGTGGTTTTTCCTGAAGGTAAGATGGTGTCAAATGCAGGAACGTTTGTCGTGCAGCAAGGCAAGGTGATCATGGAGGTGAATGAGGGGGTGGAAATAATGAAAGATTCCATAGCGGTTAATCATGAAGTGATTCATATTCCGGATTCGTCTTTTTATCCTGTAATGAGTTATGGGACATTGGAATGGTTGGTCATTGATCGATCTGGAAAATTAGGCGTAAGGGTCCGTGATCTGGAAAGCGAAGCGGTGAAAAACTTTACGGGGGTAGAGCGTTATCCCATCGATCCCAAATGGAGAGTGGAGGCTAAATGGGAAAAATACGAACCGCTTAAACATATTGCCATTACCAATATTCTGGGGCAAACTTATCAGTCGCCTTGCCCCGGAGCTTTGGTATTTACTATCGATGGTGTTGAATACAGGTTGGATGCCATTGATGATGGAACGGAAGGGGAGTACTACATATTGTTTGGGGACAAGACCAACGAAACAGAAACCTATCCTTCCGGACGATACATGTATGTAAAATATCCTGATGGAGATGGAAAGGTAATTGTGGATTTTAATAAAAGCTATAACCCTCCCTGTGCATTTACGGAGTTTGCAACTTGTCCGCTGCCACCTAAGCAAAATGGACTGGATCTGACCATCACAGCCGGGGAAAAGAATTTTGGTCACCATTAAAACATTGTGATTGAGGAAGAATTATGGAAGTCATAGAGCGAAAGCAGAATAGAATCAATACACTTTTTGAGAAGAATAAAAAGGGATTGTTGTCAGTCTACTACACAGCCGGGTTTCCGGCTTTGGAGGATACCGTCCGGGTAGGGAAATTGTTGGAAGAAGCCGGAGCGGATATATTAGAAATAGGAGTTCCTTTTTCTGATCCTGTGGCCGATGGTTCAGTCATCCAGGCGAGTAACAAGTCGGCACTTGACAATGGAATGACGTTGCGTTTGTTGTTGAAGCAGGTAAGCGAACTGAGACCTCAGGTGAAGGCGCCCATCATTTTGATGGGTTATTTTAATCCTATCCTTCAGTTTGGTGTGAAAGCATTTTGTGAGGCAGCGGTAGCAGCGGGGGTAGATGGTTTGATTATTCCTGATTTGCCTTTGCTGGAGTACCAGGAGATGTACAAGGCCACATTTGAGGCCAACGGATTGCAAAATATATTTTTGATCGCGCCTACCACTTCAGAAGAGCGCATCAGGACCATAGACAAAGTGTCCAATGGATTTATTTATGCCGTATCATCTTCATCTACCACAGGAGCGAAGAAAAACTTTAGTAAGGAGCAGCGCGCCTACTTTGAACGATTGCAAAAGATGAAATTGAAGAATCCCTTGCTCATTGGCTTTGGGGTTTCCAATCACGACACTTTTGCTGCCGTGTGTGAGTACAGTGCAGGGGCAATTGTGGGGAGTGCGTTCATCTCTATGTTAAAGGAGAGTAAAAACCTGGAAAGCGATATTCCGGAATTTGTAAAATCATTAAAAGCGCATCGATGATCATTCAGTTAAAACCATCCGTTTCAAGGCAAGAAAAAGAAAGTATAGATAAAGCGATAACTGAATTGGGTTATAAAACTACAGAGGTAAAAACCCAGTTAGGTGAATACGTTATTGGAATAGGCAAGAAGGACTATGATATCCGCCAGGTGGGAAGACTATCAGGAATAGCCGATATCCATCGGGTATCCGATGATTACAAGCTGGTTTCCAGAAAGTGGAAAGTGAAACGCACAATCATTGATTTGGGAGATGGTGTGGAGATTGGAAATGGGTCGTTGTCTGTCATGGCAGGCCCATGTTCTATTGAATCGGAGGAACAAATAGAAACTACCATTGCTCACCTGATTGAAAACAAGATATCGATCATGAGGGGTGGTGTGTTCAAGCCACGCAGTTCACCTTATGCTTTCCGTGGATTGGGTGCTGAAGGTTTGAAACTGTGGGCAACGATGGCAAGGGCTGCTGGCATTAAGATCATTAGTGAGGTGATGCAGGTAAGCCAGATTGCCGAGATGTACGACTACGTAGATGTCTTTCAGGTGGGGGCGCGCAACACGCAGAATTTTAATCTGCTGGATGAACTGGGACACATTGATAAACCAGTGATGATCAAGCGCGGCATCTCGGGAACGTTGGAAGAGCTGTTGTCATCTGCTGAATACGTGTTCAGTGGAGGCAACGAAAAGCTGATTCTTTGTGAACGCGGTATTCGTACCTATGAAAAGGCGAGCCGCAATACCATGGATGTGAATGCCATTCCGATATTGAAAGAAAAGACCCATTTGCCGGTGGTGGCAGGCCCTTCCCATGGCGTAGGTTTGCGCCAGTACGTGGAGCCGATTGCACTGGCGAGTATCATGGCCGGTGCGGATGGGATCATCTATGAGACGCACCAGCAACCAGAAAAGGCGTTCAGCGATGCTCAGCAAACCCTCGATTTCAACGAATCGCAACGCCTGGTGGAAAGGGCTCACAAGGTATTTGAATTGAGGGAATCCTTTTGAATTGCCACCAAGACGCAAAGGCACAAAGAGGCAATTTGTCAGTGAGGGTTTTTGTGTCTTAGTGCCTTAGTGGCTATTCTTAATTCGTCATTGCGAGGCAAGGAAGGAAAGCGGGGCGGCTTGCCGAAGCAATCTCCTGATTGAGGTGAT
>DDUM01000092.1:0-694 GCA_002344795.1 Flammeovirgaceae bacterium UBA2338 | reverse complement strand
TGATCTTTATACCTGCTCAGAGTCCCCACCCAAGGTTCGTATCCTCACGAACCAATTCAAGTACAAAAAACTTTGCGCCTCTGCGTCTTCGCGGTTAATAAACCGACCCTCACAAACCAACCTTGTTGTGCCTTAGTGTCTTTGTGGCTAATTTTAATCTCCATAAATCTTAAATCATCAAATCATAAATAATGACCGTATACGGAATAAAGAATTGCAACACAGTAAAATCAGCCCTCGACTGGTTGAAGAAAAAGAAAATCGACTACGAATTCCACGACTACAAAAGCAAAGGCATTACAGCTGCGAAACTGAAAGACTGGAGCAAGCAGGTAGGGTGGGAGACACTGGTGAATAAAAAAGGCATGACCTGGCGCAAGCTGGACGATACGGCCAAATCCAAGATAACCAATCTTACAGCAGCCATTGACCTGATGACTACCCAGAACAGCGTAATCAAAAGACCCTTAATTGAAGTAGGGGGCAAAGTGATAGCTGTGGGTTTTGATGAGGCAGAGTACAAGAAGTTGGTGAAGTAGAAAACTTCATTACCTTCTCTATATCATATACCCTATACCCCCCCCCCCCCCCCCCCCGCTTCGCCCCCCCCCAAACCCACCAAAAAAAAAAAACTTCTCCCCCTCCCCCTCCCCGCGACAAATTTTTTTCACTCCCTGGCGCGTTTTTTCCGTTG
>DDUM01000073.1:2929-5441 GCA_002344795.1 Flammeovirgaceae bacterium UBA2338 | reverse complement strand
AATGAAGACTTTGCCGAAACAGTAGCTTTCTTTTTATACGACCCCAATTTCGAATCTGAGTTCATGACAGATGAACCAGGTTGTCTTACCCCGGCATGTGAAGCCAGAAATGCAGGGCGTGAATTGGTGAGACAAAAATTGACTGCCATCAGGGAGCATTATGTAAAAGTAGTTGGTGTTGATTTACAAGCAGTACGAAATGCCATTCAGGCTAAACTAAATTAGGATGTTGCGATCGGTCATGGCCCTATTGATATTTTTCTTCATTGCAGCTTCCTGCAGCGAAGACAGTACTGACTTACCACCTGTTGAAGAAAGAGTAAAGGAGGCAGTGAGTGGTCTGAGAACAGACCTCACGGCACCAGCCAACGGGTGGAGATTAGAATATCAACCAACGGAAGAATCAGGAACATTCTTAATTCTGATGAAATTTACTCCTGATGGCAACGTGAACATCAAATCTGATGTACCGGACAACAATGGAGAGTTTTTTGACCACACCATTTCCTATCGCATTGACAATGCCCTTGGATTGGAATTGATTCTGGAAACCTATGGTGTATTCCATTATCTCTTTGAATTGGATCAGGCCACTTTTGGCGGAGAGTTTGAATTCTTATTTAAAAAGAAAGAAGGCGATGGTTTGATTTTTGAAAGTATATCAGACACTTCGAATCCTACCCAGTTGGTTTTTACTCCCGCTGGTGCCAATGATGAAAATGAATTTGCCAGGGTCATCACAGAAAACCTGGGAAAGTTTAATCTGGACAATCCTCAAATTTTTGGCACCATCAATCCTACGCAACAAGTAATATTAACAGATAAGAATATTTCAATTTTCTGGACGATAGATTTAACCAAACGCAACCTTACCGCTGAGTTTGCAGGAATAGGGACAACAAGAGATGAAGTGTTGGCCAACTCACGGATTACCCTGAACCACTTCACTAAATACACGTTATCCAACGGTCAGTTGGTATTAGAAAATCCCTTGTCATTTAATTTAAATGGCCAATCCAATAACATAAGTGCGCTTACCTTAAGCGATTTCAGTCTTACCGGCCCCGATCTTTGCGCTTCGGGGGTAAACAACACCGAACCAAAATACTTCGGACAAACATCAGGGCTAGGTACTGTGAGCCTTGTCAACTCCTTGCTTAGTAACCGAGGGATCGAGTTCACAAAAACAGTTTACACTGTCAATGCGTTATTTATTTTTGACGACCAGGGCAACAGTTTACAGGAAACAGGAAGCATTGCCCAGAAACTTCCCGGAACCAGTGGATTTGTATTTTTCTATGGCGTACAGTTAAACGATCCTACCATTCCCATCTATTCCGTTGGGTTTATCATGGATGATGGAGAAATATACGTTAGAGAATACCAACCGACCACTACTGCTGTCAACCTGGTCAAGATTAGCCTCCTCGATCAATACTACTACTCCGCCACTCCACCAGCAGGCACAGAGTTGGCACTCAAAGAAATTACGGATGAGATTTTCGCAGGAGGAGAATTCTATGCTTTTGATCTGCCACAAAATGGCATTAAAGTATTCAGGCTTTACAATCCATGTAATAAGTACGAATTCTTTTTAATACCCAATTAAAACAGAATGATAACACTTCAACTAGTTGAAGTGGCTCTTTTTAATAACAACTTACTATCAATTAAATCTGTAAATGGATTTTGGCAAAATAAAAAAAGATGACCTGGAAGATGTTGATTTCTCTCTCCCTTCCGACAGGGCAGAGACAACTGCTGTTCTCAAAAAAAGTAAGAGCAGAAAAAAACCTCAGGTTTTTGTTGGCTGTGCGAAATGGGGTCGCAAGGATTGGGTGGGTAAAATTTATCCCGAAAAAACCAAAGAAACAGATTTTCTTAAACATTACGCTACCCATTTCAATTGTATAGAACTGAACGCCACCTTTTATCGTATGCCGACAGTTAAGCAGGTGGAAGGTTGGAAAAATAAAGTAGGGAAAGGGTTTCAATTCTGCCCAAAGTTCACGGATCAGATATCGCATTACAAAAGATTGAAGGGGGCAGAAGAAGTTACCACACGATTTCTTGAGGGTGTCTCTGCTTTCAAAGATAACCTTGGTCCCATTTTCCTTCAACTGCCGCCCAACTTCACACCCAAAAACTATGAAGCACTCGAAAGTTTTCTGGAACGGCTTCCCAGAGACATCAGCGTGTTTACTGAATTGAGAAGTCCTAAGTGGTTTGAAGAAGAACATTTCGAAAAAGTGTTTAGCATGATGGAGAAACACAAGATCGGGTCCATCATCACAGATGCCTCGGGCAGAAGAGATTGCGTGCACATGAGACTCACTACACCCTCGGCTTTTATTCGCTTTGTAGGTAACGGACTTCACCCCACCGATTATACCCGCGTAGATGACTGGGTACAGCGTATTAAATTATGGATGAGTCAGGATATTGAGAAAGTTTACTTCTTTATGCACCAGCACGAAGAAATCTATTCACCAGAACTAAGCAAATATGTAAT
>DDUM01000073.1:0-2662 GCA_002344795.1 Flammeovirgaceae bacterium UBA2338 | reverse complement strand
TTCAGATTTATTCAAATCGTAAATAATGATACCAAAATTGAGTAATCAAGCTACGGACAGCTGAAATCTTCAATAGAAAGGACATTTCAAATACAACTCAATAAGCAACATACATCAATATGAATTTTGTATCTTAGTAGTATATAATCCACTACATGGGATGGTGTCTTGTAACTCTATTTGTATTGATAGGTTTTGCAGGAAATGCACAACGGGAGTTTCGTTTTGATCATATCACCACCAAAGACGGGCTTTCTCAATCACAGCCCAATTGTATCTTTGAGGATAGCCGTGGATACATCTGGGTAGGCACTCAGGATGGCCTAAATCGTTTTGATGGTTATGAATTCAAGGTATATAAGAATGATCCTTTTGACAGCACCACAATAACCCACAATTGGATTTGGTCTATTAACGAGGATGACAATGGTAATATTTGGGTGGCTACTTTTATGGGAGTCTGCAAACTTGTTCGTGATGAAAATAGATTCATTCGATACTTTCATTCCAACAAGGATTCAACTAGCATAAGCGGAAACAGAACAAATTTCATTCTTAAAGACAGAAAAGGACAAATATGGATTTCATCATGGGGAGCCGGACTAAATCTCTATAACCAAAAGCAAAATACCTTCGCCCGGTTTACAAATGAAAGCGTAAACACTTTGTCCATTAGCAGCAACTATATCCGTACACTATTTTGTGATAGGGATGGCACTGTCTGGGCTGGATCAAATCACTCAGCCATTGATCGGATCATTCAAAAAGATAATACAACGCTGATTAAACGATATACTTTTAGCAGCATAAAAGAATTTGGAATACAGAACACCATTACCTCAATTGAAGAAGATCAGCAGGGTCAATTATGGGTTGCAACTACAGATGCTGGTCTTTGGCTATTTAACAAAAAAACGGAAAGTCTTACTCCCATTCAAAACCTGAAGACAAAGTCACTCAACAAAATTAAACGCGACACCAAAAATAATTTTTGGATAGGCACCAATGCTGGATTATACTTTACAAGTAATGAGGGGCAACAATTCGCTCATTTTAAAGAAAATGTCGATGCACAAGGCATAAGCCGTAATGTTATCTATGATATTATCGAAGATCATGCAGGCACCATCTGGATATCTGGCAATGGCCTTGACCTATTTGACCCTGGACAGAATAAGTTTCAATCATATTCAAGTGATCCCTCAGATAAGTCACGCCTTAGCCACAACGTAATCTGGTCATTCTGTGAAGACGATGAGGGAGAAATTTGGATTGGAACTGAAACTGGTCCTATTAATGTGTTTGATCCAAAAACAAAATCCTTTAAACAAAAAACAATACTGGGTGCAAATGGTCAATTGCCACAAAATATCAATAGTATAGATTTTGGTAATAACACTTTCTGGATTGCCTCCAGCACCGAAGGGTTGGTGCGCTACGACAAAAAAACAAATAGCAGTCAATTCTTCCATCAAAATCACAACTCAATACTCGGAAATACATCTAATATAACTGAAGTATTTTTAGATCGGGATGGAACGGTTTGGGTTGGGTCAGATAAGAATGGACTGGTTAATTACAATCCAAAAACAGATGAATTGATACACTTCAAGAAAAATCCAGACGATCCATCCAGTCTGGGATCAAACTGGGTCAACACGATTTACCAGGATGAGTCGGGTAATATTTGGATTGGGTTCTGGGGAGGTGGTTTGAGCAAATTTGATAAGGTCAAAAAGAAATTTACCAATTATGGTTATGATCGAAAAAATCAGAAAGGAATAAGTGGAGACGTGGTCAACTGTATTCTACAAGATTCAGATACAACCTTTTGGATCTCTACACATTCCGGATTAAACAAATTGAATATAAAAACTGGTGAGTTCAGACATTTCTTTGAAAAAGATGGTCTCGCAAATAATGTCGCTTACGAGATACTAAAAGATTCACTCAACAACCTTTGGATAAGCACCAATGGAGGGCTTTCAAGGTTTAACTCTTCAAACAATACCTTCAAAACCTTTACCATTGAGGATGGCCTCCAAAACAATGAATTTAATGCAAGGGCTTCGTTGGTTTCCTCAACCGGTGAGTTTTACTTTGGGGGTATCAATGGCTTCAGTGTGTTTCGCCCCGAACAATTAGAAGGTGACTCACTCTCTCCTCCTCTGATCATCAATTCACTAAAGGTTTTTGATCAAGAACTACCCGTATCTGGTAAGCAAATAAAATTAAAACACAACCAAAATTACTTAACCTTTCAATTTGCAGCGCTTGAATTCATTTCACCAGAAAAAATTCGTTATGCATTCATGTTGGAGGGGTTGGAGGACAGTTGGGTAGATGCCGGTAAAAGGCGGTATGTCAGTTATACAAACCTGAACCCTGGAACCTATACATTCCATTTGAAGGCAGCCAATTCTGATGGCTACTGGAATGAGCCTAGTGCATTGGTAAAGTTTGTTATATCACCCCCTTACTGGAAGACCTGGTGGTTTCTAAGCTTGTCCTTTATGGCAGTGGTCTCATTTGCTTACACCTTTCACCGCTATCGCTTAACACAATCTCTAAAAGTGGAACGACTTCGCAATCAAATAGCCAGCGATCTGCATGATGAAGTTGGGTCAAGCCTTACCAAAATTTCAATTTATTCCGATTTACT
>DDUM01000006.1 GCA_002344795.1 Flammeovirgaceae bacterium UBA2338 | reverse complement strand
AAAAAGGTAACAGGATAAATTGAAACCAATCCTTGTCTGGTCATTTGGTTCAAACTGTCTTTAACATAATTAAGGTGATTCATAATATCAAATTCTTCGATCAATTCATCACACCTGATTCCGGAAAATATAACGCACACTGACTGGGCTGGTACGTTGCTTCTTGATTAATTCATTTAAAATGGCATTAACGCACCCACTGCATCCATCGGTTGGCAAAATTAGTATAACAGGTGCGCGTTCTGTATCAATACCAAAATCTTGTGATACATCAACAATACTGCTGGTTTTTTTATCACCATTATTTTTTTTGGGTACAAGTACCCAAAAGAGCGGCAACCAATACAATGGTAATTTTTCTCATTTTGAATAGAAAACCTCTCAAAAATAAAGCGATCTTCCGTAGCTGGAGCATGGGGGTTCAGTCTTGATATCAATACTCCTTCTTTCGAAATCAAAACGATATAGGGGTTATATCCCTTACCCTTAAAATCTGTATATCCTATTAAATTAAATGTTGTATCTATGATTTCAACCCTAAAAGGCCTCTCTCCAATTAAAATTAACTTCCCATCAATATCTTTTACATTGCCGGGAAGGAGGTAAATCCTATAGTAAACAGATCGATAGGGGTCAAAAAAAATATATGTATACAGGCCAAACTTTGCGATAACATCCATTTGAGATGACAAATCTTCCGGAGCTAATCCTTCAACAGCACTTACATTAAAATGCGTATTGGGAATAAAGTGTTTCGGGCTTTTTCCGTTTTCAACTACAATCAACCTGTTATCAAATGGGAAGGAATATACAAACTCACCTGACGGGCCAATGCATCTTGCTACCTTCCAACCATCGAGGGTGTTCTCAATACCTGAAGGGTATTCGGGATAATTCGGAAATTGATTGGTTAAAGATCCTGATTTTGTATCATAAATACATTCAGCCTTTGATTGTTTGTGAAAATCATTACTGTTGGGATTAATCGGGGACATCTGAAAAAAGTAGAGGTTGCCATTATCATATCTTGTGGGGTATCCAGGTTGTGGATAAATTGTTCCGGTGACAATATCCTTTAGGTCGAATTTCCTTAACACACGCCCTGTGCTATCTCCAATATAAAATCTATTTGAATTTGCCTCATATAACACTATTTCATTGAAGCTATTAAATGTGGCAAACGGGCTTAGCTTACCCATTCCATTCGGACCATTTCTGTTAAAACTAATTGTTTTATAATACTGCCTTGACTCTAAATCATAGAAATGGAAATTATTAATCTCATTTTTGTATTGGTAGCCGATCAGGTATTCTCTATCATCTAAGCTGGCCAACTGAACATAGCCCTGGACATTTGTGTTATTATTGACTTGGATTTGTATCGAGTCAATACCCTCTAGCCTAACCTTAGGTCGGAATGATTGTTTAATCTCCAGCTCCTTTTTCTTATCATTGAAGTCACAGGATGCCACCATTACAACTACTGCGAACGAAAAAAGCAATAAAACTTTTGTATTCATTTGCTGTTTCTATGATGTTATCATCGGTACAACCGCACTAAGTATGGTTGACTTTGAAAGTAAACTTGTGCAACTCAAGCACATCTTCCTTCAAGTTCTCGTACTTATTATTTGTTGCAGAAAGATACAATGAGCCGTCAAGATAAAACCAGGTATACTGGGCATATACGTTTTTTGGGAGTTCAATTTCAACAATATAGTTCATATTCTGATCGAGAACCGTGATATAGAAGTGAACATCCGTGATTGCATTGAACTCGTCTTCTGATATATTAAATGGCTTCCCTTCTCTGTGAATCCTGTAATGCAGGCCACTCATCTTGTCCTTCATAATGCCATAAAAGGCCGGACTTTCAATAAAATTAACCCTGCCCGCGTCCCTGTTTCCTAAATTCCCGAGCGGTTCAACTTCATTGGTAGTATATTGTGAGTCAGCCTGGTATTCCTGGACTTGACCTGAGGTAAAATCGTAAACGAACACATCGGATTGAACCGGAAAAGTGTAATACACCCTATCACCACTGGTACAATCAAAGTTAATTCCAAATTGATAACCAAAAATGCCATCATTGGCAATCATATAGTCAGAATACATGATTGGAAGTAATTCCAGTTTACCTGTTACAATATCCAAACTGGCTACCGCAGGATTTTTAATTGCCATGCCTCGGTTTCCCCTAAAACTATTATTGAGCAATACACATTTATGCAAAGGATTGTACCTGAGTTTAAATTTGTAATTGGTGTATAGAAATCCGAATCCATTGGGAACAGCGGCCACATCATACTTTGCAATGACCTTCAAGCCTCTGTTCAAAATTTTCACTTTACCATTTTCATACACGAAAATTGAGTCAGACTTATGTACATACAATCCTTCAATTGTTGAAACTCCATTTTCACCATTCAACTCTAGCTTATAAATATCTGTGACCTCAGTATTTGCCAAATCAATGTCAACTAAAGAATGATTATAGGCATCATAAACCATCATTTTAGGCTTGTGCTTATATTGGTACGCGCTAAAGATTTCGAAGTAATTGGCAAATTTTGAATCCGCGTGGATGCGAAGGGTGTCCACATTGTAACTTATTTGACCATTGGTTATGGTTGAGGGTTTGGGCTTACCGGTGTCACTCGTACAGGCGAGCACTTGTAACGAAAGCACCAAAATTATTATATTAAAGCAGTGTTTTGTCATAGTCAAACTCAAATGGACAAACTGTTTGCACAGTCGTCCATTTTAGTTTCTTCTTTTGGGTTTAATGCCTATAGATCGGCTCTGCAGTTCTTGTGATAGGAGCAAGAATAGCCTTCCCCCACCCCACAACCAGTTCCACCACGAGGGCAGTCATACTCTTGCCACGTTGTACAACATTGGGCATTGCTCACCGTAGGTTTAACCATAAAAACAGAAATTAGTGAAAAAACAACGACCGATAAGGATAAAGTACTATAAATTTTTTTCATGGTTTTTAGAGTTAATCTTTCTGCTCAATATCAAGCATTGACCAAATGTAAAAACCCAGAGTGCAATTTTAAATCTTCTTCCATTTTCGAAGAAATTAAAACTAAAGAAGTAAGATTTAAAAAAACATTTTATACGGGTTTTTAGAAAATATTTTTTCTCAACGAAATTATCAATCCTCGTGAACCTCATAATCGATTTCATCAATTGTACTAACATCAACAACAGAAGCATATGAAAGGCCCCCGCCTTTGAATTTTATCAAAAGTGTGCTGAAAGTCGCGAGTTGGAATTTTTCATATTGTCTCGAAAAATCAAAGAACACTTGATCACTCCTGGATTCTTGCAAGAACCAACGATGACGCTCAAAATCTTTCCCAAAGTCGGAAATTACGATAGTAAAAGGATCGAGTGAAGAAAATTTTAGTGCTGTTTTGAAGGTGAAATCAACACAATCGCAATCAGAAATCCGAACAATGATAAGAAGGCATGAATCCATTTTATAAGGATTAATGCCAAATGTTTGACTCGCATAATTTACAATATTATTGACTTCGGATTTGTTAAGAAATGATTTTTCATTTCTGAAACAGCTAGACAAAATAAAAGCTGCCAAAACAATTAACCTGGAAATCTTATTTGAGAAGATAGACCTCAAACCGTAAATGATCCTCATCAATTTCATCATTAAGGGGATTATTCAGACTTATGTACATTTTGTCACCATAAGCAAACGATTGTCTGTAATCATATTTTCCGGGCGGAAATTGTATTTCATCAATCAATTGAAAATCCGCATCAAATATCATAATTGAAAAAGGATAGTCATCTCTTCTTCCCCAGCTACCGTCAACAGATTTCATATCCGTTTGGTGTTTTACAATTCGAAAATGATAAGTATAATTTTCATTGGTAAACATATATTCGTAGAATCCAGTTGAGATATAGTATTTCTCTCTTTCGTTGACAGTTGGATAATTCTCGCCATTTTTCGTAGCCAATCCTGGGATTTTAGACGGCAAATATTTGCTTTTTGCATTTATTATCTTAACAAGATTTTTACTTAGCCTATCGTAAAGGTAGATATTTGCACTTGCTTCATAGTAAAGTAAATTATATTGATCAGTCAGATACCCATTTATAGGACACAATGCCATATATGAAATATCATTGAGTAAATAATTTTGAGGGTAATCTCCATAAGTTACATAATTACCAGTTCTGAGATTGTATTCGACCGCCTTAGCCTTCTCATAGAATTCCACTTTGTGGGGAGATACTGGAGGGGTAATCCAGAATCCAACACGATTTTCATTGAAGTAAGGTCTAAAATAATACTCCATTGTAGTAAGGATATATCCTTCGTGCTCTGGTTTCAGTGAAATATTCCAGACATGCTTCTTCTTCCCAGTAGAATCAAATAAGGAGACTTTATTTGGATGGGTTGAAAAAAAGAAAATTGAATCCCAAGTATGAAAGTAGAAGTTCTCATTTAAAACATTTTTGTCAGGCCCCTGCTTTTCATAAACTATTCGTTTAAAAAGATATTTCTTTCCAAACTGATATGCTTGCAACGCAAATGCGGCTTTATTAACCAGTAAATAATATGGAGTATCATTAATTACCTTAAACTGGAAAATCCAGGATTTGGGAGAAGTTAGACTGTCAAGATTAAATGATAAAGTGTCTATCAGAGTGATTGACCTCTTGGAAGGCGCTACCACTAGCTGCGACTCTGTCACCAAATTTTTTTTAGATGGTTTTGAGTAGCATCCAAAAAGGAACCAGACAAGTAAAAATAAACATCGCGATTTCCAATAGTATCTCGATCTCAAAAGGAAGAAATTTACGCTTAATAAAGGTTGTTGCTAAGCAACAACCTTTAAACTCTAATTAGGTAACTACACTATTATTATAGTTAATCACCCTCACCTTTCTTGCAATCCTGTCCATCTCCCCAGCAATTTCCAGTTGCCGTACTACGTATACCGTCTTTACCTTCATCTGCTCTTGATGGGAGAGCAAGCTGCAAAACACAAATCCCCAACACAGTCCCCACAAGAATTACTTTTGATAAGAAATTGAATTTCATAGGTTAATAAGTTAGGTTATTCCTCGGTAATTATTTACATTAAGGTAACGAAATTTCCCGTACATTTCCTAACAATCTAATTATTAAGATGTCTTTTCTTAGCTTGTTGGTTTTGGCCCAATTGCTTTTAAAACTGAAAAACCTGAAATCGGTTTGGAAGAGCATTATCTTGTTCATACAAAATAATTTACTTTCTGCTCAACATCAAGCATTGACCAAATGTAAAAACCCAGAGTGCAATTTTATTGCACTCTGGGCAACCCAATCCTCAAAAAAAAAATAGGTATCCTTTAGCATTCCTTGTTATATTATTTGTTAATACCTAAATTTATTTGCATAAAAAATAACTTCTTGGTAATGAAAAATAAATGGTTATTTATCGGAGCGGTTATAATTATCGTTTCTTTATTGGGATATGGAATTAATCAAAGATTCCAGGTTGGAAGACTAAATAGTATTGTTGAGTCCAACCTTCAAAAGGAACTTGATCAACAAGATCAAATCAATAAATTAAAAACCAATTTAGAAGAATGCTTTGCAATAAACTCGTCAATAATGAGTCAAAAGTCTAACTAAGAAAAGAATATCAACTCAATTTTTAAGCAATTTTGCAATTGCCTCCTGATCCACTCGCTCGTTTGTTTCTGGAAAATGTACCTTTCTGATAATATTTGCCGTGTCCAAAAATAATATTACTGGTGTCTTTAAGTATTTCAATTGCTTGCGAATAAGATCGTCCTTATCCGTGTATATGTAATTTGAATAGTCATACCTTAACTGGTCCTTCCCTTTGTTT
>DDUM01000005.1 GCA_002344795.1 Flammeovirgaceae bacterium UBA2338 | reverse complement strand
CACCAAGGAGTGCAATAAAAAACAAAGTGAAGCCATTGCCGACTATTTGTTTTTTACTGCACTCCTTGGTGTGTTTGTGATCATTGTATTGATCTCACTGAATTTCATCGATTAATTGAACCGCTATCTTAAATTTACGACTAGTTTTTGTTGGGTGTAGTCAAGCGTCACCATTTTAATAACATCTCCTTTGTTTACTGTGATGATAATTTCTTTTTCAAAACGAGAGTTATAATTGTTATGTTCGTATTGTGTCATTGCTCCCGCAGGAATCCGGAGTTTTCCAGAATACCAAATGGCGTGTACGTGGTTATTTCTAGATTTTGGAAATAGCTTTTTCATTGAGATTTCTACCAATTTTTCTCCAAAGAAAAACGTACGGGCATAGTGCTTCCCTATGATTTGCGTAAGTACCAGTTGATGGTCTTTGATGGCCCAACCAGCCACATAACCTCTCTTACAATTTTCTGTGAGTTTGAAGTTTGGTTTTCTTTTACCTGAAGTTTCCCAGAAAGGTTCTAATGGATTGCTATATAATTCCATTTTTTTGGACTCCAGCGTGATGATATCAGGAAGTTGTGCTGCCATATTTTTCAATTTTACCAACCACTGACAACCTATTATCGAAGCTAATACTTCAATAGGGTGGGGAGAAGCAGACATCTATCGATGAACCTAAATACGGTTTAGGAGCTGATAAAAGCGATTGGTGGATTTTCAGCAAGAAAGGGAGTGCCACTTGATGAAATTCTGGTTTTGATATATGGATGAATTCCGTAACTTTTTAAAAAAGCCTTAACTATGAACCTGGAAAAGAACCTGATTTCTCTTCGAAAGTTGGCATTCTTCACTTTGTGTATAGGGGTGTTAAGCTGCCAGCCAAGCACTACCAAAGAAGAAGTAAAGGATGATCCCGCAGCTATAAAAGCTAAAATGATTGCCCGCGCTGATTCTTTAGAGTTGGAAACACCCTATGAGGCGCCTCCTGGCGATCCACTGGAGCACCATACCTCTGGTTATGCCAAGGTGGTTTGTTCAGCAGTATTTATCACCGGTCTTGATGCAGAGTTTGCTGCTGCCCATGTGGGGGGATTTTCAAGTCCATTTGAAGAACGTGCAAAAGTGGGAAAGCCTGTAGTTGATTACGAGAAGAAATCAGTTTCCATCACACTACCCAATGGGGTTACCCGCACAGCCATCTATCTGGGTGATCAAAGTCAGGGATGCGTAACGCTTCCTGTGGGAATGGAGAAGGTATTTTACGAACCCAAAAAAATTACTCGGAATCTACCTGAAGCCGATGCAACACCATGGCCAATGGGAGATGTTTTGTCCGATGAGCCCATGCCAGTTGAACTGGATATGGACAAAGTACAACAAGCAGTTGATGCCGCTTTTGAGGGAAACGGAAAAACAGCAGCGTTTGTGGTGACTTACCAGGGCAGAATAATTGGAGAACGTTATGGTGATGGGATTACTAAAGATACTCCACTGGAAAGTTGGTCAATGGGGAAGAGTTTGACGGCCACTATGATGGGCGTGTTAATCAATCAAGGTGTATATACTTTGGATCAACCAGCTCCCATTCCTGAATGGCAAAATGAAGGAGACGGCAGGGCCAGTATAAGGATAAAAGATATCCTTCATATGTCTAGTGGGTTGAGATTTCGTGCACCGCAAGATCCAGACTTTGATCCTTCAATGGGGTATCCGGATCACCTTTATGTTTATACAGGATCAATAAACTCTTTTCAATGGGCAGCTACACGGCCACAGCAATGGCTACCCAATACAGTAGGTCGCTATCGCAATTCCGATCCTGTTCTGACCAACTATCTGGTAAGATTAGGCGTAGAAGGTAAAGGAGGAGATTACCATGAATTTCCTCAGCGCGAATTGTTTGACAAGATTGGCATTCGCACCATGATCATGGAGGCTGATCCTTATGGGAATTTTCTTACCCAGGGATATGAGTTTGCATCGGGGAGAGATTGGGCCCGGATGGGTAACCTCTATTTGCAGGATGGTGTCTGGAATGGAGAGAGAATCTTACCTGAAGGGTATGTTGATTTTGTAAGCACACTGGCCCAACCCTGGCTGGATGATGGACGGCCTATATACGGTGGTTTTTTCTGGATCAATGGTGATGGGGGAAGACCTATCCCAAAAGATGCTTATATGATGTTGGGAGCTGGCGGACAATCTACGACTATCATCCCTTCACACGACCTGGTTGTAGTTCGACTCGGCCATTATACAGGTGCGAGAGAAGGTGGAGTGGCTTTGAATAAAGCTTATACATTACTCATGGAAGCTGTACCAGCGAAGTAGAAAGTTATAAAGGAGGCTGTACCGAAGTCTAATCAGGAAACGCTATTGCTGTGAAACGTTGGGATTCCCTTTATCACTTACAGATTAAGGGGATTACCTGCTTATTCAAAAGCCAGTGCAGGCTTTATTTTGTTCGCAATAAGCTGACTTTTGAAATTACCTCTTTGAATAGGCATTACTATTCTGTGCTATCCGATGGGGTAGCAGGAGTTATTCTGTTGAGATCAAGCCCCGGAGCTGTTTGTTGCTCTTTGGCACGATCCAGAATGTCATCTGATTGATTGAAAGTATTTGGTGTTGTGAAGTTGGTAGCCAGTGTAAACACCATAATTGCAATAGCGAACCCCCAGGTGAGGCGCTCTAAAAGGTCTCCGGTTTTCTTTACTCCGATAAGGTTACTGGCTCCAGAACCACCAAATTGACTTGATAATCCTCCTCCTTTAGAATTTTGTGCTAAAATAACCATAACAAGGAGCACAGCGAAAACAATAACCAGACTAATAAATAACGTATACATGGCTTAATTTGTCAATTCTTCTATTTGAGCCGCAAAGTAAGCCTTTTTTTGCGGAAACTTCCAAATCAACTTGCGCAGCACTTCTATTGCTTTCTCCTTTTTACCTTGTTTGATTAGTATTTCCACCAGCGTTTCCGATACGATGTTATCAGTGAAGACACTGCTACTCTCTGATAAATCGGTAGCGGGAGGAGCCGGAGAGCTGGTTTTACCTTTTGAGATGCTTGGTTTGGATTTGATAAATTTATCAATGATATCCAGCTGCTCTTTTTGCCTGGGATCGCTGGGTTTTATCTTCTTTTTGGTGCTTTTGATTTCTGCTATTATGCCTTTATTAGCATCCTTTGGCTTCTTTGCTGGTTTGGGATCCCCCTTTACTTCGGCCACTGAATGTGGGGTCGTGTTGGCATCAGGTGCAGTTGGCACTGTGGGTAAGGTATCAAAATTAAAGGAGGCCACTTCAAACCCATGTTTCAGTTTTTTTAATCTGTCCAAATCCTGATATAGTTCATCTAAAAGATCATCACCACTCAGTTTGGATGGAACAAAGTCTTTTTTAGCAGGGACAACAGGTTGAGATGGAAGTTCTTTATCGGGTTTCTGATTAACCATCTCTTCTTCAACTTTTTGTTCAGCGGCTATTTGCGCTTTAGGAGCTTCTGTTTTAGCTGGCTTTTCAACCTCCATCGGGGGTTCTGGAACCACTTCCTTTTCATTCAATTTTCTTTCTTCTGCCGGGGTTGTAATTATCGCCTTAAGTATTGCACGATCGGTGGCGTACACCGCTGCCATGTTCAATTTCATTTGTTTGGCAGGCAAATCATTGAGTTGTGACCCGCGTGCTACAAGGTTGTGGATGGCCTGAGAATATGGAAATTCATTCTGCAACAATTGTAACGCTTCCGTCTCATCGGGTGAGAGAGAGCTGTTATTGACGAGAAGAAATAAGAATTTACGTTTATCCAAAACCATTGCAATGAAGTGAAGGTAAATGTAATGCAATTTGATACTTCAAGCAACCATTGAAGTGAATCGTGGCCACTGAAATTACCAGTTGGCTACAGTTGCATTGAATATATCAAGCAGGATTTGGTCAAAGATGGTTTTCTCCAATTGTTCCTGCACGCTGGTGATATCCTGGGTATTGGGGAAGTCAGCGTAAAAGGAGAATGTCTTGTCTTTGAAGCTGTTTTTAGGTTCCAGGGTGTCCTCATAGCTGGCTTTTACGCCAATGGTCAGGCGGGTAAGGGCTGCTGCATCTGCCAGCTGATTATTACCTGCGGAGACCGGGGCAATTGGTCTGATAGCGTATTCCACAATAGTGCCTTCTATTCTGAGTTGGCCATTTTCCTGAACCACACTGAGATTTGAATTGCGCTGGTAGAAATCTTTGAGATCGTTAGTGAAATTTTGGGCCAGGTTAGCAGGAGCAAGGTCAGTATTATTAAAAAATTCTGCCACAACTATTGTGTCGGCTGCTGTAGAAGCACCAGTAAAGGAGTAGGCACCACATCCCCAAATAAAGGAGATGAGGATTAATGTTGCGAGGCTGCGCTGCAATTTATTGTTCAAGTTCGTACTGTTTAATTTTGCGATAAAGGGTGCGCTCCGAGATCCCCAAATCTTGTGCCGCGTATTTTCTCTTGTTGTTGTTTTTTCTAAGCGCTTTTACAATCAACTCCTTTTCTTTCTTTTCAATAGACAAAGAATCATCTTCGGTTACGTGACTGATGTCCTGCACTTCTTCCTCTTCTTCAATAGAAGCGATGTTTGGTTTCAAAACTCTTACTGAATCCAATGTTGGTTTAATCTCCTCCTCAATTCCTTCAAACAAATGAGCATGGTCTTTTACAACTTGAGCAGCATCAGTAGGGTTAGTAGCATTTTCCAGCACAATCTTCTTCAGGTCATTTACATCTTTTCGCATTTCAAATAAAACCTTATACAAGATGTCTCTCTCAGAAATATTTTCTGATGATTCGGTTCTATAAAGGGCAGGCAACATAGAGTCTTTTGGGAGGTAATTCTGCAGTTGCTGATGGTCGATTTCTTTGACCTCGGGAGACAGCACTGAAATTTGCTCAACCAGATTCTTTAACTGGCGTATGTTCCCCGGAAAACGATATTTAAGAAGGAGCGCTTTCGCTTCTTCTGTAAGTGTAATTGGTTTTACCTTATACTTTTCTGCAAAGTCAGAAGCAAATTTTCTGAATAAAAGTTCAATGTCATCACCTCGCTCACGCAAGGGAGGCACATAAATGGGAACTGTACTGAGCCTGTAATACAAATCCTCACGAAACTTTCCATCTTCTACATTTTTCATGAGGTTGACATTGGTAGCGGCTACTACGCGCACATCGGTTTTCTGAACTTTGGAAGAGCCTACTTTGATAAACTCACCATTTTCCAGTACTCTTAGTAATCTTGCCTGTGTTCCTAATGGCATCTCACCAATCTCATCCAGAAAAATTGTTCCTCCGTTAGTTACTTCGAAATATCCTTTGCGGGCTTCATGTGCTCCCGTGAACGATCCTTTTTCGTGGCCAAAAAGCTCAGAATCAATGGTGCCCTCAGGAATCGATCCGCAGTTGATGGCAATAAACTGTCCGTGTTTTTTCGGACTTAAATGGTGAATGATTTTTGAGAATGATTCTTTACCGCTTCCACTTTCACCTGTTATCAATACAGACATATCAGTAGGAGCGACCTGCATGGCTACGCGCACTGCATTGTTCAATAATGTTGAACGCCCGATAATCCCAAATCGCTGTTTTATGCTTTGTATTTCTGAATCTTTAATTGTCATAATTCTTTCTTACGCTACTATCTTACCCAATAATGTTCCTCCTGTGCATTCTGTTATTAAAACATTGACATAATCGCCTTTGTTTTTGTTTTGGGCTTCAAACACTGCCACTTTATTGTTTGAACTGCGCCCTTGCAGGTGCTTCTCAGACTTTTTGGAGGTTCCTTCAATTAATATTTTATACACTTTACCTACATCTGCCTTGTTGCTTTTTTCAGCGTGTAGTCTCTGCTTTCGAATAATTTCATCCAGTCTTCTCTTTTTCACCTCTAATGGAACATCGTCTGTCAGTTTTTTTGCTGCGAGAGTTCCTGGGCGCTCAGAGTAATAGAACATATAAGCAAAGTCATACTCCACAATGTCCATAAGGCTAAGTGTATCCTGATGCTCCTCTTCCGTCTCCGAACAAAATCCAATGATCATATCAGAGGATATACCGCAGTCCTCACCAAGTATCTCTCTTATTTTGTTAACCCTGTCGAGGTACCATTCTCTGGTATAGCCTCTGTTCATGAGCTCAAGTATTCTGCTGTTGCCACTCTGAACAGGAAGGTGAATGTTTTTGCAAATGTTTTCATACCTGGCCATAGTATGCAGTACCTCGTCTGTAATGTCTTTGGGGTGTGAAGTGGAGAAACGAATTCTTAAATCAGGGTGTATTTTGGCCACCATCTCCAGCAGATTGGCAAAGTTGATGATCTTACTCACTCTATTTTTCTCAATTCGCGCTTTATTATTTTCCTCTTCACTCCATTTGTAGCTGTCTACGTTTTGTCCAAGCAAAGTGACTTCCCGAAATCCCTGATCGAACAATGTTTGAGTTTCTGCAACGATAGAGTGGGGGTCTCTGCTGCGTTCTCTGCCTCTGGTAAAAGGAACCACACAAAAGGAGCACATGTTGTCGCATCCTCGCATGATGGAAACAAATGCAGTAACACCATTTGAGTTGAGCCGTACAGGGCTTATATCTGCATATGTTTCTTCGCGCGATAGAAAAGTGTTAACGGCTTTCTGACCATCGTCAACCCGATGAATTAGTTTAGGTAAATCCCGATAGGCATCTGGCCCCGCTACCAGATCGACAATCTTTTCTTCTTCCAGTAAATTGGTTTTCAACCGCTCGGCCATGCATCCCAGTACGCCTACTAACAGTTCAGGTTTACGCTTTTTGAAACCATGGATATGTTTTAGCCGATGCCTTATGGTTTGCTCTGCTTTTTCTCGGATAGAGCACGTATTTAAAAAAATAATGTCTGCCTGATCAATATCAGAAGTGGTATCATATCCTTCTTTTGCCAAAATAGAAGCTACTATTTCGCTGTCTGAAAAGTTCATCTGGCAACCGTAGCTTTCGATATACAATTTCCTGGTTTGTCCAGAATGGGTATCCTGGGTCACCTTTACCTCACACTGCTCCACTCCAGCAGCATCAATTACATCCAAATCCTGTATTAAATCCTTCATGTTCCCCATTTGAGCACGCAAATTTAGTGTTTTTAGTCTTTTAAAGTGACATCTTGTCATGTTCTTAATGAGGAAATAAGCTTTTTTTGATTGGAATTCGCTGCTTATCGTACTTTTGCCTCAAATTCTTGAAAAATGGCCATTATTAAATCGATACGTGGGTTTACACCTCAAATGGGAGATAATTGCTTTTTAGCAGAAAATGCGGTTGTAGTTGGTGATGTGACAATGGGAGATAATTGTACTGTGTGGTTCAATGCGGTGGTGAGGGGTGATGTTAACACAATTACAATTGGAAATAATACTAATATTCAGGATGGTGCAGTGATTCATTGTACTTATGAGAGATCCAAAACCATAATTGGTAATAATGTTTCTGTGGGGCATACAGCGGTTGTCCATGGCTGCACAATAGAGGATAACGTTTTGATTGGCATGGGGGCCATCGTAATGGATGGTGCTGTTATAGGCCAGGGATCCGTAGTGGCTGCAGGCGCTGTTGTACTTGCAGGCACCAGGGTAGAATCGGGGACTATTTATGCGGGTATGCCCGCCAAAAAGGTGAAAGACATTAGCACCGAAATGACTGCGGTGATTGGTCGAACGGCCAAAAACTATCCGATGTATGCAGAATGGTTCAAAGAGTAAATTGTTACCTCTTTGGCACTGGTATCACAATCTGACTTAGGTGGCCTTCCTCTCCAACGGCCTGAACGGCAAAGAAGTAATTGTCTTTAGAGTAGGGGAGTTCTACTTTGGTGTCTTCAACATAGATCTTCTTTTCCCAAAAAGGTTGGTATGTTTCTCTGATGAGGACGTTATACCCTTTGACTTTTGGACCACTGATCGGAGCCTCCCACGACAGATAGGTGATATTGCTCAGGGTAACCTGCATGTTCACGCTGACAGGTGCTGTCGGAGCCTTGGCCAATGATGCCATTGTTGCGAGGTTCATCCTGGCCACATTGGCTGCATAATCAAAGTCCATAAACTTAATTTTATCACC
Organism: Flammeovirgaceae bacterium UBA2338; assembly: GCA_002344795.1. Taxonomy (GTDB): domain Bacteria; phylum Bacteroidota; class Bacteroidia; order Cytophagales; family Cyclobacteriaceae; genus ELB16-189. The sequence goes on along the minus strand of DDUM01000005.1, from coordinate 4,035 downwards.
ATATTCAATGCCATCCTCATCGCGAACGTTTTGGTGTTGTTGAGTGTAATTCTCATTAAATACTGTAAATCTAACAGCGGTATAGCCATTTTGAAGAAAGGGGGTATGGTCTCCACCACGCAAAAACCGATCTGGTCTCATGTTGATAGTGGCTGAAAAGCCAAAGTCATATGCCTCTCCTGTTTCTTTAATGTATCTCGCCAACTGACGGGATGGGCTATCGTTTTCAGATTTCATGGCAGCCCTGTTTTTTGTATCCTGTTCACTTTCAATGGCGGGTATCATTTCACTGAATATGCGAATGGTCTTGTCATTTTTGTCGTTGGTTTCACTAGCGACAGAGTTGCCCACAATGTCGTTGTTCAGCATAGCGATGAGGTTGACGTTTTCCTGTCTCATCTTTACAGCCATATGGCGAGCTCCCAACAGCCCCTGTTCTTCACCTTGCACGGCCATAAAGATGAGCGTACAGGGATACTGATGCTGAGATAATACCCTTGCCAATTCAATAACAACGGCAACGCCAGAGGCATCGTCATTGGCTCCCGGTGCCGCATTAATGCTATCAAGTGGGTCACTGTTTCTTGAATCAAGGTGCCCACTAATTAAGATTACTCTGTCATCATTGGGATCAGTTCCTTTTAAGGTGGCAACTACATTCTTCATAGTCACTGCATAGGGAACCCGCGATGAACCACCTTCAATAATGTAGGGGTCAAGTTCCACAGTCATGTTCGCATTGGATTGTTGGCGGAATTGAAGAAACTTGGAAGCCACCCATCTTCTTGCCGCTCCTATTCCCCTATCATCACTTACTGTATCACTGAGTGAATGTCTGGTTTCAAAACTCACCATATGTTCAACATGGCTTTTTATACTATCGGCTGAAATCTGCTTTATCATCTCAGCAATCTGAAGATCCAATTGGGTTTTATCCTTTTCCTTTTCAGGGGATGTACATTGAATAAATGTGACCAGGGTCGCAAGAATTAACAGATAGCTTGATTTCATAATATAATATTTACAATAGCAAAGACTGATTTTAAATTCATAATGTCAAGTTGAAAGAAGGATATCATTTCGGTCTGATATACTCACTCGTATAGTGGGAAATGATGGATTATTATAAAATCTACCCCATCATATTGCTTCAATATCGGGGATACTCGTATATATTTGCGGCCTTAACATTAAGAATAACATGAAGCAAGTATCGATTATTATAAATGTAGTACTGGCAGTTGGATTGGCCGTTCTATATTATCTCCATTTTAGCAGCAATACATCCACGCCCTCTCCTGAAGCCAGTAATACAGGGGTGCAAGGGGATATAAGGATTGCGTATATCAATGCAGATTCTGTGTTGACTCATTACGAATTTTATAAAGTGAATCGTGATAAACTAGAAGCCAAGAGTAAAAAATTGGATGCAGACTTAAATAATCGCGCACAGGGATTGCAACGTGAGATCACATCTTATCAGAACACCGCTGGTAATTTAACAAGAGGACAGGCTATGGCGGTGGAGGAAGATTTGACCAAGAAACAACAAAACCTAAGGGTTTATCAGGAAAGATTGGCCCAGGAACTTGCGATCGAAGAGAACAAATTCAATAAAGAATTATACGATAGGATTACTGCCTACCTTAAGGAGTACGGAACTCAAAATGGTATTCATGCAGTTCTTAAGTTTGATCTGACAAGTGACCTACTTTACGCGGGCGATGCAATAGATATCACCAAAGATGTGATTGTAGGGTTGAATGAAGGCTATAATAGCGATAAGACACAAGCCAGTGACTCAACTAAAGTGAAGTAGAATTATTGCGTAGATAATTCAATTTGAAAAGCCAGTTCAGATACTGGCTTTTTCTTTTTTGATCGATATGTTTTAATTTTCAGGTTATTGGTTGATTAAGAGATTCACATGTATATGACTCGTATCAATAAGTAAGGACTATAAAGAAAGATGAAATCTGTACTTACCGTACTGAATGTAAGACCCGAGGAGCAGCAACAGGTGCTACTCATGCTGAGCACAGGGTTCTTTATGGGTATCTTTATTGCTACCTATACAGTAACTGCTGAATCCCTCTTTCTTAACCAATTAGGTGATCAACTAGACCAGGCCTTTCTGGCCTCAGGGGTGTTTGGAATTCTTTCTACCTTGATATTCTCATCCCTTCAAAATAGAATTAAGTTTAGCACACTTACCACCTCCAGTATTTTAACTATTGTGTTTTTTACGTTGGTGGTATACATCATGTATAATTATGGCGATCCTGCTTACCATGATGAAGTGCTTTTTACAATGTATTGCCTGACCGGACCAATGACTGCCGTGCTTCTGTTGTGTTATTGGGGTATTTTCGGAAGACTATTCGATTTTCGCCAGAGCAAAAGAATAATAGGGTGGATTGATACGGGGCAATTGGTGGCATCTATTCTTGCCTTTTTTCTCATTCCGCTGACCGCTGTTTTTTTTGCTGAGACATCCAATTATCTTATAGTTTGTACTGTTAGCATTCTTCTCGCAGCCATTCTTTTTATTATTATTTCATTTAGGTTTCCCCTAACTAAAAATGATCCTCGTGAATTTGATGCCACAGTAAGGAAAGAGACATCCTTTAGGAAGATATTTAAAGATCCATACGTGCTGATGTTGAGTATCTTTCTCATGATATCAATGGTCACCTTTATTTTCAACCAGTATGCCTTTCAGGATTTGATAAATGAACAGTATCCGGACCAGCGTGAGCTGACTAACTTCCTGGCATACTTCAATGGTGGCATTTATTTTCTTAGCCTTGTGATGCAAACATTTGTCAATGATAAAATCATTGGAAACTATGGTATAAAAGTATCGCTATATGTGCTACCCGTTATAGTAGGTATTTTTGCCCTTGGTGCGCTATTTACAGGTGTTGTTTTTGGATATGACCTGGCACTCACCCCCACTACATTTATTTTCTTTTTCTTATTCATGGCATTGACTCGATTGTTTAATGCTACGTTAAGAGACTCCCTGGAAAATCCTGTGTTTAAACTTATGTTTATCCCTCTCGATAACCGTTTGCGTTTTGGGATTCAGGCAAAAGTAGAGGGGGTGGTAAATGAATCAGGAAGATTTATAGCGGGTGTTACTATTTTCCTTTTTGCGCTCATCCCTTTCTTTAATTTATTGTGGATACCAGCAATTATTTTATTGTTGGTGGGGGCTTACTTTTATGTTGGAGGTAAGTTGTACAATGGATACAAAAATAAGATTCGGACTAAATTAGAGACGCCAGACTTTCAGCAGGATAAACTTGAAGTTGGATATAGCCAGGTCACAAGCAGGCTGGAAGCATTACTGGGTACCAACCATACCTCTAAGGCTGTTTTTTCCTTTAAATTATTGGAAAAGATCAACCCCGCCCAAGTTTCGACATGGATAAATAATTTAATGAAGAATGAGGCAGAGGATGCACGTGAGTATGCGCAAAGAAAAATGAATGAACTCAAGGGCTTGTCTGTTTCTGATCGGTATGTAATTAGGATGAATCCAAGTCAGGCTAAATCATCGGATAAAAACATTCTTACCAAAACGGATATTGCTCAAATATTGGAAAATAGTGGTGATATCACAAAACAAAGAATTCAAAAACTGACAAGATCATCTTCAGAGGAAGATCGTCAGTATGCGGCAGAATTGTTACTCCACTCTTCAGCTGAGGAGAATATTTCATTTTTAATGGAACTACTTAATGATTCGGTTCCGAGCGTAAGAAGTACGGCAATTAAAACTGCAATACAGAAGCACAACGATGAAGTGATAATGGCACTCATCGATAATTTGAAATATCCATTATTCGGAAATCAGGCCATGAGCGCATTGGTATTGATCGGAGGAAAAACCCTTAATCTTCTGGAAAATGCTTTTTACAGATACAATAATAATACACAGGTTTTAATAAAGATAGTTCAAACCATGGGTAGGATAGGAGGTCAGAGGGCAAAAGACCTGTTGTGGAATAAAATTGATTACCCGGATAA
>DDUM01000078.1 GCA_002344795.1 Flammeovirgaceae bacterium UBA2338 | reverse complement strand
AATAGAAACTTTGCAAAACGCAACGATGGAAATCCCAACACCCATGCTTTTGTCGCATCTCCTGAGATCACAACCGCATTTGCCATTGCAGGGGATTTAACATTTAACCCACTGACCGACAAACTCACCAATGAGGATGGCGAACAAGTAGTGTTGGATGAACCACATGGCGCGGAATTTCCGCCACGGGGATTTGATGTAAAGGATCCCGGATATCTGGCTCCCGCCAAAGACGGAAGTAAAGTAAAGGTGTCCATTGCCGATGACTCAAAACGTTTGCAGGCGCTAAGTCCATTCCAACCGTGGGACGGAAAGAACCTGACTGGAATGAAGTTGTTGATCAAGGCAAAAGGAAAATGTACCACAGATCATATTTCTATGGCGGGTCCCTGGCTAAGATTTAGAGGGCACTTGGATAACATCTCCAACAATACATTGACTGGTGCGTTGAACTTCTTTAATGAAAAAACAGACAATGTAAAAAATCAATTGACTGGCCAATATGGTACAGTGCCCGATACACAGCGTGCGTACAAGAAGGCAGGTATTCCTACCATTGTGGTAGGTGATCACAACTATGGTGAAGGTTCCTCTCGTGAGCACGCAGCCATGCAACCGCGCCATTTGGGAGTAAGAGTGATATTGGTGAAATCCTTTGCTCGTATTCATGAGACAAATTTGAAAAAGCAAGGTATGCTGGGGATCACTTTTGCCAATGAAGCTGACTATAATAAAATTCAGGAAGACGATACTATCGATATCATTGACCTGGAAAGCTTTGCCCCTAACAAGCAGTTAACATTGGTGCTCAATCATATAGATGGAAGTAAGGATACCATTAAGGTGAACCATACCTACAACGCTGGACAAATAGGGTGGTTTAAGGCAGGATCAGCATTGAACCTGATTGCTAAATCACCTGAGAAACCGAAGAAGAAAAAGACTGCAAAGAAAGCAACCACCAAAGTTTCTGTAAAGAAGAAAACTGCTAAAAAAGCGGCTCCTAAGAAGAAGGTAAAAAAGACAGTGAAAAAGGCAAAGAAGAAGGTTTCCAAAAAAGGGGTCACCAGGAAAAAGATAACACCCAAAAAAGCCAATAAGAAGACTGTCAAAAAGGTAGCTGCAAAGAAAAAAGCTGCACCAAAAAAGATAAAGAAGGCGAAAAAAGTAACGCGTAAAGCGGCTAAAAAAACTAAAAAAGTGGTGAAGTCCGCTAAAAAAGGAAAACGGAAAGTAGTTAAGAAAGTAAGTAAAAAATCGAGTAAGAGGAGAAAATAATTAATTATGAAAAATCAAACAAAACCAATGATCACCCCTACCCGATCTATCACCAAAGAGACGGAAGCATTGCTCAATCAGCAGATTATTTTGGAAGGCCAGGCATCCGCTTATTATTTATCAATGGCATCATGGTGTGAAACGCAAGGATATGATACATCCGGTCAATTTCTCTATCATCACTCAGAAGAGGAAAGGATGCACATGCTAAAACTTTTTAAGTACATCAATACAGCAGGAGGCCACGCCCTTCAGCCGGAAATGACCAGTATCAAGCATACTTTTAAAAGTTTACGAGAGGTATTCGACCTGACCTTGGATCATGAAATTGCTGTAACAAAATCAATTAATAACCTGGTGGATCATTGCTTTAAAACCAAAGACTTTGCCACGTTTAACTTTCTACAATGGTTTGTAAGCGAGCAACGCGAAGAAGAGACCATTGCGCGCAGAGCGGTAGAATTATTTGACCTGATTGGAGAAGAAGGTGTTGGACTATTTATGATTGATCAGGAAATAGGGAAACTGGAAGCCTATGCAGCCAAAGTAACGCAGTCCAATTAATTGATTGTTTCAAAATCTACAAGGTTCAACACCAGTATTCACTGAACGTTGAACCTTGTTTTTTTCTAAATAATCTCTTTGAGAATTACCCTCAGCTCATTGAGCATCATTGCCGTAGCTCCCCAGACCACCTCATCATCAATCTTAAAATGAGGTGCATTCATCTGATACGTTTTGGCTGCGATAATTTCGCTTTTCAACATAGCATCATCTGGTAGAATGGATGCTACATCACCATGCAGAATCCTGGCCACCTCTATGGGATCGGCCACAAGTGAAGGCTTACGCTCTGCATAACCCACAATAGGCGCAACCATAATATTGCTGGGGATCACAAACAAATTACTCAGTTTGCCAATCACTTTCACTTCATTTGTATCAATCCCAATCTCCTCATTCCCCTCTCTTAGTGCCGTTACCACACTATCTTCCTCGCCCTCTTTCTTTCCTCCAGGAAAACTCACCTGACCACCATGCATACCCGAATAATCGGGCCGCTTAATAAGTGGAAATAGTATACGGTCAGCATCTGGGTAAAGTACAATCAAAACACTACCTGGTCTGGGCAGAGTTTTATGTGCAAAGTTGGGAATCTTATTGCCAACGGGAATTGCTCTCATGGTTTCATGGGCCGAAGATCCTGGCAATGGCTCACGAAGCCTCAGTTCCAAATCATTCACCAACCTGGCAAAATCAATCATTGGCACATCTTAATTAAATCTGTAGTCAACATCCCATCACCTGCTTCTTCTGATAACAAAAACTGTTCACAGGCCAATGCTTGCTTTCCATTCTTAAAATAAGCCATGCCCAAATAGAAGTGGATCTTATCAATAAAAGATTCCATTTCGTTTGCCTGAGTCAGCAATCGCTCTGCATTCGAATAGTCCTCTTTCATCAGGTAATAAACGCCCTTGTTGCGATACGCCCACCCATTCTCAGGATCAGCACTCAGGCTGGCATTAATGTCCTCCACCGCAGCTTCCAATTTATTTTGAACAAGATAAATGTACCCTCTGTTATTCATAAAATAAGGTTCATTGGGAACCAACTCAAGTGCTTTGTTCACTTGTTTCAGCGCTTCCTCCAACTCATTCTGATCAATCGCTATCAATGCCAACGTGTTATAGATATTAGCTTCGGATGGATCCAGTTTTATAGTGCTGTTCAGATCTGCTATTGCCCCATCATAATCCTTCAGATAGTATTTAACGTTAGCCAGGTTTACCAGAAACTCTACGTTGTCGGGTTCCAATTTAAAAGCATTTTCAAAGGAAGTCTTTGCCAAATCAAAATTGCGAAGCTTCGTGTGCACAAGGCCTTTGATAAAGTATACAATAGCGGTGTCAGGCCGTGACGCCTCAATTCGTTCCAGGTCTTTAAGTGCACTGAAATACTCCTTGAGTTCATAATATGTATTTGCCCTGTTATAAAACGTGGGTAAATAATCCGGATCGCAATTAATTGCCTCCTGGTATCGGGTGAGTGCCTGATCAAATTTTCCTTGCTGGAACAACGCGGTGCCAAGATTGTTTAGCCCTTCAGTAAAACAGGGATCCATACGAATGGCCTCTTTATAATAGACAATCCCCCGATCGAAGTTTTTGTTACTGATTTCATTATTTCCCTTGATGAGAAACTTTTGAAGCCTGCTTTCCTTACTTTCCACACAAGCAGTCAGGCCAATCAGAAGAAAAAGTAGGTATACGCTTTTCATAATTACAAATTTAAGCAAATACCAACCGCTGATGGAGTATTTGAAGATGTCTCAGTAATTTATAACGAATAATTTTGAGAAATCGCATCTTATGCATTTCTTGCGAGCGATTTCAAACAATGACACAAAATCTTAACATCCACGGCCATCACCATCATCATATTTCACATATGTGGAGGGGTCGGTCTATGTTTTGATTAATTTATAATTAAGAATTTATCAAAAGGCTTGCCACTCGGCAGGCCTTTTTTGTTTTATCCACACCCTACATTTTAATGAAAAACTACTTACGAATTGCCATTCAAAAATCAGGAAGACTTCAGGAAGGCTCCATGACCCTGCTCAAGGAAAGCGGCCTTGCCATAAGTAATGGCCGCGGTCAACTAAAAACACAAGCACACAACTTTCCTGTAGAGATACTTTTTTTGCGAGATGATGACATACCTCAATACATTGAAGATAATGTGGCCGATGTTGGGATTGTGGGGGAAAATGTGTTTGTAGAGAAGAATAAAAAAAATACACTGATCAAACGACTCGACTTCGCCAAGTGTCGATTATCTCTTGCCATTTCCAAATCGGAAGACTACAAAGGTCTATCATCACTTCAGGGAAAAAACATTGCGACTTCTTACCCTGTTATTGTTAGAAAATACCTTGATGCCAACAATATAAAAGCCGGAATTCATGAGATCAGTGGATCGGTAGAAATTGCCCCAGGAATAGGTTTGGCAGATGCCATTTGTGATATCGTAAGTACGGGCAGCACACTGCTAAGCAACGGGCTAAAAGAAGTAGAAACTGTAATGCTTTCAGAAGCCGTAATGATCGCAGGCCCTGAACTCTCCGATGAAAAAAAGGAAATATTAGATCGACTACTATTTCGGTTAGAGGCTGTCAATTCTGCTAAAAACAACAAATATATTTTACTTAACTGCCCTGATGAAGCCATAGAAAAAATAACTTCTGTGATTCCAGGTATGAAAAGTCCAACAGTGATGCCACTGAGTAGAAAAGGTTGGTCTTCATTGCACTCTGTGGTGAACGAAAATGCATTCTGGGAAAAAATAGACCAATTGAAATCTTTTGGTGCAGAAGGGATATTGGTAATACCTATAGAAAAAATGATACGATAATGAAACAATATATCAATCCATCACGAACCAAATGGGCAGAACTTTGCCAACGGCCAGCACTGGAATTGGAATTTCTGGAAGGAAGGGTAAAGAATATTCTCAACAGAGTAAAAGTGTCCGGAGATGAAGCGTTGAAAGAACTAACACTTCAAATTGACAACGTATCGTTGGATTCATTGCTGGTATCCAAAGAAGAAATTGAGATAGCCGAGAATCAAGTGCCCGAAGATTTAAAGCAAGCCATCAGAATAGCAGCTTCAAACATTTCAAAGTTCCATAGTGCGCAACAGAACCAAGTAGCTCCCATTGAAACCATGCCCGGTGTTACATGCTGGCGCAAAGCAACCCCCATTGAAAAAATTGGTATTTACGTGCCCGGAGGAACCGCCCCGCTTTTCTCCACGCTCTTAATGCTTGCTGTTCCTGCAAAGATTGCAGGGTGCCAGGACATCATTTTATGTACACCACCAAAATCGGATGGGTCTGTGGATCCAACTATCTTATTTGTAGCCAAAGAAGTTGGCCTCACACAAGTTTTTAAAGTGGGTGGAGCACAAGCCATCGCAGCGATGGCTTATGGGACGGCAACCATTCCTCCCGTATATAAAATTTTTGGCCCCGGCAATCAATACGTTACCAAAGCCAAGCAGTTGGTGAGCATGGAAGGATTGGCCATTGATATGCCAGCAGGCCCCTCAGAAGTATTGGTGGTGGCTGATGAAGCTGCTGATCCTGCGTTCGTTGCAGCCGACCTGCTTTCTCAGGCTGAGCATGGCAGCGACAGTCAGGTGGTTTTAGTTTCAACCACAGCTGGGCTGATCGAATCAGTGGAGAAAGAATTGGCTTTACAACTTGAAACGCTCCCAAGAAAAAATATTGCTGCCCTAGCGCTACAAAACAGTCTGATCATTGAGATGAATAAGGAAGCAGACATAATCGACTTTGTGAATACGTATGCACCGGAACACCTTATATTAAATACAGAGAATTGCGACATCATGGCTGAAAAAATTACGAACTCAGGCTCCGTATTTCTAGGGCAATTCACCCCCGAATCTGTGGGAGACTATGCTTCCGGTACGAATCACACCTTACCCACCAATGGATTTGCGAAAGCATACAGTGGTGTTTCATTGAGCAGCTTCCAAAAGTTTATCACATTTCAGAAACTAAGCAAAGACGGAATTGTAACCTTAGGCCCTGTGGTTGAAAGAATGGCAGAGGCAGAGCAATTGATGGCTCACAAAAGAGCAGTAAGCATTAGACTGAGAAACCTATGAAATTCGATATTAACGCAATTACACGAAAAAACGTAAGGGAACTAAAACCTTACAACACAGCCCGGGACGACTTCAAGGGAGTAGCCACTGTATATCTGGACGCCAACGAGAATCCGTATCCTACTGAATTCAATCGCTATCCCGATCCAAAGCAGAACGCACTGAAAAGTGAAATATCAAAACTAAAACAACTCGACCCATTACAGATTATTCTTGGAAACGGCAGCGATGAAATAATCGATCTCCTGATAAGAGCCTTCTGTGAACCCGGCATTGATAATGTTATCATTCCTCAGCCCACCTATGGTATGTACTCCGTGTGTGCTGCCATTAACAATGTGGAAACGAAGCTCCCTGAGCTATCCATTGATTTTGATTTGGATATTCAAAATATCAACGCATACTTAAATGATAAAAGTAAAATCATTTTTCTTTGCAGCCCCAATAATCCATCTGGCAATTTATTGGAGCAGGATAAAATTAAGTCACTTCTCCAATCTTTCTCAGGGATAGTAGTACTCGATGAAGCGTATATCGATTTTGCCGACAGTGATGGATGGATAACATCCCTCATAGACTACCCTAATCTTTTCCTGCTCCAAACTTTTTCTAAAGCCTGGGGGCTTGCAGGTTTAAGGCTGGGTGTAGGATATGGATCAAAGGAAATAATTCAAATATTGAACAAAATAAAACCACCCTATAACATCAACTCCATCACACAAAATATTGCACTTACGGAAGTTAAAAAGGATAACCCAATAACGGAATGGGTGGATACTTTAAAGAACGAAAGAAGAATATTAGAAGTTTTATTAAATCAGTTTTCATTTGTTGAAAAGGTATATCCTTCACAAACCAATTTTTTACTGGTAAAGATGATAAATGCAAAAGCATGCTATCAACATTTGTTAACAAAAGGTATTATTGTCCGCGATCGTTCATCTGTTATTCATTGTGACAATTGTTTGAGAATAACGGTAGGCACACCCAATGAAAACAAAGAATTAATTAACACACTATATGATTTTCAAAATATCAACTTATGAAAAAGGTATTATTTATAGATAGAGATGGCACTTTAATCATTGAGCCCCCTGATCAACAAATTGACAGTCTTGAAAAATTAGAGTTTTTACCTGGTGCCATTACCTGGTTGAGAAAAATCGCAGAAAGAGCCGGATATGAATTAGTACTCGTGTCCAATCAGGATGGTTTGGGCACGCACAGTTTTCCGGAAGAAACCTTTTGGCCAGCACATAAAAAAATGATTCGCACATTGGAAAATGAAGGAGTAAAATTTTCAAGTGAATACATCGACAAGTCCTTTCCGCATGAAAACAAGCCCACAAGAAAACCTGGGACAGCCATGCTTACCTCCTTCTTTACTCCTGAATACGATTTGAAAAATTCATATGTAATTGGTGACCGGGCAACGGATATGGAATTGGCTGTCAATATGGGTTGCAAAGGGTTATTGATTTCATCCGGTTTAACAACTGACTTGCCCAATTGCACTGCTCTATCATCATGGGAAGATATTTACAAACAACTTGTAGAAGCTCCCAGAAAAGCAGAAGTGATTAGAAACACCAATGAAACACAAATAAGTATCCAACTCAATCTTGATGGAACAGGAAAAGCAAAAATAAAAACCGGGCTTGGATTCTTTGATCATATGCTTGAGCAAGTAGCCAGGCACGGTCAACTGGACTTAACTATTGAAGCCAAAGGAGACTTACACATTGACGAACATCATCTTATTGAAGACACCGGCATTGCATTAGGAGATGCTTTCATTAAAGCATTGGGGGACAAAAAAGGCTTGTTCAGGTATGGATTTTGTTTGCCGATGGACGACTGTCTTGCACAAGTGGCCTTGGATTTTGGTGGAAGACCGTGGATAGAATGGTCAGCCAATTTTAAAAGAGAAAAAATTGGTGAGATGCCTACTGAAATGTTCTTTCATTTTTTTAAATCATTTTCAGATTCAGCAAAGTGCAACCTGAACATGAAGGCAGAAGGTGAGAATGAGCATCACAAAGCAGAAGCACTTTTTAAGGCATTTGCAAAAGCCATCTTAATGGCCAAACAAAGAGATCTTGACAGCACCATTTTGCCTACAACGAAAGGAACCTTATAATGAAAATAGCTATCATAAAATACAATGCAGGAAACACCCAATCGGTAGCTTTTGCACTGGATCGTATTGGGATATCCTATACAATCACAGACAATCCGGAAGAAATAAAAGCTTCTGAAAAGGTGATATTCCCGGGAGTGGGTGAAGCCAGCACAGCCATGAAATATCTTGAAAATAAAAACCTGGATCAGTTGATCCCTCAACTTAAACAACCAGTGTTGGGAATCTGCCTTGGAATGCAACTCATGTGCCAATCTTCCGAAGAAAATGACACAAAATGCCTCAACCTCTTTGATCAGACTGTAAAGCGCTTTGATGCTACCCAAATAAGCAAAGTGCCGCACACAGGGTGGAACAACCTGACGAAAAGTAAGGGGTGGCTTGGCTCCGAATTTGACAATACCTTTGTCTACTTTGTTCACAGTTATTATGTGCCCGTGAATCCACATACAGTCGCACAGACAGATTATATTGTGCCATTTAGTGCAGCAATGAAAAAAGATAATTTTTTTGCAGTCCAGTTTCATCCAGAAAAATCGGCTGAGATTGGAGAAAAGATATTAAAACAGTTTTTAAAGAATTAGAGGTTCGATTTTATGAAGATTATTCCAGCAATAGACCTGGTAGACGGAAAATGTGTTCGTCTTACTCAGGGAGATTTTAACAAGAAGAAAATTTATAGAAACAATCCTGTAGAAGTAGCCAAGGAGTTCGAATCCGCAGACCTTGAATACCTTCACCTTATTGACCTTGATGGTGCAAAAAAAGGAGAAGTAGTGAACTGGAAAGTGATCAGAGAGATTTTAGACAAAACTGTGCTTAAGGTTGATTTCGGGGGCGGTGTAAAAACCACGGAAGAGGTGGAGCAGTTACTGGATTTGGGTATCAATAGAATTAATATTGGTTCAATCGCTGTAAAGGAACCTGAGAAATTCAAAACCTGGATGCGAGACTTTGATCCAGAGAATTTTATCCTGAGTGCAGACGTGCGGGGAGACAATGTGCAAATCAATGGCTGGCAGGAAGGAACAAACTTATGCCTATACGATTTGATCGCTCAGTATGAACCCGTCCTTAAATATATGGCATGCACCGATATTGGGACAGATGGAATGCTGAGCGGACCCAATTTTGGTTTGTACAAAAAACTAATAAATCGTTTCCCTGATTTAAAAGTAATTGCCAGCGGTGGGGTAAGTTCCATTGAGGATTTAATTCAACTGCAATACATAAAAGTGGATTCTGTAATTGTAGGAAAGGCATTTTATGAAGGAAGAATAAAGCTTGAAGAGCTAAAACCACTAACCATCTAAAATTGCTTACCAAACGAATAATTCCATGCCTTGATGTAAAGGATGGCAGAACAGTAAAGGGGATTAATTTTGAAGGCCTTCGCGATGCCGGGGATCCGGTTGCCCTGGGCGCGTTGTATGCGAAACAGGGTGCGGATGAACTGGTATTCCTAGATATTTCTGCAACCAATGAAGGCAGAGGCACTTTTGCTGAGTTGGTCATTGAAATTGCAGCAGAATGCACTATTCCATTTACAGTGGGGGGAGGTATTAACTCTGTTAAGGATGTTGATCGCTTGTTGAAGGCAGGGGCCGATAAGGTTTCTATCAATTCTTCGGCCGTGAAAAATCCAGATCTGATTAACGAACTGGCCAAAGAATTTGGTTCGCAATGTATCGTGCTGGCAATTGATGCTCAACACGCAAATGGTGACTGGATGGTATACACGCATGGAGGAAAAAAATCAACAGACAAAGAATTGTACTCCTGGGCACGTGAAGGGGAACAAAGAGGAGCAGGAGAAATTCTCTTTACGAGCATGAATCACGATGGCACCAAAAACGGTTTTGCGATAGCGGCATTAAATGAATTGGGTAAACAAGTAACAATTCCCATCATTGCTTCCGGAGGTGCCGGAACAATGAGTCACTTCGTTGATGTTTTTAAAGAAGGTGGAGCCGATGCTGCTTTAGCAGCCAGTGTTTTTCATTTTGGTGAAATAGCTATCCCCGATCTAAAATCTTATTTACGAGATAATGACATAGCAATAAGAAATTAAAATGATTGATATCAATAGTTTGAAATTTGACAAAACGACTGGCCTCATTCCCTGTGTAATTCAAGATAGCCTATCTTCAAGGGTACTCATGCTAGGTTACATGAATCAAGAAGCACTGCTTAAAACAATGGAAGAAAAACGGGTCACTTTCTTCAGCAGAAGTAAAAACCGGTTGTGGACAAAAGGGGAAACATCAGGAAACTTTCTCAATCTCACCGATATGACCCCTGATTGTGATCAGGATTGTCTACTCATCAAGGTAAAACCCACCGGGCCGGTGTGTCATACAGGCAGTGATACCTGTTTCAAAGAGACCAACCCGTCTTTCAGTCTTCAGCAATTGAAAAATATAATTCAAGACAGGATAAACAACCCCACCCCCTCCTCTTATACTTCTAAATTGTTGAAAGAGGGAATTAATAAAGTAGCTCAGAAAGTGGGAGAAGAAGCTGTTGAATTGGTCATTGAATCCAAAGATGAAAACCGCGACCTCTTTCTGAATGAAGCCGCTGACCTTATGTACCACTATCTCTTACTTCTCGCAGCCAAGAACACCGAACTTGCTGATGTGACAAAGGTGTTGGAACAACGACATAATTCCGCCAATTCTTAAGTTGTCGCACCCGTTACATTATTAAAGCTTCTATGGCTCCTTGTTTGAGCATTGAGTAGCAATTCATAAATTTCCATCATGGACAAAAAGATCAAAACCATTGATGGGTACGAATTTATTGAATACCATCATGAAAGCTATTCCGAAAAAGAAACTGTAAAACGCAGCCAATCCTTTTACAAATGGATGGATGAACGTAGAACCGTTCGCGATTTTTCAGATAAACCGATCCCTAAAGAAGTAATCGATAACATTATTCTTACCGCTTCTACCGCTCCGTCAGGGGCTCACAAACAACCCTGGACTTTTTGCGTAGTCAGTGATCCAGCCATAAAATCACAAATAAGAAAAGCTGCTGAAGAAGAGGAGTTTGAAAGCTACAACAGTCGCATGCCCCCGGAATGGTTGGAGGATCTGAAGCCACTCCAAACTGATTGGCATAAACCATTCTTAGAAGTTGCTCCTTATCTGATTATCGTATTTAAAAAAACATACGATCTATCCCCGGAAGGTGCCAAGAAAACAAATTATTATGTAGCTGAATCTGTAGGGCTAGCTTGCGGGTTCCTGCTGACAGCCATTCATCATGCGGGGTTGGTTGCCCTGACTCATACTCCAAGTCCTATGAATTTTCTTACAAAGTTGCTCAAGAGGCCAGAAAACGAAAGACCCTTTCTTCTTATCCCTGTGGGGTACTCAACTGAGGAGACCTATGTACCTCATTTAAAGCGAAAACCATTGGAAGATATTGCTACTTATTATTAGAAATTCTACGAAGAGACGTCTCTTCTTTCTTAGGGTAAATTTTCAAATACGAAAGTTTATAAGTAATCGTTTTTCTTCGAACTACCTCTGTAAGGATGCCATCCAGGATATCAAACTCAGAAAGCACAAAGGAAAAAGAGGTATTGGGTTGTTTTGGTTCATAGTGTTTATACACAAATACCCTTCCTTCAGATAGACTACTGAATTCTCCAACAACAGGGTATTTTCCTGGAACTTTAGATGCCAATGATACTTCCATGTATTCTCTGTTGGGGTGTTCTGAATCTTTCATAATCACCACCTTGGCGTAATTGTCCTTTCGAGCTACTATTTTTTCTCTGTTGGGATTTGATAAGAACCCACCTCTTTTGGAAATAATCGCAGATACGGAATATATTCCTTCCAAAGGTTCCATGGGTTGCGTCTCTTTCATCAGGTAACGCTTTACCATACCCTCGAAATCAATGTGCTCAGCAAATGGGGATTTCTGCTTTTTCTTAAACCTGCTCTTCGATATTGTGTTATTGGTTTCCTGTGCAAGGGTTATTGCAGGCAAACCAATCAACAACACAACAAAAATATAAAAGAAGCTTTTCATTTAATCAAATGTTATATCCTCATACACGCAATCAACGCATGTTCTGCATGAAAGTTTTCCGCGCAAAGCGGTTGGTTTAAATAAAGATTTACCCATTAACATGCGTACACACTCCTGGATTCCCTCCGTAATGGATGGATGTGGATGAACGCATTCAGCCAACTCTTCTATTCCCTTATTCATGGAGATCAAAACGGCCACGGCCTGAATAGCACTGGAAGCATGGTTGCCCACTACCTTCATGCCCAATATTTTCATATCATCATCATTGGTGACCAAAAGCTTAATAAAGCCCTGCGTGTTTCTTTTTGCAATGGCACGCGGTATACAACTGTAATCCAAAGTCACCACTTTGTAATTCAGACCCTTCTCCCTGGCCTGTGTTTCATTGAGCCCCACACCCGCTACTTCAGGACTCAAAAACATGATGTTGCTTATGTTTTCATAAACAAGTTTGCGTTTTGGTTTACCAAAGATTCTTTCTACTGCATACCTTCCTTCCAGCTCCCCCACATTCACCAGGGAGATATCAGCTGTAAGATCCCCCACTGCATAGATATTGGAAACATTGGTTTGTGTATCGTTGTCCTCAACGCCTCTTCTGTCAATCTTAATATCCACACTATCATCCCACAAGCTTTCATAGTTCGGTATCCTACCAACTGAAACCAACGCTTTCTCTACATTGAATATCTCTTTACCCCCATCATCGTATTCCAATTCATATTCTACTCTTTCGTTCTTAATCTCCATTCGAATGAGTTTTGAATTGCGATGAATGAGCACGCCTTTGTTTTCCATATTGCGCTCAATGATGTTCACTACATCTTCATCTTCAAAGGGCAGAATGCGATCGCCTTTATCAATCAAATGCACTTTGGTTCTACCAAAACCGGAAAATATAGTGGCATATTCACAACCAATCACACCAGCCCCCACAATGACCATACTCTCCGGGAAATCAGTCATACTCTCGATGCCATCACTGGTCATCACAATCTTTTCATCAATGGGAAGATCCGGAAGATACCTTGGCCTGCTCCCTGTTGCCAGGATGATATGATCGCCATGTACAACTTCTTTAGAAACACCATTGGTAATTTCAATTTCTGTTTGTCCCACCAGCTTTGCAGTTCCAATCTTAAATTCCAGGAGGTCGGCATAATTAGAATCTTTCAATTGATCCATGTGCAGTTCCAGCATGGTTTTACGCTCTCTCACTGCACTTTTCACTTCAGCCTGAATCTCATCGTAGTTTACACTGGGCGCTTCAATATTAAAACGCTTTAAGTTCCTTCTAAATGCTGACGTTTCTCGTGACAATTCCCACCAGGTTTTAGAAGATAATGCCCCATTGGTCACCCCAGCCCCGCCTACTCTATCCCGTTCGATGAGCAAGACCTTTTTCCTAAAATCCAAAGCACGCATGGCGGCAGCGTAGCCAGAAGGGCCAGCGCCAATGATAACAAGGTCGTATTTAGTCATAACAGTTAAAGCCTAATCTATAGGTTACAATTTATAAAAATTAGGTCACCGAGCATAACAATGAATGCCTATCTCGCAAATGAAGGCTTTATTTCAAGGGAAGGTGGATACCTGCGACCATACAGCGAATTGAGCCCCCACCGCTCTCTTCAATGGTATGAATATCGAGGGGTAATGGATTTAAGTATTTTTGGATTTCACTCAACTGACCAGGTAACAAAGAATCATAGGCAGATTGAGACATTAACAAAAACCTTTGATCGGCATCATTTTTCACCTCAAACATATTACCTGCAAAGGAATTCATTTGGGCGTAGCTCAGCGCAATCACTTTATGGTTTGTTGCTGCCAATTGATTGAGAATTAATTCCTGATCATTTTCGTCATGAATGGAGTCCAGGCATATTCCGGCTAGCGACTCTCCTATCCACATCATTACATTTGTGTGATAGATAGACAGTCCATTCTCATCTACAGCACTAAAAACAATTGGCCTATATCCGAGCTTCGTGCATAGTGAAATAAACAATTCTTCCTCTGTTCTTTCAGACCGACAAGCATAGGCAATTCTATTTGGGTGATCAAATATGATACTACCAGTGCCTTCTAAAAATCTACCCTCTAGTTCAGTTTCACTTAGGTCTTCCACTTTCTCTACATTATACCTATCCTCTAATTGCTGTACAATATCCATCCGCCTTTCTTTTCTTCGGCTTGGTGCCATCATGGGATACAGGATTATCTTACCATCTTCATGGGTGGTCATCCAGTTATTAGGAAAAATAGCATCCGTTGTTATGGGCTGAGGGGTATCCTCAACTACTATTATCGAAATGCCTTTTGCCCTCATATTGGCAACGGCCTCATCAAATTCATGAAGAGCGACACTATGAACTACTTCTACATCCGCACTTTTTTTCTGAAAAGCATTTGATGCTGCCGTTTCAGGGTTATAACCAAAAGAGGCTGGCCTTACCATTAAAATAGTGTGAGGAACTTGCGAAAAAGTCATTCAAGTATGCAGTTAAGGGTTAATTTTGACTTCAAAACAAATATAATTCATTTTGGAGCGTCTACTTGAACTCGATAAAGAACTTCTGCTTTACTTCAACGGATTCCATGCCAGTTGGCTAGATCCTGTAATGATACTGGCAACGAAAACCATATTCTGGCTACCTCTCTATTTATTCCTGATTTATCTGATAGCTAAATTCAAGAAATGGGACACATTCTATTACCTGTTGGGCGTTGCAATTTGTATTGCCCTTACTGACCAGATTACCTCTGGTTTTATGAAACCTTTTTTTGCACGGTTACGGCCATCCCATGAGCCTTCCCTGGAAGGGCTGTTACATATCGTTAATAACTACCGGGGAGGTTCATTCAGTTTTGCGTCTGGTCATGCCGCCAACACATTTGGAGTGGCCATGTTCGTATTTCTTCTCTTCAGGGGGCGTTATCATTGGATGAGTGTTATTTTTCTATGGTCAGCATTTATGAGCTATACCCGAATCTACCTGGGGGTTCACTATCCTGGTGACATCATAGTTGGTATTTTGATAGGTTTATGCTGCGGGTGGGTAGGCTATCAATTTTCTAATTGGCTAATACAGTATGTTCAAAAGAGAAAATCCAGAAAGTTAATGGATACCCACTAGCTTCTTCACGTACTTTCCAATGATGTCAAATTCCAGGTTTACGGTGTCTCCCACCTTTAATTGATGAAAGTTAGTGTGCTCATAAGTATAGGGTATGATGGCCACACTAAAACTATTTTCTTTTGAATTGAAACAGGTAAGGCTTACACCATTGATGGCAATGGATCCCTTTTCTACCGTAACATTGCCAATTGACGGATCATATTCATAGTTAAATACCCAACTCCCCTTCTCTTCCTTAATGGCTGTACATGTGCCTGTCTGATCTATATGTCCTTGTACAATGTGCCCATCAAACCGACCGTTGTTGAGCATGCAGCGCTCCAGATTCACCTTACTTCCCACTTTCCAATCTCCAAGGTTAGACTTTGTTAAGGTTTCCTTAATGGCCGTAACCCAGTATTTTTTATTATCAATTTTTGTAACGGTCAGGCACACGCCATTATGAGATACGCTTTGATCCACCTTTAATTCGGGTGCCAAAACACTGGTTATTCCAAAATGTGTATTACTTCCTTCCTGGATGATATCCTCAACGGTGCCGAGTGTTTCAATGATTCCGGTAAACATGCCTGCAAGATAGAAATTCAGTGGGAATCTTAACAATGAAGCATCAGGACATAATGCAAGGAGAATTATATTATTCGACTATATATCTGGAACACAAGAAAATCTAATGAAGCTACCCAACACAATCCAGAGGGTAGTCCTTATTTTACAAATACATCTCCACCGAATCCTAACCCCAATTTACTGGATCAATGATAAGCATTGACGAACAGAAAATTGGTACTGATCTGTTCTAAAAGAAAATCGAATTATACATGTATGTTATTGTAAAGAAACTTCCTCTTGACACAATCTTCTAATGGCAGCAATCGCTTCCTCAAACTGAAC
>DDUM01000084.1:21172-142783 GCA_002344795.1 Flammeovirgaceae bacterium UBA2338 | reverse complement strand
AATCAGTTTATAGGCTTCGTCCATGTCCTTCGCATCGTAAGATATGGTGTAACCATCTACTCTCTTCATACCCGGGATGCCCATGGCCACATCCGCTCTGGCAGGGCTATCTACTTTCAAAATAAATTCTACTGGTTGCTTTACCGAAAGCGCTTTTGCATTTTTTAAATCTTTCAATGCGGCTGTAGTTTGTTCTTGTAACACTTTGAGTACAACATCAGGATGTAAAAGTTTAGCAGCACTTAACCCAATGGCCTCTTTTGTTACCACAGTACGGGTAGGTACTAGTTTTACAATTTCTTCCGTAAATGTTTTATCGCCACTGGCCAATATCACAGGCACACCTTTCTCACCCGCATAGTAGGCATTCAATCCCCCTTCCCCTACTTCGGTGCCATTCAACCAAAGTCCTTTGACATTACCAGAACCGGTATGTGCCAAAAAGCCATTCTCCGCTCCTGCCATGGCATGATAGCCAATGAAAATGATACCATCAAAACTGTCGTCCAGGTTTTGTACCATACCCAAGGGCTTGATGTTGCTTTGAATGTATTCAACCCGCGAATCTAATTCCGTGTGCAGCAGGTTTTGCATATCGCCATGACTGTCGTTGACCACCACAGTGGCAGGCCCGGCCTGAAAGATGGCTTTGACTACCGCATTCACTTCTGCCGTCATTAGTTTTCTCCCCGTGTCATAATCCTTTCCACCACTACTCGTCATTTTGGAGGTACCAATTCCTCCGATACCTTCCATATCTACAGAGATAAATATTTTGACTGGCTTTGTCTGTGCAAAACTCATGGAACTGATCATCACCAGTAGCAGTAGGGTGTTTTTCATTTGACTTTTTATTTTAAATATAAGCGCCAGAAGTTTTTCAATCCAATTTTGAATCGAAATACATCTGCTGAGATAAAATCTTTGATAAGATAGTTTGCCTTCAGCCCGTTCTCCTACCCGATTTGAACTGGGTCTTTCCAAATCCTTTCAGCAATATTTTGTAAGCACCCTAACCCTACTCAAAAATACCTATAGCCAATATACCAAACACTGGGTATGGTCTGCCAATTGAGTCTCAATTATCTATGCAGAAATATTAATCATAACAAATGGTGTATGAGTTATAACCATCAAAATAGAATGTTTCGCACTAGCAACGGGAAGGCTGTTATAATGCTTGGTCTGACCATTGTCTTCTTTTTATTTCAAACGAAAAGCTATGCCCAGCTCAGTGAGCTTGAAAGGGACGGCAAAATTCTTAGGGCCGCACTTTACTATGGCAAGATGACAAATGAATGGTCGGGGAAGATGGAAAATGAGGAGTTTAGTGCCATCGTACTGGACATCAGCTACAGTAGATCAGCCTATGCTAACTTCAAATTTCAATCCAGCCATCGTTATAAAATTTTGGGTGACGTTATGGCCCTGCTTTATACCCAACCCGGAATTGGTAAGAAACCCACCCCAGGTACGCCCACACTTACAAGCATTTTAGGCTGGCATAACTACGGCTTGTCCCTGGTCTCCACTAAGTATGTTCAGTTTTCCGCAGGTGGACATATCGGTGATTACTTCTACGGTGTTGAGGGGTTGCATACCTCCCGAAAATCGGTTGAAAATACAAGCGGTACTATTTATTACTACGGAGGTTTCGGGCCGTTGGCCATCATCGACATCAATGTTCCAGGCACGCCTTTGGTACTGCATTATGAGGGGTCTTATGCTTTCACCTTTGGTGAAAAACCGGTGGCACCCGACCAGCAGCCAGAAATACTCAATCAAATGTTTGAGCTGCGGTACAATAAAGTGTTTCTCAATATTGAAATAGTGAATGGCCTCAACGACTGGGGCAACAGAATCAAAAGACAACAATTTGGCATCGGTTTCATGTTTTAACCCTCATCCTAAAATGAAGAATCTATTAATTTACTTATTCATCCTGTCTGCCTTTATATCATGTGTGGACGAAGACGCTCCAGGCACAGATTGTGTAAAATGGGAGGTAGAGATCAACAACCCGGATGCTACCGTAACGGTAGAAAATGGCTTTCTCATTGTTGATATTAAAAACCCAAAGTCTAAAAATGATGTACGTATGATTCAACGCCAGTCAGATGATGTTAACCGCAATGAAATCGCCATTGGAATCACCCTCACAGATTTCCAATGGACAGGTGTTGCTGGGGGTGCTTCACGGGATGCGCAGATCAGTGCTTCAGTAGCTTACAAAGCAAGCCCCGACTCTCCAATTCTCACCTCTGTATATGGAGCTGACAAATCCACTTTTTTTGTTGAAGGCAAAGAGGTCTTTTCAAGGATGCAAGGCGCTGGAAGAGTTCCTAATGAAGTGTTATTCTTTGCCAAAGGTGAGGTTGCAGCCTTTGAAAGAGATGCCCGCACCTTTCCTGTTACACTCCTGTCAATAGCCCCTAAAGTAGTGTATGTCGATTTTGGTATTGATCCATTGATCACACGGCAGTTCCCTACCCAATCCATCCACTATGAGATTGACATCATCAAGTTTGATCAGTACACCGGCACACAAAATCAAATTGTAATGGTAAGCGGAACCAAAAACGGTGACAAAAATTACGGGCTCGCTCATGATACCTTCGAATGCAACTCACTAAAATAAATATGAAAAAACTGTACACATTCCTACTCATCCTTTTCACGGTAAGTACATTATTCATCAATGTTGCTTGTGAAGAAGAGCATTCCCCGGTATCGCCCTGTGACGATGACCAATGGGCTACCGCTACTAAAAATGGAGAAGAAGTATGCCTTGCTGAATTACAAGTCAGTTACTTTCACCCCAATACCAGCAGTGCGGTCATTGTATTTACGGCAGGAAATGAGGTAAGTGGTGATCGGGAAATTAATGCTGAATTTACCATTCCTGTTGATGGCATTACATTGAATACACCTTACCCGATCAAATCAGGAGACCTTTATGGAGCAGACCCCATCACCTCGGGTTCAATTACGTTTTTGGTTTTTGATCCTCCGGCTCAAAGTAAGGCAGGCTGCATCGCGGGTACTTTCTCCTTAACAGCAGGCACACCCAACGGGCCAGCCACTTTTGAATATACCAATGGAAGATTCGTGTATTACAAAGGCACTGTCTACGAGGAAGACAACATCAGCGGTAACAGCTGTAACCCATTCAATTAAATTTTTAATTCACTAGCTGACTCTATCCACATGCACACACTTCTTTCATCTACTTTCAAATGCATTTTAATCCTTACCGTAGCCGCATCCCTTCAGTCGTGTTCTTTATTTGAGGAAGAGGAGGAGCTTTGCAAGGTAACTGCTGAACCTCTGACGAATGATGATTTAACCTTTCCTGAAAACGCAGTGTATCGTGGCAGAGGTGCGGCAGTGGTTAAATACCTTTCCAGCACTTGCAGTGACGATAGTAATACCCATGCCACCTGGAGGTACAGTGGTGAGGCCATCTATGATGCTGCCACGAGTTATACCAATGCTGTTCCTCCAGCTTTACTTTTTGATCAGAGTTCAAATTTTGAATTCCTTACCGGTGGAACGGTATGTATGCAACTGTCGGCATGGGGCGATGCATCTGCTGAGCTATGCAAAGAAGTAACAGTGCACAGAAAGCATGTTTGGAACCGATACCACAAAGATTTTCCAGGAGGATCAACCAAACAACAAGTAACCATGACCCTTGCCGGTGATGTATACAGCGGCTTCGGGATGTTCAACAACTGGTACAAGTTTGATACCACTACTTTTGAATGGACACCCAAAGCAGTTATCCCCAGTGTGGTTGATTTCAATGCCTTTGCAGGTTTTGCCATTGATGGAGTTGGATATATTGTAGGAAACAACTCAAAACTCTTTGCCTATAATCCAGGTACGGACACGTGGACAGAGAAAGGCGTATTGCCAGAACTTGTTTCAACTATTCTTAATCTGGGGGCTTTCAGCATCAGGTCTGAATACAGTTTCTCTGTTCTGGGTGCAAGCTCGGGAGGAAAAGGCTATTTTGGTCTAGGCAACATGGACCGGCTTTTTGAGTATGATCCCGCCAATAATTCATGGACTGAGCTGACTAAAAAACCTGTAAAGGGTGTGATTGGAGATCACTCCTTTGCCTATAACGGGGAAATATTTAGTGGTGAGTAT
The DNA here is from genome assembly GCA_002344795.1 of Flammeovirgaceae bacterium UBA2338. Taxonomy (GTDB): domain Bacteria; phylum Bacteroidota; class Bacteroidia; order Cytophagales; family Cyclobacteriaceae; genus ELB16-189. The sequence goes on along the minus strand of DDUM01000084.1, from coordinate 138,628 downwards.
GTGTACACAATTACATCGGATAGTTGGGCCAAGGGCAATGCTAATTTCAATGTCTCCGCTGGATACTCTCCAGGCTTTGCACCGTTCAATGGTGTAATGTACGGAGGACGCTCCGGAAAAACGGTCACCTTTGACGGTGTAAATGTGACATTGCTTGACCTGAACGGGGCCGATCAATTTGTTCAGGTTCCTCTATTACGACATGGTAACGGAGCATCTACTGGCAATTTCCTTATCTTCCCTCGTTTGATGGGAGCTAATGGCTCTGACGAAATGAAGATGACTTATTATGTGGACAGGTAATGGTATTGATATTCAGAGGATACGAAATTGCAAAGCTTCATCCCCATCTTCAAATGACTATGAATTGGATTAGTCTTCTATGGCCTCAATACCCTGGTCTTTTAATTTGGCTAATCCCTCCTTCATCGCTTTGATTTGTTCGGGTGGATGACTTTGCCAAACAGTTACTTCTCCCACTACCTTAAAGGGATGTTTGGACCGGTAAGACATGGTGGGGTTGCCGGGAAACTTTTTGTCTGTCAAATTGGGGTCATCCTCAATGGGACCCGTTGGCTCTACTAAATAGATTCTTTCATACCCCTCCCCTAAAGCCAATTCAGCACCCCAAATAGCCGCATCCAATGTGGCAGACAGGTAGATGTACTTTGCTTTATTCTTTTTGCCGTAGTTGGAGTGAAACCCCACGGCTATCAATTCTCCAATTGCAAAGTTGGCTTTTGTGCCATGAAAGTAGGTCTGGACAAAGGGTGTATGAGCTGTTTTATTCAATGGATTATCCCTATTATTCTTAGCCATTGTTGAGTTTATTTTAACTTTTCAGATCTCAGTATCTTCTACGAATTACTTTGAAAAGTGTTGAAGATATGTAAAAGAGATTATGATTTTACAAAATCAAAATGTATGCCATTAGGCATCACATGAAGGGCCTTGAAATCCTGGTTGACCTTAATTTGGTGCCATACATCCGGAGGTATAACCATACTGTCGCCTGGTCCTAACAAATGATCCTTATCAGCCATATTTAAAACACACGCTCCTTCGATCACCACAAGTACCGACTCATCTGATGCCTTGTGTTTGGGTAAAAGCTGTCCTGACAACGCTTCCATCTGCTTTATCGTTATCTTTTCGCCTTCTTCCATGAGCGTTACCTTCGGATTGCTTACAGTCGTCATATATGATTTTTATTTGATGAATTATAGTAGAGAAAGATAGGAAATTAATTCTTTAAATGCCCGTGTCCTCACTTTACCTCACCCAATACTCTTAAATATAATTTCAGGGTTAATCATGGGATAATCGATTGCTATCAGCAACTCATTTCATCCATTTGGCCTTTAACTCTTCCGCTTTTTCCCGCCCTGCTTGATAGTTTGTATCTAGTGCAATCGCTTTGTCAAGATATGAAAGGGCTTGCTTGCGGAACTTTTTAGATGGGTGTTGGTTTGCCCAGGCCCAATAAGTGAAACTCATTATTTTCCAATTGGCATAGTCTCCATTTATTTCTTGTTTATCAATAATGGATTGAAAATCGTGTTGGGCGGCCTTTCTTTTGGAAAAGAAAAACCAGGGAAGGTTCTCAGCTACACTTCCTCTTAAGAATTGAGGTAAATAGGAAACGGTAGCATATTTATCCACTGCTTCTTTAAATAAAGTAAAAGCTTCAACCAGCAATTGTAGGTTTTTTGTTTCGGAACTGACTAATGATAAAGCCGAAGCCCTGTAAGCAGCTATGAAAGGCATCAACTCCTTGGTGGGGGTGTGTGAGTGGAATAGTTCAGTCAAGGTATCATAACTTCTTTTAGCATATCCCTTGTATTCCGTTTTTGAAAAAAAAGATAAATTCAATGCAGTTTCGTGGTAAATAATACCGAGTCTTAATTTATTGATTTCATTTGGTTCCTCTTTATAAGATGTTTCAACCTCTACGAGTTTAATCTTCAAAGCAGCCGTATCGATAAGTTCCATCACATCGTCCAATTGATGCTCGATGTTTTTTACTTTGGCAAAGTCAATGGGTTGTGCTGTTGTGCTGCTTAATGTTGTCATAGTAGCAATGGTCAAAGTGGCTATTAGTTGTATCATTTTTATTTAATTCAATGAGGCAAAGGTCACTTCACTTATCACTACGATACGATGACTTAAGTTAAGATTTTCTCTTGGAGGCGATTCTGCTTCTGATCCGGCTCAAACTCTCGGGGCTAATCCCTAAGAAGTTAGCAATGTATTTTTGCTGGATCCGCTGGAATATGTCGGGATGATCTTGTATTAACTTCAAATAACGTTCTTCCGGTTTGTCACTGGAGAGTGACATAGCAATTGCAGTGGCCCTTTGTGCCACCTGTTCCGCCATCAACCTGCCAAAGGTTTCATACTTACCACATTTCTCATAGAGCGCAGCAAGTTTCTCTTTTTTGACAACAAAAACTGTGGTGTCCTCTAAGGCTTGCAAATTCATGATACAGGGAGTGCCATACATAAAACTTTGAAAATCCGTCACCCAGCTATTGACAAAAGAAATGTCACAGGTTTTTTCTACGCCATTCTTAACATGGAAGTGCCTGATGGCTCCTTCCGAAATAAAAGCAATGAAGTTACAAATCTTTCCATCTGTCAACAGGAAGTCCTTTTTGGCAAGTTGGATGGATTCAAAATGGTCGTCAATGAGTTGAAGTTCGTTGTCTGTCAACGGCACAATTCGACTACAATATTCTTTTAACTTGGTAAACATATCTTGTGGTAAGAAACATTAATAAGAACAAGAGTCTCATCCCCTTCTATGATTTGATATTGATTAATAATCATAAAACTCTTTTACCATAAAACCTATCTCATCCTGTTTGGGTTTAATTAAAGAGTTCAAATAATACCTATGATTATAACCGTTTAATACAACTATTCTTTTGTCTTTGTATAGCTTCACAAAATGCAATATATTTTTCGACATGGTCTGGTTTCTTAAATCCCAGAATTCAGAGGCCCTCTTATAACCTTCCGCATAACTTATACTGTCATTGTTCTCTTTTACAAAATAGGTGTTAGCAAAAATGGGGTACTCGTTTATTATTTTTAGGAGCTTCTTGTATTGATACTGTTGTCTCTCCTGAGCAATTCGATCCGTATTGCTGTTATTAAAAGCTTTTGCACCTAAGTAGGCAAATGAATTGAGGGAGTCACTTAATTCAAGAAACTTCAGGTAGACTTTTTGATTCAAACTATCCAATTGATTGCTCTTGTAAAGACTGTCCAACATTTCGATGGCTTTTCCGTCTGTCGGTCGTGATCCAATCTTAATTCTGTATTCATTTCTTCCTGTAAACTCATAGGGTCTTACGTCCACCTCAAAGTTCTTCATGTATTTTACTACAGCAATGTTTTCATTGCTTTCCCAGGTTGTATTGAACTCAAATTCTTCCGTGAAAAAGGAAGAATCAACCTCAAACAGAATCAAATCAGGTTGTATTTTCACCAGGATGTTATAAAGGCTGTCAGGAGTGAAATTTTCAATGGGTTGGTGTACAGTACCAAGAAGCACTAGCTCTGTTTTTTTACTCGTACAACTGTAAAAAAGTAAACCAATGAACATCAATAATAATATCTTTTTCATTTTTAAAGGCTATTCAGAATGCTTTATAGATAATTGATCTTAATTTTTTAGTTCATCACATCCATCTACGTACTTTGTGTAAGAGGTGTTGACTATTTTCCAACCTTCGTTGGTTTTCGTAAGCGTGAATACATCTATTCCACAATGGGTGAATTTTCCTTTTACTTTGAAAGTGTAAGTAACCCAAGCCATTGAACCTCATTTTAACTTACGTTTCGATTGATAAGGTTTTGTTTCGTCAAGTAAAATGGCTTCCTGTATGATTTCATTCAAGCGCTCATGAGGGATATCGCTGATGTTTTCGAACTCCACACTGTACACCTGCTTACGCCCTTTGCTGTCCAGCAAACCCTGTTCATTCGAAAGTTCATTTCCGCGAGTAAAGGCAAATTCAATGGTTCCCTTTTTAGTAGGGTTCAAATAACAGATCCAGGATTTTTTGTAATAAAACGGAATACCAAACCTGATTTTCTCGGTTAGATTCAGTTCTGTTGCCAAAAGATTATGAAGGAGGCGCATCACCTTTTGTTGATTACCCTCATACTGATTGATAAAATCTTCTACATCCGTCATCTCGTTGTTATTCGAAACCCCAAAGATAGGTTGGTTTAAAATAAATTCTTAAACGAGGATATGTTTTATGAGGTTGTGCTTGCTGGCAGAAAGCTCTCACAGGAGATCTTTACCCTGTTTCTGAACTCCTTGGGTGAATAGGATCGATATATTCAAAGTCAATAGAATAAAACCCTTCTCCAATAAATATGCCATGTCAAAAGGGTTCAAATTGTTGCTATTGTGTGGATACGATTTTGGTTCATATTCACACATTGATTTTTTTGCGCGAATACAGTCATATTCACAAATATCATTTATAGGTCATGTAAACCATGTTGATGAAGAATGCCATCGAAAGGATAAGATTAAGCCTATCCTGTAAATATTTGCAAACTATATCCAACGCCTAACTTTTTTGCAATACGCGGTATAATTACTTCCAAAAGTTCTGCCTAAATATTTCTCTTCTTTTACTATAATGAATTTGGTGACAATCCATAAAACAATTGGAATAAACAGAAGGGTCCATAAATTGCCTTGAATGAATGCTATTCCTGTATAAAGAACCAAAAGTCCCAAATACATTGGGTTCCTTGAGACAGAATAAATACCTGAAGTCTGTAGCGTGTTAGCCGGCTTTATGGCAATCAGAGTGTTCTTGGTTCGAAAAAATTTGATCAATGCAGGAAGTGTAACAATTAGCCCCGACATCACAAATAGTATTCCTGCTATAAAGGCAACACTAGTCTCGAAAAACATGGTGGGAAGTGGAAGTGCTTTCTGAGAATATATTGATATCAAAAATATTATAACGTAGAAAAGCGGAGGAGGAAGATAAACTCCAGGATGATCAATTTTAGCCTTCATATATTACTATTTTAAAGGGATAAATCATTATAAGTCAATAGTAAGACTACTTAGCGGAAACACTTTAGGAAAAAAACGACATTGTTTATCCTGTAGGAAATGCTCCGAATCCGCTTGTTTGCTTTTGAAGCAGTGAGCCGGGGGCAAACGCTGCAAATTGTTTGAATTCCCGTAACAAATGGGATGAATCATTGTATTCACATTCGTTGGCAATATCAGACCAACTTTTTTCAGGAGACGCATTTTTAATCTTCATCGCATGCTCAAATCGTACAATTCTAATGTACATTTTAGGAGATATTCCAACTCGGGTTATAAAATTGCGCTCAAATTGACGAATACTCAGACAAGCCAGGGAGGCCCATTCCGGCAGGCTATTTTTTGCAAGTGGATCAAGCATCTTAATGGCCACGGAGTCAATGGGTTCTTCCTGAGCGATCCCATTCTCCATTTGTTTATCCAGAAAGGCCGAAACAATTTCAATCATTTCATCATACGATGATGATTGAATTAATTGTGCATTTACAAGTCCTATTTCACCCGACAAAAAGTCAATAGCGTTTAGTCCTGTATTGACAGTCTTTTTCATCGGAATTTTCAATAAACGATAAAGGCCTGTGGGGAGGAAGGCCACTTTGATCATTAGGTAATCACTACCAAACTTTAGTCCAACGGGTCTATTTTTTGGACCTGTAATACTGGTTGTAGGGGCTGTTATACCCTGCGTTTTGCCACTGTCAAATACTTGAACATTGTCCCTCGGATAGAAGTAGAGGTTTTGTTCTGTATTTGCCAGGCAGGTAATAAATGGTGGAGGCAGTGGGTCAGTTCCCTCCCACTTCATGTGAAGAAGCTGAAATTCACGTATGATACTTTTCTGAGTATCCGAAGGCTCATATTTCCGAAAGAATTTCACTGTGTTTTTGTCGTATAACGGTATAGATAGTTAATAATCATCTCACCTCCATTTCCCTTTTGTCGGTTCATAATAAACAACTACTGCACCACCCTTAAAGGTTTTTGTGTTAATGAGTTTAAAAGCAGTCCTGTCGTTTAGGGGTTCAAATAATGGTAGGCCGCTTCCAGCAACAACGGGGTGAACACAAAGTTGGAATTCATCAATTAAGTTAAGTTTTAAAAGCTGCATTATTAAACTTCGGCTGCCCACTAAAATGTCTTTACTCCCGCTACCGCCTGATGCCGGAAGGGATTTTTTGAGTGCTAACACTTCCTCTTCAAGGCCCTGGTTGGCCAACTTTGTACTTTCCCACCCGATTGCTATCGGATCCAATTTTTTAAGTGTGTGTGAAAAAACAATTTTGGGAATCTTGTCTATTACCACAGCAAAGTCGTCCATTGATTTTTCACCGGAAGGGTTTTCTACCAGCGTTCTCCAAAATTCCATCAGCTGATAGGTAATCCTCCCATAGAGAATAGTACCTCCGTTACTTAACAGGTCGGTGTAATGGTTGTGTATTTCCTCATCTGGAATGATTGCTGTATGGTCGCAAAAACCGTCAAGCGTCATATTGATGGCTGCAATTACTTTCCTCATAAAGTGGTTCGTTGTTATTGTTTGTCCACTGCGTAATTCAGCTCAGTTACCCCGGAAGTAAACTGTCGCGTGGTCAATAGCTTTAGTTTTATTTGGGCTTTGATGTCCACAAACAATGGGATGCCTCGTCCAAGAATAATGGGATTGACAAACAGCCAGTAACCATCAATTAAGTTTTGTTGCATCAGTGAATGCGTTGCGGTAGGGCTACCAAAAAGCAAGATGTCTTCACTGCCGCTGTCACCTGATGGGGGACGGGATTGCTTGAGTGCATTTATATGGGCCGAAAGATTGTCGCTTATAATGGTTGTATGAGTCAAACCTTCGCCTTTTATTGTTTTTGATAAGACCACTTTGTGCACTTTTTTATACCACTTTGAGTGTTCAATGTCGTGCCTGGACGCTGTGGGCGCGTCTCCCGCAGTAGGCCAATAATTTTCCATCATCTGATACGTTACTCGTCCATACATTGCCGTGTCGCCTTTGCTTATCCGCTTACCGACATGGTCAAAAATCTCTTCATCCACCTTAATCCAGTCCATTTCTCCCTTCGGTCCCGCTACAAAACCGTCCAGCGATAGGTGCATAAATGAAATTATCTTTCTCATGGGTTTCTATTTTTTTATGGTCCGTTGCAATGACTCCTACACTATCTGAAGATAAAGGGACTGCCTATACACTGCCATGCCAAATATAAGGATACTCCTAATTAAGTAGGTTATAAATTAGATTTTTCAACTAGAAAATACGCAATGCAACGTGATTCTTATCCCTTATCAGGAAGCGCATCAAATTCCTTCCTTTTCTTTTCAAACCATGCTTTCATGGCATCAGGTGACTTCATTAATTGTTGTATCTCTCCCATTGCCTTTAAGTGTGCCTCATCCTTTTTCTGAAACATTTCCATTCCATGAGCCTTACTCATTTCCGCAATTTCTTCAAATGTATTGGCGTGAAAAGCTTTATCACAAGCCCCACCCAATTGCTGACATGTCATTGTTTTCATATGTATTCAATTTTTGTTGCAGTTTGTAACACTAAGTGTTGGCACCTGCATGCCATCGTAAAGGCTAAGACTCGCTACCAGATGAGGAACACCAACATAGTTGAGGTGGTTCTGAACAGGATTACGATATTTTATTTGTCAATTTTCTTATCGATTTCACTAATTATATATTTTGCTTTTGAGGTTAAGACATTTAAAGCATCTAACGTTTGCGAATTATAAATAAATCTCTGAATCAAAAGGGAGGAATATTCATCATCATTTATTAATTCCTTATAATTTAATGGAACATAATTGATGTCTGTTAAGCTAGAATCTTGCGTTATAAATCTAAAATGTTCTGCCAAATAGGGTTCTAAACTTTCAATGTTAAATCTTTTGGAATTATTGTCGAATCGGTTTATCGAAGATTTAACATTTTGCTCGTAATAGACTATGATGCTATCTCTTAACTCCTTGTAGTGTATTATATCCAGCCCCGTTGTCTTCAGAAATTCAAAAGAAGTAGTCCTTGAATTAATACCAGAAAGAGTAAAAGATGATATAAAGTTTATGGTGGCTATTGAGTCCTGATTTGCCGGTTTGCTTAAAATCGTTTTAATAGATCTCGCTGAAAAATTCAGATTGTTAATACTTATATTATATCTTAAAGTATCGGTTATGAGATCTAATTTAATAGACTTTAGAATATTCGTTTCAATTATTCTATTTTTTCTATTTTCATTCCAATTGTTAATCTGTAACGCAATTAAAATTCCAATTACCACAAGAACTATTTCTCCAATAGCGTATAGAAGATATTTACTGAATTTATTTTCAATCATTAGATTTTGGCGAATTTTTTTAAAGAATTTTATCATTGATTATTGTTGGCCATAATGAAGTACATTAACCTTGTAAGTGTATTAACCATATTCTATAATATCCAATAATTGAGAGAGTAGAAATACATGGCCATATCCAAAGATAAGGATACTCCTAACTAAATGTTCCCTCAGAAATAGGTTTTTCAACTAAAAAATACGGATTACAACATGATCGGGATCCCAATTGGCCATAACCTGACCACGGAAGCTTAGTTATTTCAGAAGGTGAGATTTGTGGTGGATTTGATAAAAACAGAATAATGTATTTAAAATGCTAGATTAAGGCAATCTTTTTTTAGGGGCTACACTATCAATCAACTCATATTTCTTTTTTCTCTCCTGCCATCTTTTCGCAGCATATTGCTGCATATCTTCTACCTTGTCTTTTTCATCAACAATTTCAAAACCCAGCAAGGTTTCTATGATATCTTCGAGTGTTGCTATGCCATCCATTCCACCGTATTCATCAATCACTAATGATATATGTTCCTTCCGCTGAAGTAACTTTTCCCAGGCGTCAAACAGGGTGATACTTGCCGGGAACATGGCAATATCACGTTTAATGTCTTTTAGTTTTAAATCAAACTGGTCTTCTGCCAGTTTTTCAAATACGAGTTCTCTCAACACATACCCTGTGATGTTGTCTCTGTTACCCTGGTAAATGGGGATCCTTGAGAAATGTAAGAATTCTTTGTTCTCTAAAAACTGTCGTAAGGTCATCTCTTCATTTGCTGTTACCACAACAATGCGTGGTGTCATCACTGCTTTAATTCTTAAACTTTTTAGTTTAATCAGGTTCTGAATAATTTTGTTTTCCTTATCCCCAAAAATCCCTTCTTCTGTACCAATACTGGCCAATGCCGAAATTTCCGCCCTACTGGTGGTGAATTGAGGTTTTTCTCTTGAAAGCATTCGCGTCAATATAGACGAAAGCCAAACCAGGGGATAGGTAATGAAAATCATTCCTTTGATCACTTTTGAGGTGATTCCTACTAATTCCCTATTGTAGCTGGCGCCTAATGTTTTGGGTATGATTTCGGTCACTACTAAAATTAATATGGTGAGAACGGCTGAAACAATTCCGAAATACGCCTCACCAAATACCACCGTGGCCTGCGCACCCACACCTGCGGCTCCTACTGTGTGTGCTACAGTATTTAAAGACAAGATGGCCGATAAGGGTTTGTCGATATCTTCTTTGAGGGCTATCATCGTATCTGCATTCTTGTCACCCAATTCAGATTTTGATTTCAGAAATGAAATGGGTATGGATAATAGAACGGCTTCCATTATGGAACACATAAAGGAAATGATAAGGGCGATGAAGAGATAAATGAATAATAGTGTCATACTATAATTTACGCATTACTTTATTTTAATGGACTTAAGGCATTGCCACTAACAACCATAGTGTGTAATACTTGCATTCTTTTAATGTCGGGGATCACAGTATTACGTAACCAAATATCCAAAGATAACCGTTCTAATAGATCCCCAAGTCACATAGATTTTTTCAACCGAAATTATGCATTACAACTTGATCTTAATCCCTCCATTCATCACAAAGCCATCCACGGGTGCGTAAATATCGCGGAAAGTGGGATTGGTGATGGATCCCGTGTAGATCGTGTCAAACCGGGTTTGGCGGGCGTCCAGGAAGTTCTCAAAATTGAGAAACAGTGAAAAGTTTTCCCATAGCTTTTCCGTCATCAATCCAAATATCCAATACGACTTTCCAGTAGCGCCATCGTTGAGCTGCTGCTCGCTGAAGTAGTAACCTTCCAACCCTATTTTAAGTTTCTCCTCTACCTCGTACATCAGCACATTGTTGAGCCGGTGCTTCGCCACCAAAGGGAACGTGGTAGTGTTGCCATTGTAATGGGTGTTTACATCGGCCAGCGTGTAACCAATGAAGAGTTTAAAGTCATTGTAGGTCAGCTTCAAATTGGTTTCTATTCCTTTCGTATCAATATTTCCTGGGGGTTGCTGATACTCATAGGCACTGCCTGTCGGTGTCAGTATCAATGGATTGTCAATCTGGGTATAGAAGAACAACGTGTTGATGCTGAACGTCATGTTATCAGACAGGGGCGTTTTGTAGTCAAAGTCCAGGTTCCCTCCAATGGATTTTTCTGCTTCGGTGTTATTGGTATTGATCGGCAGCACATTCTGGAATTGGACGCGTTCTGCATCTTCAGTAAACACAGTAGACGCTTTGTAGCCCAGTCCACCTCCTACCCTGGCCGTGAATTTAGGATGCGGTTTGAACATTGCGGAAATACGCGGTAAGGCAAAGAACCCATATTCGCTTTGGTAATCTCCGCGCATGCCCGTTTCCAGGGTCAACAAATCGGAAGCATTCCAGGTGTTTTGAACGAAGGCACCAAAGGTGTTGTAACTGTAATCTACTGCCTGAGCGGGTGTTACATTATCCTGTGTAAACTGATCGGTCCACACATTCAGTCCTGCCACCCATTCTGATCGTTCCCCTCTTTGGTTGTAAGCCAACTCACTGAAGGAAGACAATTGCACACCAGAGAATTCATAAGAAGGAATCTTAATGCCTCTGTCATAATAACTCACACTGTTTCTGAAGGTCAGCTTGCGGTTGTTATCGAATTGATGATCCAATCCTGCCTGTGTGCTGAATCGTGTTGTACTGTTTTCTTCAAAGTGGCCAGTGCTGGATTTTCCTTCTACGTAGTCCATATCTCCTCCGACTCTATTTTCAAACATGGTATTCAGCCCCACATTGAACGTGGTGTTTTCATTGAGATAAACATAAAGTTTGGGGTTCAGCGTGTAGCGCTCAAATTTAGGGATGGCCGTCAAGCCAATGTCTGCTGGATCGTACGGTGTGCCGTGGTTGTAGGAAGCAAACACCGTAGTGCCTACCTTTTTAAACTTCTGCGCATAGAAGGCGCTCGCATCCAATCCCAATGCAGAAGTTCCGTTGAACATCAGGTTCAATTCTTTGTCCTCCGTGGGGGCTTTGGAAACGAGGTTCACCAGGCCTGCAATGGCACCACCACCATACAATGTCGATGATGCTCCTTTGATTACCTCAACTTGTTGCAGGTCTAACGGAACAATCTGAAGCAAACTCAGCCCACCAGAAAACCCGGAATACAACGGCATACCATCGCGAAGGATTTGTGTGTACTTTCCATCCAGTCCCTGAATACGGATACTGGAATTGTAAGAAGTAGCCGAAGTCTGTTGAGTTTGAATACCGGTACTTTCATTCAATAACATTCTGATATCGCCCGGCTTCATGTTTCCTTTTTCTGCCAGTTCCTCTCCTGAGATGGCTTCTACCCGGGTGGGGATATCATCGATGAACCGGCTGGAGCGCGTGGCCGTAATGATCACTTCCTCCATTTCATGTCCATGTTCCATTAGGATTTCAATCGGGGTTTCTGAAGACAATGGAAACGAATAGGTCTTGCGTTGTGCTTCGTACCCAATATATCTGAACTCAATGGTCTGCTGACCGTTGGGGATGTTGTTGATTTCAACCAGACCGTTCAGGTCGGTAGTGGCGCCTATGTTGGTACCTTGTACTAATGCAGTAGCACCTATCAATGGCTCACCACTTTCGCTGTCCTTGATGTATGCTTTAAAATTGTTTTGTGCCCACAAGGGACTAGTCATAAGAATTGTCAATAATGACAAAATGATTCTTTTCATTTCAGTTAAAAGTTAATACGTAAAAAATAATGTTAACCGAAGAATCTCGGTTGGAATAATTATTAATGATTAGGTATTAACCAACTTTGGCGGCTGCCAAATAGTAGCAAAGCAATTATTGATAAAAAGAATAATACCTGAATTTATATTTACCCTGTTTTCCTTTACGGGTGCTGGAAATACAAATGCCTCGTATAAAGAAACGAATCCTGTGCATACGCCACAGGTTAGGAAGGGCGAACAAGCCTCAACATCATTGTGATTTTCTGTTTGTTGTGTTTCGACTTCACAATTGTCGTCACAGCAAGGCACTGTGGACAACAACAATACAGACAATGAAAGTATCAGGCAGAAAATTTTCATTCGTACAAATATAAGAAAAGTAAGGAACCTGCTCCATATTCACTGCATCCCATAAGTGAGATAAGAGATAATGGATTAGGAGGATGAGTCAAAAAAAGATGCGTCATGCAATCCATCAGCTGGCGGAGAAGCATCCCTTAGCCAAGGTCTTTCATAGTGGAGAGATTCTTCGTCAACGCCTGCCTTTGCTAAAGCACCTACGCGAAGGCTGGCTCAGAAAAGCGGTTCTTTGTTTTTTGGACTTTATCCTGTTATGCCTAACCCAAAATTGTCATCTGCTCTCTGGCCGAAGGCAAAGAAGACAAGTCTTCGTTTCGTGGGATTACTTCGCTCCATCTCACAATCCAACGCTTCAGCTCCCGCCAGTAGGCGGGTACGCGTAATGACGGGTATGATCCAGCAAATGTAAAAAACCCATCCGTTGGTATAACAGTTATTGAAAAGCATGGGGTATTTTAGGACATTGAATAAAATCTAAACTCTATGATGAAACGATACACCACCTATCTACTCCTTATCTTTTCTGTGCTGACAGTAAGCGCTCAACAAGAAATGCCAGGTCTCCTTTCTCTGAAGGAAAGAGCGGAAGTAATGGACGAAATACTGGAGGATCGCCTGACCAACCTGTTGCCAAAGTTAATGGAAGAACAGGGTGTAGACATGTGGCTGATCATCACCAGGGAATACAATGAAGACCCCGTGTTCTGGTCGATGCGGCCTTCTACCTGGATCAATGCCAGGCGCAGGACCATCATTGCCTTTTACCAACCTTCTCCCGGAAAACCAGTGCAACGTTATTATTTGCAGAAACATGGACTGCCGGGTTATACAAGGGCCTGGACGCCCAAAGAGAGTCCAGCGAAATGGTTTGAAGATGATCAATGGAATGCTCTGATTACGTTCATTGGAGAAAAAGATCCAAAGAAACTTTCCCTAAATATTTCAGAGGACTTCCAGCATGCAGATGGATTGGCCACAACAGATTATCGCAACCTGATGCAGCGATTGCCCAAAAAATACCAAACACGAATTGTTGAAGGTGGTGGATTGGCAGTGCGTTGGTTGGAAACACGAACAGAGCGCGAAATTGCACTGTATGAGCAAACCGGCAACATTGCACACACCATTATTGCAGAAGCTTTCTCTCAACAGGTGATCACTCCGGGTGCCACCACCATCACCGATGTGCGCTGGTGGATGCGGGAACGTATTCGCGAATTGAAGCTGACCACATGGTTCTTTCCATCCGTCAGCATACAGCGCTATAACAAAGAAAAAAATGTGATTGAAAGTTACAGCAACAACGAAGAGGTCATTCACCAAGGTGACATGTTGTGGTGCGATTTCGGAATTACTTACCTGAGGCTGAATACAGACACTCAGGAAAACGCTTACGTATTACGCCCCGGTGAAACCGATGTGCCTGACTACCTGAAGAAAGCCCTCGCTGTGACCAACCGTTTGCAAGATATCCAGATCGCTACGTTTGCCACCGGAAAAACTGGCAATGACATTACCCTTGAAGCATTGGCACAAATGAAATCAGAAGGCATCGATGGCACCCTCTACTCCCATCCTATTGGATACCATGGTCATGGTGCGGGCCCCACATTAGGGCTTACGGAAAAACAGGAATTCATCAAAGGCTCGGGAGAATGGCCACTGTATGTCAATACAGCTTACTCCATTGAATTGAACGCACAAGTACCCATTCCTGAATTTGGCAATCAAAAGCTGAGCATATCTATGGAAGAAGATGCCATCTACACCCAAGATGGGATTAGGTTCATCGATGGCAGAGCAAAAGATTGGATTTTAATTCCAAGAAGGAACGATCATTTGGGTAAGTACTGGCTGAAGAAGTAAACTAATTTAGGGCTGGCTCATATGTCTAAGCAGGATCATCATCCAAGACGATCCTGCTGGCTCGTTATTTCCGTGCCACACCAAGCCTACAACTGGAAGAAGTAATTAAACTTCAATACAATAGCCCTGTTCTTAGGACCAAAGTGTCCTTCTGTCAAATAATTATCGGTATAGACCAGAAACACATCACTCATCGGGCGGTAGCGCCACTGTATCCTGCTGTTCACGTTAAAATTATCGGCTTGGGTATTGTATTGCAAAAAGGTAGTCCAGAATAAGTTGTTGGTAAAGTTGACTTCAAACTTGGGATTAATAAGCCATAGTCTTGCGCTACCATAAGGATCGCCCAGTTTAATATCGTTCATTTCAAATCCCATGGCAAAGTTACCCCAGGGCTGCACCCTGTAATTTAAGGTAGAGCGTACGGTAGTCTTGGTGCCTGTATAATATTGACCGCTTACTGCAAACAATTCCAAATTCACCTTTCTCCTTAAGTCAGAGTTGAGTTGAATGTTAAATTCAGTAAAAGTATAATCTCCTACAGGAAGTGGTGCTCCTTCCGTCAACTGAAAGGGAAACAACAGATTAACATACTGGTTATTCAACCTAAATCTCAGCTGACTTGTATTCCTAAAGAAAAGAAAGTAACGCAACCGCGTATAGGATTCGTTGAGTGTACCCTCTCGCACCCAATGCACATAGTTTTCCAACCCCGTCCAGTGTTTGATGATATTTTTATTTTGTGGATACCAACTGTAGTCTAGATTGGTCGATGACTTGGTATAACCAATGGGAACAATCACATTGTTCACCGGATCATAGTTATTTAATCTCCCCACAAATCCCATGTCGGCAGTGAAGTTGTCTCCCATCTTTTGCAACTGATAATTGGCCTGAAACAACCTGCCATTGTAGCCCACACTACCTACCATAAATTGATTATCGGTGGTGACACCATCTTTGAAAGCGTGGTTGTAGCTGGCCTTCCCTACCCACCTTCCATCCTCTGACAAGTACTCAAACTCCATTGTA
This sequence comes from Flammeovirgaceae bacterium UBA2338, assembly GCA_002344795.1. Classification (GTDB taxonomy): domain Bacteria; phylum Bacteroidota; class Bacteroidia; order Cytophagales; family Cyclobacteriaceae; genus ELB16-189. The sequence goes on along the minus strand of DDUM01000084.1, from coordinate 123,197 downwards.
GCATTGCGGCCATAGTCGGTTTTATTTAGTTCACCATCGGTTATAGATTGCCTGTTAACAAAAAGTGCACGCACAGTTGATCTTTTTAGCACCCGCCTGTGCAAGGCTGCTGCTGTATAGTTTTGTGATGGAGAAATAGAATCGCTTCTCGTTTGTGCATTGAGAATACCAATGCGCCAGTTGCGATCAAGGTTACCACTAACTCTGGCGCCATAGGAAATAGGAATCTTGCTTCCACGTGCATCCAATCCTATTCGTCTGGAAAAGAAAGGTGCATCCGGATAAGCGCCAAAGTTGGTAAACACATCTGCGTTCTCCAGAAAGAATTGCCTGCGTTCAGGGAAGAAGATTGAAAAACGGGAAAGGTTGGTGACCTGTTGGTCCACATCAGTTTGAGAAAAGTCGGGGTTTATGGTAAGGTCCATATTCAGCGTAGGTGATAATCCTACCTTTGCTTCTCCTCCAAAGTCAAAGTCACTCTTAGTAGCGGTATTCTTCTCAAAATCTTTTGTTACAGAACTCAGCGCGTAAGGTGTGATAGAAACATTCATACCAGTAGGTTCTGGTGCGGTGTCCCAATCCAATGACCCGGCAAAGCCCAGATCGTTAGGAGAAAACTGTACAGGTACTTTAGCCCACACATGGCGTTCATTGGCTTGCCTGTCGCTGCGCCAAAAGTTAATACCCCACTGGTTGGCACCTTTTTTAAATCTTATGCTTTTAAAAGGTATGGCGATCTCCACCACCCAACCTTCAGCTGTTTTACTCACTTCAGAATACCAGCGCACATCCCAGGAAGTATCAACAGAATTCACAAATTGTCCCTGCGCTGCCGACACCATGGCCTCTGTTTGCGCTCCCCCCACATTCACACCAAAAGAATAACCGAGCGATTTTTGCCCGATGGGATCGAGTAACACTCCAAATGCATCGCTGGATTCCAAATCACCATCACGTTTTAAAGATTGAATGATATAATTATCCGGCCCCATCATCATCGCCCCGATGTAAATATTTTTATCATCATAAGTAAGCTTAACTACGGTTTGATTGTTGGCAGCAGCATTGTCGGAAGGGGCATTCAACCAAAAGTTGTCGGCACCCTGAGCATCGGCCCACGTTTGCTCATCCAGTATACCATCAATTTTAATAGTACCCGCTGCTTTCTGAATAGTCAACTTATGGGCATCACGGTTGGCTGTCTGTGCTGAAGCAAAAAAACCACTGGCGATCAGCAGCAGAAAAATATATAATCTCATAGTACATTGAAATCAGAGTCCTAAAAATGAATATTTCTCCTACATCTACCTAAAATGATGATGTCAATCGGTAGATATTGATGCTGAACAGATGGAGATATGTTATTTGGAAGTCTTAATTTAATGCCTATCCAATCGTTAAATATTTAATATAAGTAGTTAAAACTAATGATGAGGTGCACCATCTCTTTATAATTAAACAATTAAATAATTGTTAGATAGTAAGTATTAACCAGGCTTATGCGGCTATGCGTGTATACTTCTATTGGGCAGCCTAACTATAAATGTAGAACCTTTTCCATACTCAGATATAAAGGAGATGGTACCGCCTAGTTTGTGGACCGTTTCTCTTACAATATAAAGCCCCAGTCCCGAACCCTCTGAAGATTCAGTAGCCCTATAAAACATTTCAAAAATACGATTCTGGTATTCAGGCTCAATGCCAATACCATTATCAGAAATAGTTATCGTTAATTCATTATCACTCATTTGCATATCCACTGCATAGTAATTGTCGGTTTTGTCAGGGTCAACGTATTTAATGGAATTGGATATGAGGTTGTTTAAAATCACCTTCATTCTGGCCACATCACAATAGGTATTCATATTTTCAGGCACATTGATTTTACCAATTGTTTTTTTACTGGAAGAAATAAATTCAATACCCCCAATAATTTCTTTCACCAAAGCATGTAAGTTCACTTCCCGATAGGAAACCTCCATCCTGGCATTTCGTGAATAATCGGTGACCTCTTTAATAAACCCTTCCATTGTGAGTATTCGGTTTTTCATGAGCTTGAAATATTCATTCAATTCTGCATCTTTATTAGTTAACCGTACTATCTCTAATAAACCCAATAGCGAGCTCAGCGGGGCACGCATATCATGCGAGGCACTGTAAACAAAACGATCAAGTTCTTTATTTGCTTTAAACAACTCTTCATTCTTATCCATCAATTCCTGTTCTACGAGCTCCCTGGCTTGGATATTGTCCATTAAGGATTTTTCAGATTCATTGTTGCGGTTTATTGCAAAGAAAATAATCACTACACAAGCCAATATGCCTACAGTAAAATTGGTAATGAAACTAATCATGGCGTAGGACTCAGTCAGCTCAGGAACATCAATAGGCGACCAATCACTCAGGTAAGCCACAAGGCCAAGAGCAATTGAAAACCCAACAAATATAAATCCGATGTGTCTATTTTGTCGTGCAAACAAAATAAGACCGGCTGCTGCAGTAGCAGTAAAATACAAAAACACACCGCTATAGGGGGAGTCGATTGCAGCAAAAGAATAAACCAACAAATTGGAAAAAACCAAAATAATGATGGAAGAAATTGTAGATTTTCTGTTCCTGTTGAGTAGTACAATGATAACAGAAACAACTATTCCGATGCAATAGAAGGGAATGAAGGCAGTGAAATCATTGGATAAGTCAATAAATATGTAGACAAAACAAATGAAGCCAATGAGTAACCCAAATTGTCCCCTAAGAAGAGATTCTTTGTATTCACTTCTTGAAACAATCCTTTCCTTTCCTACAAGGAAGTTCCGTAGAAATTGATCATCTATCATTCACCCAAATTAAACTAAAAATTAGATTAAGGCTTTGCAGAACCCCAAAATGAGTTTGTAAAATACTTATTCACGATTAAAAAAAGGTGTGGTATGGCCAAAAAAAAAGCTGCCCAAAGGCAGCCTTTAAAGAGCTAAAAAATAAAATTATTTGTTAACAGCAGTTACTGCGAAGATCCCTGGTTCAGGGGATGGTGCATTACTGTTTGCATTTAACTCATCCTGTGCATAAGGAAAGCGCTCTGGATATTGGGTAAATGTGCCTCCATTAAGAGGGAATGGTACGGTTAGATCGGGGTCACTACCTCTAACTCTTCGAGCATCATTGAAAGGAGCAAACGTACCAAATAAGGTAACGTAGCGCTCTTCTATCACCTCACGCAAAAAAGCACGCAATGGAGCAATGTTATCAGCATTCTCCATACCCCCAGCATCAAAATCCGTTGCAACATATGCAGTATAGAGCGTTACATCTGAAGGAGCTAATTTTGTAAATGCACTTCCAGCTGCAAGATGTGCCCTTAGCGTGTTAAGGTGAGCCAAGCCTGTTGCTAAATCGACCGTTCTGGCACCTGCCTCAGCCAGAATTAAAAGATTCTCCTCATAAGTAACTAATGGCATTGGTGCCGTTTTCTTTGCCACGCCCAACTCGGTATTAGGTGCACTTCCTATTATCTTATAGTATTTAGAACGGGCATCTTCATTAGTTTTCGCATTGTTCCTGGAGTTTCCACCTGCAGCAATCAACCCTTCGAGGAAGGTACCTACAGTGGTCATATAGTCATTGCGCTCTCCAATGAATGTATTCAATAAATTGGTGTCACCATTTGCAGATGTACCAGCAGGCTTAAATTTCATCGAGTTGGCATTAGTATTGATACCCAATTGTGCTGCTGCATATGCATTAGCATACTCTTTTGTATCCATGTAATACCTGGCTTTCAATGTATAAGCTGTTTGAATCCATTTGGTTTTGTTTCCTCCATGAAAAATCTCGTTAGAGATAGAAGGATTGCCTGGCAAACTATTCAAATCACTGATAGCTCCATCAAGTAGCGTTTGAAGGCTGGCGAAGACAGCAACCTGGTTATCAAATACCGGATCTTCAATTTTTTCCTCTGGATCAGAAGCTTGAGAATAAGGAATATCACCAAATATCTCGGCCGCTGTTCCTACTGCATGAGCCTCCAGAATTTTGCTTATTCCCACGTAATTAGGAAATTCAGCCAGCTCAACTTGCATTAATCTGGCTTGCTTAACAATACCCTGATAGATATAACTCCAGGTACTGTTAGTTTCTTCAGTACTGATGTTATAGTTATTTAAGCTACCGTAGAGGAGAGTGACTCCTCTATATTGGCCACTCCACATTCCTGATATGCGTTGCAAGTGACTCACCTGAACCGTAATATCTGCTAACTCTGCTCCAATCAATAACAACTCGGCTGGCGCACTTACAGGGTTATTGGGGTTCACATTTATATCTTCCACAAGATTTTCACATCTCGTAAAAATCAAAAGTGGAATGAAAATCAATAATATCTTTTTCATATCGCTTAGTAGTTAACTTTTAATGAGAACAAGTATGAGCGTGTACTTGGATTAGTGAAATAATCGATACCAAATCCACTATCAACACCTGATTGATTTATTTCCGGGTCAATTCCTTTAACATCAGTCCATAGTTTAAGGTTACGGCCAGACACCCCCAACTCTATTGAAGACAATTTCATTCGTTTAACGAATTCATTTCTTAAAGTATAAGAAAGGCTAATCTCTCTCAAACGAGTCCATGACCCATCGCTAATGGCAAATTCATTAATAGCTGATCCACCAAGACCACCACCCAGAGTAGTGTACCATTGCTGATCTTTAAGAACTGTTCCTCCTCCAAAATCTTCAAGGTTACCCCTTACAGTTGTTCCAGCAGTAAATACAGTTCCAGCAGAATTAACAACATCCTGAGTTAAAGTGACTTCATTTCCTACGTCAGCATGGGTACCAAACTGGTACAACACAAAACGTGTACGATCTGCATAATCAGCCCCCTGAAATGTTTCAAATAACACATTTAATGAAAGGCCTTTGTAGCCAGCTGTAAAACCAAGTCCTCCCCTCCAATCTGGATTAGGATCACCTACCACACCTTGATCGGGATCAATCTGAGGAAACCCATTTGCATCCAGCGCCAAAGTTCCATCGGCATTTCTCTGTGCTCTGGTTGCCCACAAAACACCTAATGCTTCACCTTGGACAGCTCGAGAGCTAATTGATTGAGTAGTCAATTCAATGGAAGCTGTGCCCTTCAGGTCAGTAACTTCATTCTTATTGTTATTGAAGTTTCCATAGATATCAAATTTCCAGTCACGGTTCTTGAAGATGTTATAATTGACATCCAGTTCAATTCCTTTATTCGTCATTGTTCCGGCATTGGCAAATGCGCTATTAAACCCTGATGAAGGGGATAATCCCACTTCAAAAAGTAAGTCGTCTATCTCATTGGAATAGTAGGTAAACCCAACTCCTAATTTGTTATTAAACAATCGAAGATCTGTACCAATCTCAAACTCAGTTTTTACCTCTGGTTTAAGATTCGCATTTCCTTTGTCGTCATTATACCTAAATCCTCCGCCATAGAGCAACGGATCCAGTCCATCGTCATACGCATTATAGGTAAACCCTTCGTAGGTTGTTCTATCTCGGTAAGGAGGAGGTTCAACGCCCACTTGCCCATATGCTAATCTTAACTTTCCAAAAGAAAGAACTGAGCTTTGAGCAAAGGTTGGCAACTGAGTGAATTGCCAGGCTACATCAGCAGCTGGATAGAAGAAAGTACCAGCTACCGTAGAGGCAGCTTCCTGTGTTCCATTTAGGTTAAGAAATATTTGATCATAAAAATCAAATGCCAATACAGAATATAGTCTATTTGACCTTCTGTGCCTTATGGTATTGTCAGGGAAGAAAAGGGTGGAGTTACTAAAACTTCTTAAATCGGTATTGATAAGAAATTGTTGCGCATCTACACGATCACGATCGTACTTTCTATCATTAATATTCCATCCCAATGTAGCATTCAGATTAATATCAGCAGTCAAAGGACGTGTAGCTCTTAGTATACCATCGAAATTGACCTCCGTTTCCTTAAAATTCTCAGCATCAAACTGACCTAAAGAAGGGACGTTACCAGCTGAACCTACAGGAAAGAAACGCTCTCTGCGATCGGTATAACTATCAACTCCTCCTCTTAAGATCACATCCATCCAGCTCAGTGGTGAGATGGTCATTTCTGAAGAAACAATAAAACGATCTACAACACTTGGATTCTTAAGTTCATTGGTTGTCCATAAAGGATTGTTATAAGTCGCATTTATATTCTCTCCCAAGTACCTTCTATAAGTACGCTGACGGCCGGGAAAAGCTGTGCCATTGTCATCATAGTAAGTTCCTTTATAATCTCTAATATCAAAATCAGGCGCACCACGCAATAGGCCAAGATAAAGACCATTTACATTTGAACTTTGTTGAATTCTATTTGAAGAGGTATGTGCATAGGTAGCTTTAGAAGAAATTGACATCCATTCGTTAAAATGAGTGGATGAATTCAATCGTAGCGTAGTTCTGCGATAGTCTGCATTCCTAACAATACCTTTCTGATCCAAATCTCCCAAGCTAAAATAGAAGTTAGATTTTTCGCCTCCACCACTTATCGCGAGAGAATTTTCCCAGTAGCTTCCATTTTGGAATACGGCATCAAAGTTCTCATCCAAAAACGTTTCTCTTGAATTCTTCTGCGTTATCCTGTAATACTTTGTTCCATCTTCAGCTTCAAAATAACGCCCTGTTGTATTTAAAGCATCAGGCTCTCCTGATCGATCAGCAATTCTATCTCCCCAAGACCTATCAGAACCACTTCCTGTGGCCAGATATACACCGTTATTTCCTTGTCCAAATTTGTCCTGAAGAGGATGTCTTCTATTTATCTGATCCACCGAATAAGTTGTGCTATAGGAAACATTCACCTTATCTCCAGCTTTACCTTTCTTCGTTGTGATAACAACCACACCATTCGCTGCACGTGATCCCCATAGGGCTGCGGCAGAGGCACCCTTCAATACCTGTATTGATTCTATGTCTTCAGGGTTGAGATCATTTATTCTTGATTGCTCAGAAGTTCCCGCTGCACGTGAGCCACTATTTCCAGTAAGGCTTGAATTGCTCACTGGTATACCATCTACAATAAAAAGTGGATCAGATGAGCCTGTGATGGTGTTGGCACCTCTGATTTGAATAGTTGATCCAGCACCTGGATCACCATTTGATCTGGCAATACGAACACCTGCTGCTTTGCCAGCCATACCATTCAGCAAACCCGTCTCACCAGAGCGAGTCACATCTTCGGCTTTTACGACAGCACTGGTTGAGCCAAGCTTATCCTTGTTTTGCTCAAAACCCAAGGCACTTACGACTACCTCGCTAAGCTGTGTAACATCCTCAGCAAGGGTGACGTTGATTACTGACCTAGCCCCAACCGTTTCCGAAACAGAGGTATAGCCAATAAAACTAAATTGCAGTGTGGCACCGCTTTGAACCTGCATGGAGAAATTTCCTGAAACATCTGTGATTGTTCCATTGGAAGTCCCCCTTTCGATGACGTTCACTCCGATGAGTGCCTCGCCATTCGCATCCGTAACCCTACCTGTAACAGATTGCTGCGCAAAGGCAGTCAATCCAAACAGTAAAAGGGCAACAGTAATCGAGTAGATTTTTTGCATATAGTTATTGTTTGATTTGGTGGCAAACGTAAATCATAAAAAAGTTTAATCCTACAATTATTTTTAGCGAACAGTCATTAGGGAGGGCTCGAGGATTAAAGTTTCGTCAAAAATAGCAATGCCCTGTGTGGTGAAACGGAATTCAGAAATGAAGGGTTTGCCCAGGGCATCACATTAAGAGCATAAAGAGAAAATTTGCCCCCAATTGCGTTAGCAAAACGTTACCTCAAAAGTTATCAGCAAAAAAAAGGCTGCCCAAAGGCAGCCTTTTCAAGTTCAAAACTTCTAATATCCTATCCAAGGTAAGCCTTCAATTCCTTACTTCTGGAAGACTGTCTCAGCTTACGGGTAGCTTTCTCCTTAATCTGGCGCACACGCTCGCGGGTAAGATCAAACTGGTCTGCAATCTCCTCAAGTGTAACCGCATGGCCACCTGCCAACCCATAGTACAAAGAAATGACTGCTGACTCACGCTCGCTCAAAGTTGCCAGCGCTCTTTTCACTTCTGTCTGAAGTGATTTGACCATCAAATCTGAATCCGGTATATCCGCATCCACATCTTCCATAATATCAAGTAAGGTTCCGTCACCATCGCCTTGTGCAAAAGGTGCATCCATGGAAACTTTACGTGCTCTGAAAGTTAAGTTAGTACGGATCTCTTCGGGAGTCATCTCCATTATTTCAGCCAACTCATCTTCGGTTGGCTCGCGCTGATGCTTTTGCTCTAGTTCTGAAAAAGCATTGTTTATCTTATTCAGTGAACCTACCCTGTTTAGCGGTAGGCGTACAATTCTTGATTGCTCAGCAAGCGCCTGTAGAATACTTTGACGTATCCACCAAACTGCATAAGAAATGAATTTAAATCCACGTGTTTCATCAAAACGTGTAGCCGCCTTAATAAGACCAAGATTTCCTTCATTAATAAGGTCACTGAGTGTCAAGCCGTGATTCTGGTATTGCTTGGCAACAGACACCACAAAGCGCAAATTGGCATTTACCATTTTCTCCAAGGCTATCTTGTCTCCTTCTCTGATTCGCTTCGCAAGCTGCACTTCCATTTCCGCAGTGATCAAATCGATCCTGGCAATTTCACTTAAATACTTGTCAAGTGATTGCGTTTCACGGTTCGTTATCTGCTTGGTTATCTTGAGTTGACGCATTAATGTGTAAATTAATTGTTTATATAAAAAATAGTGGTTTTATGCCGATTTTTTCCAAAATGATACCCCTTTAGAGCTGTACTCTAATTATTAATTCATCAGCAGGCTTCAATCTGCTGATTTAGTACTTAAACTGGTGAATGAACCAAGAAGGGCAATTTCAAGAGAAATAAGCATAAATCACCAGCAAAATTACAAATATCAGACTACAATCCTAGAAAATATTTATTAAGATAAGTGTACAACAAGTCCGTATGGAAATAGTTCAATTATCTAAAAAAAGCTAAAGGTTTAACTTAATACCTCAGCCATGGGGTGGCAAGCTACCCTCGTCATTTTACATTCTCCTAAGGCTTAATTTGGGCTAAAATAATCCAAACAGGTAAATGGTAAACATGCCCCAGGCAGTACCGGAAACCATACTTAAAATGGCTAATAAAATAGCGTGGGGCATCCATTCTTCGTTATAGGCGGCTGTCACAGCCGGTGCCGTGGATATACCTCCCAGATTGGCCATACTGGCAATTGGAACCCAGGCCATGTGCAATCGCAATACCTTGGCCACAATCATCATAAAAATATAATGCGCTACTATCCAAATCATGGCTACTAGAACAAAGGGAATTGGAAGTGAAAGTCCGCTAAAGTCTAACTTCAAACCAAGGATAGCCATGATCAGTATTATAAGAATACCTCCTACCCTAAGAACAAACGTGTGATTCCACCTGGAAATAAAATTACCTAACATCAGGCCAATTATGGAAAGCGAGATTACCCTCCATAAAAAATCCTGTACCCACCAATTGATAAGCACTGTTACAAAAATGATAGCACAAACCGTAATTATTATAGAGCCTAATGTTCGGCTGTTCGGTTTTATTTTATCTGGTACAAAGTCAGGTATCTTTTCGGTAATTCCGAAAAAACGATTCAACTGGTCGCTCCTTTTAATTAATTGAAACATCAATATTGTCCAGATGTTAACTAAAATATTGTCCAACACCAACACCGAAAGAAACAACGACTCTGGCGTGCCCACCAATTCTTTCAGCACCAACTGGCTGGTGCTGCCACCAATCCAACCTCCTACTATTGGCACTAACCCTTTCCAATATTCTTGGGTGATGAAAAGATCATGGCCTGAAGGTAAAATGAATTGGGCAAGAAACACCAGGATAACGGGTAAGGTGGCAATGACAAGCGACCCGGACACAAACAAGATGATTGGCCTTGCTCCCACAATCTTTAACTGAGGAATTGACAAGGCACTCATCACTGTAAGTATAGCAAATGGAATAATCCAATTACGGCTTAATGTATGAAGAAAAACACCTGATAAATCTAAACCCGTAGTGTGTGTGAAGGCTGCCGGAATAACATAGGCAAAAAGGATGGCAGGAAACCAGTTGAGCAACACCTGAATCCAGGGTGTCTTCTGTTGGTTTAACCATAACACGGCAAGCACCGTAAAGACGATAACTAATAGGGCGATCCATTGATCCATCAGGACATGTGGTTGATAGAAGCTGAAAAGTTAATAAATTATTCCACTTTATCGCATTACCCACATGCTACTCGAATTCCCAAGCCATCGGGTGCATCACTTATAATCCTCCATTGTACTCCACAGTTGACTAAACTCTTTGATAAAAGATTTTACTACCCCTCCTTCCCGGGTCAATAAAACATTTTCATGGTTATACTTAGCCGCACTTAATGTCCAATTATAGCTACCGGTAACAAGTGCACTGTCATCTACCACCATAAACTTATGATGCATATGATTTGGCGTTGCATCCATTTTCACAGCAACACCTTCTTTTGCCAATCGCGCGATATCAGAGCCAAGATCCAATGACTTATCATTATCAGTAATGATTCTCACCTCCTTTCCTCTTCGGTGTGAATCCAGAATGGCACTGGTAATCCTATCATCACTAATGGTAAATACGCAAATATTGATTTTGTTTATGGCGTACATTATTTGATTAATAATAGTGTTTCTACACGCATCTCCCGGGCTAAAATAGGCATCTGCCTTTTCAGTAGTCTTTGTGAGCAATGCGCTGTTGGCATTTTTTATCCACTCTAAAATAAATGGATAATTGTCAGATGTTGCTTTCTCGTTGGCAATCTCATATATCTTACTTCTCAAAAAATTTAATTGATCTCCGTCAAGAGGGTGCTCACCAATTAATCCCTTGATTGATTTTTTCTCAGAGCGTGAAAATATTTCATCTTCAATACTCAATTTCAATTGATTGATTATTTCTTCCATTAGATTAAAACGCTAAAGTATAGATTGAACAATAAAATAAAAGACTGTAGGACAAAGCAATGCACCTATTCCTGTATAAAAGGTGGCCGTAAGAGCACCATAAGGTACCAACTTTGGATCTGTTGCAGCAAGGCCTGCTGCTACTCCACTGGTGGTGCCAATCAAGCCTCCAAATACCATTGCCGCGTGTGGGTTATCAAGCCCAATCTGTTTGGCGATGATGGGTGTACCAATCGTAATCATTATTGATTTTACCACTCCAATGGCTATGCTAATGGCTATTACATCTGATCCGGCTCCTATAGCTGATCCTGTTATTGGACCTACTATAAATGAGCAAGCTCCAGCACCGATTGTGGTAAAATCCTGCACCGCAGTGTAGCCCATTGTATAACCAATTGTACCCCCTACAAAAAATGCTACAAAGACACCAATCAAAAGTGAAATAATTCCAGCTAATCCGGCTTTCTTTATTTCAGTATAATTAGCACCCATGGCAGTCGCTACCACTGAAAAGTCTCGCATCATGGCACCACCTAGTAATGCCATTCCTGAAAAGATTGGAATATTGGCTATCCCTTTCTCGCCTCCAAGAGCTGCAAGGGCTAGGCCAGCCACAATTGCAATGGCTGCACCAGGGATTTTTCTATTTGTAATATTTTTGGACAGCCAATAAGACACGTACATGATCACACCCACTGTGAGAAATGCAAAGATGAAATCATTTGCACTGATTACTTTTTGAATCAGGTTCATACTGTGGTATCAGTTGGGTCTGTTAGTTCTTTTGATGCACCAATTTTTGATACCAAGGGAACTAACAAAAGGCAAAAGCCTGTCGCGAGTACGCCAACAACTATTGCAACCCACCCCCCACTCAGTGCTGCTTTTACGTTTTGAGTAGCCGACATCGCCACCACAATGGGGATGTACATTGCATTCCAAAACATAATTCCATTTTCCGTTTCCGCTTGAAAATATCCCTGCTTCCTTATCTGTTCATTGAGCATGATGAGAAAAAACATTGCAAAAGCAACGCCTCCCATATTACCTGGAATATCCATCCAAAAACCAAGAACAGCCCCAATGAGCTGACCGGCCAGAAAGCAAGCAGCCAGAATGGCCACACCATAAATTTTCATACTTCAGCGTTGGGTGATTGCAACAATTTAGGATATTGTGAAATGTATTGCAACTTGATACCTGAATAGGTAATTGACTATTAACTATGCACTTACGGAATTCATCACATTCGTTATCCTGTCTGCTACTGGTAGGGTCAGGATAAATTCAGTGCCTACACCAAATTCACTGGCTACTTCTATTTGTCCTCCATTACTTTCAATGAATTCCTTGGACAACATAAGACCAATCCCTGTTCCTTTTTCATTATTAGTGCCAATGCTTTTACTTCTTCCACGAAATTTGAATACATCGTTAATACTATCCTTAGCAATGCCGATACCTGTATCCGCAATTACCAGCTTTACAAATCCTTGTTCTTCCTGATAACTGATGGTGATCTTCCCTTTTCTACTCGTAAACTTTATAGCATTGCTCAAAATATTTCTTAATGCAGTCTTGAGATGATCAACATCAAACCACGCGTAAACATCTTCATTGCGATGATGAATTAGCACAATTTCCTTTTCATTAGCGGATTGATTATAGAACTCCTTGAGGTTATCAACAACTTCACTGATCTGAATCCGACTCGATTGAATTTGAATACCATTAAGTTGACTGCTTGCCCATGACAACATATTATTCATAGTGTCTGACACCGCATTGGTAGTTCTATATAAATCATCAAACACTTTCTTTTGATCTTCTTCACACAGACCCCCTCTCCTAATGATTTCTAAAATAGCTTTGATATTATTAATTGGCCCACGCATATCATGACCAATTATAGATAACAACTGATTCTTACTCTCGTTTAATTCATTCAAAGTTAAATTCTGCTTTTCTATCATTTGATTTCTTTCCGCAATACTTTCGTTCTTTCTAAGAAGCTGCTTATTCAATAATTGTTTTTGCTTGTTGTTTTTATTTAGAACTATTCCCCATACCATGAGTGTAATGCCCAGCACCGCAAAAAATAAAATCCAAAGGTAATTCTGTTTGATAATCGCTTTGTTGAAAGCATTTTCTTTTGTCAATTGTGCTTTCTCCAATTCATTTTGTCTAAGATGCAGATAATTAATTTCTTTCTCCTTTCTTTCATTGAACAAACTGTCATTGTACTGTTTATACAACTCATGCATTTGTAATGCACTGCTAAAATCCTTTTTTGCCTTATAATTCTCATAAAGAACCATAGCACCTTGTGCAATCTCCCACTTCGAGTTCATTTCGCGTGCGATAGCCAGGCTTGTTAGCCCATATTCAATACTTTTATTGTATTGACCTTGCCTTTGATACACCTTAGCCAATCCTGCATAAGCAAAGCAATCTTCCCAGCTATCTTTATAATTTTCACTATCCAACACTCCCCTATAACTCTTCTCGGCTTCGCTGTAATTTCCCTTATGCAGGTATACCTCACCTCTTCTGTTGAGTGCCATTGAATACATGTGGTGATTTTTGTTTTCAAGGCTTAAATCAAGAGACTTAGTAATGTAAAATATTGCGCTGTCATAATTTCCAGCGTGATCATGGATAATGGATAAGTTGAAATAATTGGAAATAAGTCTGTTTTTATCTCCAGACCGAAGAGAGTGGATGACTGATCTCCATTGAAACTGTAAGGCCTGGCCATAATTTTTCTGAGTTTCATAAATTAAGGAGATACTGTTGAGGCTTTTTGAAATCCCAATATCATTTGCCAGTGATTGATGAATTTCAAGTGCATCAACAAAAAAAATAAGGGCCAAATCATAATTACCCAGAATGTAATTGGCGTAGCCTTTCATATTCAGAATATCACCCGTTAGGCTTTTGAAATTTTGAGATAGTTCAAGTGCTTTATCATAGTAGGAGAATGCACTGTCGGGGGTATCATAACTTACTGCAATTCCGATATCAAGAAGCAACCGGGCTTTAAGGCTGTCCGACATTTTCAGAGTACCATTCTCAACCAAATGCCATCTGGCCATTAGTGAGTCTGTGCTTGCCTGCCTAAAACCAAATGACGTACTAATACTCAATAAGAATATAGTGGCAATAAGTAGCAGGTTCATGAATCTCCTTCGCACAATAAGAATGTAAAATCTGCAAGCCTATAGTAATTTTTAAAGTTAAACTACGCGCAATTCTTCACAAAATGATTTTTGTACGAGTATCCATATAACCTTACAAGGGTACTGGAAGTGTAATGCAAATGACAATGTTTATTATTATTGATTACAAAAAATAAAAAATACTCCCCAAGGATTGAATAATACTTTGGGGTATTCCAGGGACATTGCTTTTAAGCGTACTTACTAATAATCAGATCATCACTATCTAAAGAGTGTACCTAACAACCAATCCTTCCCAAGAACCAATAAAACCACGATTTACGCCAAATTCGAATGATGGCTGCCAATCTATTGATAGGTTAATAGGTACACCATCAAATTTATAGTCGAGCCCCAACACACCGTCTAATCCGATAAATGATCCAGATCCATCCCCATCAAAATAACGGTCATCATAGTAACGTTTATTGTAAAATCCTACGTGAGCCCCGGGGCCTACGTACCAATTTAATCCAGGCGCACCATCAATTCTTCCATGGAATTCATAAAGTCCAACAATTCTTGCTCCACGATCCCAAAAATATCCCACTCCTTCAACTGCATGGGTTGGGCTCACAAAATTCTTGACAGATATTCCACCACCATCTCCCCAAACCTTTAAACCCAAGGCTGTCTTATAAGTTTGTCCAAGGCTTTGAGCAGGCAATATCACTACGCCAGTTACTGCTATAAATACGAATATTGAAATTAGTTTTTTCATCACTTAGTTGTTAATAGTTTATACTGATTAACACTAAGTAAGAGAATAGTATGCCGGTTTTAGAACGCGTTATTAATACCCCTATTCAATAAATTGACATGAAGTCAACCCGTGACTTCCCCATATGTGGAGATAAATCCACACTACTTTGAATTTTTCTTTATCCATTCCTCTTGCGATTCTGCCTTTAGTTCTACCTCTACTTTACTGGCAATCTTTTGCTGTGCATTTCGTATTGACTTGGTAATCATGGGATGACTTACAATTTCATCATCATTCATGCCCATCTTTTTCATCAACTGAATACTCTTTTCACCACCAAACATAAAAAACAAAGGTTCATCCAATGATGAAAGAACAGGTACATTGTTTAGTCTCATCCTCAAAAAAAGCTTTTGTTCTACCTCAGCCAGTGGGTAATGTTCAACAAAAATAAGAAGGCCATTATTATCAGAGGAGGTTAAGTCACTTGCTGAGATAACAGATGCGGTCACCCCTTGCTCTTTGAGAAATTTTGAAAGCTCCGCCTTCGTTTTAGGAAACCATGCTACAAAAACACATTGACTGTTAGCTTCAGCCATTTTAAGACATGCATTCCATTTGGATTGTTGATACAGCCAAACCTGATCTGAAATTGAAACTTCCGGGATTTTACTTTTAAAAAAGTCAAACATCGGAGTATTGATTAGGCGCCAGGAGGCATGGAAGGACGTATCTCTACTTTACTTGGTAAAGCCCTGGGGTTCATCTCCAGAAGATCAACTACCAATTGCCCAATATCCTCGATTTGTATTTTCCAACTATCAGCCTCATTGGGGGTATGATTGTTGAAATAAGTGGCTACTGACCCCGGCATAATTGTACTTACCTTTACACCCTGCTTTCGCAAATCCAACATGATGGATTGTGTGAAGCCAGTAAGTCCAAACTTACTCGCATTGTAGGCTGACCCTCCGGCAAAAAAATTGGTTCCCGCCAAACTAGAGATCGTAATAATATATCCTTTTGATTTTATTAATGAATCCAAAGAAGCTTTCACACTATTGAAAACACCAGTAAGATTAGTGTCAATGGTGTCATTCCACTGTTCATGTGTGAGCGTTTCGATGGAGCCAAAAAGTCCTACCCCGGCATTGGCAATGAGAATATCGAGCTGCCCCCATTTATCAAGGAGCATAGAAACAGCGCTTTCCATTGAAACTCTGCTTCTGACATCCGCCTGTATACCTATCACCTCAGCACCTCCCAATTTATTGAGCTGATCAGCAGCATTCTCAGCCTCTTTTAAATTCCGGCTTGTGATCATCACTTTTACGCTTTTCTTGATCAAAGCCTCTGCAATGCCATATCCAATTCCCTTACTGCCGCCTGTTATCAATGCGGTTTTCATTTCAATTGCCATAATGCTTATCTGTTTAAGTCAATCTGTATTTTCACACAAAGGTAGTTTGCTTTATGAAGACAAACACACAATCAAAAAAATCCTCAACCTATACATGAGGTCATTTTCGATGATTAGTTAAAAAAATATTCTACGAATTATAGAAAACTGTTAATCCTTTAACTTAACGAAAGGTCACAAAGAATAAGTAAAAACAAAAATCTAAAGTAAATCCAACAAACCTTTGAAAAAACCCTGTCTCATTTTACTTGTATCCATTCTGCTTTTTTCATAGAAGACTTCAAGATCTCTTAGTTCACCCTTGTCTAACCATACTCCATGACCGTTCACACACGAATCAATCATAACCTGTGAGCCATAACCGTAGTCGCGTCTTTCCAATTCACGATCACAAACTGGACAATTTATAGCAGGTGCGTCTTTCGACTTAGCCATTAAAACAGACTTTCCCACATAGTCAGGAATTTTACCCAGTTCTGATTTGTAATCATTAATTTGAATACCCTGAATTTTACTAAGCTCCCCCTTATCAAGCCACACTCCCTCACAGGCAGGACACGCATCTACCTCAAAAGACTCCTCGTATATTTTTGGCACTAACTGGCTTTGATCAACAGGACATTTCATATCAATACTGATAATTTAGAATTAATTTATTAAAATTAGGAAATAAACAATTCCACATCTACTCCACGTCATAAAACATATGAAAACTTTTATCGAACTCACGGTATCCTTTGCCAAGGACCAGTCAAGGTCTGAATTGATCAACACTTCAAAAATTTACAGAATTATTGAAAGAGGGTCAGGTAGCCTGATTTGCTTTAACTCAAGTGGATCAGATAATATAGAAGTAACAGAATCTAAGGCTGAGATTGAAAAACTGCTTAGTTAGTTCTTTTCTAAATTCTCAAGTATTTTATTCACATCGAAGGTTCCTTGAAGGTTGTTGTCATGGTAATTTATAGAGACTCTGAGTACTTTTAAACCTGTGATCCCCTGAAGATTTTCTACGTCCAGTATCTCCCTTGAATTCTTTTTTAAATAACCCTTATCCTCAAGATACTTTACGTATTTGGTATAGGTCAATTCATCGTACTCACTTGAATAGACAATTGCAATTTTTCCAGGAACGGTTATTCTTTCTTTTGTTCCCTTAATATTTGCCTTATCAATGCGCTTTTTTACAATCTCGTATCGGGCATTGTAAGCACCCTCAACGTCAAACTTTTTCTCATCAGTCCTGAAGTGGACAGCTAAAGGAGTATTGTATACCAGAATCAATGAGGCAATTTCTATATCAGAGTTAATTTCTTTTTTCAACTCGACAAACTTTTGCTCCAACTCACAGGTAGTTATCAATTGCCACAACTGAAGGTTATGTAAGTAAACGGGTTCAAAATCCAAATCCCTGGAAATAGATTGCCCCACATAAATATTGTACTCCACGCCATCTGTTTTATATCGTTCGAAATAGTGAGGAAACATTCGTTGTGCCTCTACCTGTTTCTCATCCAAAAGTGAAGCCAATGTTTGATTAATCGTATTTACACTTTGATCATATTTTTTACGCTGGTTATAAATAGAGTTTGACTCTGCATGCAGCCGTTTCTGATAATCCTCGACAAGCATTGCAGTTACCTGATCTTTCCTTTTTAATTGTTCCAGTACTGGATGGATTTCGGACTCCAAAAAACCAATTACTCTCGTTTCACTTCCAGAGAGTAATTGCTCACCCAGCTCCATCAAAAATTCATCTATACGAGCAATCAACTGCTCATAAATTGGCATGTTTGTTTTTTGTAATGCTGACTTCAATATATCTGAGGTCATACTAAGCTGTTCAATTAAATCTGCACGTACCGCCAAATTCCTCTTCTCTGAAGAACCCCGAATATCCAATTGCCCATAAATTGGATATACATTTCTAAAAACAATATCATTAAAAACAGGGTGTTCATCATTTTTATGTGGTACCATAAATTTGCTAGCCTCCTCTTCAAAACGCCATTTCACTGACGGATGAATAGTAGTACATTCCTGCTGAATTATTGCCTCGATTCTGTTCTGATCTTCTCTCTTGAATCTACTTATCGCAATACCCAGAATGGGCATTACGGCATCCAACTTTTGAAGAGACGCACCGTTTAGATCATACTTTCTTGACGATGCCAATTCAATAAAGCCCAAAAATTCATTTTCATGGTTGATAGGTGCTATTATGTAGCTTTCTACGTCTCTGCATTTCAACAGATTTGATAATTTACTTTTTGACAAAGCATCAAAACGCTCTACATCTGAAATGATAAGCGGCCTATTTTGATCTATTAATAAATCATAACTATACGAGCACAAATTGCCATTGCATGAAAGACTTTCTTTGTCCTTTAACAAAATACTTCCCATACCTTCTTTTTGATGGGAAAGAAATGAATCATTTTTATAAGTAAGAAAACCGATCTCCAGGTCCTTTATTTCAAAAAGACTACGCAGGCCTCTCAGAATATTTCTTTGAGCATCACTGGTTGCGCTTAATAAGTTTGAGGTAATAGTTGACAACGCATTATCAATAGTCACATCCATTAAGTTTGTCAAAGCTATTCCCCTCATGATCCAACTATTTGGAGGGAATTTCTTTTTCCACAATTCTATATTATCAAAATTATCCAGCAACTCAACATAATCTTCCATGGTAATTTCAGGAGCGTGCACTGTAGGCACTATTTCCAACAGGTCGCCATTCATAGTAAGTCGATAGGTGCGAACAGTACCTTGCTTTTTGTTGGGAATGTCAACCAGTGTTGGGGCCCCCACAGGGAAGGTATATTTATAATAGCTGCCTAAAATGGCCACACATCCAAAGATATACAACTGATCTTCTGTATAATCATTGAGGTCAAAACTTAAATCTTCTTCTGAAGCTTCAAGTATATTGCTAAATCGTGTGCTGCAATAGAAAGGTTTAAATTCAAAAGGCGGCATGATTCCTTTGATTTCATTGGTCAGCAGCACCTCTGGGAAAAGTGTACGGCATAACCGCTGAATAATCTCTTGCTTCGGATTAAATTCCTCACTGCTTATCCCCTCCTTCAATTCAGGAAATTTTTCACAATCCTTCAAAAGTGCCCTGGCAAATTGGGTCACATTGGGGTCAGTATCCTTTGACAGTTTTTCTAAGGATTCAAGGACCTTGAAGAAGCTAACTTGTGTAATTGCAGGGAATGGTATTTTTTTACCTTTAATGAACATACTTTAAGGTGTAATTATTGATTAAACCAATCTCAGCAGATGTTTAGTTCCAAATAGAACGAAATGGTCTTATTAGATGAGACGAATTTTCAATCAAATTTAATCTAACAATTTTCTAAATTCTTCCAGCGCGGTACCATTTCCAATCACCGTTACCAAATCACCTACCAGAATGTGGGTGTTTCCATGAGGGATAAAGATTTCACCAGAGCGCCTTATCACAATTATTGACCCAGACTGAGGGAACGGAATGTCTTTCACAAGTTTCCTATCGACTTCCTTATTTCTAACAGCTATCTCCTCGACACTATAAACTCCAAAACTATCGGCCAATGCATGAGTGATCATAGGCCGCATGATTTCACTCTCAATCCTGCTGGCCACAATCTCGTAGGCATCCACTACCAGCATTTCGCTGAGAGAAGCATCTTTGCCAAACAAATCGGGTTTAGTGGTAACAGTTATGACTTTGCTATGCCCCAGTTCATTTTTAAGGATGTTGGCTATTTTTAAATTCTTGGTATCCGATTGCGTAAGCAACACAACAGTATCTACTGGGCGAATATTAAGAGACCGGTACACCTCCGGTTTCAGGTCATTCACATGAATAGATTCAATGCCTAAGGATTGTAGTTCTGACCATTGGTCATTTTGAGACTCTACCACCAGGTAAGGAGTCCTATGTAAATCCAGCCGTTTGGCAAGTTCTAGTCCTGCTTTTCCTCCTCCCACAATATAGATGCTATAATAACTATTGGACGCACCGCCCAAATGTTTGTAAAGTAAAGGTGAGATAATACTTGAGATGATAGCCACGACCACAATGCCTGCATTGACGGCCGGAGATATCAGTCCTAGCCCCAGGCCAATTTGTGCAGTAGCAATGGCCAACCCCATCCTTGAACTAAGTAATATACCGGAGGAAATAGACCTTCTCCATCCAAACAACTTTACCATAAAGACAGAGGGCACCAATTGGATAAAGTACAGCGCTAAGAGAAGTGTAAAAATAAAACCCGAACTACTTCCAAAGTCTCTCAATGAATTCATATCGAGCTTTACACCTACCATTATAAAAAATATAGGAATAAAAAATCCATAGCTCATTCCATCCAGTTTAAAAAGTAGAGCGGATCGATCCTTAATGAAAAATATTGACAGCAATGTACCAGCAAAGAAAGCTCCCAGGGCTGGCTCTGAATTAATGCTACTTGCCACCACCACAAAAAGCAAGAGCACTGCCATAGCACCCCGAATTCTAATCTGATAGGCAGCGTGTTCTAATTTGTACAATAGCTTTTGAAATAACCTTACTCTGACTAGGACAGTGCCTACCTTATAGGCAATGAAGAAAAGAATAAAAATGATGAGAAACAGAAGTAGCTCAAACTTGAATCCATTGTTTCTGTAATAGCCAGAGTATATGGCTATCATCACAATAGTCATGATAGTTGCTATTGCTCCCTCAAGCAACATGATCTGTCCATATTTCCGGTCAATCTCTCCGTCACTTTTAATAATAGGAACGATGATGCTTAAGGCTACCGAGGGCAATAAGATTACCAAAAACATTTTATCAATGCCGTCAAAAATTGGCAGACCATAAACGACCAATATGGATAGGATGAGGCTCCCAAAATAAATGAGGAAGGCAACGAGGAACGTATTACTGACAATATCAATTGCCTTCAGTCTTCCCCGAGGGAAAGAGGATATGATTTTTTGAATATCTAATGCAAGTCCACTCAAAAAGATTAATAGCAGAAAACCGATATCCGACAGGAAATTAAGCGAGACTTCTTCACCTGTTACCAGCTCAAAAACAAATGGCCCAATAATTACCCCCATTACAATTTCAACAATTACAGTGGGAAGTTTGGATATCTCAAGCCACGACAGTGTCATGGGCACCAGCCATGCTACAATAATGATGATGAATAACGGTAAATATTCTTGCACGTAAATATTGGTTGACACGAAGGTACGATCTTAGCGGCAACAATGCATTAGTTGTGCACTGGTTTCAAATTACATTATTAAAATATTTTATTCATTCCCCAAAATAAGAGTCATATTGTGTTTTGGTATTTAATCCAGTAGGAGGATGTAATCACACAGCCAATATAACTATGATAACACCTCATATTGAAGACATACTATTGTATTAATAATCAGGTATTTGTGTCTATGAGATGATTTCAATACCTGAATGAAATCAAGACTGATTATTTGTGTTAAGCGCAGGGCAAGTACAAAAGCAACAGTTTTATTATAGTGTATAAAACTGGATTAGCCATAAGACCAAAGGTTTGGCTTTACAGCTCATCCAATTTCACTTTCTCACTTTAATCTATAATCTCCTTTATCTAAAATTGACTAGGTCCTTGTGCTTCCGGCAGAGGTTTGCGAGGCAATTTCTCCTGACGCTGAGCCGTGTTGTAAACAAACGTAGCAACAATAACCGCCATCTGCTTCAGGTCATCAATCATTAACCTTTCATAGGTGTCTACATTGGTATGATGTGTTCTTGTATCGTATTCGATGGGATCCTGAATAAATTGAAACCCTGGTATGCCCACAGCATCAAAGGCGAGATGGTCTGTTCCACCCGTATTCTGAATGGTTACTGTGGTGTTGTCGATCATATCGGAAAAAGGTGTAAACCACTTTTCAAAAATGGGACGAACCGCATCATTGCCTTGCAAATAAATACCGCGTATCCTACCCGTTCCATTATCAATATTGAAGTAACCTGACACCTTGTTGTGATCTGCTTTCAATTTCATATCGGCAGGGTCCGCAAAATGATTTTTCACATAATTTCGCGAACCATGTAGCCCCTGCTCCTCTCCAGACCAAAGCGCAATGCGGATTGTTCTTCTTGGCTTTAGACCCGCTGCTTGCAAAATCCTTACTGCCTCCATCATGACAATACATCCAGCCGCATTATCCGTGGCACCTGTGCCAGCATGCCACGAGTCAAGATGACCGCCCAACATCACCAACTCCGCCTTAAGGTCCTTATCTGTTCCTGGTATTTCACCAATCACATTATAAGATCCAGGGTCTGAAGTAAATGAAGTTTTAATATCCGCTTCAACTTTTACAGGTATACCTTTTTCTATTAACCGAGCCATCAAATCAGCATGCTCCGGAGCAGTCTCTACTTCAGCAATAGCTTGCGTTGCATCTACACTGTAGGAAGCACCATTGCTGGTAAAGTAAGTTCCGTGTTTCCCATTTCTTCCCCGGATCACGAGTTGTGCCTTTTCATTTTTCAAAAACTCATCCACCTTACGGCTGAATGCCCTTCTTGCCAAATACTGAGCGATCATCTCTGGTGTATATCTGCTTGAAGCGCCAATAGGTTGTTTGGCCAGATCTGTCAACTCCTCATCCGTCATTCTTGACGCATCTGCCTCAAATGTAGGGTTGGTATTAGCCCCGGATTTTACCAATACAATCTTACCTCCAATTTTGCCTTCAAATTTTTTAAAGTCTTCTTCATTTTCTATGGCCAGCAAAGTGACATCCCCGGAGATAGGTCCATTGGTTCCTCCGGTCCATGCTTTGGGTGTTCCGCTGATTGCGAAATAATAAGGTGCCGTCATGGCCACATAACTTTTGTCGATTTGCCATCCTTTTCCAAAGTCTCCCCACTTTTCCTGGGTAGCATTTTTTAGTCCCCATTCCGTCAATTGTTTTACCGCCCAATCTGCTGCCCGCTTATACCCAGCAGAATTGGTAAGTCTCGGACCTGAAGCATCGGTAAGATGAAAGGCTATTTCTTCTACCTTAGAGTTATTAAGTCCTTCTGATTTAATGCGATGAACTGCATTTAAATCCACATCCTGTGCAAAAGCAAAGGACAGGCAGAGGGAAAGAAGGAGAAACGCAAATGTATTTTTCATATTTCGGTTATGTTATCAAATATTTAAAAAGTGAATTACTTATCATGATATTACATAATTATTGATAATTGGTATTAAAAGCAATCAAAGTCCTTTGAACAAGTCGGTGCCCTATCCCATATTGCAACTATGAAAGTACTTACGATTCTCCTTCTCAGTCTTTGTCATGGGTCGGTTATGGCGCAAATAGATAATAACAGGGTTATAAAAGTGCTAACCTTTAACATTCTTCATGGTGCAACTACTAAAAATGATTTTGATTTGGATGCCATAGCAAAAGTAATCATAGAAGCCGACCCAGATTTTGTTGCCCTTCAGGAGGTAGACTACAAGACCAGAAGAGCCAAAGGATATGATCTGGTTACAGAGCTGGGTTGGAGAGCAAAACTGGCTCCGTTGTTTGCCAGAGCCATGGCATACGATGGAGGAGAATATGGAGAAGGTGTATTATCCAGGTATTCATTTTTAACCACACGGAATGTTCCCCTGCCCTTTTCACCAGGCAATGAACCTCGTGCAGCTTTGGAAATTATAACTATCCTACCTTCAGGAGATACAATTGCTTTCATAGGAACTCACCTGGATCATTTGAAAGAAGACACGGATCGAATCCAACAGTCAAAAGAAATTAATCGGGTGTTTTCCAACAATCGATACCCTACCATTTTAGCAGGGGACTTAAACGGAGAACCAGGAAGCGCACCCATCACTATTCTTGAAAAAATGTGGACACCATCGTATAACAGAGAAAACCCTGAATTTACATTCCCCTCCGACAAGCCGATAAAAAAGATAGATTATGTCATGTATTACCCACAAGACAGGTGGCGTGTTTTAGAAAAAGAAGTCATAGCCGACCCCATCGCCTCAGACCATTGCGCCTATTTGGTTACGCTTGAACTACTCAAATAAGGAAAGGGTACATTAAAGAATTGAACATATTTCCCTACTTTTATTGCAGATGTTCAATGCTGTATTCACATCCACACAATCATCATTAGCAAAGTTATTATCCAGTGCGATAATAATTCTTGGGCTATTCACATTTGCCCCAATTGTAAATGCCAACCCAGCTGTACTTGTTGGAAGCCGTACTGAACAATTAATTACGAAGGGAGATGAAAAGGTATCTTGCTTTTATCAAACTCCTGTCAAACCGTTTCATGAATCAACGAACACTATTTATAAGACTATTCTAATGTCTTATAACGATAGAGTTGCGGTTCAGTCCCTGAGAGACAAAATCTATTTCTTTTCACTCGATCAAAGAGGCCCTCTCAAACATTTCACTCCATCTCTTTCTGATAGAGAGGACTATTTTCTCAATAGAGCATAGCCTCACTCCTGTGTTGGAAAATTAACCCGACACTTCCAAAAAACATTTTAAAAATCAATGCCATCATCTGATGGCATCCATTTCTCAGAACAATGGAGAAAATTAAGAAAGCCCTGCGCCTATTGGTCATGGTGCTCTTCATGATCCTTGCGTCATTTGGTTTAGGTCTTACAGGCGTAATTCTACCTGGAAGTAGAGAAAGGCATATGAACAACCCTATAAAAACTGAAGAAGTGGATAAACGTGAGGAAGATGAAGATCAGGATACGAAAGTAAAATTGTAAATAGGTGATAAATTTCAAGGATAGGAGTCTTACTTCTTCCCTTTCTTTTTCTTTGGCTTAGGCTCAGGAAGTTCCTTCAGTGTTATCCTGACCAATTGACTCAACCATTTTCTATCTTCCAATTGCTCTTCAATAAGAAAACAATTCTTTGCCCCAGGATAGGGAGGTGCTTCAGTTACGTTTTTGATAAATGTCCGTCCTCCTACTGTGGACTTCACGAAAAGTTTATTATCACAAACAAGAGCAAATATTTTCCTGTCCGCAAACAATCCATACTCACCAAACATACTTTTAGCTGTGATCTCCCCTGACTTCTCTATTTGACCAACGAGATACTCAACAAACTCTTTATCCGTTGCCACTCTTTATGTTTTTAACTTAAACTAGGATTATAGATCAATCCCACAATGTTTCCCCAGGGATCTTTGACGGTGGCCACCATCAGTGGCCCTCCTACACTATGTGGCTTTTCATGTTCCGAAGCACCCGAATCTAAAAAATGTTGATATACTTTTTCAATCTCATCCACGCCCCAATAGGTCAAAACGGAGTCTGTCTTTTTGGTAGTAGGTATTTCTTCTGGAAGCAAACCTAATTCATAACCTCCAATATTGAATCCCACGTAATAAGGCTCATCCCAATAGGGCTCAACTCCAAATACCATTGCGTACCATTTCTTTGCCTTGTTGATATCACCTACCTTATAAATAGTTGTTCTTAATCCCAGGATATTTGGCTTTTCCATCTCTATAAGAATACGTTAAGCAGTTTATATTTAGTAAATTATTTCACAGCACACCGTCACAATTTTCCTTGCAGGTTATGTGCTCTTTTTCAGGATATTATAGAATAGCGTTACATCTCCATCCGGTACAAGTCCAAACCAGGTCCCCAAAAGTTTTCTTTGATTTCCTGTGTTTCAAAGCCAAACCGTGAATAAAACTTATAGGCCAGCTGGCTGGTCCATACTGCTGTCTTTTCCAGATGAGGGCTTTTTCTCAGCTCTTCCAGGCAGTGAAGGATCATCTGCCTTCCCAAGCCCTTCCCTTTGTATTGTGGATCAAAAAAATCCCATGATAACCGTCCTGTGAATCCATCCTCTTCAAAGTGATAACCTCCACATCCAATGATTCTGCCCTCCATCTCCATCACAAAATAAGTGCTTCCATATTCATTCAGGTATTTCTCTAAGTCTGCCTGCTCGCTCACATCAAAAAATTCGGGTGTATTCAATCTGAATACCTCCAGCACTGTCGGCCGATCGGCTGGTTGGTAAGGTCGTATGGTGGGTTGCTCGGCCATATTTTCAAGTTAAGAAAAACAGATCAATAATGTAATCCCAACCAGGATGATTTCAGCAACTCGATCTAATCAGGCTAAATCTTCGTCAGGGAGGGCTATTTCTCAAATTTAGATTGATTTCCAACGCTGTATCAATAATATGTCATCATGGAACACTGCTTCGCTCCAGGTTTATACCACATCGTCAGCAGTAAATAATGCCTCGCAAGGTTGTTAGTCAATCTTACAGCAGACTATTGGTAATGGCCACATAATGGCAAAACAATTAATGCCACCATGTGTTTGACTAAGTAATCTGCGTACCTTAACCAGTATACTATGTTCAACCTCTTTAAGAAGAAATCAAAATTGGAAGTATTGCAGTTCAAGCATCAAAAACTATTAACTGAAGCCTATAAGCTTTCGCACACCAATAGAACCCAGAGCGATTTGAAGATGGCAGAAGCGGAGGATATCAATAGGAAGATCGAGTCCATACTTAAAGCCACCCCTGATTGAATTCTAAAATCAAGCAAAACATACATAAGCACCAACGACTCACAATTTGAACTTAGCTCGCCTGAATAAATACGTACTTTTCGATTTGTAATCAGTACGCAGATTGAGAGTATGGTTCGAGATTTTAGTGTTCGTGCCTTTTCATATCCTTAAGTAGAGTTTGGGAGCGATTACATCTACCAAAACACGGTCTCTTCTGTAGGAGGGAGAACCGGAATGGAAGAGTTGGAAAGAATAAGAAGTAGAAAAAGGAATGGCGGTTTTTTGAAAAAGCTATTCAGAATATAGACTGATTAAAGTAAAGATTTGATTGAGCCAAGCGACCACATCCGGGAAGAGGAAAGATTGAAGGAGTTGGAGTCTTATTCCATTATGGATACAATGCCTGAATCTGACTTTGATGACCTCACTGCCATTGCGGCTGCAATTTGCGGCACTCCCATTTCACTGGTCAGTCTATTAGATGGTAAGCGGCAGTGGTTTAAATCGCACCATGGGATTAATGTAAGCGAAACCGATAAAAAACTTGCCTTTTGTGCCCATACCATCAATGCCTCTGAAAGAATATTTCAAATCAGTGATGCCAGAAAGGATGTGCGCTTTCATGATAACCCCGTTGTACTCAATGAGCCTCACTTAGTATTTTATGCGGGGGTGCCCCTGATTACGGAAAAGGGATTGCCATTGGGTACACTTTGTGTTATTGATCACCAACCCAAGGTGCTCAATGAGGATCAGATTGCGTCACTCGACACCCTTGCCAAGCAGGTGATGAACCTATTCGAACTGAGAAAGAATAAGCTGGAACTTGAAAAAACCTTGAGGCAGGTGAGAGAGTCAAATCAGAATTTGGCAAGGTTTGCCACCATGGCAGCACATGACCTGAAGTCTCCACTGAATAATATTTCTATGCTTACCAACCTCTTTTCTCATGAATATGGTGATACTCTTAATAAAGATGGTGTGGAGATGTTGGAGAAAATAAAATTTTCTTCATTAAAGCTAAAAAAACTGATTGAAGGGTTGCTAGAGCACAGTAAAACGGATGAGTTTATTAATAAAGGTAAAGTTGCAGTCGATCTCCAATTGATGGTCAATGAAATCAAGAGTCACTATTCCGGCACTACTTCCGGTTTATCCATTGCACTCAAATCGAATCTTTCGGAGATGCTCGTCAATCAGACCATACTCTATCACATATTACTTAATCTTGTTTCCAATGCAGTGAAATACAACGATAAAGCCAATGCGATCATAGAAATTGGAGCTTCTGAAAATGAACGCTTTTATACTTTCTGTGTAAAAGACAATGGCCCCGGCATTGACCCTAAATTTCAGGAAGAAATTTTTGAGATATTCAGAATAGTCACACCCAAAGACAGATTTGGAGTATCAGGTAATGGTATTGGTCTTGCCACGGTTAAAAAATTAATTGAGAATTCGGGAGGCACTATTCAGGTTGAATCCGAAATCGGTAAGGGAACAACTTTTGTATTTACGCTTGAGAAATAGGTAAACGCATGAATTAGTGTTTGAGGTCAAACGCCAGTTTCACTCCTTCTACCGCCATGCCGGTACCGATAATGGCAAGGATCAAACCCATTATTTTTCCAATCACTTTAATCAGACTGTTACCCATTTTTTTGACGATCATATCACTCCACACAAAAGCCACAAATGTCATATAAGTGATAAAAGCAAAAATGGCAATGATAATACCTATTTGTAAATAACTGGCATTGGCTGCATAGTTCATGGCAGTAACAATAGTTCCAGGACCGGCCAGTATGGGGATGGCCAATGGAGAAATGGCAATACCATCATCGGTTGCATTTTCTCCCACATCCTTTTGTTCCTTCTTTTTGGATTGCAACATGTTGAAACCCACGAAAAAGATGAGGATGCCACCCGCCAGTTTAAATGAAGGGATGGTGATGTCAAAGATTTGGAAAATTGATTTCCCCAGCATCACAAAAAAAACTACGATAAAAAATGCATTAAGGGTTGCTGTTTTCGCAATTACCCTTTGTGCCTTCTTATCCCTTCCTTCCATCATCCCGATGAAAATGGGAATATTGGCGATAGGATTCATGATGGCAAAAAAGCCTGTAAATACAGTTAGAGAAAAAGTGAGTAGCGCTTCAATCATATCTGGAATATAGTGGTCATTGTTATAGTTTAATAAGACATCCATTAATTACTGCATAGGCTATCTCACCGTTTCGTTTGAACAACAAAGAAGGGTTGCCACCCATCCTTAAAGTTTCATTGGTCGCAGGCTTTTTTGAATGCACATGAACCCGTTGTTTCATTGTAAAAGGATCATAGCCGGTAAGCACCACAAAATCAGTGTATCCCTCTTTCAACGACTGCTCAAGATCAAGTGCGTTCAGCGCATTCACATCGGCAAGTTCTTTTTCGTATACCTTGCCAGGCAGCACCTCATAGTCTTTCGCATCCAGGGTAAAAAAAGATTGTGAGGTACTCAAGTCGCCTAAGTCTGTGACAAAACCCTGTGCATAGTAGTTTCGAAAATCTTCACTATCCACCTCACTGCGGTCAAAGGCCACATCGCGAAGCAATCCTTCATACTGAACATTTCGCAATATAAGTTCCCGAATACGGCCATCTCCATTGGATGGAATTTTGTTATAATCTGTCACAGGAATCTTTTCATAATTATTATTGGCGATGGCATTGGCCGCTGTGATCAATAACACAAAATTCAACCTGCGTATTTCCTGTTTCTCATAGTCATCTTCATATCCGCCCGATTCGATAAGGATGGTGCGTGTGCCCCACTTCTGAATGTTGTCGCCAAAAGCCCTGGGCTCAAAAGTATCGTCATAGATAGCCATCTGCCCGGGAATATATTGGGTAATCTGATCAAACATCAGTTTGGTCAATTGCATAGCATCTCCTCTTTTTTCATTGATGCTTTTACTCACATCAAAGGCAGGCGCCAACAACGAAATAGTTGCAGGCTTTTTATCCTCGACCGAAGTACCCCTTCCCTGATCGTGCAGGTTGAAACCCCAATCCGCCTGTAGGCTGTCGCGCACGCGTTTTAGGGTTCTTCCTTCCGGAGTCTGCAATCGCAGGGCATCGCGGTTGATATCAATACCAAAGTGGTTTCTTCTCGTGAACCGTGACGCTCCATCCGGGTTAAGCATGGGAATAAAATGCCATGTAATACTTGATTTGATTTTATCCCTAATGTCATTGAACTGATCATCGGCTTGTAACCAAAGAAAAACATCCATGATGGCACGAGTCGCTGTTGTTTCATCTCCATGCATTTGTGACCACATCAAAACATTGACTGGACCGTTACCATAAGTAATCAGCTTTATGGCACGACCTTCTACTGATGTGCCCACTTGCTTTACTTTAAAGTCATTACCGAGTTTGTCGATAAGGGACATGATATCTTCATACTTAAAACGCCTGGTGGTGATGGATTTCTCGCTGTAGTCCTCATAGTCATTAAATAACTCCGTATTGAGCTGACCCATTCCTGGTAGAGCCATAAAGAAGGCGAGACTAAATTGCAATAGTTTCATACATCTAATTAATTACAAATAAGCGCTAATCCAATTGGAGTTTCTGTCAGAAAGTAGTGTAATTTAATGACGAAGCTTTGCTTGTCACAATCTGATCGAAGCGTCATGAGTTAAACCTTAACATGAAAATAACCAAAGCTGTTTTCGTGAAAAAAACGTAACTGGTCGAGTTTTCACTCATTAAATTATGCAATAGAATTTCCATTGCATAATTACTGTTTAATAATATCTAAATTTCTTAAAAACAGAAGATTATGGAAGATGTGAAACGTCCGTGGGAGAAGCTGGTCGAATTGATAGAGGCCGATCAGCCAGAGCAGGTAAAAGAATACCTGCAATCGATGAAAACTGAAGACATCGTTCTCTCAATTAGTCGACTAGAAAAGAAGGAGCAGCTGCTTTTGCTTACCCTGCTGTCCCCTGAGGATGCTGCTGAATTACTTGATGACATACCAGAATACCATGCCACTGATATTCTGGAAGAAATGGAGTCAAGTAGAGCAGCCGCGATTTTTAATGAGTTAGATAGTGATGAGCAAGCCGACTTGCTTACCGAAATGAACGAGAAGGAGGCTACAGCCATCATCGAGCAAATGGAACCAGGCGAAGCTGAAAGCGTCCGAAGGCTTATCAAATACGAAGCAGACACAGCCGGTGGTTTGATGATCACAGAGTTTTTATCATTTGATAAAGAGCAGACCGTGGGAGATGTTGTACACGAACTTCGTAAAAACGCAGAAAAATACGAAGACTATAATCTTCAATACATTTACGTCACTGCACATGGCCGACTGGAAGGTGTGCTTCAAATGCGTGATCTGCTGATGGCCTCACTGCAAGCCAGGCTTGATGTGATCGTCCACTCTGATGTCATATCAGTAATGGATTCAGCAACACTCCATGAGCTGATCAATTTTGTCAATGATTATGATTTTTATGGAGTGCCAGTTCTTAATGATGATGGCGTTCTGTTAGGTGTAGTGCTTCGCAGTGACATTCTGGAGGCAAAATCTGAACTGGCAAGCATAGAGTTACTGGAAACACAAGGTATCGTGGGTGGAGAAGAGCTGCGCACAATGCCTGTATTATTAAGATCGAGGCGTAGGCTTTCATGGCTTACTGTCAATATATTTTTAAATGTACTGGCGGCCAGTGTGATTGCTTTTCATCAAGATACACTGAGTTCGATCATTGCCCTTGCAGTATTTCTTCCCATTATCTCAGACATGAGCGGGTGCTCTGGCAACCAGGCCGTGGCGGTGAGTTTGCGCGAATTGTCATTAGGCTTGATCAGGCCCTTCGAGGTAGCTCGGGTGTGGCTTCAAGAGTTTTCGGTGGGATTACTAAACGGCATTGTCCTTGGTGTACTCATCGGAGCAGTTGCTTATTTATGGAAAGGCAGTTTGGTGCTTAGCCTCATCGTAGGCGGAGCACTTATGCTCAACACCATCGTTGCCGTGTCTATTGGTGGCACGATTCCTCTGATCTTAAGAAGGTTCGGTGCAGATCCTGCGTTGGCATCAGGCCCTATACTCACCACCATCACAGATATGTTTGGTTTCTTTTTGACTCTGACTTTCGCCAGCCTGGCACTTACACATTTTGGTACGATATAGAAGTTTAGAATGTGTTTGAATTTCCCCAGATTGCGATGGCCACCAAACCCAGGATGCCCACCAGCAGTAAATAGTACAGCGTAGGTATAATCGTTTTCCTAAGAACAATTCCCTCATTTCCTAAATAACCCACAGTTGCTGCGGCTGCCACCACATTGTGGATGGCAATCATATTGCCTGCAGCGGCACCCACCGCTTGCAGGGCTACAATTATGGTGGTAGGCATCATGAGCCTTTCAGCCACACCAAACTGAAAAAAGCTAAACATCAGATTGCTAACGGTATTGCTACCGGCAATAAAAGCCCCGAGTGCACCAATAGACGGAGCAAACAGCGGATATACGTTGCCTACATTTACAGCTACCCACTCAGCCATTACGATGGGCATACCCGTTAAGCCGTTTATGTTGATTCCTGAATTGATGTATATCCGCACCATGGGCACGGCAAAGAGCAAGACAAACCCGGCACCAAAGATCATTTTACCACTTTCGCGGAAAGCTGATTTCACCTGTACAGCCCTCATTCGATGAAAGTAAATGGTAATTAAGCATACCGTGAAGAGAATAGAAGCAGGTAGATACAAGGGCGCACTTGAAGCAGAGATTGAAGTATCCAATATTTCGTCCCACTGTATGGTTATAGAGGAAAGCCATGATTTAATGGGCAGTTGAGAAAGCCTGGTGACTACCAGCAGCAAGACTACCATCAGGTAAGGTGCCCATGCACGGATGAGGCTAAGGTGGGTTGCTGTTCTGGTTTCAGTACTAGGGTCCAACTTTCCCATCCAGCTGGATGGCCAGGAGTTTTTTGATGGAAACTCCCATGATTTTGAAGGTTGTAAAAATCCCTTCTTAGCTACCCACACCATAATGGGTATCCCTACCAATGCTCCTAATAGAGAAGGAAACTCGGGTCCCAAAAAGATACCTGTAAGCAAATAAGGAATGGTAAAGGCAAGTCCACCCAGCAACGTGAAAGGAAATACTTCCATTCCTTCACGCCATGATTTCTTTTCTCCGAAGAAGCGCGTCATCATACACACCATAAGCGTAGGCATAATTGTTCCTGCAATGGCATGCAAAATGGCCGCGTTGGTAGTCACCATTTGGATATAATCCATAAAATCCAATCCGTGTGTAGCCAGTTGTGCATCCAGAGCTGAATTTTGGAGTCCGCCACGTATACCCACCAAAACGGGTGTGCCAACGGCTCCAAACGTAACGGCTGTGCTCTGCACCATCATTCCCAACATCACAGCAGCCATGGCCGGAAACCCAAGCGCTAATAGTAAGGGTGCAACGATAGCTGCAGGTGTGCCAAATCCGGAGGCTCCTTCTATAAAAGAACCGAACAACCAGACAATAATTACAACCTGTATTCTCCTGTCGGCACTGATATCCTTAAAGCCTTCCCTGATCACCTGAATGGCGCCTGAATACTTCAACAGGTTGAGCAGCAGGATTGCCGAAAAAATGATGTAAAGTATATCGAAAGTGATGAAGAGACTCTGAATACAAGAGGCTATTAATGTAACCAATGAAAGTCCCCAAACCGCGTAGCCAATAATAGCTGTTAACAGAAAGGTAATGGGCATCGCAACTCTGGCAGGTATACGAAACCCTACCAGCATTATCCCTGCTGCGAGGATGGGAAGTAGGGCGAGGAAGGCGAGGGTTGTTAGCTCCATCAGTTTACAGTTGACAAAAAGCAGTTGACAAAATTCTCACCAATTGTCAACTGCCCGTTGTCAACTGTCAATTTTATGTTCATCATCATAAATTTTAAATTCAGAATCAAGAATCAAGCAAGCCTCACCACTTCCACCCAATGCTTCGGTTTTACACCTGTAAAATGTTCAATCTGATGGCGGCAGCTAAAACCATTGGCCACTACGGTTGTTCCTTCTTTCAGTGATCTTACTTTTGGAAAGAGGATGCTCTCTCCTATTTTTTCAGACAATTCGTAGTGTTCTTTTTCATAACCAAATGATCCGGCCATGCCACAGCAACCAGATGGAATTTCCTCCACTGAATGCCCATTGGAAGTAATACAGCTTTTCATGGTGCTCGTTCCGTACAATGCCTTTTGATGACAGTGTCCATGGATAGAAATATCTCCATCAGCGAGTTGAAGTTTTGAACTTAACCTCCCTGCTTCCATTTCCTTGCTCAGGAACACATCAATCATCATCACCTGCCCCTTGAGTTGTTTACTCAACTCTTCTAACACTATGAGGTCAGGAAGGTCTTCATTCAGGGCAGAGGCACAGCTGGGTTCACAAACCACCACATTCAATCCTTTACTTAAGTACACTTTAAGTTTATCTATCGTTTTTTGTCCATCTTTCTTGGCTTCTCTTAAAAACCCATGGGATATTTTAGGCCGCTGGCAGCAGCCCACATTGGCAAGAATTACTTCATAACCACATGAAGACAACAATTCAAAAGCAGAAATGCCAATGTTGGGCTCATGGAAATTGAGATAAGTATCTGCAAACAAAACCACCTGCTTATCCTGCTTCGGTTGGTTCCTGGCATTCCTATCAAACCATTTATAAAACGGTTCGGGAGCATAATCCGGTAGTGTCCTTCTTTTATCAAAACCCGATACACTATCCAATAATGATTTGAACAAAGAAGTACGTTGAATGGCATTTATTATTCCAGAAATTTTACCTGAAAATCGGGAAGACATTTTCGCTGAATCGCGGATCATTTTGTCCCTCAGCTTTGCTCCATGTTGATCATAGTATAACTGCAACACATCGCTCTTCATTTTCGCCATGTCTACGTTACTGGGGCACTCTGATTTACAGGCTTTGCATGAAAGACATAAGTCAAGTGCTTTATGTAATCTGGGGCTGGCCAAACCCATATCGTCCAACTGATTGGACATGGCCATGCGCAGTGCGTTGGCTCTACCACGAGTGGAGTGCTCTTCATCTCTCGTAGCTTTAAAACTCGGACACATTGTACCGCCTATTGTTTTCCTGCACTCTCCCACACCTGTACACATATGCACAGCTTCTGAAAAGTTACCTTCTGCTTTGTAAAGAAACTGACTGACTACTTCCTGATCTTTATATTCCGCACCGTATTTTAAATTGACATCCATAGGTTCGGCTTCTACTACCTTACCCGGGTTCATCAGATTATCGGGGTCAAAAAGCTTTTTCACATCTCTGAAAGCATCATACAACTGATCGCCAAAGAAGCGTCTATTGAAAGGGCTTCTCACCATTCCATCACCGTGCTCGCCACTCCAGGAGCCACCATACTTCACCACCAATTCAAAAGCCTCGTTGGCAATACCTTTCATTTTCTCAATGTCTTCCTGCTTGCGCAGATCGAGAATAGGCCTCACATGGATCAATCCCACGCTGGCATGGGCATACATGGCTGCAAGGGTGCCGTATTTCGCACAAATTTTGACCACCTGATCGATATAGGCAGGCAAATGCTCTACAGGCACAGCTGCATCTTCAATAAACGCCAAGGGCTTCGGTCCGCCCGTCATTCCCATCATCAGGCCTAATCCTTTTTTACGTACCAGCAGCACCTCATCGTATTCCCTGCCCTGCTCATAAATCGGATAAGCATAACCTTTGCCCTGTGCCTTCAAGTCATCCGCCATTTGCTGCGTACGTTGTAGTGCCCTGCCCTTATCCTCATCATAAAACTCAACCAACAAAATAGCTCCGGGGTCTCCATTGATAAAGTGGCAAAACTTCCTGGTGGTGAGGTTCTCACGACTTAGCTTGATGACAGTTTCATCAATGATCTCTACTGCCGCAGGTTGGTACCTCAGAATATCACTGACTGTTCCAATGGCCTCCAAAAAGGAATTGAAGTGCAACGCACAAACCGTTTTGTATTTGGGAAGTGGCTCCAGATTGAGTTTGAGTTCCAGTGTTACGGCCAATGTCCCCTCACTTCCCGTCACGAGCTTGGCGAGGTTCCAGTTTTCTTTTCCTACAAATTCATCGAGGTTGTAGCCTCCTACTCTCCGCATGATCTTCGGAAAACGTTTTCCTACTTCTTTCGCATTCTTGATTACAATTTCTCTGAAATGGGAATACAATGCCCCTTCTCTACCTCCCTTCTTTATTTTCTCTTCATACCCTTCCGGGGATCGCTCCTTAAAATGGCATTCCGTACCATCAGCCAAAATTACTCTGGCTTCCAATACATGATCCACCGTTTTTCCGTAAAGTATGCTCTTCATCCCTGAAGAGTTATTGCCTACCATTCCGCCCACATTGGCACGGCTGGTAGTAGCAGGGTCAGGCGCGAAATGTAAATTGTATTGCGCTAATTCTGCATTTAACTCATCTCTCACTTTACCGGGCTGTACTCGTACCCATTTTTCAGTTGGGTTTATCTCTAAAATTTTGTTGATATGCTTGGAAAAATCCAACACCATGGACTTCCCCACACTCTGGCCCGCTAAGCTCGTTCCGCCTCCTCTGGGAAGTATGGATACCTTGTGTTCATTCGCCAGGGCTACTGCTTTTTTTACATCACTTTCATCCTCTGGGATTACCACCACCAAAGGTTTCACCTGATAGATGCTGGCATCGGTAGCATACATGCCCAGTGTGTACGCATCATTTAAAATTTCTCCTTTTATCGCCTTTTTAAGGGATGAAACAAACGGAGCAATGTCTTTCATAACGAGGGGTCAAATTCAATTTAGGCATTTACATGGATAATTTTCATCATTACAATTAAGAATACAATGCCTCTCGTATAATTCACTTTTTTTATCGTCTCCTTTTTGAATATCTTCCACATCTAACATTAAGTATCTATGAGAACAAGAAATACCATCCTATTACTCCTTGTACTTCCTATAGCGGCCTTGGCACAAAAAGACAAGGAAAAGGCAATCCAATCTTTGAATGGAAAAAATGATTACTATGCAAACATAGCCCAACAGATATGGGAGTTCGCAGAACCCGGCTACCTTGAAGATAAGAGCTCAGCCCTGCTTCAAAGTGAATTGTCAAAGGCTGGGTTTAAAATTGAAAGAGGTGTAGCCGGAATCCCAACAGCCTTTGTTGCAAGTTATGGATCGGGTGAACCCATCATTGGTATTCTTGGAGAATTTGATGCCCTTCCCGGTTTGTCACAAGAGGCATTTGTCCCCGAACGTAAAATCATAACTGCAGGTGCACCTGGTCATGGCTGCGGTCATAATTTATTTGGTACGGGCTCCATGGCTGCAGCAATTGAAACAAAAGAATGGCTGATAAATAATAAGAGGTCGGGCACCATCAGGTATTATGGAACACCTGCTGAAGAAGCTGGCGATGCAAAAGTATTTATGGTAAGAGCTGGTTTGTTTGATGATGTGGATGCAGTCATTACATGGCATGCCGGGGATAAAAATAACGCAGGACCAAACACCAACCTTGCGACCAAGTCAGGTGTCATAAAGTTCTATGGTATTGCTGCACATGCAGCAGGTGCCCCGGAACGCGGGCGCTCAGCGTTAGATGGTGTGGAAGCGATGAACAGCATGGTAAACCTCATGCGTGAGCATACTACAGAACCTACAAGAATTCACTATGTAATATTAAAAGGAGGTGAAGCGTCAAACGTTGTTCCTGCTTATGCAGAAGTGGAATACCTTGTTCGGCATAGAAGTCGTGAAGAAGTGCGGAGCTTATGGGATCGCGTAGTCAAATGTGCAGAAGGTGCAGCACATGGCACCGAAACAAAAGTAGAAGTAGAAGTGCAAGGTGGTACGTTTGATCGTTTGCCCAATGAAGCCCTTTCAAGAGCCATGCATAAGAACCTGGAAATAGTAGGTGGTGTGAAATACGATGCCACTGAAACAGCTTTCGCTGAGAAATTGAGATTGTCTTTTGGTTCAAGCGGGGTACCCATATCCAGTGCGGCACAAATACAACCATTTGGCTATAGCCACACCAATGCTTCTGCAGATACAGGCGATGTGAGTTGGGTAGTTCCTACAGGTGGAATGACAGCTGCAACCTATGTACCAGGTACTCCAGGTCATAGCTGGCAGGCAGTAGCATGTACTGGCTCCACTATTGGCCATAAAGGAATGATGGTAGCTGCCAAAACACTTACCCTTACTGCCATGGATTTGTTTACCGACAGCAAACTGTTGGAGGCATCTAAAAAGGAATTCAATGAAAAACGTGGCCCCAATTTCAAATACGAATCTTTAGTGGGAGACATTCCTCCTCCCTTAGACATAAGGAAAACAAAATAACTAACGCGATATAAATCCAGGACATGAAACGAATAACGATACTCCTCACCCTATTACTCACACTTAATCTTATGGTCTTTGCTCAAAAAGACAAAGACAAGGTAATTCAATCACTGGATGCCCAAGCCAATGAATTCACAAAAGTAGCCAAACAGATTTGGGAAAACCCTGAGCTAGGCTACCTGGAAGAAAAGAGCTCAGCCCTACTAAAAGGTGAATTGGAAAAAGCCGGATTTAAAATTGAAAGTGGCGTAGCTGGAATTCCGACAGCATTTACTGCCACTTATGGTACAGGCAAACCTGTCATTGGTATTTTGGGAGAATTCGATGCGCTCCCCGGCATGTCGCAAGAGGCAGTACCCGTGAAACAACCCCGCGTGGAAGGAGCACCTGGCCAGGCTTGTGGTCATCACCTTTTCGGAACGGGATCGGCAGCTGCTGCTATTGGAGTAAAAGAATGGTTGGTGAATAATAAAAAATCAGGAACCATAAGATTTTATGGCACACCCGCTGAGGAAGGTGGATCGGGAAAAGTATATATGGTAAGAGAAGGTTTGTTCAATGACGTTGACGCGGTTGTAAGCTGGCATGCCGGTGATGCCAATGCTTGTAATCCAAGCACCAACCTGGCTACTATTTCAGGAAAGTTCAGATTCAAAGGTGTTTCTTCACATGCAGCGGCTGCACCGGAACGTGGTCGATCAGCCCTTGATGGTGTAGAAGCCATGAACGACATGGTGAACATGATGCGGGAACACACAACGGAAGGAAGCCGCATTCATTATTCCATCACAAAAGGAGGAGATGCTCCTAACATCGTGCCAGCCAATGCAGAGGTGTATTATGTCATCCGCCATCAAAATCGGGAAGAAGTGAGGTCCATGTGGAATCGTGTGATCAAATGCGCGGAGGGTGCGGCTATGGGTACTGAAACAGAAATGGAATTTGAAATCATCGGAGGTACTTACGATAGATTGCCCAGTGAATCACTTTCAAAAGTCATGCATGCCAATCTTACCAAAGTAGGCGGAGTAAACTATTCAGCAGAAGACATAGCCTTTGCTGAGAAATTACAGAAAACGCTACCTGGCACACCTCCTGCTATAGCAGAAGCAAGTAAGGTACAACCAATGAAACATGAGGATGGAAAAGCCTCGGCAGATACTGGGGATGTAAGTTGGACTGTACCTGTGGTAGCCATGCGTGCAGCCACCTGGGTACCCGGCACACCCGCACACAGTTGGCAAGCTGTTGCCTCAGGTGGAACTCCCATTGGGTACAAAGGCATGATGGTAGCAGCCAAAACAATGGCACTCACCGCCATTGACTTGATGAGCAATCCAAAACTATTGGAAGAAGCCAGGAAGGAATTCAACGAAAGAAGAGGTCCTGACTTTAAATATGAGGCCCTGTTGGGTAATAGAAAACCTGCATTGGATTACAGAAAGTAATCTGAATTATTTCAATTTTCCTTTGTATGTTTTTTTAAACAACTCGTAACGGGGAATAGAAACACCAATCACATAAGGACTACCAGGGTTATGTTCAATGTAATCCTGGTGGTAGCCTTCCGCTCTGTAGAACTCCTTGAGTGGCATGATCTCACTGACAATTTTATTTTTAAACATCCCAGATTCGTCAAACGTCCTCTTTGCGTCCACGGCAATGTCCAATTCAGCTGGCGACATATAGAATAATATCGATCTGTAGGAAGAACCTACATCCGGCCCCTGCCGATCTTTTGTTGTAGGGTCATGGGATGTAAAAAACACTTTGGTCAGCTCCTCATAAGTGATTACAGAAGGATCATAATAAACCAATACCGTTTCCGCGTGGCCTGTTGTCTCTGTGTTGACCCGTTCATAAGTAGGATTCTTGGTTTTACCACCTGCATACCCTGATACGGCAGAATCAACCCCAACCACTGCCTCGAAGATATGCTCAGAACACCAAAAACACCCTTCTGCAAATGCAGCGATGGCCTTACCTTCAGGTGCTTTCAATTCAATTTTGCGCACATCACTGTTTTGCTCTACCTCCGTTTCATTATTTGTTGTGGTATTGCCACCACAACTGATAAAGAGTATAACCATAGCTACAACACTGAAACCGATCCATGACTTATGCATAATTCAAATGTTTAATTTTCAAGGTAGTTGTACTCAATTACAAACGCAAAAACCCAGTGTATGGATACTAATTTAGGTGATAAACATTGTCAGCTACTTGTCAGTATCCAAATAAAAATCAGAATAACTAAGTTTATTACGTGCTTCCTTAGCAATTCGTTCTTCAGTACGATAAAAAAGCGATAGGGCATTTAATAATAGTGCAATGGTATAACCTACATAAATAATAATTCGATTGAGTTCGCCACCCGATACGATTATGGCAATGTTATAAAACCCAACCAATACAAAAATAGCTAGACCGAGAGCCGATAACCAGGCTCCTACTCTCTCGTATAGCAGCGCACTGATAATAGCGAAAATAGAATAAACAAGAAAAGCCAACGAGGTAACCTGCATAAATAAAAGCAATTGGGAAATGAATTGGAATCCAATAAAAATATTCAAAATAAGGAAGAGCCCACTGGCTAAAAGGAAAAAACTACGAACAGGTTTTTTGAATTCATTAGGGTACTGTCCCGCCAAAAATAAAACACTCCAAATAACAATAAGTGGGATAGTCGCATATTCAACTCTAACGGCTATGCCCCACGGGATTTCAAAGGGTATAATATCATAGTGAAGATACATATCAGAAAAGAGGAATCGAATCGAGAAAGTAATTGCCACCAATGAATAAAAAAGAATATTTTTCTGGCGTGAAATATAATATACCAGGATACCTACAACACCAATCACAATAAAAATCAGGAATACGATAGACCCGGTTATATTATCACGTGCACTGATTTGGATAAGTTTAGTGCCATTTGAAATTTTTATAATCTGGGCGGCTCCTCCTCTTGTATCTTGAAAATTAGAGATTTGAAGAACAACATGTACTGTATTGCTTTGTAGTTTCACATTGACAGATTGAGGCTTCCATTCAGGCACTTCTTCCGTTTTGTTTAATCCGACTGTTCCATTAGAACAAATCAACACATCATTAATCCACAGTAAATAGCTGTTGAAAAAGGCAGGTACCTGAAGCGATATTTCTTCTGTTCCTATTGGAAGTATAATTTCCATACCATAGGTGGCAAATCCGTTATTAGGGAGTTTATTTCCATTGATAAGCTGCTCACTCCACGGTGTGGAGAAATCCGCATAGGTCTTACTTCCATTTGCCAGTTCATTCCAGGTAAGCAATTGCTCCCACTGAAATATCCATTCCCCATCCAACGAAACAACAGGTTGTGTATCCGGATTCCAATTTCGTAAGTCAAGTTTTCCACGCACCACCTCTTCAAAGACTTGTCCGAAAGAAGAAAAACTAAAAGAAACAAAAATGAAAAAGGTGAAAATCTTGCTCATAACGAAAGGAGAGTAAACACTGGAGTGTTTCCTATTTGGAAATCATATCAGAATCAATCCAAAAAAAATATAAGAGGTAACTCTATTACTGGGAAATAACAAGAGAATTTATCATGAGCAAAGGATACGGGAATTATCTGTTACCAGGTGGTAGCTTTAAAATTCTTTGCGGCCCTTAAGATATCTCGTCTACTGATTTGTCCCTTCAGTACACCATTGTCAACCACCGGCATTCTTCGAATGGGGCTGTGTAAAAATTGATTGGCAGCGGAAACAACATCACTGTCCGGTGCGACAGTCTTTACCCCAGCAGTCATGTAATCAGAAACTTTTTTTGATTCAATGGGTAGATTGTGATAAGCATGATCTACAATAATTTTTAGACAATCTTTTTCGGACAACATACCCACCAATTTACCCGTGTTGTCAAGCACTGGAGCGCCAGAAATCTTCTTATCGATAATAATATTGATTACTTCTTGTATTGTTTGATCTGGGGAGAAAGTCACCAAATCGCTAACACTCACCATATATTTGGTCACCAGCTCATATTTTGGCTGCTCAGTGCTAAGCTCTTCTTTTGACTTAAAATTGGGCTTAAAGTTCATATGATTCGTTTTTTTTGTCTTGACTTTCAGATCGACTTTGTTTAAAGATAAGCTATTTGTCATAAACCCACAACAGGTAAAACGTACTTGCGGTCTGTTAAAAAAAATATAAATTGTAGAAAATCAGATTTTCAAATATGGGCTTTCGATTACTCTACCTTACTATTTCATTTTGCTTTGCTGTAGCCTGCACAAATCAAAAAACCTCAGAGATTGAACCAGTAAATGCTTTTGTAGGAGCGCAATTGATTGATGGCACCGGAAGTAATCCTGTGAATGATGCAGTACTCCTGATTTCAAATGGAGTTATTACGGCAGTGGGTTCACATGATGCGATTGCCATTCCTGAAAATGCAATCGTAACAGATCTGGTTGGCAAAACCATTATGCCAGGAATTATCAATGCGCACGGACATATCGGTGGCACAGAAGGATTAACATCATCTTACAGCGCTGAAAATGTAATGCGAGATTTGAAACTCAATACTGCATACGGAGTAACTACGATCTACAGCCTGGGTGGGGATGGGCCTGAATCTGTAGCGATTCGTGACGAACAAGACTCAGTGGTTTTGAATAGAAGTCGGCTTTATGTTGCCGGAGAGGTAGTCGTTGGAAAC
The DNA here is from genome assembly GCA_002344795.1 of Flammeovirgaceae bacterium UBA2338. Taxonomy (GTDB): domain Bacteria; phylum Bacteroidota; class Bacteroidia; order Cytophagales; family Cyclobacteriaceae; genus ELB16-189. The sequence continues at coordinate 80,091 of DDUM01000084.1, read as the reverse complement.
ACACCGGAAGAGGCGCGAAGTATTGTGGATAAAAATGCTGCCATGAATGTCGACTTCATCAAAATAAGAATAGATGATAATCTAGGCACAACAGAAAAAATGACTCCCACTGTTTACGAAGCTATCATTGATCAAGCTAAAAAGCACAACCTGGAGGTAGTCGCGCACATATTTTATTTGGAAGACGCAAAAGCGTTGCTAAGGCTTGGTGTTAAATTTATTGGGCACAGTGTAAGGGATCAACCAGTCGATGATGAATTTATTGCATTAATGAAAGAAAACGGTGCCACCTACTGCCCTACTTTAATGCGCGAAGTATCTACTTTTGTTTATGAAAGCACTCCTGATTTTTTTGAAGACCCTTTCTTTCTGGCTCACTCAGATACTTCTATAATTAATGAGTTGAAAAACCCAGAGAGACAACAGAAAGTGAGAGTAAGCAAAAGTGCCATAGGCTATAAAAAAGGACTGGTGATAGCAAAGCAAAACCTAAAGCGACTATCCGATGCCGGAATAAAAATAGCATTTGGTACAGATACTGGCCCACCCGCAAGGTTTCAGGGTTATTTTGAACACCTGGAGTTTGAACAAATGGTTGATGCAGGCATTACCCCCATGCAAGCTATCGTAGCTGCTTCAGGAAACGCTGTTTACAATAACCATAAGAGCAAATTGGGAACACTTGAAGCTGGAAAACAGGCGGACTTTCTCATACTTTCGAAAGATCCCCTATTGGATATAAAAAACACACGATCCATCGAATCAGTTTGGATTGGGGGCAATAAAATCCGATGATTACTTTTCAGATACTTTTAAAAGTTCATCCAAATATTTACCCCATATCACCGGATTAGAATGTGTACCATGTCCACTGGTTTGATCAGTGATGGGCAATAAAATGTAGCGGCCGTTTTTTACTTTCTTAATTTCTTCCTCCATAATGCCCAGCTCTGGCGGGTTTACCTGATCATCAGCTGAGTTGATCGCAAACAGCGGGGCTTTAATTTTAGGTAAGTGAGGTGAAGGGTTGTAGAAACGGGAGGCATCAAACTGATAGATCATATCGTTGGCATCCAGTCCCGCTACGTAACTATCAATTCGGTCTTTCAGAAATTGTTCCGCCTCTTCTCTGGTGGGGGCAGCCTTTTGCCATTGGAGCGGACTACTTACCATAAAAATCAAAGAATGAACAGCATTGGTTAAACCAAGGGGTTGTTCTGTATATTCTCCACCCTTCCATTCAGGGTCGGTTTTAATGGCATCGATGATCATCTTACGGATCATTCTGTTTCTTCCGGCTATTTCAATTGGCATACTTGCCAAAGGCATGAGCGCATCCATAAAATCGGGATACATGTAACCCCACACCCATGTGTGCATGCCTCCCATCGAAGTACCCATAGCCAATCTTAAATGATTAACTCCCAAATGTTCTGTCAACAATAGGTATTGTGCCCTCACCATGTCATCATAAGTATACTCGGGAAATTTCATGTGCAGTCCATCACTGGGTCTGCTGGATTTGCCATGGCCTATCCCATCAGGTAGTATGATGAAGTATTTTGTGGCATCCAAAAGTTGTCCCGGTCCAAACAAGTTGCCTGCAAATCTTTCATTGAGAAAACCCTGACCATATCCAGTTGTACCGTGCGTAATCAAAATGGCATTAGTCACCATACCCGATTTATTTTTGATGGGTTGACCAATGGTGGTGTAATGCAAATTCATTTCGGGTAAGAACCCGCCCTCAGAGAATTTAAAATTTTTCACCACATAATCCCCCTCAACTGGTTGGGGATAGTTTTGTGCCGCTGCGCTACTAAAACATGCACAGGATAAAAAGAATAATAAAATACTAATTCTCATTTTTTAAAATTTCTGTGTCCATCAATTTATCAAGATTTGGGAATTCTTTGTCCAGGTAGGTGTTTCCCAGTTCAAAAAGTTTTTGTTGCTTCCCTCTCCGCATGCCACCACCAGAATTATCATCATAACCGCTATAAAGGCTATCCACTACACCCATCCCTTCTACAACATACCCAAGAGGTGCAAAACCCTGTTCATCCAATTCAGTATTGTCAGAAAGATTAATATACACTTGCGTAGTGCGCGTATTTGGTCCCGTCATGGCAAAAGAAATATATCCACGCTTATTACTTTCAACAACAGGATCATCATTGATCTCCACTTTTTCCCATACCTGTGCCACTTCGGGTTTTCCGGCAATACCAAACTGCACGATAAAATCCTTTCTTACCCTATAAAACCTGGAGTCGTCATAAAACCCCATCCGAACCAAATTATAAAAGCGATCCACCCCGATTGGCGCCCAAGCTCTGTGCAATTCAATCACAAAATCACCTTTGGATGTCTCCATCCTCACCCTGGCAATATCAGGTGCTTCTTTGTCCCACTCTTCGTGGGTCGGGTTGAACAATGCATCCTCTCTCCTGCTTTTTGAGAAACATGCTCCCATTATCAATATACAGAACAAAGCCAGATGCCTTCCTTTCATAGTGCATCAATATATAATAGATAATGGTGTAAAGCCACCAGGTTAATAAATAATCGGATACCCAGCGAATTCACCGAATCAAATACAACCTACCCCCAAGTAAAGTTACCAATGATCATTTTTATTTTAAATTTGGATCAAATTAAACCAAAACGAAACCATGCTAAAAGAATTTAAAGATTTTGCCATGCGAGGCAATGTGATTGATCTCGCAGTCGGTGTTGTCATTGGCGCTGCCTTTGGAGCCATCGTAAAGTCCCTTGTAGGAGACATCATCATGCCTGTTATTGGCATTATTACGGGAGGAATTGATTTCTCTGGTCTTGCGTATACTATTGGAGAGGCATCCATCTCTTATGGCAATTTCATACAAGCGGTTTTCATCTTCATTCTAACTGCATTTGCACTTTTCTTGCTCATAAAAGGAATAAACAGTACCAAGAAAAAAGAAGAGGCTGCACCCGCTACACCTCCGGAGCCACCGGCAGATGTTAAACTACTCGCTGAGATAAGAGATTTATTAAAAAAATAAGTCCGAATATTTAATGAAGTAAGGAGATGCTTTAAAACCATTTGACAAGCGAAATCGTTGGCACCAAAAATCACTTACTAAAACTTAAGAAACAGATTGGTAAAGATGGCCGTAAAATCCTGAAATTATAGTAAGGATTTTCTGCCATCTTCCTATCTTGCGAACAATGTAAATTAACATTATCAACTTACCATTCATGAAGACCATTTTTACAATATTATTTATTATCGGTGTAGCATTTTTGACACAAGCACAAATCGTAAAAGTAGACTCAACCACACATTGGAAAAAGAGTCTCCACTTTGGCATTAACCTGAATCAAGCGTCTTTTTCATCCAATTGGAAAGCTGGTGGAGTAAACGCTATTGGACTCAACACCTTATTCAATTACAAAGCCAATTACAAAAAAGACAAACATTCATGGGATAATGAAATCGATATGCTCTTTGGTTTTGTTAACAACCAGGGGCAAGGATACCGCAAAACCTCCGACCGTATCTATCTTGATACCAAATATGGTCGCGAACTGAATGACAAATGGGGATTGTTCTCATCCCTTACTTTTAGCACCCAATTTACAAAGGGGTACAACTACAATGATGACGATACCAAGGATTTGATCTCTGACGTTTTTGCTCCGGCTTTCATTACATCAGCATGGGGTCTTGAATATCACCCGGTAGACTACTTCAAGTTGCGCATTGCTCCCTTTGCACCAAGACTTACCATAGTAAAAGATCCAGCAAGGTTTGTTACTACTGTAGGGCCTACTCCTTACGGTGTACTGTTACCTGACGAAACGCGTTGGGAATGGTTGGCTTTTCAAATGCAGGCGGAATTCAATAAAGACATTGCAGAAAACATCAATTTAAAATGGAGGTATGTCATGTTTGCCAACTATGAAACCATTGCAGCAAAGACAATTGATCATCGTCTTGATCTTAACATCACTGCAAAAGTGAATCAATTTATCAACGTGAGTGTCGGTGGTATTTTACTTTACGACTTTGATCAGGATGCAGGTGTGCAGCTCAGCCAGGCACTAACAATAGGCTTTGCTTACTCCTTCAGGAATTATGAGGAGAAGAAATAACCAACTCCTTAAAACAAATAAAAAGACTGTCAACGCCCTCTAACACCTTCCTATCTTACTTTAAAACACTTCATTATGAAACGGTTGATCTATCTCCTGGTCAGTATCAGCATAATTGGATGTAACCAAAAACCTTCCAGTCCTACCCAACCCCGTTCGGTAAACATTGACATAGTGTCATGGCACGAGGTGGACACCATCGATATTAGGGCATTCAACAGTGATGTGTTAGACGGCAAACCTACCTTAGATGTAGGTGTTTACTATCCTTCCAATTTTGATTCCACATTCGATAAGGTAACACTGAGCAGAATGATGTCCAGCATCAAGGCGGCAAAAGAAATTTATCAACCTACCGGAGTTCAGATCAATTTGCTTTGGGTAAAGACAGGAAAAATTGATCCTCGCTACTTATCCATTCAAGCCAACGAAGTTCCTGGCATACCCGATACAGAATACGTAAATATGTACGTACACAGTAAACGACATCCTGCCGAACTCACTCCTCTTGCAAAGGATGCTTTTACCAGCATGATTGAACCCAATGTACTTAATTCAAAAACTGTTTATCTGATCGCTCTTCAGGATGTTTTTTACCCTTTTCTTGAAGTAGCTGAAGGTCGCAACTGGACAATGAAAACGGTAAGGACAGGTGGTTTGTCTTTTCCTACTTATTCTTATGTCAATACTATTCCCGAATCGTTGAGAGGTGTCATTACCATCACCAATCTTAAAAGGCTCGATAGACTGCGCAGTACGGTCGCACATGAGATCGGCCACAAAGTAATGAACGTAAGCCACGAATATAAAAGCACAGATCCAGGCCATGAAATCTACGCAGAAGGAGGTCTTATGTTATATGGAGATGGAGAAGATATTCCATCAGGAAAGGAAGGCCGCTGGCACTTGGAACGACTGCACCTCTCCCCCTTTCTTTACCAACTCAATGACCAGGGAGAAAAAATTTGGAATGAGGAATACAAAGAAGGCGGGCACTATTACGATCCGCTGTATGGTGATAAGGTAATACGTTTTAAAGGCAAGACAGAGATTGACCCAAATTGGTAATGGGGTGGCGATTTATCAATTTTTAAAAATTTTACCATCAGACAATAGGGGTACAATTCTGCTTGATTGTCATAAGGGAAAAATAACCAAATACCCCTTTTATGAAATCAAGAATTGCCTTAATAATCATTATTCTTACCCATTTTGTTGCTTTTTCATCCTTTTCCCAACAGATCAACCAAACCATAAGAGGTACCATTGTTGACCAGGATAGCCAGATGCCCTTGATTGGTGCCACTGTTATTGTAATGGGATCAGATCCCATCTTAGGGGCTGCGGCAGATATTGACGGGAATTTCCGTATTGATAATGTACCGATTGGCAGGGTGACCCTTCAAATCACATCTGTGGGCTACGAAGATAAAACTATTCCCAATCTACTGATCAATTCTGCCAAAGAGGAAATCCTCAATGTTACCCTACAGGAGTCTGTCAGTACATTGGATGAAATTGTAATCAAAGCCAATGTGTCTCAGGGAGAAGTCCTGAACGAAATGGCCATCATAAGTGCACACACTTTTTCTGTGGAAGAAACACAGCGTTTTGCCGGATCTTTTGATGACCCTGCCAGAATGGTATCTGCCTTTGCCGGTGTGAGTGGAAATGCGGAAGGAAACAATGACATTATCGTGAGAGGGAACTCCTCCAAAGGAATCTTATGGCGATTGGAGGGTATTGCCATTCCCAACCCTAATCACTTTGCGGGTGAAGGATCAACAGGCGGACCCATTAATGCATTGAGCAGTAAGATGCTGAGTAACTCTGATTTTTTCACAGGCGCATTTGCCCCAGAGTATGGAGACGCTACTTCAGGTGTGTTTGATATGAAATTAAAAAATGGCAACAACGAGAACAAAGAATATACGGCTGCCTTCAGTACACTGGGGTTGGATATGACTGCGGAAGGCCCCTCTAAGGAAGGAGGTCGCTCCTCTTACATTGCTAATTACAGGTACTCCGCATTGGACCTGCTCGATCGAGCTGGGTTGGTGGACTTTGGGGGTGTGCCTCGTTACCAGGACTTGTCTTTTAAAGTTAGTCTTCCCATTAACAACCGACACAATATTGCGCTATTTGGATTGGGTGGATCCAGTAGCATTGACACAGAAGAGAGAGATGAAAAAGATGAGAATCTGATCACGGGAAAATTTAATGGAAAGAATAAGTTGGGTGTAATAGGCCTCACTCACACTTTTCAAATAAATGACAACATGTATTTAAAAAGTGCGCTTGCGTCAACGGGTACAGAGAACTCCTTTCGCTTTGCCATCCCTGATGACGTCAGTCAGTTCTACACCGTTGAAGATGGTTCTATTTCTAAATCATCATTGATTGGCTCCACCTCGTTCAATTACAAATTGAGTGCAAAACATAAAATTGAAGCTGGAATCATTTATACCGGTTTAGGTTTTAACATGGATGTGGATGCATGGGATGATGATACAGACATACTCAAAAATAATCTTTTGGATAAGGGTAACTCCTCTACTTTTCAAAGCTATGCCAGCTGGAAATACCGAATCAGTGAAGCGTTTACTATGATCAACGGCTTGCATTACCTTCGTTTTGCATTGAATGGCAATTATTCCGTTGAACCAAGAATGGCTTTGAAATGGCAACTGAACGACAACCAATCCTTCAATGTAGGCGCAGGCATTCACAGCAAACTGGATGTGATCTCTACTTACCTTGCCAAAAATTATTCAGATGATGGTTCATTCACCAAACCTAATAAAGATCTTGAAATTACAAAGGCAGCCCATTTTGTTTTGGGTTATGACAATCAAATCACTTCTAACACCCATCTCAAAATAGAGACTTACTATCAGCACCTTTATGATGTGCCTGTCGAAGATTCAAACCTCACTGCATTTTCATTGCTTAGCCAAACAGAAGGATACACTTCGAGACAACTCGTGAACGATGGCAAAGGAAGAAATTATGGAGTAGAGTTGACCGCTGAACGTTACCTTCACAATGGTTTGTATTATATGAGCACCTTGTCACTGTTCCGTTCATTGTATACGACAAAAGCTGGCGTTGAGAGAAAGTCGGCCTTTGATAATAACTATGTGGCCAACCTGATTGGGGGAAAAGAATTCAACGTGGGTACATCTTCCAAAAACAAAGTATTCTTTGTTAATACCAAGATTGCACTTATCGGTGGACAACGTTATTCTCCAATCGACCTGGATGCTTCCATAGCGGCCAACAGAGAAATTACAGATGAACTTAACCCGTTTTCAAAAAAGGGTGATGACATCTTCCGTGCTGATTTTTCCATTGGGTTGAGAAGAAACAGGTCAAAGACAACTACGGAGTTAAAACTCGATATCCAAAACGTTTTTAACAATCAAACTGTCCTGGATGAGTATTATATCCGCGCTTCTCAAACTATTTATGAAAGTAAACAATTGGGAATGTTGCCAACCCTGAGTTATAAAATCAGCTTCTAGCTAAAAACCCAACCTTATGAGTGGCGGTTTTCTCCTCAGTATCTCTTCAAGATTTGGCCAGGATGACCGCCCTTCAGGCTATTTGGCAGGCCATACCTAGTATTGTTTCAATTCGTAATACTTTGGGATAGATTCAATTTATTACCCAAACTCTATAACATGATGTCAAATTTATCTTTTAAAAACTCCCTTGTAGGTTTATTCCTTTTACTAGGGATTCTTTGTCCTGGTTTCATTATGGCGCAAGATCTCCCAACGCCAGAACAGTATTTTGGTTTTAAGATGGGAGCCGACCGTAAATTGGCTCACTGGGATGATCTTGTAAAATACTATAACAAATTAGGCGATGCCAGCCCCCGAATGAAGGTGGTGAATATGGGAAAAACCACGTTAGGCAACCCCTTTCTCGCGCTGTACATTTCTTCGCCAGAGAATCTGGCCAAGCTGGAAGACTACAGAAAGATGAATGCACGCCTGAGTGATCCCAGAGGTGTTGCTCAAACTGAAATTGATCAGATCATTGCCAACGGAAAAGCAGTAATTGTTCAATCTTTTGGGCTGCACTCTTCAGAAGTTGCTGCAGCACAGACTGCAGCTGAATTTACTCATGATATGCTCAGCCGAAATGATAGTGAAATGATAAGAATTCTGGATAACGTCATTACCATAGTCATACCTTGCTTTAACCCAGATGGGGAAATCATGATTACTGAATGGTACAGAAAAACTGTGGGTACCGAATACGAAGGCAATTCTCTTCCGTACTTGTATCATCATTATATAGGTCACGACAACAATCGCGATGCCTACATGCAAAACACTGTTGAATCAGTGTACGGTGCAAAAATCATGTTTAAAGAATGGATGCCTCAAGCTTATGTAGACCATCATCAAATGGGTGCCTATGGCGCGAGACTTTATGTTCCTCCTTACGCAGAGCCGATCCGTCCGGATGGCGACCCATTGGTATGGAGAGAAATGTCCTGGTATGGAGCCCACATCGCCTATAAAGAAGAAGAAAACAATAAATCAGGTGTCGTTAATGCAGCAATCTTTTCAGGATGGGGACATTTCGGTTTCCACTGGATCACCCCTTTCCACAACATTGCAGGTATGCTTACCGAATCGGCAAGCGCCCGACTGGCCACACCTCTTTATGTTCACCCCGATCAATTGGAAGGCAACATTCACGGTATGCCTAAGTATGAGGCGCAAACATCTTTTCCCAACCCATGGCCAGGTGGATGGTGGCACGTTCGCGACATCGTTGAACAACAAAAGATCGCAGCACTTGCCATTGCTGACATTGCAGCGCGCAATAAAGAAACAGTCCTTAAAAATGCTTACCTCAAGGCCACCAGACAAACACAACGTGGAGCAGAGGCTGAGATAAAGGCTTACATCATTCCTGCCGAACAACACGATGTACTCACAGCAAATAAATTAGTGAATGTATTACTAGGTCAGGGAGTAGAAGTAAAACGCACCAACGCTGAGTTGAGACATGAAGGAAAAGTATATGGCGCAGGTTCATATGTGGTCAGTATGGCGCAACCCAAGCAAGGCGTTATTCGCTGGTTATTAGGTCGCACTTTTTACCCAGACAATGATTACACCCGTGATAGAAACAATGATCCCATCAGACCCTATGACATGTCTACCGACAACGTAGCAGAATATATGGGAGTGCGAGTAGAGACTGCTAACACTAAAGTGGAGGGAAATTATCCAATCGTAACTGAAACATTGCATCGTGAGGGAACTGTAGCCAAAGGTTCGAATGGGTATGCCCTTGCAGGAAGCAGCAACGACAGCTTTACGGCCTTGAACTTACTATGGAACAATAAGGCAAAGGTAAGCCGCGTGACAAAAGAAGGAAACGGACTTCAGCCCGGTGACTTTGTTGTATCATCCTTATCCGACAATCTGGCTAACCAAATTGCAAAACAAACCGGTGTAAATTTCAGGGCACTGGATTTCGATGCCGGTAATATCACCAAACCAGTAACGCGTCAACGTATCGCCATGTATCAAAGATACCTCGGTGGCAACATGGATGAAGGATGGACACGTTTACTCCTTGAGAAATTTGAATTCCCATATACCAGTTTGATGGACAAGGAATTAAAAGCAGGAGAACTCAACAAGAAGTACGATGTGATTATCTTACCTGATGACAACATCGCACGTATGACGGGAGAAGGCTTTGGTGAATTTTCCAGAAACAATCCTAATGAATTTCCACCTGAATATAGAAGTGGGTTTGGGCAGCAGGGTGTAAATGCACTCAAAGACTTTGTAGAAAAAGGAGGTGTACTCCTCACCTTTGGTCAGGCAGGTGAATTTCCTATCGAAAAATTCAAACTCCCCATTCGCAACGTAGTAAAGGGTGTTCCCAGCCAGGAGTTCTGGTCCCCCGGATCAACACTGCATATGAACTTTGATAATACCAATCCCCTGGCTTATGGTATGCCATCAACTGGACTTGGATTGTTTACAGGAGGAAATGAAGTGTATGAAGTAATCCCTTCTGATCGCAACCATACCATTGAGCGTATCATCACCTACCCCAAGAGGGATATTCTACAAAGCGGATGGCTGCTTGGTGAGGATGTAATTGCGGAGAAAGCGGCAATGGTTTCAGTAGGAATGGGGCAAGGAAAGGTGGTGATGATCGGATTCCGACCTCAGCACCGTGTGCAAACGCATGGCACTTTTAAGTTAGTGTTCAATTCACTGGTATCAACTAAGTAGTGAACGCTTAAAAATCCATTTCCATAAAATTGACATTCTATTTCCCTGTGTTCCTATGTGGTTCCCTAATTTTAACCACATAGAAACATAGGGAAAATAGGATAATTAAGTCTGCTTATAGGCCAATAGCCTGAGCGCGTTGAGTACGACCACCAGTGTTGAGCCCTCATGCATAACTACAGCCGGTCCTATGGTGGCAATACCCGAAATGGTAAGCGGAACCAATATCGCCACCATCCCCAGACTGATCCAAAGGTTTTGTTTGATGATGTTTTTTGCACGTCTGCTTAATCCAATGGCAAATGGCAACGCACTGAGCTTATCTGCCATAAGCGCAACATCTGCCGTTTCCAATGCAACATCACTTCCTGCTGCCCCCATTGCAATACCCACCGTACTGTGAGCCATCGCGGGTGCATCGTTTACACCATCACCTACCATGGCCACCTTGGACTCTGCTTTCATCAACTTCTTGATCGCATCAACCTTTTCTTCGGGCAACAAACTGCCCCATGCTTCTTTAAGCCCAATCTCTTTTGCCACCGCATCAGCCACATTTTGGTTGTCGCCAGTGAGCATGATCATCCGTTTAATACCAATTTCTTTCAATGCATTTAAGGTTTCTTTTGCCAATGCCCTGGGAACATCCATTAAAGAAATAATTCCGATGTAGGTTTCATTTTTTCTGATCACCATGGTGGTGTTACCTTCGGATTCCAATTTCCGTACCTTCTCAGTAATTTCATCGGAAGGTTTGATCCCGTCCAATACTTCAAATAAGCTTAGGTTACCTATATAAATTTTATCGTCAACAAGGGAAGCCTTAAGTCCTCTCCCCAGTACGGACTCCATATCATTGGCAAAAGGGATGTGCACATCACCAAGACGAGCCTTTCCATCTCTTACTACTGCTCTGGCCAGTGGGTGGCTACTGAGACTTTCAACTGCAATTGCAATTTTTAAAAGTTCAGTTTCGGTAATACCACCCAAAGGCACCACCTGCGTTACTTTAGGTTTTCCCTCTGTTAATGTTCCTGTTTTATCAAAAGCTATTGCAGTGAGCGCGCCTAAATCTTCAAGTGGGCGGCCTCCTTTTATCAGCACCCCACCACGGGCAGCCCTGGCTACACCACTTAGCACCGCGCTGGGTGTTGATATCGCCAACGCACATGGGCTTGCCGCTACCAATACTGCCATCGCACGGTAAAAACTTTCGCCATACGATTCATCCACTATAAGAAATGCAAAATTCAGTAACACCACCAACACCAATACTGCGGGAACAAAATATTTTTCAAACTTGTCAGTAAATTGTTGTGTTGGAGACTTTTGTGTTTGTGCCTCATTCACCAGCTCTATCAGGCGTGCAAGAGTAGAGTCTTTAGATTCTTTGATGATTTTTATTTCAAGCAAATTATTACCATTAAGAGTACCTGAATAGACCCTGTGTATATCAGGTATATCCTGAACTTGTGAATAGTCTACTTCGATATCATCCACAGGTACTTTGTCAATGGGTACACTTTCCCCTGTAATTGGTGCCTGATTTACGCTACTGCTCCCATAGATAACCACCCCATCAGCTGAAATCTTACTGTTAGGCTTTACTACAATAACATCCCCAACCTGCAATAAGGTAATGCTTACTTCTTCAATTTTTCCATTCTTCTTAAGGAGTGCAGTCTTCGGAGCAAGGCCGGCCAGGGCAGCAATGGATTTTTTTGCTTTGTTCATGGCATAGTGTTCCAGTGCGTGCCCCATACTGAACAGGAACAGCAGCAATGCACCCTCAGCCCATTTACCAAGGACAGCAGCACCTATAGCAGCAACAAGCATTAAGAAGTCGATCTCAAAACCACCCTTCGACAAAGTTTGAATGGCTTCCCTTGCTGTATAATACCCGCCAAACAGATAGGCACCTGTATAACACACCAGACTCCACCATGATGGTATTGAAAATACAAATGAAAGCCCAAACCCAAGGGCAAGCAACACTCCGCTTATAATAGAAAAAATGAGTTCTGTATTCTTACCAAAAACACCACCATGTGAATGATCGTGAACGTCTCCTTCCTGGTGCTGATGTTCTTTAACATCAGGTAATTTAGTATCCGATTTCTTCCATTCTTGAAGAAATCGCTCTGCCTCTACTGAGGAATCAGGAATGCCTAATCCCTGCCCTCTAAGCAGCGCCAATATTCTACCTTCATTCATTTTTGAGGTATCATATTCCACTCTTACCATACCTGAGCCCGAAACAGAAGCTTCCAATATTCCAGCCTCGTTAGTTAAGCTCCGTTCAACAGCGCGTGCATGGCGTACGTGTCTGATTCCCTCAACTTCAATCAATTTATGGCCAAATTTTTTGGTGATTTCTGCTCCGGCCTGCGATGCCAAAGATTGAATCTTCTCAATAGAGATTATATCAGAATTGTAGTGAAAGCAAAGCTGTGGTACAATGTTGCCCTTTCCCAATGAAACGTGTACTGCTTCCACTCCATCTGTATCTTCAAGTTTTTCAATGAGCTTCTGCACACACTGATCTTTCTCGTCTGGTACCTCAGGTAATAAAAGGGGAATTTCTATCTTATGCTTTTCCATCTAAACAGCTGAATTCTTATCAAGGCAAAAATGTGCACCCACACCGTGTACCAATAGAACTATATAATCCTTCTTATCGAGGAGACACCAGGGCACAAAGTAATTTCCTGTGCCACAACGACATCCGGTCTCAGCGCGACTGCATCTTTTGCAGTAGAAAAAATTATTTACCCCCAACCCACACTGCTCCTATCCCGGCATCCCACAATTTCTTAGTATAAGCTGGCACCTCAGTTTCCATGATGGATTTTGCTCTGGCATCCAGTGCGTTCCATTCTTTTGTTAACTCTTCCAGTCGATCTTTGGAGGACTGATTGACCCTTGGGATAGAATTATTGCTCTCATTGATTAGATGAAGATAGTTAGCTGTGAATTTGTTCGGGAAATTAAGGAAGTCATCGTAGGCTACGGATCTGCGCTGCACCATATCCTCATCCCACAATCTCATTTTTTCAGTCAATGCCTTGCCTTCTTTTTTAAGGTTTGCGTACGAATCCCTATCTCCCATTGTTTTCAAAGCACTTTCTATCTGTTTACGCATCTTGAAAATCGTGTTCACTTTGGTACACATATCATTAAAGGTCGCTTCCATCGCAAGCAAAAAGAGGTGTTGCTCATTGTATGATGCTGCGTCCATTTCGTACAATGGACTGGGAAGGATTTTAAAATCACTTTTAACTTCCTTGCCTCCGTATTTTAATGTCAAATTATAAGTACCAGGAGGCGCTCTATGACCGCTGTAATTGCCGTCAATCCATGCTGTAGGCACTCCAAGCATAGTTGGATACTGGGTGTCCCATACGAAACGGTTGATGCCTTTCTCGTTAGGTAGGATAGGGGCTGCACTTGGACCACCTGGATAACTTTGGAAGGAGTCATCTTTTTTAGAACTTAATCGTCTCACTAATTTACCGTCACTGTCTTTTATCTCCATTACTAATTCCTCTGAACCTGCCAACTCGGTTAATTGGTAGTACGTAACCACTCCATTGGGAGGATTCACTCCTGTAAAAGGATCCGTTCCTGTGGGGTTAGCTCCATTCATTGCGCTTCCCCAATTTCCATAAATAAGATCTTCAGGTTTGAACAATGTAAATGACTTGCTGTCCACATCTTTGTATTGCCTTAGTAACGTCAGGTCATCCAAGATCCAAAATGCTCGGCCAGAAGTTGCTACTATCAGATCATTTTCCTTCACTTTTAAATCCCTAATGGGTGATACTGGTAAGTTGAGTTGAAGGGGCTGCCAGCGTGCACCGCTATTCCAGGAGATATATACACCCGTTTCGGTACCGGCATAAAGAAGTCCCTTACGCACATCATCCTCGCGCACTACTCTTGTAAATGCTCCGTAAGGAATACCCTCACTAATATTAGTCCACGTCTTGCCATAGTTGGTGGTCTTGTACATAGCTGGGGTATGATCATTGAACTTATGCTGCGTGGTGGCAATGTATGCGGTGGCGGGGTCATGTGGTGACACTTCAATGACATTCACCAAACACTCCGTCAAACCTTTTGGAGTCACATTGCTCCATGTTTTTCCACCATCGCGCGTAAGTTGTACATACCCATCATCACTCCCCGTCCAGATCACTCCCTTTTCATGTGGCGATTCTACTACGTACGCAAGTGTGCCATAATTTTCACCACCTATGGCCTCATTGGTATAGGGTACTCCAACCCTACCCTGCTTTGCTTTGTCATTGCGAGTGAGGTCAGGAGAAACTTCTTCCCAGGTAACTCCCATATCTCTGGTTCTTAATAACAGCTGAGCAGCATGATAATAGGTTCCTGGTTCATGTTTTGAACCGATAATCGGTGCATTCCAACGAAACCTGTACTTCATGTCTTTTGCATCCCTTCCCACGTAATGGATGGGAGCTGCCATGATCTTAGTGCTTCCTCCTGTATAGGCATCCAACACATCGATTGATCCTAAATAGCTACCTCCTAAAACATAGCGTGCATCATCAGGATCAAAAGCAAGAAATGCACTTTCACCTCCTGCAGAGCGAGTCCAATTTCTTTCTGAAATATTCTGAGCTCCCAATGCCATACTTTCAATCCTAACTGATGAGTTATCCTGTTGCCCTGCATAAATCCTGTAAGGATAATGGTTGTCGGTGTTGATCCTATAAAACTGTGCGGTAGGCATGTTGGCCTGTGTCGACCATGATGCTCCATGATTAAAAGTTATGCCCGCGCCACCGTCATTCGCAATTATCATATTCTTTGTATTGTTTGGGTTGATCCACAAATCATGATAATCTCCATGTGTCCCATACATAGTTTCCCATGTTTTACCGCCATCAATGGAGCGCAAGGCAGACTCCCCCGCACACATCGCATAAACTGTGCGTTCATCCTGAGGATCGGCAAATACTTCTACGTAGTACCATGCTCGCATTGTCAGCCGATGGTCATTACTCACTAGTAACCAGCTTTCACCAGCATTATCAGATACATAAAGCCCACCCAGCTCTTTTTCCCAGTCACTTTCTATTATTGCATATACCTTCTCAGAATTGGCTCTGGAAACAGCGATTGCCATCTTTCCCATTTCTTTGGGCAAGCCCTTGGTCATTTCCTTCCAGGTGTCACCGCCATCAGTAGATTTGTACAACCCACTCCCTGGTCCACCACTAATTACTTTCCAGGGTAAACGCAGGTTGTGCCACATGGCCGCATACATCACCATAGGATTGTGCATGTCCATTGACAACTCAGAGCATCCTGTATTTTCATTGATGTACAATACCTTTTTCCAGGTTACTCCTCCATCCGTTGATTTATAAATTCCCCTGTCTGTAGTGGCTCCATGAATGGCACCTTGAGCGGCCACTAATACGATGTCAGGGTTTTTTGGATGGATTACAATTCTTGCAATCTGCATCGTTTTCTCCAGACCCATGTGTTTCCAGGTTTTCCCGGCATCATAGGATTTGTAAACACCATCTCCATAAGAACTCTGCACTCCGCGCGGGGCGTGTTCGCCCATCCCTACATATACTATATCTGGGTTGCTTTCTGAGACCGCAACGGCACCTACAGATCCCGTTTTAAAATAGCCATCAGAGACGTTATCCCATCGTGCTCCTGCATCTACCGTTTTCCAAACTCCCCCTCCTGTCGTTCCCATATAATAAGTAAGCGGGTCATTAACCACACCGGAAGCCATATTGGAGCGCCCCCCTCTGTATGGGCCAATGCTTCTGTATTTTACATTTTTGAATACACTGTCAAGATTCTGGGAAAAGCCAGATAACGCCTGGGACAAGATTAACGTCAGGATGATAAGTTGCTTCATAAAAAATGATTTAAAAAGTTTATCGTGTAGTCCTTAATATAACAAGATTTTAGGGTGGGTATAGCAAGGTTTGCAGATGGGCGGCCTTTGTTCATTTTCTGTGGATAGAATTTTGTCCCTACGGCAAAAAAGCTGTACAGTACTGGTCATCCTTCAAATGATTTGTAAATTAATGAGACTAAGTCCTTGAGTTAAAAAATTAGAAATCGGTCAAATGGATCAATATATGATGAATTATCAAAATAGTATCATTGCAATTAATCATTCATATATGAAACATAAAAACCCAGTAAATCAAGTAGTTACATAGCCATTATTAATCGAAATATAAAGGCCTTCCTGAGGATCCCACCCTATTTTTAAACAACAACACCTAAACCAAATCATTCCAGAAATAGCCATGAAAAAATCGCTTCTATTCGTCATCCTCGTATACACAGTGAGTCTCCTTTCCACCGCTCAAACCAATCCTTTGTGGACGGAGAAAAAGCAAGTAGTAAGGGGGAAATAAACTTATAAAACAATGTTCTTTCGGATCGGTGATAATCCCGACCGAAGGCAAAAATGCAATTTATACCGGTTTGGTATTTAGCTATTGAGTACCTCTCTATTTAATAATAATTTTTAAATCTTCAATGTTTAGCCATTTATGTGGGTTGGTTTTATCTTCCCACGATAGTTCTATTGTATTCGTCTTATCAGAATAGAAATTTACTTTGTTGATAGTCTGCCGGATTTTGTTTTGGTTCAACTTGTCTGAATTTTGAGCTGAGAGCAAATATTCCTTATTGTTAATAGACAATTTCAAAGATTCAGTACTTTGGTCAGAAGAAATAATATCTATTTCACAAACTTCTTTTGTATTACCTGGTAAATACCACATCATTTTTACAATGGTAGGTTTGGTGGAATAATAATCGTGACCACTGTAGCTATGGTACTCTTCAGCATTATCCAATAATAGAATAAATGTGCTATCCTCATTTGGAATTATTTGATTGGGCGGGCTGTATATCCATTCATCTTCATATTCCAATGCGATAACCGTTACATACTTGTCTCTATTAATTTTATCTGTTAAATCAATCTCAAGTCCCTTTTCCGAAGTTAAAGTTTTTAGAGTTATATCTTTATCAGTAATCGGGTAAGCATTTTTTATGTTTGTCCTTAAACCATTAATTACAAGTATGTTGTTTTCAGGGAAATTAAGAATATGAAGGTATAGTCTATTGTCTTTTGCAGTTACACTTCCCCAATCCTGGTGAGCTATTGCGGATACATTTGTTCCATAAATTGCCTCACCGTTTGTATTGAGCCATTTTCCTACACCCGCAAGTACTTGTCTTTCAAATGGAACGATCGTGCCATCTGCTTTGGGGCCAATATTGAGTAAATAATTACCACCCGAGCTTACAATATTTATTAAGTCATTAATTTTCTCTTGTATCTTTTCATCTGCGTTAGGTCTTTCTTGCCATGAACGATAACTCCATGTTTCATCGAACATAGACGCAGGAGTTTGCCAGGGAACTCCCATTTTAAACTCAGGTTTATAATTATCCCCCATCACGACAAAGTCCCCCTGGTCATTCCAAATTCTACCACTCACCAAACAATTTGGTTGTATTTTTTTTATCAGGTCAGCCATCTCTTTACTTTGTTCAGGTGTGGGAGCTCCCATATCAAACCAAAATTCTGAAATCTCACCATAGTTGGTAAGTAACTCCCGAATTTGGTTCAAATTATATTCATGGTGCAAAGGAGGTATAGAATCAGAATTTCTTACAGATGTAAAAGGTAGTGCTTCATGATAATCCCAGTCAATTAATGAAAAGTACACCCCAAATTGTAAGCCATGTCGCTTACAGGCATCTGACAACTCTTTAATTATATCTTTTTTATAAGGTGTGGCATCTACGACATCAAACTGAGTAAACTCAGACCCAAACAAACAAAATCCATCATGATGTTTTGCCGTAATAATAATTGATTTCATACCCGACTCTTTGGCTAATAATGCAACTGAATCGGCATTCCATTTATCCGGATTAAATTGGGCAGCTAATTTTCTATAATCCTCCGACTGAATTCGTGCATGACCCTTAATCTGTTCGCTGTAGCCTTGTACTTTTTCACCATTCCATACTCCCGCAGGTATTGAATAAATGCCCCAATGTATGAACATTGAAAACTTTTGATCTTGCCAGTTTTTTATAACCTCATTGTAATTAAATTTCTCAGCTTGTCGGGATTTGTTATCATTACATGATACTACAAGCATGAAAAAGAATCCAATCAGTAAAATATACACTACTCGTTTTGTTGCCATTTTTTTTAAATAAATGCCTGCATTTGCATGGTGTCAACAGGTTATCAATGCACTACCCATGCCTCCCAGTATGGCAAGATAAGTGCAATACTTATATTTCACTATACCCAAGGATAAGCCTACTTCAATAAAATAATAGGTTTTTTCTTCACCAATATCAACTGATAATCGATTCCCCATTCAAATCAGTAGTAAGCACCATGCTGGTATAGTCAAAAAAGGGACGAATGGCTTTGTAGGCCTTGTTCATTTGAGTTGCAAAATCGGAAGCAAGCACTTCCTTGTCCGTAAAGCCGCGTTCAAACCAATACTGTTTGTAGCGGAGCAGTTCAATGGCCTCGTGGTCTTTGGGAAATCCTCGTGGCGCTGTTTTCACCTGCTCTCCTCTCATTGCTCCAAAGGTGTTCCTGATCGCTCTGGCATTAATGATCTTCTTCCAATCGTTATAATTGTAATCGATGTCCTGTCGCAGGCGCAGCAGATCTTCAGGATTGGGGTGACCGTACCCACAGGCCAGTCGTGATCCTCCCGGTTTGATCCAAAAGTAATAACCTCCCCTATTCGTGGGTTTCACCCGCCTGATGTAGCCGGCAAACCTTGGATTGTAGGGTGTCTTGTCGTTGGAGAAACGAACATCATTGTAAATCCTATAAATGCTCTTTTTGCCAGTGCGTGTTTCAATCTGATCGTGCGCACTCATCCTGGCCATCAATCCTTCCACAAATGTTTCTACATTCTCTTTGGCGGCCAGGTAGTCGTCTTTATGGGCGTTGAACCATTCTCTGTTGTTGTTCCTGGCCAGTTGTTTTAAAAAGTCAAACGTTGATTTCTGAATTATTGGTGACTTCATCCGTTAGTACTTGTTCTTTTTCCCTGCACTTTTCACTTCTTTGGTCATTCGGCCAACGTTCTTCTTTCTCTTTTCTTCCACACTAAATGTACTGCCATTTTCGGTTCCCTGAATTGATTCAACAAGATAACGACTTGTGCGGATATGCCTACGTAATGTTATAACTCGTTGCCTACAGACGCTTCATAATGTTTATCTTTGAATTTGATTGCAGCATATGGACAAAAAGATTGGCCTGGTATTATCCGGAGGTGGCGTAAGAGGCGCAGCACATATAGGCACTTTGCAAGTGCTGGAAGAGTTAGGTATTAACATTACGCATGTGGCGGGTGTGAGTGCTGGTTCAATAGTGGGTGCTTTATATGCGGCCGGACATCCCGCCAAAGACATCCTTCAATTTTTTAAAAAGACCTCCATATTTAAAATCTCCAACTATGCCCTCTTTAAGCCTGGCATTATTGATACCGGAAAACTCATCCAGGTATTCAATGAATATTTAGAGGATGATTCCTATGAGTCACTTCAAAAAGAATTGTACATCATCGCTACAGATCTGGAACACGCCAAGAGCAAAGTCTTTCACTCTGGACCACTGATTAAGACTATTCTGGCTTCCTCGGCATTTCCCATGGTCTTCTCCCCTGTTACCATTGATGATGTGATTTACGCGGATGGTGGGATCATGAATAATTTTCCTATTGAACCCCTGGAGGGCATTTGTGATACGATCATAGGCGTTTATGTTAATCCTATTAATGATCTAAAAAAAGAGGATTTCACTTCTTCCTTAGCCGTTTTGGAGCGATCTTATCAATTAAGTGTTGGGGCCTCCTGCCTTCAAAAGTTCGACCGCTTTGATATACTCATCTCACCCAAAGAGCTCAGAAAGTACGATACGTTTAGTGTAAGCCGTATCGATGAGATTTACAAAATCGGTTATGAAGCAGCATTAAAACAAAAAGTGGAGTTTGAGAAGCTTCTCACCTAGATAGCCATACTTTAAGAAGTGCTGGTTTTTCTCTCTTTTACTTTCTTTAATCCCAGCCAGAAGATAAAACCACCCAGGGCCAAAATGATAAATGACCAGCTATGGCTGCCGTGGCTCATGTCCTCTTCACCCATTGCTTCCTCAGGGTGTTCAGGGTCAACCAATAGCTCAACCTCTTCACCCACATCGTATAAATTGAAACCAGAAGAAATTTGGTGATTGTAGGAAGTCCCTTCCCATTGGTATTCTAAATCAAAGTAATGAGTTTTACTACTACCTGACTTTCCACTCTCCGACTCCTCCAGTACAATGCCCTTCACTGCTACCCCGTTTTCCTTCAGGTAACTGGCTTTAATTTCATTATTAAACTTATAGTAGCCAAAGCCAATGCCTACCAAAATCAACACAACCGCTACTGTAAAGATCATCCATGGTTCCGCTTCCTTTGACTGCTTATCCTCTTGTGCTCCTGATGTAGGCTCGGTCATTTTCTATTTCGAACGTTAGGTGTTTTGTCGTTATTTCTCCTTCTCCGACTCCTGTTCATGACTTACAAATATCATCGAGGCCAAAGTGGCCAATGACAATGCAATGAAAATAAACCCAAGTGATATCTCGATAGGTATTTTGTAGAAGTCAATGATGGCCATCTTTATCCCTACAAAAATCAGGATAGCCGATACACCAAACTTTAAGTATTTGAAGTACCTCTCTATTCCAGCCAATGCAAAGTACAACGATCGCAAACCCAGTATGGCAAACACGTTGGAGGTATAAACAATAAATGCATCATCCGACACTGCAAGAATAGCGGGGATAGAATCTACTGCAAAAATCAGATCCGTAGACTCAATTAGCACCAGGACCAGAAACAACGGTGTCGCCCATTTCTTGCCATCTATTTTTACAAAAAACTTGTCTTCTTCAAAGTTGTCTGTCACCGAAAAGAACCTTCGGGCCAGTTTAATCACTGGGTTCTTCTCGGGATCTATTTTTATATCTCCACTACTTACAATTTTAATTCCAGTGTAAACCAGGAAGCCTCCAAAAATGTAGATAAGCCAGTGGAATCTTGCAATCAGCTCTACACCAGCAAAGATGAAAATACCTCTCATAACGAGGGCACCCAATATCCCCCAAAACAACACCTTATGTTGATATGCTGCAGGTACCTGGAAATAAGAGAAGATCAGGATAATAACAAAGATGTTATCAACACTGAGTGATTTCTCTATCAGATAGCCTGTAAAAAATTCAAATGCTTTTTCAGAGCCCTGTGTGTAATAAACAATTACATTAAATATAAACGCCAACACTATCCAGAACCCTGTCCACAAAAAGGCCTCTTTGACAGATATCTCTTTGGATTTGCGATGGAATACGCCCAGGTCCAGCGCCAGCATAAGTAGCACGAAGACATTAAATCCTATCCACCAGGCATATGATTGTTCCATTACCAACGATTATAGACTAAAAACAATTTGCAAGCTACCAACAAAATCCAGTTCATAAATATGTGTTTAAATAAACTTTTCCCTTTTTTACTTCTTCCTCCGATCCTTATACAAGAAAACAGATACGGGTTATATAGTGGTTAGAAAAGCAAATGAAGTCTCGCAGGAGCCCTCAAAATCAACATCTACTGCACGATCAAGAGTAGAATTTGCATCAGACCTGGGATGAACTACTTTGGATTGTATAGTTCTATTATTGATAATTCAGGAGTATGAGCATAATGCTGAGTGATGAGTTTTTCCTCACTTTCTGCGGGA
The DNA here is from genome assembly GCA_002344795.1 of Flammeovirgaceae bacterium UBA2338. GTDB lineage: Bacteria > Bacteroidota > Bacteroidia > Cytophagales > Cyclobacteriaceae > ELB16-189. The sequence continues at coordinate 57,823 of DDUM01000084.1, read as the reverse complement.
ATCACCGCTCACGCTCCTAAATCAGGATTGGTCATTTACTATTTCAAGTGTAGGCGCTTTGCCGCTATTTCTTCTTATCCGACTCCTGCTCATGACTTACAAATATCATCGAGGCCAAAGTCGCCAATGACAATGCAATAAAAATAAACGCGAGTGATATCTCGATAGGTATTTTGTAGAAGTCAATGATGGCCATCTTTATCCCTACAAATATCAGGATAGCCGATACTCCAAACTTTAAGTATTTGAAATATCTTTCAATTCCAGCCAATGCAAAGTACAACGATCGCAAACCCAGTATGGCAAACACGTTGGAGGTGTAAACAATAAATGCATCATCTGACACTGCAAGGATGGCGGGTATAGAATCTACTGCAAAAATCAGATCCGTAGACTCAATTAACACAAGTACCAGAAACAACGGTGTCGCCCATTTCTTGCCGTCTCTTTTTACAAAAAACTTGTCTCCTTCAAATTTTTCTGTTACTGAAAAGAACCTCCTGGCCAGTTTAATTACCGGGTTCTTCTCGGGGTCTATTTTCATGTCCCCACTGCTTACAATTTTAATTCCGGTGTAAACCAGGAAGCCTCCAAAAATGTAGATGAGCCAATGGAATCTTGCAATCAGCTCTACGCCAGCAAAGATGAAGATACCTCTCATTACAAGGGCACCCAATATCCCCCAAAACAATACCCTGTGTTGGTACGATGCTGGCACCTGGAAATAAGAGAAGATCAGGATAATAACAAAGATGTTATCAACACTGAGTGATTTCTCAATCAGGTAGCCCGTAAAGAACTCAAATGCTTTTTCACTGCCCTGAGTGTAATAGACTATTACATTAAATATAAACGCCAACAGCACCCAAAACCCTGTCCACAGAAAAGCTTCTTTAACAGATATCTCTTTGGATTTGCGATGGAATACGCCCAAATCCAGCGCCAGCATAAACAGCACGAAGACATTAAACCCTATCCACCAGACATATGATTGTTCCATTACCAACTATTTTAGACTAAAACAATTTGCAAGCTATCAACAAAATTCAGTTCGGTAAATCTATATTCAAATATATTTCTATACTTCTTCCCCCTTATTTACCTCTATTTCAGAGCCTTCCGCCAGAAAAACGGATGTTGGTTGCATTTTGTTTAGAAATGCAAATTCAGCCCCATACGTACCCTCAAAATCAACATCTATAGTATAATCAAGTGTGGAATACACATCCCACCTGGGGTGAATTACTTCGTATTGTGTGGTTCTTTTGTCGCTGATTCGCGCGTATCCCCAATAATGCTCTGTAATAAACTCTTCCTCACTCCCCGGGGTAATCGCCTCTGCCACCACTGATGCTCGAATGCCCAGTGAATTCCAACGGCCTTTTTTCCATCGGTACTCCACTGTTTGAGTATCATCCAACACCTCCCAATGGTGTCTCATAGGCATTGTTTCGTAATTCTCCTTATAGACCGTATTGGCAACAAAGGTAAGTGCAGGCCTTGGAACAATCTCTTTGATGAATACCACTCCGCGCTTCCACTGCCCTTGATCTTTGTAGCGAACATAAAACCTCAGGTTGACCTCTTCGAAATGGGTATGAAATGGAATTTTGATTCCTTTCAATCTGGTATTCAGAAACATAAATCCCACCAGACTTACATAACAGGCTCCTTTCCACAAGTCAATTTCCGTTTTATAGGGCAGATAGGGTTTAAGCAACTCTGGATCAAGTTTGTAATTGGCCATTATCAACTTTCTCCATTCGGCTGTGAGGAAGGTACGATTCATTGCAAGGGTTTAATGATCAACAAACAATTAATCTAATTGTTAAGCTCTAAAAATGTTTAATGCATCAATAAATTCCAAGCTACCTTTACACATAGTAAGGTAACAATGATTCCGAATATAATTCGAAGTTTTAATGAAGAGGTCTTGTGTGCCACCTTCACACCGTAGGACGAAGCAATAAATATCCCCACTAATATTGGGGCAATGGTCAACATCGATATGTATCCAATCTGCATGGGAAGTTTTGCTTCCACCTGCTGCTCTCCATCAACAAAGAGATAACTTGCGGTAACAGAAATAGCCAAAAGCATAATTACTCCAATGGAAACAGAACTGGCCTTCCTTACTGGCTGTTTCATTATGTCAGTCAAGAAAGGAATCAGAACGATTCCTCCTCCCAGACCCGACAGCGAGGTGACGCAGCCCGTTAGCAAACCCACGCCCATAAAGGAGGCATAGTTGATGTCAATTTTTTCATTCTTCCCGATTGGCCTTTCATTGGTCTTAAAGAATAAAAGCCTAACAGCCAAAAGAATAAGTAGTGTAAGGAAAATGATATCGAAGTAGAATTTATCAAACCAGTTGGAGGAGTTGATCCACTCCGACATGGCATAGGCACTCATCATGCCCGGGATCCCAATGCTGAGTATTTCTTTGAAATGAAAGTTACCCATCCGATGTTGCTGAAAGCTGACTGCAGCACCCAGGAATACGGTTACAAAAAGAGAGTTGGCAATAATGAATTTGACAGATTCTGTACCGCTGATACCATAATAAACAAACAACAGGTCCAGCGCTGGAATTAAAATGATATTACCTCCTGTTCCTAACAGGCCTGAATAGAAACCAGTGGCTGCGCCAAGCAGAAGAAGTAAGACAAAAAGAGTGATGGTCATCGCGAAGCAAGTTACACAATGGCAGCTAGTGCTTTTTACTCAAATTCAAATACATCAATGTTGTCGTTTCTTCTTTTGAAAGCCCACTTAACTTACGGCCACGACTGGCTTTGTTCCATTTACTTCTGAAGTTACCATCAGCCCAATCGGATAGTATAGTAGGATGTATATAGGAGGAGCGGCAAACGGTGGGGGTATTACCCAAATCAAAAGCTACGGTCTTGATCACTTCATTAGAAACTCTTTTCCGGGCAGTAACCGTATCCGGATCCAACTGTTTGGACAATCTTGAGGCTGCCTTCCAGGTGGCGGCCCAGGTACGAAAGTCCTTAGCGGTTACCTTCTCATGATCAGCAGTAATTGCATCCAGGTACTCGTTGATGTGGTTGGCTTTAATGTCAAAATCATTTCCAAACTTATCTTCATACCTAAACAAATCCTGGCTTTTCTTTCTTCCACCAACTGCACCAGACTTACTGATCAGAATAGCCAAATCATCTTCCCATATCCTGCGCTTCCACAGCTTACCTGATTTTCCTACAAACTCAAACACGGCATCTATCTCTCCCTCTGCTGACCTGGACTGATCCAGCTTGAGGTGCCCTTCCTTTAAAGTCGTCAAACCATACGACTTGTTCTGCTTTGCATACTCATCATTGCCCACCCTGAAATGGTACAAGTCAATCAACTTGACAATCAATGCCACCACTTTTTCCTTCGGCATGTCCTCTAACTTCAGATCATGTGCTACTTTTTTCCTGATACTGGGCAATGTTCGCGCAAAGCGTGTCATCCCGTCAAACTTCTCAGCTGCGCGTGCCTTAGTCCAATCGTCATGATACCGGTATTGCAACCTGCCCTTTGCATCTTTTCCCGTAGCCTGCAGGTTCGCCTTCGCATCTGTCGAAATCCATACTTCCTTCCAGGCAGGAGGAAGAACCAGTTTATTACAACGCTCGATTATCTTTTTGTTGGAAATCAGCTTACCCCTCTGATCGTAATAATCCCATGACAGTTTTTTTGTTCTTCGCCTTTTTCGAGTAATACCTTTTTGTACCATCATTTTTTTGGACTTAGTGAGATTGACCTCATGGGGCTGACTCAAAAGTGACACTTTTTTTGATCCGCCAATTGACGGGGAAACATCCTTTAATTGTAAATTCAAACCATAGAGATTCTTCGCTCTTGCTCAGAAAAACGACATTCTTTAACTTTTGAGACAGCCACGTTTTTAATACCTATCCAAAAATTAGACTTATTCTTTACAACATCAAAATGAAATAATCAGGTGACTTGTATCAGCTTGAAAAATAGGAAGTATTTATTTTAACTTCTTCTTAAAAAAATCAATGGTACGCTGCCAGGCCAAATCTGCTGCCTCCTTATCATAGCGCGGTGTCGTATCGTTGTTAAAACCATGATTAACATCAGGATAAATATAAGTAGTGTATTCCTTTTTGTTGGCTTTCAACGCTTCTTCATAAGCAGGCCATCCTTCATTCACTCTGGTATCCAATCCCGCATAGTGAATAAGCAATGGGGCTTTTATTTTAGGAACATCCGCAACGTCAGGTTGGCCACCATAAAAGGGTACCGCTGCTTTTAGATCGGGTACCCTCACTGCCATGGCGTTGGAGACCGAACCACCGTAGCAAAATCCTACCACCCCTACTTTTCCAGAGCATTCATTGTGGGCTTTCAGGAAACCATAAGCAGCGATGAAGTCTTCCAGCATTTCCTCCCGGTCGCGTTTTTGCTGCATGGCCCTTCCCTCATCATCATTTCCAGGGTATCCTCCCAATGGGAACAACGCATCCGGTGCAAAGGCAATAAATCCTTCCAGAGCCGCTCTTCTTGCTACATCTTCAATGTGTGGATTGAGTCCCCGGTTTTCGTGCACGACAATAATGCCTCCCAATTTCTTTTTGTTACCCGCTGGCCGGGTAAGAAGGCCGCGCATTTTTCCCGCTCCTTTGGGAGAATCGTATTCAACATATTCTGAATTCAACCTCGGATCATTCTGTTTGGTCTGTTGAGCAGTGGCGTATTTTGGCAAGAGAAAAGCCAGCAAGCCTGCTACCGTGATTCCACCCACGGCATGTGCTTTTAACGATTCGATGAAGGTTCTCCTGTCGAGCTTGTTGTGGGCATACTTATCATACAAGTCGAATACTTCCTGATTGATGTCTTCTTTCTTTATTTCTTTCATGGGTAATCAGATTGGTGAAAATGTCTTCACTAAATATAAGTAATTCTGGTAAAAAAGGCACCCTCTTTAAACTAGTGAGTATGCCGATATGATTGTATCTCTGTCAATCCATTAACCATTACTACCTATTCACAACATTGAAATACAGTTGACTATGGCCTGCGGAGAGGGAGATGGAGTGTATAATGTTCTTGCTAGTGGATTATAAATTGAAGTCGTTCGTGAGGACGCAAACTTGGAGTTTTGAGGGCTTTACAGACTGTCTCTACGATTGCAAAGACACTTCGGCTCACCACACACAATCCAAGACAATCACCTCAGTGTTTCAATATAGTTTGTTTTGGCTTTTGCAGCAATAGTCTTAAAAACTAACCACTCTGAAACGCTGAGGAACGAAGCGTCTTTGAAATTTAAGGTAGAATTAGATACCCTCAGGCAAGCTGTGCTGAGTTCTCTTGAGTCCCACGCTACCTGCAGAAGGTAGGCTGATAATTAACAAGATCAAGAAATAGCTTTCGTTTGACTTTCATAACTCATTTCCATCATCACCTCGGCAAAGAGCTGGTAAGATTTCAGTCTGTCTGCATGATGATAGGTGTGAGAAGCTACCATCAGTTCGTTTACACCCGTCTCCTTTAAGAACTGGTTGGTTTTGTCTTTAACGATTTCCTTATCACCAATGAAGGCGTACTTAAACATGCGCTGGAATGCTGGGTTTTGAATCAGCTCGCGCATCTCTTCATTGGGCTCATCCGGAGGTTGTATGTAATCCCTTTTGTTGGTGAGCACGCCCAACATCATCCGCACCAGCGAAGTAGAAATTTTCTCCGCCTCATGGGCGGTATCGGCTGCAATCACATTGATGCAGGCAATGGTATACGGAGTTTCCAGGTATTGCGAAGGTTGGAAGTTGGTGTAATAGATTTGCAACGCATCAAACAACTGATCAGGTGCAAAGTGACTCGCAAATGCATAAGGAAGGCCGAGCTTCGCGGCCACGTGGGCACTGTCTGTACTGGAACCTAATATATAAAGCGGTACGTCCACACCTTCTGCCACAGTGGCACGAACTGGTGCGGTTTTGTTGTCGACCGAAAAGTATTGTTGAATCTGCGCTACTTCTTCAGGAAAATGATAGACGGAGTTCATCCGATCCGGGCGAATGGCTTGTGCCGTTACCTGATCTGTTCCCGGTGCTCTCCCCAAACCCAGGTCGATGCGGCCCGGAAACAATGAACCCAAAGTACCAAACTGTTCAGCAACTAGTAGTGGTGAATGATTGGGTAACATGATGCCTCCTGAACCTACCCGAATTTCATTCGTGCCTCCTGCGATATGACCGATGAGCACAGATGTTGCGGTACTTGCAATACTGATCATGTTGTGATGTTCTGCCAGCCAGAACCGGGTGTAGCCCCACTTCTCTGCTTTTTGTGCGAGATCAAGACTATTCTTAAAAACCTGATGGTGGGATGTTCCGGCAGGTACGGTGGCCAGCTCCAGTATAGAGTAAGGTATCTTTTTAGTTGTCGACATGAAAGTTTCTAAAGTGAATTGTTCTGTATCGTGAACAAGCAAAGGGAGGTAATAATTCACATAAAGGATAAGATGCACAAGTTCCGGACATGGTTTATGAGGATACAAAAAAACGCAAGAGGATCAGAGCCATGGGTATTAGCTGCCACTACTATTTCAAAGACACTTCGGCTTCCTACGCGCATTCCACCACTATCGCCTCAGTGTTTCAGTATAGTTTGTTTTCTGTTTGCCTCTGCGGTCATAAAAACTAAAAACACAAGAAAACGCTGAGGTGCTGCCTCTGGCAGGCTGAGTGACAAGGGCGGACTTTGTCTCTTGCCGGAACTCGTTACTCGGATTTTGTGAGTGTGTCAACCCTGCATCTATTGTTGTCGCCTTTCTGAGTGTTAGCGAAGAATCTCCAATTAGAAGATGCTACTTACCTACGACAAACAGGCTGGATGACGTCACCTACTCCTCCGACAACTTATCAATGTATAATCTCAACTCATCCAGCTTATCTTGTGGAAGGCTTTTGATCTTAGGAAGGATGCTTCCCTTCCGTTGCCGGTTGGTCAGCTTCTTCAGCGGGTGCTTGCTCAGGTTGCCCATGGTTCTGGGCGCTTCCCACACCAGCAGATCATCGGGTGTACAATTGAGGGCGATGCATAACTGCTCCACATGATCCATGCGTATGGAGCGGGAGTTGGATTTCAATAGGCGGTGGGCCGTATGGTAGTTGAATCCTGCCTTCACGAGGAAACTCAGGGGCTGATGTACCTCCCGGCTCTCCATTAGCGATTGTAGTTCAAATCTCAGCATGATGCGTAACGGGTTATCTCCCTGTTAAAAATAGTATTTCCTTATGAATTATGGAAAATTCTGTAAGAAATATGTTAAAAAATGAAATGCAGGTAGGTTCTTCCAATATCGCATTGGATTATGGCATAAATCAATTCCAAAGACCTATCAATCCTATGGACTAAATCACCAACCGAATGTAGTCATTCATCAAATGATTAGGAATTAGCGCATACTTAGTGAAAGATTCCACTATGCAATTGGGCTATTACACCAGATTATTGGAAGAAGTTGTAAACTGATTGCATACTTCCGCAAGGCAGGTACAATCTGCTAAAACCACATTGGACTCTTCCGCAAGGTAGGTGGAATATAGCTTTAGGAAAGTTAGATGTGGTGTGATGAATAAAGGAGGTTGTTGGTGCTTGTTAAGTTGGGATACTGTTGTATGCTTTAGTTCAATACTACAATGGTTCGTGTGGACATGAACCTTGGATTAGGTAAAATATAAACAAGCTTTTTCATAGAGTCCGAATTTTTAGTCTTGGAATCATTCAGTGAATTTAAGATTGTCCCTAATTAAATCCCAGCGCTTGATTATGATTTGCCCAATTTACAGCAGTGATTTGGGAGGACACGAGCCATGGGTAATAGCATGCCGCTACTATTTCAAAGACACTTCGGCTTCCCACACGCATTCCAACACTACCGCCTTAGGGTTTCAGTAAAGTTTGCCCATTCCCGCCCGTCTTGTCAGAGGTACAGTAGAGTTGGTTGTTCTGTTTGGGGCATACGATTCCTCAACAGGGGTTAGAGAAAATACGAACTCTGGAATAGCAGGTGTCAGGGTGGCTATAAATGCGGTAGAAACTGAAGGTCGTCTATCTGTCTAAAAACCAAATAAATTCTATCTTTGCGGCCTTAAAATAAGGAGCATGATTTCAGTAGACGCAGTAGGAGTTGAATTTAGCGGTACCACCCTATTTAGCAACATCACATTCAATATCAACGAAAACGACCGTATTGCCCTGATGGGTAAAAATGGTGCAGGGAAATCTACCCTGCTCAAAATAATGGCAGGCCTCAACAAACCCACCAGCGGCAAGGTATCAGCTCCAAAAGATGCCATCATCGCTTACTTGCCTCAGCACCTGCTTACCGAAGACAAATGCACCGTGTTTGAAGAAGCTTCCAAAGCCTTTTCCAAAATACTGGACATGAAAAAGCAAATGGAAGAGCTTAATGTGCAACTGGAAACCCGAACCGATTACGAATCGGATGCCTATTCCAAGATCATCGAACAAGTTTCAGAGTTGAGCGAGAAGTACTACAGCATCGAAGAGGTAAATTTTGATGCCGAAGTGGAGAAAACCCTGATGGGCTTAGGGTTTGTTCGCAGTGATTTCACCCGATCGACCAGTGAATTCAGCGGAGGGTGGCGCATGCGCATCGAACTGGCAAAGATTCTTCTTCAAAAGCCCGACCTTATTCTACTGGATGAGCCTACCAATCACCTGGACATTGAGTCTGTGCAATGGCTGGAGGATTTTTTAAAGAACAACGCCAAGGCGGTGATCGTGATCAGTCACGATAAAATGTTTGTTGACAACCTTACCAACAGAACCATCGAAATCACCCGTGGCCGGATCTATGATTATAAAACCAACTACTCTCATTACCTCGAATTGCGCAGGGAAAGGCGAGAGCAGCAGCAAAAGCAATTTGACGATCAGGCCAAACAAATAGCAGATATTCAGCAGTTTATAGATCGTTTTAAAGGCACTTACTCGAAGACCTTACAGGTGCAGTCCAGGGTGAAAATGCTGGAGAAGATAGAGATCGTAGAAGTGGATGAAGTGGATACTTCTGCTTTAAATCTCAAGTTTCCACCTGCTCCACGCTCAGGTAACTATCCCGTCATCGTAACTGACCTGACTAAAAAATATGGCGACCACACCGTTTTCAAGGATGTTTCCATGACCATAGCCCGAGGTGAAAAGGTTGCTTTTGTGGGCAAAAACGGAGAAGGTAAGTCTACACTCGTGAAGGCGATTATGGGCGAAATTGAGCATGAAGGCACCTTACAATTGGGCCATAATTCCATGATAGGCTACTTCGCACAAAACCAGGCCTCACTCCTGGATGAAGACATTACCGTGTTTGATACCATCGACCAGATCGCACAGGGAGATATCCGCAGCAAGATCAAAGACATATTAGGCGCCTTTATGTTTGGTGGTGATTCCATCGACAAAAAAGTGAAAGTACTTTCGGGTGGAGAAAGAACAAGATTGGCCATGATCAAATTACTATTGCAACCTGTCAACCTGTTGATACTCGATGAGCCGACCAACCATCTGGACATTAAAACCAAGGAGATATTAAAGGACGCCTTGCGTGCGTTTGATGGTACGCTCATTCTTGTCTCCCACGACCGCGACTTCCTCGATGGTTTGGCCAACAAGGTTTTTGAATTTGGTAACCAACGGGTCAAAGAACACTTCGAGGATATTAGCGGATTCCTTCGCAATAAGAAGATGGAGAACCTGAAGGAGATAGAACGAGCTGTAAAGGCATAGGTTCTGGTTTAAAAGTTGGGTACTTTTCTTAAATTGAGTTCAAAGAAAACTCTTTGAACGATCCAAACGACATAAAGGAAGAGCTCATCAATCTGGTGTATGCTGGCCGAAAAGAAGAGGCCATTCAACTATTGCAACAAAAGCATGGTGCTACCAGAGAAGAAGCGGAGCAATTATTAAAGCTTGCCGTAAAAGAGACGCACACACCTGTTGATTTTTTTAAACGTGCTGCCAGGGCAAGTTCAACCCATGTTACAAAAGGAAAGGGCTGTCAGCAGACTGTTTTTGGTCTGATTGCCTTTGGTTTTGGATTCTTTGGCGTTCCAATGCTGTTGGCCGCAGCGGGTATATTTATTTATCAGTTGAATTTTATTTCCAACAGCACCCGCATAATAGGTACTGTTGCTGTGTCAGAAGAACCATCCGATAACAGCGACTCTCAATATCATTCCATAATCACCTATGAGGTGAATAATGAGACTTATTCTACAAAATCAACTGTTTCATCAAATACACCCCAGTATTATGTGAATGACCCTGTTCCTTTATTCGTTAATAACGAGAATCCTAACGATGTATTGATTGACAGCTTTCTCGAAAGATGGTTGATCATCACCATTGTAGGATCATTGGGTCTTTTCTTCACCATTCTGATGGCTGTATTTGTAGGCAAGAGTAGAAGAAAATAAATCATCTCTTTCTGGAAAGTGACTTTTATCATGCATTCACATGGGTAAGAGTCATTGGTGTTTAGTATGGATTGAAGCCATATTGCATTCGGTACCACGATCAATCTATATTTAAACATCGCACCAATGAAAACAGTCTTTGCCGCTACCGATTATTCAGAAATAGGAAACAATGCAGTTCGTTATGCCATTGACTACGCCAACTCCCTGCAGGTTGGATTGCTTGTATTCCATACTGGACCAGTACCCAAATTCAATCCACTAATTAGCGAGGAAGAATTTTTCAAGTTAGATCAAGCCGAAGTACAACGAAATGTTGACAAGTTGAGCAAGTTGATCGATGATATTTATGATAAGGGCAAGTTTACCTTAGATAGAAGCAAAATTAGTCCAATAGCAAAGACAGGAGTAATAAGCTCAGACACCATTCTGGCTGAAGCCAAAAAGCATGATGCAGATCTTATCATTGTAGGAACACATGGAAGAACAGGCCTAAAATTATTTGGAACAACTTCGGCCACGCTTATACAGCAGTCCAAAATTCCAATTCTTGCCATCCCTCCGGGATATCGTTATAAAGGTGTTGAAACCATATCCTACGCATCAGATTTCAGAAACCCGGTGAATGAATTGAAGCGCATAGTTCCCTTTGTTAAAAAATCTGGTGCGCAAATTGAAATTCTGCATTTGGATTCCGGGGAAAAAACTAACAAGCAACAAACTCTGTCAAACGAACTGGAGAGCCAGGTAGGGTATGATAACATTCGGGTAGTGATAGAAAAAGATGTTGACGAGCTCACCATTCTGGGGCAGATTGAGCGACATATCAAATCCTCAAATCCGGATATTCTTGTTATGTTTCCTGAAAGCAGGAGTTATTTTGATCGATTATTCGGAATTGGAAAGACGGAAGAGCTTGCATATAAAACACAATTGCCATTGCTCACTTTTAGAAAAGAAGATATTGATTCTTAGCAACGAAAAGTAGAGAAATAGTTATTCTGTTCTATCATAATGCGGATGGAAGTGTAACCAGAAACCTTGACCCTTCCCCTTCAGAGGATTCAACCTTTATCATACCGTTAAGTTTAGCGAGTGTTTCCTTAACAATATACAGTCCCAACCCTGACCCGGTAGAATGCTCATGTGCACGATAAAACATATCGAAAATATTACCCTTTAATTCTTTATTAATCCCAATACCATTGTCTTCAACCGTAAACAGAACTTGTTGTGACACCGCCTCAGCCTTTAATTTTATCCACGATATTTCTTTGTCAGGATCATGATATTTAATGACGTTAGAGATTAAATTACTGAAGACGATTTTTAGACGAGATACATCTGTTATTATTGCCAGGTCTTCTGGTATTTCCCAATGAATTGCAATACGTCCTTTGCCAGCATGATAGCGGAGGTCATCAGCAATTGACTCAAGAAGTATTTTCGCATTAACAGATTCCTTTTTTACCGCTACCCTGCTATTTCTAGAATAGTCAATGATCTCGCTAATAAAAGTATCCATGGCTCTGATTCTTTCATTCATTAAGTCAAGGTACTTTGACTTCTCAGCATCATCTGTTTCTAACTTTGATAAATTGATAAGCCCTGTCAATGTACTCAGTGGTGAACGTAAATCATGTGAAGCACTATAGACAAAGCGATCTAACTCTGTATTTGTTTTTAACAGCTCTTCATTTTGCGCTTTTATTAGTTTCTCATTAGCCTTTAGTGCCAATTCAGATTCATAATTTGTTTTAGAATAAAACATGAATGCATAAACGCTAACTACAGCAGCAATTAGTGTATTAAGTATAAAAAACACATTTGCCTGTTGGGTATCCACCTCTCTCCAGGGTATAAAAGATACCTCTGAGGTAAATACAATTACATTCAGAATCAGCGAGAGTAAAACAAAAAAAAGTGCACCTTTCCATTGTTCATAACCATAGAGCGCCAATGCCACTGATCCAGCTGTAACATATTGCAAATACATACCCGTGGAAAACGGTTCGCTGGTGGCTATTATAAATATCATTATATTAAACAACAACAGTCCAAACACTTTGGCTACCTCTACATATCCGTACCGAATGAGTAACCCATTAATGGCAGCAAACAAGAGAAAGCCCACGTACACATAGGGTGCTACAATAATACCGAGGTATTTATCCAAAAATGCATAGGCAACAGTGGCTACAACAACCAATAGGTTAATGCGTTTCATCAAAACACTCCGTCTTTGGCTTAACGTTTTGTAACCTGAACCCATACTAAATTATTAGAGGCAGTAGTAGTTGGATAACACCCTTAATTTAAAACCCGGTAATCGAAATGTAGGAAAAAGATCAGATTATTATGTAAAACCATCCATAAAATGATCGCCCAGTACAGTGACATTTAAAGTTAATATTTAATGTAATTCACACCCAATATATCAGATAACTACTAAATGTTTTAACTTGGGCTCACAACCTACCAATCTATGCACAGCTACGAACAAATCTTCGAAAATAATAAAAAATGGATTGCACAGAAGAAAGCTACTGATGAAGATTTTTTTACCCACTTGGCAGAAGGGCAAAACCCAAACTATCTTTATATAGGATGTAGTGACAGCCGGGCCACCGCAGAAGAGCTTATGGGGGCAGAGCCGGGCGATGTATTCGTTCATAGGAATATCGCCAACATTATCAGCAATGTAGACCTCAACGTGATGAGTGTTATCGTGTATGCTGTTAACCATCTAAAGGTAAAACATATTGTGGTTTGCGGACACTATTTTTGTGGTGGAGTGAAGGCTGCCATGCAACCTCAGGATTTGGGACTCCTAAATCCCTGGCTTCGAAATGTGAGAGATGTTTATCGGCTTCACAAAGAAGAGTTGAACAGCATCAAAGATGAAGAAAAAAGATACATGCGGCTGGTCGAATTAAATGTAGAGGAACAATGTATCAATGTCATCAAAACAGCAGCTGTGCAAAAGACCTATTTAACTACTGGCTATCCCCTGGTGCACGGTTGGGTATTTAACGTGAAAAATGGTGAGTTAATTGACCTCAAAATAAATTTTGTTGAAAAATTAAAAGGGATACAGGAAATTTATAATCTAGGGAACAGTGAGTAGTTCTGACAGGTTAACAATATGACTCCGCTTCGGTATTTATAACAACTGCCAAGGGGTCGGTCAGGCCAACCATTTTGACTACCCAAAGCCAAAGATGCAGGTCAACGCTTCTTGGCAAATGCATCTTTCACAGTTTCTTCATCAAATCCTGTGGGCACCAAACTCTTGTTTGCATATACATACAAGGCAGTGTTAAAAATAGTATTGGCAACACTGAATATAAGTCCTGCCAATAGCATAAGCAAAGCACCCACTCCTATGCCTATTAAGAGTCCGATAACTTCAAAAGCATTGGCCAGCACGTAAGTCAACCCAAAGCTCAGTACAATAATTAATACAAACACGAAGAATTGAATAAGTCCTAATCCAAAATGTCGGATCAAACTTTCTCCCCATGTTTTCCTGATCACTTGTGTTGACTTTTTTACTGCATCAATTGGCCCTAGCCCTTCGTATACCAAAACAGGAACAACGAAAATACTAACGATACTCCAGGCCATTCCTACCAATCCTATTAGGATACTGGCCACTATCTGTCCGCCTTTTCCCAATCTCGAAGCCAGGTTGTCCAATACCTTAAGTACTAGGCCCACCGTAGCCGACAGCAAACTCCACTTAAAGATCAAGCCTAATTTGGTAAACGCAAAACTCATGCTTTGACCAAAGGTAGCATTACCCCCTTCGAATCTGACTTTGGTTGTATATACCACGCATACATTAAAAAAGGTGGCGATAAAAGCCAGTCCAAAATAGGTAAGAAATATAATTATATATTGAAAAATCTGCAGCGAGTCTTGAGAAACCCCTTCCTCCATTAGTGTAGGAAGAACCGATGGAACTACCATGGCTACTGTAAACAAGGTAGAGAATATGAAAGCCAGTAGTGCAAACCAAATGAGTTCACGGTCCTGATTAATAACACGGAATGTCAATTGAGTGATCTTCCAACTTCTGGTAAATGCATTCATGGTATAAGTTTAGGAGTGGTGAAATTAAAAATTTCCGCAAGAAATACCTACGAACAAATAATCGATTCCAGCAAAAAGTCATCTTATAAAACCTGGCAATTCTCCAAAATACTGAGACTGCTCTTTGCTCAGGAGGTAATCCTTGATTGCCCATACAATTGCTTTATAGGAATTGTAAACCTCACGATTAAAGTTAATCAACGTTGATATCTCAACATCGGTAAGATTGAATTCCGTTCCTTCCTTGTAAAGGTTATTAAGCTCTTCTGTATAGCCTTTTTGAATAGTGTGATAAATGTCAACCATATCTTCAAACGCATTAAATCCTTCGGGCTTTAAAAGCAAATCAGAAATCCTCTCATAAAACTTTGTTAGCTCGTCACTGCGGTGTGCATAGATTTGGTATTTTACATCATTAGATGAATTCTTGAACTGATCAATGTCAGAGTGGCTATCCTTAATGCTCTTTGCCGCAAACATACTATTCCGTATTGAGGCATTGATCCGATCCAGAAACTCAAGTTCTTCGCTGTTCAGCCCTGTCTTATTAAACTTAACAGCATAGGCATGCATTTCGCCATGAATCTGTTTAAGATATGCATACTTCTCAGTAATTGATTTTTCATCGAAATCATCACTAACATGATTGATGTTACTTTTAACATTCGAGTCGAACGAATTGGAAACAAAGTCAATGACTAATAACATAAACCTGCGGGTTTCCTTTGCCAGTGCATCAAGGGCCAGTTCTCCACCTACAGAAGCAGGAACCGAAGAAATGTACTTCACCCCCTCATCATTTCCAGTAAACATATTGTTCAATAGCCTGCCAAACCAATTGAGAAATGGGAAGAACAGTACTACGCCCAACACGTTTATACCACTCTGAAACACCACTAATGCCAACAGGTCATCCTGAATATTAACAACATTGATAATGAAACTATTGATGGGTTTAAGCGTTGCCAATACAAGAATGATGATGAATGTATTATAAATAAAATTACCAAAGGCCACTCGTTTTTTAGCTGCTATCCCATTCACTGATGCGATGAGAAGTTTTACCGTTGTTCCCACTTCGGAACCTAACACCATGGCCATGGCCGGGAGTAAGGTAATCGCTCCGCTGTTTAATGCTGTAAGTGTAATGGCCACAGTAGCGGAGCTGGATTGAATAAGGGAGGTAAGTACAAATCCGGCCAGTACAAATACAATTAGTGGATAATTGCTCAGTATTGAAAAGTCGAACCCAAGGGCTATCTCCTCAAATCCACTTTTCATAAAACTCAAACCAATAAAAAGAAGCCCAAACCCAAACAAAAATTTACTCCAATGAAAAGCTTTTTGGTCTGGTCGCAAAAGCGTCATGGCAATACCAAAAATACCTACCAAAGGATATGCAATGCTCTCTATGTTTACTTTAAAACCCAGTGTAGCCACAATCCAACTGGTAAGGGTAGTGCCAATGTTGGCTCCCAGAATAACTGACAGCGCATTTTGCATTGCCAAAACACCCGACCCCACAAAGGCAAGTACCATCAAACTTACTACTGAGCTGCTCTGTAAAACTGCCGTAACTATGGCTCCTGATGCAACCGCTTTGAACTTGTTATTCGTTTGTGTTTTTAAGTATACTTTGAATGACCTGCCCGCCAGTTTGCTAAGTGATTCTTCTAAAAAATTAGTACCCAGAAGAAACAAACCAATACCTGCTCCCATCATTGAGAGGTCATAAAAAAGTTCCATGCTCGCTATGAAATTAAACACCTACAAACTACAAAGATTACCTAAAACTAATGGAGAAGTATTGGATGATACTCATTTTTAAATATGACGAAAATCATACATTAATACGCTGTGTCGTTATAATTTTGACTCACTAAAACCGACAACACAATGGATGCACATTATTATAACGTAAACGTAAATTGGAATCAGGACCGAAAGGGAATGATGTGTTCCCCTGAGCTCAATTCCTCCATCGGTGGAGATGGTTGTATTGAAGTAGCCACCCCTCCTGAATTCCCAAAAGGAATAGCAGGAATTTGGTCTCCAGAGCATTTGTTCACAGCCTCGGTAGCCAGTTGTATCATGACAACATTTCTTGCCATAGCAGAGAACTCCAAACTCGAATTTTCTCAATTTGGATGCAACGCTGTGGGCAAACTGGAAAAGGTAGAGGGTGGAATGGAGATGACAGAAGTGGCAGTAGCACCACGGGTAACCTTACTTCATGAAAAGGATCGCGACCGTGCGTTGAAGGTTCTGGAGAAAACAGAAAAACATTGTTTGATTTCTAATTCAATCAAATCCAGGGTGATTATGAACCCCGATATTTCCGTAGCGCCAAAAACAGAAGAAATCGTTTAATTCATAAATTTTTATTCTTCAATCCGCTGGTATAAGCCTGCTTGCTTATTGTGTAGGCGAAGTGTATTCTTGATCTCCTCAATATTTCACAATTGAAAGAGACCAGAACAGTATTAAAAAGATTTAGCACACTACTGGGTATATTTTGTGGCCTTACAATTGCCCTGATTTTGGTTTCGCTCTACTTTGGTGGCTATTTCCATTCCAGTGTACCTGCATTAACCAACTCTTCTCAAACCGATAGCCATTCTCAAGCTGATAGCAATAATTATTGGCAACCACCCTCGCTAAGTGAAATCCCTAAGGATGAAGAGGGTGATCTTATTCTTTATGGTCGTGAACTGATCATGCACACCTCAGCTTACCTTGGCCCAAAGGGATCCGTAAAACCTATCAGCAATGGGATGAATTGCAGAAACTGTCACCTCGATGGGGGTACAAAAATCTTTGGTCTCAACTACGCTGCTGTTGCTACTGGTTATCCACAGTGGAGGGAGCGGTCAGGGACAATGGTGGATGTAGAAGAACGTGTGAACGAATGCATTGAACGGAGTCTTAATGGTACCCGCCTCAATGAGAACGATAAGGAATTGAAGGCAATGGTTGCCTACTTAAAATGGGTGGGTAAAGATGTCCCCAAAGGCACTGTGCCGTTAGGTGTCGGGATGAAAAAAATTGCTTTTCTGGACAGGCCTGCTGATCCCAATCTTGGTAAGATAGCATACGACAAACACTGCATCGTATGCCATGGCGCCAACAGTGAGGGTGAAATGGAACCGAATGGACAGGAGTGGCTATATCCTCCACTTTTTGGAGAGCATACTTACAACATGGGTGCAGGTTTATACCGATTAAGCAAGTTTGCCAGTTTTGTAAAATACAACATGCCTTTTGGGACTTCATTCAATGCCCCAATATTGACAGACGAAGAAGCATGGGATGTGGCTGCTTATGTCAACTCCATGCCCCACCCTTCTAAAGACCTGTCCAATGATTGGCCAGACATCTCAAAAAAACCGGTAGATCATCCGTTTGGTCCTTTTATTGATGATTGGTCAGAGGAGAGGCACAAATACGGGCCTTTTACAAAATAAAAAATCCTCGTCTAAAACTGTGTATACAAAGTGTTCTGAATCACTAAGTTGCACGAAGGCTGAATATTCTCTTTAAGTTACTTTGTGGAATAGTTGTTAGAAATTTTACCGCTAAGTCGCGGAAGGCGTAAAGTTTGATTCTACCTATCCGCTAATTTCTCTTTGTAAGCAATGTGTATCCTTGCAGCTTGTCATTCCTATATGACTCAGATTTAACAACTGCCACTTTTGGAGCAATCCACTCCACAGTAGAAAAATTGAAAGTCATACCAATGCCCATCTTTGTATTCATGGTGGAGTTGCTGGTGATCTTATAACATTCAAAAGTTCCGGCTGGAGTGGTCACAGATTCTTTTGCCACCACTTTTCGGTCTGTAATGTTTACCGACATATTCATAGGTATGGGAGAATTGGTAGTGGTCACTGTTATCGATCCATCTTTTAATGTTTGTCCTACGGAAAGGTCATTTGGAATTTCAAGATTATCTGATTCGATCTGCATTTCATAACTCTGAAAAGCCTTCATTTGCTCTTCGTTGATAAAATTGCGCATATCTACGATCATCGTTCCATTTTCACACTTAAACTCTAGATCGCCTTTCATTACCTCTTTGTCCTTTTTGTCATAAACCACAGACTGAACTATGGCGGTAAACGAATTGGCTCCTCCAGAAAAATCAGTCACCTTTTGCGCCTGCTTTCCGGTTATCTTTCCCTTTGCATTATAACTCTCCATCTCCCATTCACTTCCTTCAGACAGTTGATAATATTGGTTGCATTGAGCAATACCAGAAGTGACTCCAAACGAAATCCCGATAATAATAAATAGTACGCGCATAACTTAGTTAAAAAGGTTTTATCAAATTTATGCTTTTAATTTGGTTTTAATATTAATATAAATACTGCTATGTCCAATAGAACTCTCATAAAGAGGAGTTTTAGTAATTCTGGCATTCATACCATACCGATATCCTACACTAATAATGGCTTTTTTGTACAAGCTACTTATTCCTATTGTTGTAAATGGTGAGTATAAAGTAGGTTTATACTCTGCAGAACTCAAAAGTGGCAAATTTACCGGGAACTCATCTGGCCATGTATCACTTCCCCTCCTAGGAGTTATTCTAATAAAGTTCTTTGTAACATTGGCTGACTCAAATTTAGATTTCAAACTCAACCCAACATTTAAACCTAAATTAATAAAGGGCTGAATGGCCTTTCCCAGGCGAAAATTATATTGAACGGAAGGTGCAATGTCTGTATAGAAATTCTCAAAGTATAGTTTCTCTTCTGGTACCGACCATGTTCTTTTTACAAAATTCAACTCTGTTTCAAAAGATATTCTCTTACTCCACGAAGGTAGAATGGACAAGCTAAATCCCACAAAAAGATTCTTTTCAGAGATGTCTATTGATTGAAGTGATTGCAGATCATAGTAACCGACAGGAGCTAAAGATGGATAACCATAAGGTAAGGTTTGAGCATTCTTATCCTTAAAATTTAATGGAGTACTTGAAACTCCAGTCGTAAATCCAAATAGGTAAATGGGTTTGGGATTTTGAAATTCGTTAATGACCTCCCCCTTACACCTAGCATAAGTTTCTCCAAATTTCTTCAATTGATAGTAAGTCAATTCGAACTCAGGTCGCTCCATCTCACAATCTTCAGTTAATTTCATTAGAGCTTTTAAATAGGGTCGATTACTAGTTTTATAATAATTCCCAGATATGCTAACCACCTTTTCCTTTTCCTTAAGTAGTTCCAATAAAACTCCCTCTTTTTCAGCCCAATAAGTTGATTTACCAATACTATTTCTACCAGTAAAAAGTGAGAGGTCACCTAGAACCAAAGCCAGCATAAAACTATTATCCTTTAAAGAAACTGAGTAGTAACTACCCGAAATATATAATTGATTTTTCTCGGTAAGGTAGTACCCATTTACATCATCCGGTGATACTGGGTAGTAGTCCATTGCGTCACTTGCCTTGAAGTGAACCTCATTGAACAAGCGCTTACTATTTGTATATAAAAACTCACCTGGAACAGTATCATTATTTAAATCAATGATAAAACCATTTTCTATAGGGTTATTATACTGTGCAAATAATGGACTTGATACAAAGTAAAAAACACTTATTATCGTCCATAATCTTAAAAAAACAATAAAATGTTTCATATTTAAATCTCTGTTAATGGAGAAAGATATCAATTAAAAAAACAATCTCATTAATTCCAGATCAGATATTAAATTATAGTATTTTTTATGCTTTGGATATGATACTGCGTATTCCCGACTACTGATCTCTCAAACACCTTGCAGGACTAACATTAGCTGCCTTGATGGCCTGTGAGGCTACCGTTAGCCAGGCAGTAATGAGTGCAATGGATCCTGCCACTATAAAATAAATCGCTCCCAATTCAATATGAAATGCAAAACGCGACAGCCATTGGTTCAGCAGCCAATAACTTATGGGCAAAGCTATTGCAATAGACAACAAAACCATCTTGGTAAAATCGCCCGACAATAAAAGCACAATATTGGTTGCTGAAGAACCCATCACCTTTCGAATTCCAATTTCCTTTATTCTCCTTTCTGCAGTAAATGTGGCTAAGCCAAACAAACCAAGACAAGAAATTAAAATGGCCATGGTAGCGAAGTAAAATGACAAAGAGGCTACACGTTGTTCTGCTGCGTACTGCTTGGCATACTCCTGGTCCTGAAACTGATATTCGAATGTAAAGCCAGGGTTAAACTGATTATAAAACTCCGCTATGGCTGCTATGGTCTCTTTTTCTTTTCCGGCCTCCAGGCGGATCAGAATGTTCCAGCTGTTCCTTGGACTGAGTCTAAAAAACAAAGGGTTAACTGCTTCGTGCAAAGATTGAAAGTGAAAGTCTTTCACCACACCAATGATTTCCATATCATATCTGCCCCACAACCTGATCGTTTTACCGATGGGCTCTTCCAGATTCATCACCCGAATTGCTGCTTCGTTGAATATGATCTTAGTACTGTCCGCTCCAAAATCCCTGGAAAAAGTGCGCCCTTCCACCAGTTCTATCCCCAGGGTTTCAATCAGGTCATAATTACTGGCGATATTTTCAAACAGAATTTCATCTTCAGGGTTTTTACCTTCCCACTCCAGTCCACTGGTATTATTATCACGGCCAATTAAAGAATGTCCAAGACCAGATGCAGTCACCACTCCGGGAATTCTATTTACCTCCTTTAAAAATGTTTCTTTGTTGGTTTCAACGGTACCTTCTGTAGGAAATATAATCAATCGTTCTTTTTCATATCCCAGGTTTTGTGTTTGCACATAATCGATTTGCTGATACACCACCAATACAGAAACAATCAATATAACCGAAAGTGAAAATTGAAAAATAACAAGTCCCTTTCTTGCCCACAGTTCACCCCAGCTTCCCTGCATTTGTCCCTTCAGCACTGCTGCTGGTCTGAATCCTGATATGTAAATAGCCGGATAACTACCTGCAAGAAATCCTGCAAACAAAACAATTGCGACAAGCCATTTCATCAATTGCTGATCCAGCAGTGTTAATACAATCTTTTTTTCTGTGATTAGATTGAACTGAGGAAGGAAAAGCCAAACAAAACCAAGGGCCAAAACAGCAGATAACACACTCATGATAAGTGAGTCGCCAATGTATTGTATAATAATGGAAGAACGTGCTGCGCCCACTGACTTTTTAATACCCACCTCTTTCGCCTTACGGGAAGCTCTTGCTGTAGAGAGGTTCATAAAATTGATGCAAGCGATTACCAGAATGAATATGGCAATAATAGAAAATAGCTGAACGTATTCTATTCTTCCCCCTGATTGAACCCCATTTTCAAATCGGCCATGAAGATACCGATCAGAATATCGCTGCAAAAATAAAGTGACGTTAGAATCATCATTTTTACCCTTCACAAAATCCGCGATTTTATCCGAGAAAGCATTACCATCACTTCCTTCACGTAAAACAATAAAGGTAGATGGGCCATTATTTCCCCAGCTTAGCAGCCAATCGTTGTCGTCTTTGTAAAACTCAAAAGTCATTACAAAATCAAATTGAACTGAAGAACTAGAGGGAAGGTTTTCAAATATGCCTGAGATGATAAAGCTCTTGTCGTGTTGTAACTCTATTGTTTTTCCTACTACCTCCTTCTCCCCTTCACCAAAAAGTTTTACTGCCAGGTCACGGGAGATTACAATAGAAAACTTATCTTTTAAAACCTGATCTGCCTGTCCTTGGAGTAAGGGGTAAGAAAACATATTGAAAAAATCACTTCCAACGTGATAGCCTTTTGCCTTTACATTATGGTCTTTAATGGATAAAGTAAATGGCTCTATCCAGGTGGTAGTGGCTGCATATTCCACCTCCGGGAATTCTTCCTTTAAGGTTTCAGCCAAAATACCCGGAGTTGAAGTGGTGGTCATCACATAATCTGCGTACCGTTGGTGTTCCATTACTTCGTACAACCTCTCATCAAGGACGTGAAACTTATTGACATTCAATTCATCTCTCACCCATAGGAAAATGAGAAGAGTGCATGCGAGGCCGGTGGCCAAACCGATAAGGTTGATGAGAAAATATCCACGATTGCGCAGAAAACTGCGATAGATGAGGAGCAGGCTGTGTTGAATCATAGTCTGGGGTGCTAAATCTGATGAAAGACACCTGGCATATTTAGAGGTTGCATCTAATACCAAAAACCAATATAAATCAAGGTTCCACACCAGGATACTGGCCTCGGAGATGAAAGTTACAAGTAGGTCAGCAAATCATTAGATTGTTATCAAATTAATACCGTAATGCCAATGGGTAGAATTGTTACTTTTAAGAACAAATCAATGAGCGAGTCCTTTATCAAGCCAAGTGGTTGCACCTCAAAATAATATAGACAAGAACTAATCCAGCCTCAGTGCATTACTATGAGCTTGGACAATAATGATTTAATTATAAATCACAATTATGCCTCAGTGACAGGTTTACCTTCATTCCAATAATAGCTGTCTGGATAAATTCTCTGGCCAAATATGGCTGTGCCTACCCGCACAATGGTAGCACCTTCTTCAATGGCTATCTCTAAATCTCCACTCATTCCCATTGATAATTCATTCAGTGATACGCCAGGGATTTTCAAAGCATTCGCCTCTGATTGAATTTTCTTCAACAACTGGAAGCACTTTCTCACTTTTTCAGGTTCCGCGCTAAAAAGGCCTATTGTCATCAATCCTTTTATGTTGAGGTTCTTTAGGTTGGACACCGACCGGATCAAATCAATGGCTTTTTCAGGAGCCACACCAAATTTGCTTTCCTCATACGATGTATTTACCTGAATGAATACGTCTATCTTCTTTTGTTCAAACTCAAGGCGATTATTTAGCTTTTCTGCCAAAGACAGCCGATCAATAGACTCAATGCAATCTGCCCATTTAATCACTTCTTTGATTTTATTGCTTTGTAAGTGACCAATGAAATGAACTTCAGGAATTGGATCTTTATAAATTGGACATTTCTCTTTTAGTTCCTGAACTTTGTTTTCACCAATCAGATTTTCACCCAAATCCAATACCTGTTGTACTCTCTCAGCATCTACGGTTTTGGTTGCTAAAAGAAGGCGAACTTCATCTCTGTTTCGATGGGCTTTTAAACAGGCTTCCTGGATTCGACCTTTAATATGTGCTAAGTTTCCCTGTATTGTTGACTCCATTGTTTTTGAATATCATGAGTAAGTCTCAATATTTTAATCAAGGACCTCCTCCTGCTTTATAAAATGTATGTTTTAGTGCTATGCTCCTTTCTCCACAATGAAGCGGATAAATGGTTTTGAAATTCAGGTGCCAGATGCGTACTCATGTTCAATTCATAATTCAATCCATTTTTACTGATGTTGAGTATTCGTTGTGAACGAATGGTTTTTAGGTCGTTATCAATATGCGTACTATTAAATGTCATTTGTACAGTTTCTCCTTCTGTAAAACCCTCCAGTACATAGGTTTCGGTTCGGCCACCCACCTGGGCACTCACCCATAATATTTTATCCTCTTTCAGTAAAATAAATCCAGTGTCCCAAAACACAGTCCTTCCATTTTTTTCTGTATCGTTTTTGTATAATGTTTTTTGGCTATAATGGATCGCATCTTTGTTTTCATCTGAAGTGAATATACATACTTCAGAATATTGGGTATCTTCAATTGTTGGGAACTTGGCCATGCCTTCTCCTTTCCATTCTCCCTCAAGGAGTTTTTTTATTTCAGTAAATTTTATCTCCATCCTTATTTAGTAAGTCCGATCTTGCTTTTGTTTGAATATCAAAGTATCTATCTCATAGTATTTTTCGTTCATTAAGCTCAATGCAAAAGCTCCAGCCGAGGCGCTAAAAACTGAGTAGTCAAGCGGCCCTTTTATCCCTACTGAAAAAGCCATTGCCAGACCAAATGCCAGTAATAAGAATCCGCTTAACCTGGCAAACAATTCCGTTTTATATCCAATCAACAAAAATATGGGGAAAATTATTTCAGCACCTGTAGCAATCCCTCCTACTGCCGGAATCAGGCTACCGGGAAGCCATGGGTTAATTGACTGTGTGTATTCCAGAAAACTATTCCAGTTTCCCCAGGCTGAAACATCGGCACTCCACCATCCAAATCTGTCAGCAACAGCAGACAGAAATCCAACTGACAGGGTAAGTCGCAGAAATAGTTTGACTATTTTCATTTTCGTTACTTTTTATTTCTTGGATCGTCCGTATAGATCAAATGGACACAATAGTTCTATCACAAGCAACCTTCTTCTGTTTTCTAACATTAGCCATCTCATTTTTGTTCTTTCGACTTTCATAGATTCATACTAATCTTCAACCGTCTGAAACCGCGCTGGCGTGAGCAACAAAATCATCAAAACAATAAAGCCCGTTACTACCAGACCAATGTACACGTCATGAGTCGCGTCAAAAAATACTTCGCGCAAATACAAACTCACTTCAGAATCTGCTCCATGGGATTGCAATACTTCTACCACTCTATTTACACCAGGTAGTTCTGACTTAAGTTGAGCTGGTGCATTCTCTACCTTATTGCTAAGTGCTCCATTAAAAATAGCGGCAAACACCGCAGCTCCTATACTCTGCCCGAAATACCTTGAAAACATATTAGCACCCGTAACGACTCCTCTTTGACCCCACGTCACTGTTGATTGTACGCCCACCAATAAAGGTGTTGATACCAAACCAAATCCTGCTCCTAACATCATTTGAATAGCTACCAAAGACCATACTGGTCCGGGAAATTGTATCAACAGGAAACTGGAGGCACCAATTATAACAATAATAGCACCGCAGAGCGCTGTGTTTCGAAATCCAATGTGCAGATATAAATTACCAGACAATGAAGACGCCAATGGCCAGGTGATACTCATACTCGCCAGTATAAAACCAGCGGCAATCGCGTTAACTCCCGTAACTGACTGTGCAAATAATGGCAAATACATATTGGGTCCCATCATCATAATCCCCAAGCCGATAGTTGCCAAATTAGCACCAAGAAATACGCGCTTAGTCCAAACCCATCGTGGTAAAATTGGCTCCTCCGATTTGCGTTCAATGCGCAAAGTGATGAAAACCAGTAAAGCACTAACGACAATTACACCTAAGGTGTTAAAAGAAAACCAAGGCCAGGACTGTCCTCCTTGTAATAGGCTAAACATAATAACTGCACCCGTAACGAGCATTGCCGCAGCACCCGTCCAGTCAATTTTGGGTCTCTTCTCCGTTTTGTTTTCGTGAAGGAAAATCGTGAGTAATATAATCGAACCAACCCCAAGTGGAATATTAATATAAAATATCCATCTCCAGGAAGCATATTCAGCCAAAGCACCTCCAAGTCCCGGGCCCAAAATTGCAGAAATAGCCCAAACACTGGATAACCACCCTTGAATTTTAGCACGTTCTTTAATGGTATAAA
Organism: Flammeovirgaceae bacterium UBA2338; assembly: GCA_002344795.1. Lineage (GTDB taxonomy): Bacteria > Bacteroidota > Bacteroidia > Cytophagales > Cyclobacteriaceae > ELB16-189. The sequence continues at coordinate 31,810 of DDUM01000084.1, read as the reverse complement.
TATCACCGGCAATTGTGTTTGCCGTAGCCATTATTGCGCCCGCACCAACTGCCTGAAGCCCTCTGAAAAAAATCAGAGAATTCATATTCCAGGCTCCACCACAAGCGGCAGAACCCACAAGGAAAACAATAATTCCAAATATCAGAACAGGTTTTCGGCCATAGGTATCTGCCAATTTTCCATAAACAGGAATAGTAATCGTTTGAATGAGTAGATAAATTGAAAACAACCAACTAAACAAGGAAAACCCACCGAGATCGCCCACAATTTGAGGGATGGCGGTGGCAACAATGGTGCCGTCCATAGCAGCCAACGACATGGCCAGCATCAGTGCAACTAAAATCCAATTTCTACGCATTCACTTTTAACAACATTTCTGTCCGTGTTGACCAATACAAAACTTCGGAAATTAATACCGTCTTATTGTAAGATCCAATGACTTCCTAATATTACCGTTTGTGCAATGATGGGGTAGCTTCTAATTCCTCCGAATAAGTATCATTCAATTTTTTCAGCTCTTCCTGAGCTTTGGATATCTCATTCAATAGGGATTGATCAGAAGATGAAACCACATCCACTACCGTGCTAAAAGATTTTTGGTACCAATCACTCCATGCATTCAATATTTCCTCTTCTTCCTCTACTGGTTTGCCGCCTTCTACTGCTGCCTTACTTAATTCAAATTCTTTATTCAAACGAATTTCTGCTGAAATTCTTAGTAGGTCAAGTAATTCCTGTGCCGTCTTTTCATCTGCATTGATCAATGTGTAGGCACTTACGAGCGCTGCAGTCCCTACATTCTTCAGAGATTCCTTCGATACTTTGTCAATGCGATCATTATCGGTGTGATAAAATTGATCCGTAAAATGCCATAATAGCAATCCTGGGATATCGGCTTTCAAAAAGGGCGTATGATCACTGCCTCCTTCAAAGGGATTGGTATTCACCACCCAATTTGCATGGGCTCCCTGTTTTTCAAAAACATAAATAATAAAATCATTAAGATAATGTGGCTTCATGTCATCCAAGGCCAGCTTCTCTCCACCCCATTCCGAGTGCTTATCGTCTCCGCGTGTCCAGATGGCGCTGGGGTCTGGCATCTTTTCAATCAGAAATGACCCGCCCGTTAGGGATGTGTTTTCTCCTACCATGTCCAAACTGATCCCCCAGTTTATTTCTGATGTACGCTTTTCCTTTTCTGTAATGTAGCGATGGGTGGAGATAATTTCATCGCCCCACAAAAAGGTAAGCGTGCGCTTTGCCTCCAGTTGGCCTGACTTCAGCAACTTCGCAGTAATCATCGCCATTTCCAGTTGCGCTCCCACGCCTGTTGCATTATCATTGGCACCCGGCTCCTGGATGTGAGCGCTAAACACCAGGCTTTCTTTTGGTAATGATGAACCTCTCACATTCGCAACAACGGTCAATTCTTCAGAAGAATAAATCTTTGTCGTGATATCTACTTTTACTTTTACCGCGCCTGATGTTAGGGCCTTCTTCAATTTTTCGTTGGCTTCATACGAAAGCGCAATTCCCCAAGCCTTATACTTTTCAAGGTAAGGCAATCGCCTAAATTGAATGGATGTCTTATTCTTCTCCGGTTGCAAATAGGCAGGGTTATCGTAGGTGATGATCCCAATTGCTCCCGCTTCGATTGCATCCTTATACAATTGACTGGGTCTCATCTCACCATAAACAATTTTTCCTTTTATCTTTTTCGATTTTAAGTCATCCAGGTTTTGAACATAAACTACATCTGCTGTTATCCCTCCTTCTGGAGTTGATGCAGAATTCAATAAAACCATATTTCGGTTAGTAGATTGTTCCAATAGTTTTTCATTCGCACCCACAATCGAAAGGCTTGCATCTACCGGTTCCCAGGTGGGGCGGTCCATTTTGCGTGTTTCAATTCGGTACGTAAGCCGATCGGATGCTATTGCATTCGCCTCCAATACATAACCGGCTTCTTCAAGTTTGGCTACAACACGATAAACACTTTCATTAAAACCGGTGTTACCCGCTACCCGCCAAAATTTCTCTACAAATGCAGTAGTTTCAAACGCCACATCTCCTTTAAATTCAGGTCGCACCATTTCGAAATAGGTATCGATGGTGGAAGTCATTGTCGGACTCTTTGTGCACGACAGAAGTGATGTGCTGAAAGTGATCAATAACAGGGTGATTATGTTTTTCATAAATAGATAGATTCTTTTTCGGGAATTTGCTTTAATTAACACAATAAAATCCAATGTCTTTTTTAGACTTATACATTCGGTTAGTCCTTATTACAAATGAAAATCTGGTGGTATCTATACCTTACTGCTCACCACCTGCAAGCCGACAACAGAAATAACCAGGGTGGAGAGGAAGAACATTCTCCAGAAGGTCACAGGTTCTTTAAAGAGAAGAATTCCTGCAACTACAGTTCCAATGGCTCCGATGGCTCCCCATACTGCATAAGCTGTGCCCACTGGGATGGCCTTTTCACCTCCCATGGCTTTATAAAGAAAATACATACTTATGCTTACACTAATGGCAAAAGCAGCAAGCCACCACCACTGTTCTTTTCCTGAAGTGTGCTGCGCTTTTCCCAAACTTACAGCAAAGCCTGTTTCAAACAGACCGCCAACAATTAACAATATCCAATTAATGCTCATAAGGTTCAAATATATGGTTTATCCTCAAACCTCATTTCTTTGCGAAGTCATTAATAATTATCAGCGCTATAAGAAATGATTTTGATACAGTCTATTAACTGATTTCATGCAGAAGACTCTCAGCCACCAATGAATCGACTCTGAAACTACTCAATACTCAATGGCCAGAATTGTAAAAACCCTGTTGCCTTTTGCCAATTTTAATACGGCTTCATCCCCTACTTTCTTTTCCATTAGTAGACGGGCAAGCGGAGCCACAAAGGCAATCTTTCCCTTGGTGATGTCTGCTTCATCTACACCTACAATTTGAAATGTTTGTTGTTTATTGCTCTTATCTATCTGAAGGGTCACCGTAGCTCCAAACCTGACTTCATCCCGTGGTTGCGTGTTTAAGTCAATTACTTTGGCTGTAGCAATTCGATCGGTGAGCAAAAGCAATTTAGCATTGATGTGGTTGAGTGCAATCCGATATTCATTTTCGTTGGAGGCATCTAAAAGTCTGATCTCCTGAAGCATGCCTTCCTTTTCGGACAGTAATGCGTCTAAGCCGGCTTGTGTTACATAGTTTGTTTCTCCCGGGGGCAAATCGGCCCTGGGTGGCACCAGCGGTACCTCTTCCTGATCACCCTCCTTTACAAATCCTCTGCTCATGGTTGTTGTATACTCTACTTATAAATATAGTGTATTAAGCATGGTATTGTGAACAGAATTTGCACCTTCAAAATGCTTCTTTGATAGATTCGAAAGTGTACCTCCAGCACAACATGACAGTAGCGCTGTCATCCATATCCATCATTATGGCCGAAGTTTACCTGTGAGTCAGGTGAATGCATGCCTGAAATCGTTGGCCATTGCCTCCTTCTGGAAAGTTAACGGTTGTGTATTCCCACTTTTATAACACCAACCGGTAGGTGAACTTGATCAGGAAAATATTATGACCTTTTTCATCAAAATCGAAGGAATATTTTTCATAGGCAGGATCCGAATCATAGAAAGCACCGTTGCGCTCTCGTGTCCACACCAGAAACAATGTAGAGCCTGGAATATATTCCCACCGCAACACTGCGTTGGATCGAAATTGGCCAAAGTTGAAGTCTGGTTTATTAAATGTGTATTCTCCTGTTCCATCATTGTTGGCGTCCACACTATACACATCATCAGCCAGTAGCAGTGTACCCGGGTTGATGGGCACAAACCGGGAGGCATACTCAGTCGCGCTGGCATTAGTGATCTGCTTGAAGTTAGTGTACTTGCCCGATGTACCGAAGGGCTGCCCATAATACTGTATGGAGAGGTTAGGTGTGAGCATCAACGTCATGCGCATTACAAGTCGGGCGGTGGTCTGATCGATCTGGCCAACTACAAATACATCCTGATTGTTTTCTGAAGTAGTGGCCACGTATTGCATCTGGTTGCTACCGCGACTGAAGCTGGGAGACAGGGAAATATTCAACGCATTGATGGGGCGGTACGTCAGATTGAGGCTGAGATTAGCACTTCGGGAAAAACCATCTTTCCCCCTACCAAACTCAGGATTAATATTCACTCTGAATTTCTTTCTTCTATCGGTTTCCAGATACATCCAATAGTATGCACCACCGGGGTAGCGAATGTTAGGGCCACCACGTAAATCACCATTGGAAGCACTGTGGGTAATGTAGGTAATACCCCCGCCCATTTGCCAAAAGTTGTTGAATTGAGCATGAGCATTGGTGTTGTAACCTACATCTAAAGTACGACCACCAAAATCATGCCCACGCCATTGGTTGATGTTGTAGCGTTGCCACCGGGCAATACCACGGGGTTGTAGTATTCGGTATTGCATCCAAAACGATTCAGATATCAAATCTGTCTGTGATAAAAAGCCGATATCGTTCAAATCCAATTCAGGTGATAACCAATCGATACTGATATTGGATACCAGGTTGCCACTCTTTTTACCCACTTGTAATGTACCACTCGTTCCAGTAAGGGATCTCCGAGTGGGATCCAGTTCTGTGTGATCGTTGTCAGGCCGTTGAAAGAAGCGCTCAGAAGAGCGTTGTGTTTCTTCAATGGACTCCGCGCTGCCCCTCACATGACTCACTATGCCTTTTCCACTCACAAAGTATTTTCTATCACTCCAATGATGGGTGAAGTCGATACCTCCTGAGTAGGCATCCTTGTGAAGCCAATTCAAGTCTGGTGTATTAAGTTGTCTATTGGTAGCGGTAAGCATGGCCCCTACAACGGTATTACCTTTGTTGATATCCTGCTGAACCCTGCCCACAAGGTAATTAGTAAGAGGTTCTACAAGATGCTTTTTTTTGAATCCCAGGCTGTCGATCTCAGTATGCTCTCTGGCAGTTACACTCTCCAATAGCCCCCACGAAAATCCCTTTTTATTTTTGCCCGTAAGCTTGGCGGCACCTAATATAGTTGTTCGCTCGATGAGCTTTACATATTCGGCAGTGTTGTCCTCTCCAGAGGCATCTGTATCTACACTCCCCTGAGGTCTACGGCCGATGCGCCTGCTGTAAAACAAGTTATTGCTGTTGTTATTCGAGAGTGGAAAATCAAGGGTATTATTGCCTTCCGTGAAAAAAGGTCTTTGCTCACGAAAAAACAATTCGAAAGCACTCAGGTTCACCTGTGAGGGATCGGCTTCAACCTGTCCAAAATCAGGATTCACGGTAAGGTCCAGGGTAATATCGCTGGTCAGGCCTATCTTGGCATCCAGTCCAACGTCTAATCCAGAAGATCTTCCTGTGGCGTAAGGATTACCTTCTTCTTTGTCAAAGCGTTCGGCCTTACCCACTATGTAGGGTTGTATCTCCAATTGTTTTTGTGGTTTGATACCATGGATGCCATTCATTTCACCCATCAGGTGAACATAGCCACCTGCATCGGGTGGTACATACTGCCATTGCGATCGTTCTTGTGTGCGAAAAACAATTCGCGTAACGTTAAGCCCCCAGGTCTGTTCAGGCTTATTGGCAAAGCGCAGCTGACTGAGTGGAATACGAAACTCTGCGAGCCACCCCTCCTCATCAATGCTGGTTTTCAAATACCATATAGGATCCCATCCCGGATCCCAGTTGTCGCCATTGTTAGACACATACTCATCTCCCTTTACCCCCGACACCGAAGCTGTAAAAGAAAAGGCAGTGCGTTTATCATAATAACTGTCGATGTTGATTTCCACCATGTCACCATCAAATCCATCCCTGCGAGACATGCGCCTGACAATCTTTGAAGGCTCAGGATCGTAGGCACGCACCAGCACATAGAGGTTTTTTGCATCGTACAAAATTTTGAATTTTGTTTTTAGATTCGCAGGTTTTCCTTTGTCCGGTTCTACTTGTGTGAAGTCGCTGTCACTCCATGCCACCTGATCCCAGGCGGAGTCAGTCGCACGTCCATCTATGGTAGGTAGTGTACCACCTGAAACTCGTGCGGCAGTAAATACCTTAACAGAATCATTTTGTGCCAAAAGGGAATGGCAAATACAGGTCAGTGCAAAGGCAATGGACTTCATTAAAGGATTAAGGTTGAATAATAAGGTATACTTTCAAATGATCAATTGGTTACTTCACAATTTTTGTATTAACGAAAAAGATTAAATAGGGTTATCTATTCACTATAACTCCAATTAGATGGAGAGATTGTGGTTGCACCTAAAGTGTTCAAAATTTAAGCGATTCTAGTGGCTATAATGCCTATCTTCCTGTCCAAGGGCGCCACACTGTCAAGAATGAATATTTTATATATAAGGAGTAAATTGTGCACACTTGTCACGTAGAAAAGACCCACGGTACTAGAGCTGTCTTTGTTGCAATGGTACATTACCCTGTAAGGTATTTCAAAACGAAATCAGGGTGTAATAGAAGCAGGCGCTTAAAACTGATAGAGAATTGCATTGATGTTCATACCCGCACCCACTGAAGCCATTACTATTTTATCTCCCGGATGAATGTGATGGCCCTCCAGGTTTCCTTTTAGGATAAGATCCAATAAAGTAGGCACTGTGGCCACGGAGCTATTGCCAAGCCAACCGATGGTCATGGGCATCACATTATTATTATTTGGCACCTCATCTATATCGTATAACTTAAAGAGCCTATCCAAAATGGCTGCATCCATTTTTTCGTTGGCCTGGTGGATCAATACTTTGCTAATTTCGCTGATGTGAACACCTGCTTTGTCCAACACACTTTTCACGACAAGGGGTACATGGTTAAGGGCAAACTCATACACTTTCCGTCCATTCATTTTAATATACAGGCTATCTGTGTCATTTCCAGAATAGGATAGCCCCATGTTCAGCAGCTCTGAATGATGCAGCGCATGTGTTTGTGCTTTGTATCCAACAACACCTTGCTCACCTTCCCGCGCCTCTACTACAACTGCCCCACTTCCATCACTGTATATCATGGAGTCCCTGTCATTTGGATCCAGCAGTCGCGATAAGGTTTCAGTACCGATGACCAGACACCGTTTAGCTGCTTCCGCTTTGATATACAGGTGGGCTTGTATTACACCCTGCACCCATCCCGGACAACCAAAAGGCAGATCATATCCTACACAATCCGGATTCTCAACTTGTAATCCCGCTTTGATGCGCGATGCCATGGAGGGTAATAGGTTGGATCGGTTAGATCCATAATCCAAATTACCAAAGTTATGCGCCACAATGATGTAGTCGAGTGTCTCGCGATCGATGGAAGCCGCAGTGATGGCTTCCTGAGCTGCCAACACACCCAAATCGGATGCCAACTGATCGGGCTTGGCATACCTCCTCTCAGTGATACCAGTAATGTCGTGAAATTTTTTTATGATAAGGCTATTGTCTTGCTTTATGGGTGTGCCCGTTTTGTCAAGAAATAAATGATTGACAAAAGTAGTGTTGTCCACTTTCACTTCAGGGATATAGCTTCCCGTACCGATAATAACAGATTTGATCATTTACAGACACCCAAAGATAGGGTATCTGCGAATAATGCGACATGATTTAGCTCATGCCAAGTGATAAAGTTGGCAGGCTAACAAACGATCGTAAAGTGAGTATGCCGGTTGTTTAATATAAAAATCAAACCCAAGGGTATAATTTTCAGTTTTATCCTAGTCAAGCGTCTGCTCTCCACCACCGTTTACGAAAATTGTCTGGCCACTTACCCATTCAGAAATGCGTGATGCAAAATACAACATGGCTCCTGCAATATCATTGGCTGTTCCCAAACGTTTTATTGGCGTATGGGCCAACATCTTTTTTTCAATCTCCGGAGTTAAAACGGTTTCCAGAGCTGCCGTACTTGTGGCACCCGGGCCAACTGCATTTATCCGTACTTCAGGACCAAAATCGTGTGCAAGGTTTGCTACCGTATGATTGACTGCTGCTTTAGAACCACCATAACCACTCATGTTAGGGCTTTTATTAATACTCGACATAGACGTAGTAAATACGATAGAACCATAACCAACCCTTTTCATATGTGGAACAGCTAATTGACATAGTCGCCAGCCACTAAATACATTTAGCTCATAGTCGCGCTTAATGTCATCTACTGAAACCTCAAAAGGATTCTCGCGTCCGCCACCACCACCTCCGGCATTGTTTATTAAAATGTGGATTCCTCCTAATTGTTTAACTGTTGTTTCTACTAAATTAACCAAATCGCTATCTTTCAAAACATTACAAGCAACTGCAATCGCTTTTACACCTATTGTTTCAATTTCCTTTGCCGTTGCCTTAGCATTCTCTAAGTTAAAATCTCCAATAGAAATATTAGCTCCATGTTTTGCTAAAATTAAAGCCGTTGCTTTACCTATTCCGTTTGCGCCACCAGTTACGATGGCTGTTTTTCCTTTTAAGTTGAATAAATCCGATGTGTTCATAGTATAGTTTCTTTTCTATCTCAATTTAATATCACCTCCATCTGCCATAAGTGTTTGACCAGTCATATACTGACTGTCATCACTCAATAAAAACGCAATAATTGGCGCGACATCTTTTTGTGGATCTCCAAAACGCTGCATCGGATTTTTACTGATAATCTCTTCATATTGCTCTGGGAAATTTTCTTTCCATTGTTTAACACCTTCCGTAAAAGCCAACGGACAAACTATATTTACTCTAATGCCATCTTCTGCCCATTCATTGGCTGCCACACGAGATAATCCTCTAATGGCTTCTTTAGCTGCTGCGTAACTTCCCTGATTTTTTTGACCTAATAATCCGGCTCCAGAACCAAAGTTGACAATGGCCCCTTTGGTTTTTTTTAGCTCAGGATAAGCAGCTTTCATAAAGTTTAAAGTTCCTTTTAAACCTGTGTTCATAGACAATTCCCAATCATCTTCGGTGAGGTCCATCAATGGTTTTTGGCGTGATGCATGTGCATTATTAACCAAACTTGTTAATTTTCCGAATTTAGAAACGGCCAATTCAACAGCCTCTTTCGCAACTGATTTTTTAGATATATCTCCCTTTAAAAAGGCAATTTGTTCCGGATTAGACGCTACTTTATTCTTTCCGGCATCTTCATTTAAATCTACTGCAACCACACAAGCACCTCTTTCAGTTAGTTCAGAAGTCATCGCTCCTCCTATTCCTGCTGCCCCACCTGTTACAATTATTACTTTTCCTTTTAAATTTTTCATAATGTTATTTTTTATAAATACACACTCCTTCTTTAATGGTCTCCAGTACCTGAATATCTTTTATAGCCATCGGTGCAACTTTCAATGGGTTTTTATCTAGAATCACAAAGTCGGCCAATTTTCCTTCTGTTAAAGTACCTCTCAAGTTCTTATCAAAAAATTCGTAGGCTGCATTTGATGTGATTGCTTTTAATGCTTGATAAGGTGTTGTCCTTTCGTTATCGCCAATTATTGCTCCAGATCTTGATACACGATTTACCGCTGTCCAAACCGTAAAAAGAGGATTAACTGGTGTTACGGTAGCATCCGAATGATTCGTTGGTTTTAAACCTAAACGTTGTGCACTTACCATTGGACTTAAAAAATCCGCCCGTTCTTTACCCAAATTCTTTACATGGTCATCTCCCCAAAAATAGGCGTGATTGGTGAAGAATGAAGGCTCTATTTTATACTTAACAAACGTTTCCAATTGATCTGGGCGTGCAAATTGTGCATGGATAATAATGGTTCTTCGGTCTTTATTTAATGGTTGATTCAATATGTTACAAGCATTTTCATGGGCTTTAATGATCATATCTATCGTTGCATCACCATTACAATGCACAAATAATTGATTGTCCCTACCATAAGCCAATACAAATAATTCATTGATGGTTTCCTGTGTTAAACTTGGCAAACCCCTACAATCGTGGGTACAGCCTGGAACTTCAGTCAAGTAAGGTTTTGTGAAGAAAGCGGTTTTTCCTTGAGGGGAACCATCAGCTACTATTTTTGTGCCCTGGATTTTAAATCCGTTTTTATAGGTTTTAAATTGAAGTGTGGTATCGTTCAAATTACTTTGTAACTCAGCATAACCAGCTAAAGCAATCAAGTCAATTTTAAATTTGCCTGAATCTGCTTGCGATTGAAAGAAACGGATGGTATTTCTGTCCGTCATACCATCTTGAGCCGTTGTAATTCCGTTGGACGCATAGTACTCTTGCGTTGAGTCAAAATGTTTTGGCTGATCCTTGGCAAGTATTTGAAGCATATTACCAACAAAAGGATACATAGCAGTTTCCTGGACTAATCCGTTGGGTTCTTTTGAATTTGGCATCCTTTCTATAATTCCACCATCAGGATCAGGTGTACTCGCAGAAACATTCATTTCTTTTAAGGCCATTGAATTTGCAACTCCCATGTGTCCACTTGTATGTTGCAAATACACTGGATTGTTGGGTAGTACAGCATCGATTTCAGCTTTTGTAGGATGACGATGTTCTTCTAATTGTCCATCGTCATACCCCCAACCAAAAATCCACTCACCATCTGGAATGTCATTTTTTTCCTTATACGCTTTCATACG
>DDUM01000084.1:5370-20844 GCA_002344795.1 Flammeovirgaceae bacterium UBA2338 | reverse complement strand
AACCGGGTAGTAACGTTTTTCCTTTTAGGTCTATAAATTCAGCGTCTCCAAATTTTTCCTCAGCTTCTGTTTTGCCTCCAACAAAAGCAATTTTTCCATTCAGGGTAACAATTGCCTCAACGTATTCCGGTATTTCAGCCTCCATCGTAATGATATCTCCATTGAAAAATATTTGAGAAGTTTCATTTGATGATTCAGTCGTCTCTAACTTATTTTTCCTGTCTGTACAACTAAACAGTACAGTTAAAAAAATCAGAGAAAAGAATAGTTTTTTCATTGGTTAATTGATTCTTCTACAATTACACTTTTATTTAAAGTAAGGTAATTAATAACTCCTGAGACGGTACTAGCAATAACACCTATTATTACTAATGCAAAAATGAGTGATACCTCAACTGTTCCCATATAATTTTGCCATAAAACAGCTAAAGATGTAACGACACCAAAAGTGAAAAACCCATGTTTAATAGTTAACCAAAAAATGGTTGGATAAAACGCAACCTTTTCTACTTTAATATTGAAATATCCTATTATTGTAGATATCATTGACAAGGTAATCACCAAAGCAACTGCGCTGCCCAAAACGGTATGATCGGTATTGGTAATAGAATCTACAGAAATAGCAATTGGTGCATGGTCTTTTAATAAGAAATATTGAATTCCAGAGTTTACAGCACCTGTAATAAGAGCACCTTTTAGTAATTCTTTTTTTTGTTTAGTTTCCATAATACTAGTTTGTCATTTTGTATTCTTACTTCAGCTTCCTTTTGTAAGATCCATTCTAATAAAATAATATGAGTTGAAAGTGATCTTCGAATGGCTTACAAGGCCAGCACTATTCAAAATACACAGCTTCAAAAACAGCTAAGGGCGTACGTCTTCCTACATTTAAACTGAGCGTCTCTCCTTCTATTGTATAGTTATCAGTAAGTTCAAAAACTTCTAAGAATTTGGACTCATCTGCGTTTACATCTGGGCAAGCCTTCATCGTAGATGCCATATGAGTAAACCGGATGCGGGAAGGTTTATCTAAAGTATAACTTCCATTAAATGTATTGCAACCTGAAAATCCTGACACAAGATTTTCATCTGCTTTAAGTATAAAATACAATTCCCGTTCCTGGTTTTCCGCCATCACTACATTTTGACCATCCAGAATTTTAAGCCTCCAATACTTATCCACTATTCGGTTATCCACCGTTATCTCCTTATCATAGTTTTCCAATGCGGATTCATTATTCTTTTTGCCGGAACTACAACTTGTTATAGTCATTACAGTTGTTGCCACTATGACCACTAGTATTCTCATCATTTATTTAATATTAAACCTATTGTCATAGATGTTACTGTGTACGAAAAATCTCAAATCGAAATAAGAATTATACCACTATACGTTTATAAAATACACTCTGTTGAATGCACTAGGAACCCCTACCCTGTTTAACCATTTTTTGTATAAACACGTTATTTGGAATAGTGATTTTCTCTCCGTCATCTGTTTGGATAGTGATGAAAAACATTTCAATGTCACTGACTTTACCTATTATTGAATAGTCTTTATCAAGCACTGTAATAGTATCTCCTATTTTGGCAGGGTGACTGAAAAATATAATCAGCGCTGAAGTAATATTTGAAATAATTGACCATTGGGCGAAAAAAGCAATTCCCAAAACAGTTAACATGGAAGAAATAAAGAATACTAATTCAGATTGTTCAACCCCCCAAACAAACAACAGAAATTGCAAGCCAATAAAAAGCAGAAAAAAGTTAACAAACTTTCTAATGATTTTTGCTCTTGCCTGTTGATGGGTGAACTTTAAGGTGACCTTTTCAACGGCCTTGTTCAGTGCAAATCGCGCTATTAAGTATAAAAACAAAATAACTATCGATTCAATAATTTCAATCTTATATTCTTCCATCATTAACTAAGACATAATTTTATGGTACTCACAGTGACCTCATGGTTGCAATTAAACAGATTACAAAAAGGATAAACCCCAACCATGCACCAAAGTTAACCAAAAGCCCACATCTTCAATTTTACTTATCAGGCCTTTATTTCGTAGCAGTCTTTCAACTCATTAGTTTGTATGCACAAAGGGTAGCAGAACTCAATATCTTATACTGACAATGAATTGCTTTATCAGAATTTAAGAGGGCTGCATTGAGGCTGTAGCATGCATCTGCACCCAATGGTATTGCTTTGACAGTATTCAATACAGAGATCATTTTACCAGAGCCGATCACCTTGATGTGCTCATTCTCTTGATTTTCCCTGTAAGGACTTTCTGTCTGTATCCAACATTCAAAATCTCGGTCAGATTGACTGATGTTGTCAGTTACTTTCCGATATTAAGAGCTATTTCTGACAAAAATGGCAAGCACCTTGGCATTTTCACATGATTTGTGAGAATAGGGCAACCAATTACTCATAAAAGCCAGGGCAAATAGACTCAAAACACAGTATTATTCAATAAAACTGAGAACAAACTACCCACTGGGCAGTATTTACCGGGGTATTATGCCCTGGGATAGATTTTTGGGGCTACTTTATATTTTGGCACAGATAGTGCCTAACTACAATATATTTTAACATACTTTACAAATGAACAAAAGGCAAATTACAGATTATGATTATAAACGGCTTGATGCGCTTTTAAAAGAAGCTCCTGTCGAGTTCAGAAATTCGGACATATTTAAAAAATTTTCCACTGAACTTTCATCTGCTCAAATATTGCCACAAAAAAAAATTTCCAAGAGTGTGGTGACTATGAATACCCGTGTTCGGTTAATAGAGTTGACGAGCAAAAAGAAAATAGAAGTAACCATCACTTACCCAAAGGAAGCCAACGCCAATGAAAGGCGGATCTCGGTATTCTCTTTAATAGGTGTTGAATTGTTAGGACGCAAACTAGGTGATACTGTTTCCTGGGCAATTCCAGGAGGAATGGGAAGGTTTGAAATCATGGAGGTAACCTTTCAGCCAGAATCTGTTGGGAACTACGATTTATAATCCTGTTTAAATTGCAGGACTTACTCAAATGTAGTTTGCAAGAAACCCTCCTGCCCTATCCAATTACGCAACCTGTAAACTTCTGACAAACTAACACTGATAACCCACAAAGTAGGGGTGTTGATTATTACTTTTCGTAATATTTCACACCCTTTTCTTTTAAAAATTCCGTAATTACATTCACATGAATGCATTGCCCTAAGTGGATGAAAGAGTAATCGTTTATTTTTTTAATCTTTCCTTGAATTGAAATCTCCTTGTTCTCCAGATCAAACCCCAGATGTAAATGCTTTGTAGAAAATTGCATTCCATAAACAAGTCCATCTGCATCAAATAAAGGACCACCACTTTGTCCCAGAAGACCTGGGGTACTCATTTCAATTCCATATACTTTTCCTTCATCACCAAGATGTCGGGTGATCATCCCTTCCAGGGGAAACCTTGGCGTATCGATGAGCCCATCACCTGTCCACTCGATATCATCATTGGCTTCATTGTATCTAAAGTTTGTGAACTCCGGAAATGGAAAGCCAAGTCTGCACAAAAATTTGCCCGGCTGAATCTTAGATGTGTCTTTTACGAATGTGGCAAAACCTGAATAACCTATCTTCTTAAAATCATTAAATTTCAATATGGCCAGGTCATACTTCGGATGAACGTGCCAGGTAAATCCAGACATGGAATCAACACAATTCATGAATGTGTTTCTTATCTGAATAGCCGTATCTTCTTTGTAACCGTGCTTGATCTCCAACCCCTTCAGGTTCCTTTTAAATTTTGCGTCTCTGGGAAGTTTATCTCTGTCCTTATTAAACGTGATATGCTTTTTATTAACAATATCGGATGTGGCGAGTAAATCAATAACATGCTTACAGGTAATTGCATACCCCTCTTCATTCACAAAAAACAACGTTGAACTACCTGGAACAATTTGTTTTCCACCATATGTTCTTGTGATTGAATGAATGGCCCTGGTAAACTGGGACGTTGTCTCAATTGCGTTTATGAACATCGTTTTTGGTGATTAGTGTTGCCTGCCTGAGTATTTATGATGTGGAGTTGTGTAGCCTGGTTGGGCTGATCCATCGCTATAGCATTTGTTCTATATCAATCTTTCCGGCATTTAACAAATTCTTCCAACTCTACCTCAAAGGAGTTTTCTCATCACCTTTAACTACTCCGCTTATCCATGATAATAGCATAAACACAGTTATCTCTGATTTTTTCAATGTCAATGCCAAAGTCCATGATCTTCATCCGTTGCATTCCTATAAGGTCCAAATGATATTCATCGTGTAGTGTGAAGATGAAAAAATATTTATCATTAACCAGACTTAAAAGTTTGGTAATTATTATCAAATCACTATCTGCAATGTCACTTCTTTTTTCCCCAATTTCATTAACAGGAAAATTATACTGATCCTGAAATATAGTTCCTAAAACTTCGTTCCCCTTCAGAAAGGCAGTTAAGTTTTCAATTTCCCATACCTGAAACCCATCATATAAGCGACAGGTTGAGCTAAATTCCTCTACTAGCATTTTTTCTATTTTTAATCTGATTTTACTTTATCCTCTATTAGTGATTTCTTAGCTTTTTCAATGTCCATTTGTTCAAAAGGAAGTGATAAGTAATAAGGTAAGTCTGTTGCCTTTTTTGTTAATACAATAAACCTTAAATCAGCAAGACGATCAACTACCGAATGAATTGTTGCTTCAAGATTCGCAGGTGGAGAACCATCGTACCTTCCTGATAAATCCTGATAAAGCATTTCAATTGTACGGTGTCCATCCGCATATTGTAGCACGAGTCCAAACCAGGGGTCAAGGGCTGGTCCCTTTTGATCGGGGTTATGTATGTCAATTAGTGAAACTTTATTATCCACCTTAGACAAGATCACATTTCGATAGAAATATTGAGAAGTATCCATAATTATAGGCTCTTTCAATTTTTGCCATTCTTACCAAACGACCATTACATTTTCTAAACTTCACAATGGCTGTACATCATTATCAATGTACTACCTCGGGCTAAAATTAATAAAAATCGGCAACCTTCCAGATTAACTCTAAGCCGATGAAAATGTAATCTGTATTTTCAGAATTGTTATCACCTTTTGTATAATTAAAAGACAGGGATGAGCAAAGCCAGTGATTCAAGAGCCTCTGGCGAGCGATTCTAAACTATTTTAAGAAACATAAAAGGCATGGAGAAGTCGCTCGTGCTTTTAAGGCAGATCTTGCCGTGACCAATGCAGAAGTAGTTAAGATGATGGGCAGTTATTCGTTAGCCCTTATTACAGCAAGACCTGAGGTATGGGTAGTTCATTTTCTGGTTAGTTTGCTGTTTCTGTTCTTTTGCATTTTATGAGATAAAAAGGATAGACATCATCAATCACATCTATTATTTCAAATAGTCCTGCATTACCAAATTCTTCTTGTATTGTCTCCCTGTCGTAAAAGAACATTTTTATGCCACCAAATATCTCAAATCTGTCTTTGCCGATGCAAGTGCCCTTACCGTAAATTGGTGCCTCCTTTGTAACAGCCGCAAATACCATAAACCCGTTTTCCGTTAGTTGGTTAAAACAATCTTGGATTAGTTTTTCTCTTTCTTTTTTGTCCAACAAATGAATTAGAGCGTAACAATATATTCCGTCATATAGATTATTGTCAAATGGCATATCAGTGACAGAGCCGTGATAAATAATCAAGTCGTTCCCAAAATGTTTTTGGGCTAAATCAATGGCAGTTTTAGAGATTTCAATTCCTGTTACATTCATTCCATTATCCCGAAATATTTGAGCATTTCTCCCATAACCAATACCAGGAATAAGTACATTTTTCACCTTTTGTTCAATAAAGAAGTCATTTGTCAATACAGTTGATTTTGCGGGTTCAAAACCCCACATTTCCTGATTATCTTTAAATGCTTCTTCCCAAAACTCTGTCATTGTAAGTATGTTTTTGAATTTGTTGGGGTCATCTATAAAGTTTTACAAAGACCAGGTAAATGGGAAATTAAGAAGAATTGAATTTTCGGTTAAGCCAACCTTACCTTAATTTGAGTTTCTTGTTTTAACTTCCAAATCACCCAGGTTACTAAAACAAATGGAGCGGTTAGTGTAATTATTCCCGTCATTGCCAGTCCGATATTTAACAATGTGGAGAGGCATATGGCAAGAGTGATCCACAGAAAATCTTGCCATCTTTTTCCTGTAAGTGCAATGGCGCAAAGTATTGCATTATAGCCCATAAGTCCCCCATTAATTGTTGAAAATGGTTCTGAAAAAAGCCATCCAGTTAAAGAACCTAAAACAGCGGCATAAACAGCATAAACAGCCATTAGTCTATTGTTTACTAATATACCCAATAGAAAAAACAGTCCGGTTATCACGTTTTCCTGAAACATCACTTGACCAAAACTATTGCATGTTGCCGCTAGAATATCTATGGTATTCCCTGTAGGCTCTGATGAAGATAATAGTGGAAAGTTAAGAACAAACAATAAGGAATATATCATAAACCAGGTGACCACAACAAAAGGTGCAGTAAATGGAGGGATCATTTTCTTTAACAAGCCCATCATTAAAGTTGACAAAACAGCACCTGCTATTAACGCTAAGACCGTGACTAAATTAACTTCAAAAAAAAGCAGTACGGCTATACCCGTTAATGTTCCATTAAAACCATAAAGTCCGTTTTGAATATCCTCTTTTGGATACTTTAAAATTAGAGCAGAACCCGCACTTATTATTGTGCCCAATAGAGCCGCCAATCCTAATAACCAGGAGTTGTAAAAGATTCCAATCAAAAATAAAATTCCAGAGTAAATATTATTTTGAAACATTACCTGGCCGATGCCCCGCAAAATTATTTGTATCAATCTCATTAATTACGGTTATTGTGCTATCTGATTCTTAATGTGCTACGATCATTTAATATGCGTCAGTCTCCATACATAAAGATCCACCTAAAATAGCACCATCCCTGTTTCCTTTCAAGATCGGAAAACTTAACGAGATTTGTTAAAAAGTTATCAGACTTCAAAATTCACTTCGAGTGATTAATAGAAGTGTTAATTTATAAATACCGTTTTTCCATCTTTGGTCAACTCAACACTTTCTCCTTTTCCTCTTAGCTCATAATGGTCATTTTTATACCAAATTCCTGACGCAGGGTTTTGACCAACCAATTCAATTTGTTCGCCTCCGTTTAAATAGATTTTTGCCTGATTTGTTGTGTTATTAAATGTCATGTCCAGCGTCTGTCCTTCTCCATTTTTTAGCGAAGTCGTTACAATATCGTCCTTATGAGTAAAGACCACTTTTCCATCTTTCTTCAATTCTATATCGTTTCCTTTACCTCTCAATTCGTAGTTTTCAATTTTGTACCAAATTCCAGAAGCAGCCTTTTGTTCAACCAATTCAATAATTTCTCCATCAAAATTCAGGGTTGCTGTTCCTTTCATATTATTAAATGATACTTCTAATTTATTACCAGCCTTGTCGGTTGAAATAATGGTCACAACTTCATCAGCATCCTTTTCAGTAGTTTCTGTTGTTTTAGTTTCGGCATTTTCATGCTTCGAGGCTTCTTTACAAGAATTTAAAAATAATGCTACTATCAGCGTAATTGTCAAAACCCTTTTAATCATTTTTTATTTAATTATTATTGAATTAAAACCTATCGAAGAATTGAGAATACGCAATCAAGGACCTTCACCTCTTCAAAACGTGCAACGCGGTGGTGTTTTTAAAAAAGAACAAAGCATCATAGCGCATTGGAACGATGGTGGGTATAAACTGTCTTTCATCTCCCCTGGGATTATAAACTACTCCCACAGCTCTATGACCCATTACCTTTAGGTTTTTCTCCATTCGGTCCTCCTGGTCAAAAATCAGATAAAAACTCTCGTGATCAATTTGATTCAATTTATATTCTATGCTATTGGAAACAGCAGGCGGAATGGTCATTTCCTTCATAGGAGCACCCCAACTCGAACCTGCCATCACTTTTCCTTCATAGCTGGAAAATCCGATCAAGAAAACATTATCGCTGCCCAACCCTTCCCGGGAAAGTTGCCCAATGTTTTTCTCACCGGTGCCTCGCATACTGGTGTACTCCGCATCACCTATATGTGTATTGTGTGCCCAAACAATTCCCTTGGAATTCTCACCATAAAGATTTAATAAATCATTGACGGTGCCATGCATATGATGGACCCGGGAATTCCATGAAACATGCGCGTTTGAGGCGACACTTTCCCTGTAAAACTCCTCGGCATTATGTACCACGATCGTATTTTGCAACAAAAAGAAATAAGCGTCATCGGAAAGTTCTGGAAAATTAGTACGATTGTCTCTTATATACTCTACTACATTTTTAGTGGCTGTCGCACAATTTTCTTTTCCAGCACGTACGGCATCAGCATATTGCCAACTATCTCCCTTGTGTGGATCGAAACACGTGTATTGGTCTTTTACATATGCATAAGCAGAGGGGTATGTTGATTTAAGTAAATCCAAAGCCACTTTTTTAGAGTTCCATTCATCATATACATCCATGCCATAAAAACCCACTTTCTTATGTTGAGGTAATTTGTCATTGTGATTGCGGAGCCATTCCGCCAATGCAACAACCTCTTCATTGGCCCACATCCAGGTGGGCCACCTGTCGAGCTGTAATAAAACCTCCTGGGCAGACGGTACTGTGCCATCCAAGTTTTTTACATAGCGATTGAGATGATATAAACTGGCAAAATCGCCTTCTACCGCAATAAAGCTAAAGCCATGTTCTGATATCAGCCTTCGACTTATCTTATCTCGCCATAAGTAGTATTCGTGGGTACCATGACTTGCCTCACCCAATAATACCAGTTCCTTATCGGCAACCACAGAAATCAGCCTGTCCAAGCTCATATCTCCTTCAAGAGGAATGGCTTTTTGATTAATATTTTGCGCTGAAGAAAACATACTGCTCATAAAAAATAAAAAACCTAAAAAGTATTTTGTGGGTAATTGATTCATAGGCAAATTACGATAAACTTTATCAATGTACTCGTCAACTTATCAAGTAATCAATAAGTTATTTGTCCTTATCAAAATGAATCACACCAGGTTATTGAAAAGTAACTTCTGGATTAAACAAGTTTTGAGATGAAAATGGCAACAACTATACATGGAGCCCAGCTTACAGAAGTCATTGCCAAAATAACACCTTTTGGGTTTCCGTTTAATTTCAGGAAAACATTGTGAAGAACTGTTAATAAATAATTTGCAGGTTTCCGAGTCCCCTTGGAGTGACTCTAGGTGAGATTGCTTTCACAAACCACTAAACACCCTATTAGTTATATACAGTGTTGTAGCGCGTTCTATATTCTCTACTATAGTAGTATTAATCAAAAGTATCATCTGGACATTCTAATGCGGTATACCTTGCTTCTCTCTCGAGCTTCCCTCTGGTATCATTCGTCCATAATGCCATTTGAATACTGTCAGAATTGGTGGATATAATAGAATCGGGGTAATAGCCCATAAATAACTCATTCATATCACTAAGTTTGATGGTAATAAAATCAAATGGTTCACTTTCAATATACTCTAGGGTCAACACTAAATTTTTATCAAGCCTTAAAGAATAATCGTTACCTTTTTTTATTGAAGAATGGATCATATGAGAAATCGCATCTTGCCCACACCTGAAGATCACTTCATCCTCCTCAAATGACAAGCTCGGGCCGTCACTTAAACAAGCGGGTTCAATATAGCGGCTTATATTCGAACTCGGAGTTATAAATAGTGCTTGGAATCTTTTACCTATCAAAAATGATATATCAGTTTTATTTTCTATTTGTTTGTTTTCATTAGAACTGTTGACTTCAGGGGGAGAATCAACTTCTTTTTTTACTGAGTTTTGACAAGAGACAGATAAACTTAACAATAAAATAAATGCTGTATAATTTAAGAGTTTCATGAGATGTGATTTAGGTTATGTGCAACAATGCCCATGTATGCGCTGTGTGCCACCCTACATAAAGCCACTACTAAAATAGCGCCTTTTGTGTTTTCCTACAACACCGAAAAAACTTAGTGAAGAACCAATAGTAGCAATCAATCAGTTCTCAGCGCCCTCTGTGAGTGACTCTGATTAGGATTATGATTAATTACAACTTTTAATATTCCCTTCAAGGTTCGTAAAACTAAACAAAGAATTATTCACTCAGTTTTGAATTGACTGCTGCAACACTTTTTCTTTTTATAATTTTGCCTTCTTTCTTTGCAAGAACATAAAGAATAACTCCAATAAACAGTAACAAAACTGTTGTAAAAATTGAACCTTCAACCCCCACTGCTCCTCCCGTAAATAATTCAGGTCCGATAAATTTCGATTGAATTATACTTCCCATATCCTCCAAACCTGTAAGGTTGGAACCGTAAAAAGGTTGCGCAAAATTCCATCCTACATGAAAGAAAAAAGGCAACCAAATTCTCTTCGTATATACATATAACATGGCCATCGTGAATCCCCAAACCAAAATGAAAAATATACTGAATAAGTTGGCATTGGGATTAAACAAATGATCAATTTCGAACAGCATTCCAATGACTAAGGTTATGTTGGTGCCCAGCCAATTTTCACACTCCCGTATTATTATGCCTCTAAAGAATAAGTCTTCAATTAAAGCTGCAACCACTAAAAGTCCGAACAGTCTCAAAGAATAGTGAGCTGATGTTATATAATGAAACTGATAGTAGCCTAAAGAATACAAAATGAAAATGGATAAGGAAATTGTTAAAAATCCAAGACCAAAACCTCCAGGCAGTTCTTTGGACAAATATTCGATGGACAGTTCTGTGATTTTTCTATTGTCATATAAACGAAACAAGCAGTAGTATCCAAGCAATAGAACTATAACCGAAATGCCATGGACAATAGGGTCAGCAATACCTCTATCAGGGATGATACTGTAAAGAAGTGGTTTGGATACGAAGTTTTGAATTGTCACAAATAGTGAAAAACAAACGCCAATACCTATGACAATTTTGGTAATTGGAAAGTACAGTACTCTTTTGAGAAATGCATTCATTGTTTTTTGGATGTATTGTATTTGAAGTTGCTGTAGATAGTAATGACAGAATTATTCTACTTTGACGCACCAGGGTACATGGCGGTTACATCTTTGTTAGTTCATTATTTTCGTTGGCAAAAAGAATCAATACATTTTATACTTTGAACTTCAGGCAAGTCATCCAGCCATAAGCCATCTGGAAAAACACAAAGGAGCGGTAGACCGCACGTACTCCAGGGCATTACGAATCTCTAGCATAGGACAATTACAAATGTGATTCCTTACCCAATACCTGCCATGCTTTGTTAGTCAAGAAGACCAACAAAGGCAAGGCGGAAACATCTGTCATCCAGGTTTATTTTACTCGTTGGTAAACAACGATATGTGCAGCGATCAACACCAACAAGAGCGGGAGCATCCCGCTCTTTCAAATACGTTGTGAAACACATGACGCATACGGTCATGCCAATTCTCATAAAGTCATTTTTTTTAGTTAAGCACCAATAGTACCTGTCTTGACTTCTCCTGCCCGTTTGTAATTGGCAAAAATCACACCATTTGATGTAACCAAATTTTCCGTTAGCGTGAAGGCTGCCGGAATGGTACCCTCACCAAACAAACGCTTACCGGTTCCCAGTGTTACAGGAAAAATCATGAGCCATAGCTCATCAACCAGGTCATGCTTAAACAGCGTTTGAGCAAAATTGCCGCTGCCAATAACTTTCAAAATAGAGCCTTTTCCAGCTTTAAGTTCTTTGATGCGCACTACGACATCACCTGTAATCAGTTCAGAGTTTACCCAAGGAAGTCCAATTGAATTTTTTGAAACAACATATTTTGTAACATCATTGATGCCCGGCCACATGTCTGCATGTTCAGGCCAGTAGGCAGCAAACAGATCGTATGTTTTTCTGCCCAAAAGAAGATCAGTCGAATCCATATTTTTTTTCATAAACGCACTAGCCTCTTCGTCAGCCTTGTAAAAATACGGGGCAGTCCAGCCACCATATTGAAAACCATTCGATGTATCTTCCTCAGATCCGCCAGGTGCTTGCATTACACCATCTAATGAAATAAACTCCTGGATAATTATTTTTCTCATATTCATTTGCTTTAAATAAGATACAAATCTTGCCTATCGAATTCACTCAAATACAGTGTGAATACGACAATCTAAGTACGTGAATGCGACAATTAAGGTGAAGTTGTCACTACATTAGCATGATCGCTAACGTCATGTATCTGGTCGTGCCTGCCATGCCTTAGGCAGGTAAACGGCAGGCGTGTGGCCCCTTCCATAAGTTAATACTAAAATAGCGCCTTTTGTGTTTTCCTACAACACCGAAAAAACTTAGCAAAGAAATTATAGTAGTAATCTATCAGTTCTCAGCGTCCTCTGTGAGTGACTCTGAATGGGAATAATGGAATTTCTTTTCGTTTAGCTTCCTAGCACTTGATATTTTTCTGGATTCATCGGGAATTTATTCCTATAACCATCAGGCCATTGAAGACAAAACATGGCCCAATCTGGAGCATAGATTACTTTGCACGTTACAAATTCACCTTTATAATAAAATCGGACAGAGTTACCTTCATGAATTGGCTTACCATTCATATCAAACATTCCGATGAATTGTCCTCTAAATAATTCAGATGTGTCTAACAAGTTCACTTTATTATTTTGTAAGAAGTGACATTTCTTTTTGTATTCGAGTTATCCTCCAATTGGCCACAACGCCCATGTATGCATTGTGCCCGTCATGCCTTAGGCAAGTAAACTGCAGACAGGTGCCACCTTACCTTTCAAATGTCACTACTAAAATAGGCCTTTTTCTACAACACCGAAGAAACTTAGTGAAGAACTTTTTGTGGCAATCTAACAGTTCTCAGAGTCCGCTGTGAGTGACTGTGCGTGAGAATAAATCATCAACACCAAATGCCGATTTTAAACCCCTACAGTACCAGTTTTGACTTCTCCTGTTCACTTGTAATTGACAATCACAACACCACTTGGTGTGACAAAACTCTCTGCCAATATATATGCTGTTGGAAATGCTCCATCAGCAAACATCTTTTTTCCTTCGCCAAGAACTAACGGGTAAATTAAAAGCCAGAGCTCGTCAATTAAAGCATTTTGCAATAGCAATTGAACCAATTTGCTACTCCCCCACACCTTGATATCAGAGCCTTCCGATTTTTTAAGTTTTTTAATATCTTCTACATTCTCAAGAAAAAACGAATTCTGCCAATCTGAAGTTTTCACTGTTGTAGAAAGGACATATTTTTTGACATCATTGATGCCTTTCCAGTTGTCGGCATGTTTAGGCCAGTAATCAGTCCAAATATCATATGTTTTTCTCCCTAAGAGCAAATCCGAGGGTTCCATTAGCTTTTGCATGAACTTATCACCTACTTCGTCCATATATGGTACAACCCAACCACCATATCTGAAACCACCTGATAAATCCTCCTCGGGACCACCTGGTGCTTGTATAACTCCATCTAATGATATAAAAGACAAAGCAACTATTTTTCTCATCTGCTCTTAATTTTTATTGTAGTTTACAATATGTGTACGGTTTATCAGCATCAGGTGGGACACACTGTTTTTTACAATACAACTCTGAATAAGATTAAAGACAGAGGTACACAAAAAGTAAGTGAAGCACATGGCGCATACATCATACTAACTGTTCGTTGCTTTTTTTTCATCATTAACGAATTCTAAAATGTCACCAGGCTGGCAGTCCAATGCTTTACAAATTGCTACTAGTGTGCTAAAACGAATAGCTTTTGCCTTTCCAGTCTTTAAGATTGAAAGATTAGATAATGTCAAATCAACTCTTTCAGAAAGTTCATTAAGAGAAATTTTCCGTTTCGCCATAACCACATCCAAGTTTACAATGATCGGCATAGCTTAAACAGTTAAATCGTTTTCGTTTTGGATTTCAACTCCTTTTGAAAAAATAGTAGCAATAACATAGATCACAGCCGCCATTAAAATAAATGCCTGACTGTCCGCCCAAAACTGGTTTAGGATGTCTATAGAGTAGTCTCGATGCTGTAAATTTTTTGCTGACTGCCGCGCCAGGAAACTTAGAAGTCCGATTGCTAGTGTGTAGTAGCTTATTTTCGAAATCTGTCCTGAAACAAAACTGTTGAATGGTTTTTGTAGATCAATTTTGGTTACCAGTATAATGACTACATAAAATAACACTGCTTTCAGAATCGAGATGATCAAGACAAAACTATACATGCTGAAAAATGCCCACTTACTACGTTCGTACAATTCGCTTAAATCCAGTTTTTGATACAGGTTTTGGACAAATTCGGGATTATATAAGCTAAAAATAAAATTTACTATCAAGCCTCCTGCTTCTATGCATAGGCCAACGAAGATGATCCAGGCAACAATCTTTAGACCGGTAAATATGAAGTTGTTTGTTTTTGACATAAGTGTAAGCGTTTAAATTATGCCATAAATGTAGAATTTATTTATTGTTTATCAATAAATATGCATTAATATTTAATATATATTTGTCGTATAATAAACTATGTCTTTGGCTCACCTTTAATTTGATACCTTTTTTCAGGATGAGTCAGAATGGCCTAAAACACCCTTGCATGTGGCTTTTGCCACCCAACTTAGATCACAACCAAAATAGTAGCGGACAAGTAGCCCCCTTCAGATACGCAGTGAATCACATGACACATACATCTTTGTTGGCAGTAGTTTTTTAGTTGCAGTCGCTCTTATATACTCCTCCTTGGTCCGGAAAGCCAAGGTCAATTGCTCTTTTGATTAAACCACAACCTGATTTTGACTTTAAATTATTGCTACACACGCCAATTAGGAAGATCGTCTGAGGGTCCTCTCCAAAGTCCAATGCTTTTTTAAAATCATCAATTGCAGATTGGTCATTGACTAAATAGTAATTACAAAGTCCACTTAAATAATACAACTCTCTTTGATGAAGTCTACCTTCTTTCGCTCGATTAAAATAGTTTAAAGCTATGTCATACTTCTTAAGGTCAAAATAGATTGTTCCGGAGATGTAGTTAACAAGACTGTCAGCGGGATATGAATTGAGAAATTGGTCACATATCAAAGCAGCCTCAGCAAATTTATGGGATTGAGTTAATTGAAAAACCTTACTTTTTAAAGTATTGTAGTCTTTAGCC
This sequence comes from Flammeovirgaceae bacterium UBA2338, assembly GCA_002344795.1. Classification (GTDB taxonomy): domain Bacteria; phylum Bacteroidota; class Bacteroidia; order Cytophagales; family Cyclobacteriaceae; genus ELB16-189. The sequence goes on along the minus strand of DDUM01000084.1, from coordinate 5,581 downwards.
ACTAAAGAGGTGTCGTGGTGATTGGTCTCCATAGACTGGGTCACCCCCTTTACCTGAAACAGCAACATTATTTGAATAAGGAGTACCAATCGTCCCATAAAAATTACTGCCAACAAAGATGTATGTGGTCGTATGCCACCTTTCATAAGTCAATACCAAAGTAGCGCTTTTTGTGTTTCCGTTCAAGATCGGAAAAACTTAGCGAAGAACT
>DDUM01000084.1:0-5164 GCA_002344795.1 Flammeovirgaceae bacterium UBA2338 | reverse complement strand
GAAAAACTTAGCGAAGAACTTATTGCAACTCAATTACAGGCTTTAGAGTCTTCTTCGAGTGACTCTAAATAGGATTTAAAAATCAATCAAGGGTCATCAACAAAATCAGACATGTTTTTATTTGGAGGTTGCGCAACAGCTACTGATGTTGTAAGCAGTTTTATATTGGTGGGCCACTTGCATATAGTTTTATGCTATCTATGCTAATATCAGCAAATTTGTCAAGCTTATAATACGCTTTTACACCAACGTCTATTGGATAGAATTAATAGAAACAACAAATTTTAATGCCCCAATCTCGTCCAGAGATAGTGTGTATTTTTTTCCTAGGTGTCCCTTCCTGGTGTGTGTGACTAGAGCATTTTTAAAGGTTTGCAAACCCATATTCGATTTGCTGGAATCTGCTCTTTCAGCAATGATCTGGGCGGCTGTTTTGCCGGTGATAGCCCAATGCAGTTTGTTTTGAACTGTTTTAAAGAATGTTTGAGTAATCTCTGCCTCTTTGTTGTAGTCAATGCTGCATTGCTCGTATATGTCGGTTATTTTAAGGTAAAAACGCCTTTCACTGGCTCGTATCTCCCTGATACGTTCCAATAATTCATCAAAGTAATCTTTCCCGAAGCGTTGCCCTTGCTTCAATCGTTCATCATCCAGTACAAAGCCTTTTATAATGAACTCCCGGAGGGTTTTGGTAGCCCATATACGGAACTGTGTTGCCTGACGGCTATTTACCCTGTAACCTACCGCTATAATGGCGTCTAAGTTGTAAAACTCCATTTTCCGGGTTACGTTCCGGCTGCCTTCTTTCTGAACTATTTCCAAAATGGAAACAGTTGACTCCGGCATTAATTCGCCTGATTCAAAGATATTTGCAAGGTGCTTGCTGATGGCTGGCACTTCTACACCAAAAAGTTCGGCCATCCTTTTTTGGGTGAGCCAAAACGTTTCGTTTTGAAAAAAGACTTCTATATGCACCGCACCGTCAGGTGTAGTGTAAAAAATAATGTCGCTTTCGTTATTTTCTTGTGGTGTAAGTTCTTTACTCATGCACAATTACTTTAAGAATTTAATTCACTGACTTTGGAAACACGTTTATACACTACATCTTCAAACTTTTTGAAGTGTTCAGTACCACACTTGATTTTCATTTTTTCAGACCCTCTCAATTCCTGTCCTTCTCCTTTGGTTTCCGCCACAAAGTATGGTCTTTCAGCATGTGCCCTAACGCCAGCGCATAATGTCGTGGCGGTTTTCGAAGCCAACAGTATCCACCGAACGTTTACGAAATATAGTAAACAACTTTTAAATAAAACACGGTCGCCCGCCATGCATTATGCGCATTGTTGGTAGCTGTAGGGCCCTTCTCCACACTTCATTCGGAGCCTTGTCTTTTGTCGCCCGTTAGTTTGCACAAAATTATTTTGTTACCCGCGCGTTGGGGCATTTTCATTGATGGAACTGTCCATTTACACTGGAATGAGCACGCTTATTGACTGGCTTGGGTTGTGGGCGGAATGTGCGGCAAGGCAATGTGTGTGCGACTTTCGGTGAAAATAAAATGCTTCGAGCTATTCATTGCGTAATGAGTCCACTGGATTTGATAATGCTGCTTTAGCAGATTGGTATCCTACAGAAAGTAGTACAACAAACAACATTGCAATTGACGTTAAAATGTAAATGCCCCAATTGACTTCTGCATGGAAAGCATAACCTGACAAGTATTCGCGAATAAGGTACCAAGAGACCGGAAAGCCAAATAACAAGCTAACGATGACGAGATTAGTAAAATCACCGCAGAGCATAATAACGAGATTTCCAACGGAGGCACCCATCACTTTTCGGATACCTAATTCTTTGGTTCTTCTTTCAGCATTGAACGATGCTAGACCAAATAGTCCTAAGCATGAGATAAGAACAGCAATGACAGTAAAACTTAAAGACAGTTTTCCAATGACGGCTTCTGACTGGTACTCTTGATTGAAAACTTCATTGAGGAAAACAAATTCAAAAGGGTAATCAGGATTGTGCTTCTTGAATATACTCTCGACCTGTTTTATATTTTCAGTTATGGGTAACTCTCCACCTAACTTGATGAAATAGTGGGAACCAACATTCTCAGAATACATGAATATCATAGGTTCAATACCAAACTTCATATTGTCATTATGGAAGTCTTCAGTAATACCGATTATTTTTCCCTTGCCATTCCACATTTCAAGCTCATTCCCAACCGCATTTTCAAGCGTCAATCCCATAACTTCCGCAGCCTTCCTGTTAATGATATAGTTGGAAGCATCTTGAGCGTCAATAAAGTTTCTACCTTTCTGCATTTTAATGTTCAATGTCGGAATGAATTCCGCATCACATCGGTATATTTTGAAGAGAATGGAAGAGTTATCCGGCTTGCTGCTCCAAACGGGGTCTGTTGTGGTAATTGGGATAGTAAATATGTTGTTCCCTCCAAAGGCGATACCGTCAACAGAGGCTAACTGATGCAAGTCATTTTTAATAGCTGAGTACGATTTAACGATACCTTCATTTTGGTCAACCACTATGATATTGTCTTTATCAAATCCTAGATTTTTTTCACTGATAAAAACTATTTGTTTGTACACGGCAATGCTCCCAACAACCAGTATTATAGAAGTGGTGAATTGGACTATGACCAGCGATTTACGAAGTGTATTCCCAGTTAGACCCAGTTGAGTATCACCCTTCAAGACTTTAACAGGATTAAATCTTGATAAGATAAAGGCAGGATAACTTCCTGCAAGCAATCCACAAATCGCTGTAATCCCCAAAGTCCCTGCAATGAACACTGGGTTGCCTACGTCTAACCGAATAGCTTTGGACGTAACTTCATTAAAGAATGGTAGAAGAAGCTGAACAATTACAATTGCGAATATCAGTGCAATGAAAGACAGCAGCATCGACTCGGAAATGAATTGAACAATAAGGCCATTTTTTTGAGCACCTATTGATTTCCTAATCCCTACTTCACGACTTCGACTGGTTGCTCTGGCTGTGGAAAGATTTGTGAAATTAATACACGCCATTACAAGAATTAGTATGGCCACTGCACCGAAGAGGTAAATCTGTTGTATTCTGCCTCCTGCGTTCTTTCCGTTTTCAAATTCATTGTAAAGTCTTGACTTTACATACGGAAATAGAAAGGGTGTAGTAGTACAGTCGGGGCAGTTATTCTTTATCAAATCAGCAACCTTCTGATTTGCCATGTCAACAAAGGCCGATGATTTCAGCAACACAGTTGTTCTGGTGCCACCGCTTCCCCAGTGTTGTGTCCACGGGTTTTCTTTTGTGAAGAGTTCGAACGAAGCAACAAAGTCAAATTGAAGAGTTGAATGTTGGGGGATGTTAGCAAAGACACTGGTAACTATAAGTTCATGAGATGCTCCCAGGTTCAACGATTTCCCGATAGGGTCTTCATTCTTATATAATTTTTCTGCTAGTTTTTCAGAAATAGCAATTGATTTAATGTCGGTTAGCGGTTTGGCCTCACTGCCTTTTATAATAGGAAAGCTAAGTATCTTGAATAGTGTTGGGTCAGCATAAATTCCAATTTCATTGTACGCTTTCGTCTCATGCTTTACTAACAATTCTGTCTCCATACTGTACTGAGCTGCTAATTCTACTTCAGGAATTTCTTGTATGATTACGTCCTTCAGTTTAGCCGGAGTGGCAGGATACGTTTCAATCTTCCCATCGGGATACGTGTTGTTGACCATTACTTTAAAAATGCGGTCAGCATCTGAATCGAAACGGTCGAAAGACAATTCGTCAATTATCCAAAGGAGAATAAAAATGCTGGTCACAAGTCCGACTGTCAAGCCAAGTACATTTATGAATGTGTAAATCTTGTGACGAAGTAGATTGCGGAACGAGGTTTTCAGGTAATTCTTGAGCATATGGCAAATCTAAATTATTCCATAGTTTTAGTGAATGCGAAAGGTAATAATCGTGCCAGTCCCAATCTCTTAAACCAGCTTCATTTCCAATTGTATTTTAATTGCTCCGTTCAATACCGAACATAAGTGTGTCAAATTAGGACATTTAGAATAGCCTTCTTTGCGGGAGAAATTTGGCTCTTGCAATAGCTTTGGCTATCGCTGTGGGTTTGTGTGTAGGCTCCCCACTTTTAGGACAGCATCAATTTAGACAATTTCATTAATAATCATTGTCGTAATCGGTTGTGGATTTTTGCCTATGGTCGGTGTTATCACCGACCAGCATAGGACAAATTACAAATGTGATCTCATACCCAATGTCTGCTATGCTTTGTTGGACAAGAAGACCAATAGAGGCGAAGGTAAGTGCGGTCGTTTTGTTAAACTTGTACTTGTTTAGTGCTTCCAAGAATTTTGCCTATAAATAAAAAAGCAACTGGACCTACAACTGCATAACCGATGATTCCTATATTTCTGATTTGCATATTTTGAAGTGGTACACCAATTAGTCCAATTAGGCTAAGTATTCCGCAAAATATTAAAAGTACTTTTAAATTCTTTCCAAATCTTTCTTTCTTAAAAACTGGAGCTACAAACAACATTGAAAGTCCAAAAAACAAATCCCATGCAAGGATGTCTAAAGCATAAACAACAGAAGGCCACTGGAATGAAAAGAAAAACAAAACATTTTGTAATTGCTCAGGGGCCAAATATTGGCTTACTGAAAGAATAATGAAATGAACACTTGAAGTAATTCCTGCAGCTATAAACATAAAAATAAGTGCAATGAGACTAAAAAATCTATCAACTGGCGATGCATAATAGTGAACTGCAACCAAACTAATTGCCATTAACAGAGAAATTAGGATACTTAAAATCTCCATTATTGTAAAATAGGGATCACCAATTGTATCCAGGGATGATTTCAGAGAAAGTAATCCAAGAGTTGTTACGATGGCGTAAAATATTCCAAGTCCGAAAACCATAAAGCAGGTAGTTCTTCCAACTTTACGGTAAACCGAATCAAAGTTACCGTGGCTCATAAATGTTAATCTAGGTTGTCTAGAAATGTCGCACAACGACCATGAAGGCGTTGTACCTGCCTGCAGTAGGCAGGTGCCACCTTTCATAAGTCACTACCAAAATAGCGTTTTTGGTATTTCCATTCAAGATCGGAAAAACTTAGCAAAGAACTTATT
>DDUM01000096.1 GCA_002344795.1 Flammeovirgaceae bacterium UBA2338 | reverse complement strand
TTGGCTCAGCAGGTTTCAGGGGCTCAAGATATTTTTGTTGAACCCATCTCGGGGCTTCCACAAATTGTAGTGAAGTGGAACCGAAAACGTCTTGCTCAATTTGGTCTCTCCGTGGAAGAAGGAAACAGAGTATTGCGTAGCGCTTTTGCCGGAGAAATTGCTGGTCTCGTTTTTGAAAATGAAAAACGGTTTGACCTGGTGGTGCGTTTAGACAAGAAGAATCGCAAAAATATTGAAGACGTCAAAAATGTTTTTGTAACCGCAAATGATGGTCATCAGGTTCCTCTGGATCAGCTCGCTTCAATAGAATTGATCTCCGGCCCCAACCAAATTCAACGGGATAATGCGCAACGAAGAATTGTAGTTGGATTTAACGTACGCGGCCGTGATGTGGAGAGTATTGTAGACGACATCGATAAACTAATTACTGAAAATGTAAAATTCGAACCCGGCTACTACACCACATACGGTGGCTCATTTCAAAATCTGGAAGAAGCCAAGCAGCGACTCGCTGTTGCTTTACCTGTCGCTCTAATTTTAATCTTTCTTTTGCTCTACTTCACTTTTCATTCGCTACGACAAAGTTTGTTGATCTTTTCAGCCATTCCATTTTCAGCGATAGGAGGAATCTTCGCTTTGTGGTTAAGAGACATGCCCTTTAGCATCTCTGCAGGCGTTGGTTTCATTGCATTGTTTGGCGTAGCCGTTTTGAATGGGATCGTATTGGTGGCCGAATTCAATTCTTTGCGATCATCAAAGCTCTCCATGAATGACTTGGTAAAAACCGGGACCCAAACTCGATTACGGCCAGTGTTAATGACTGCTTTTGTCGCCTCACTTGGGTTTTTGCCAATGGCACTTTCTACGGGTTCCGGGGCAGAAGTTCAAAGACCCCTTGCCACCGTTGTAATTGGCGGATTGGTAACAGCCACCTTACTTACGTTGGTAGTGCTTCCGTTGCTTTACACGATTTTCGAAAAAAAAAGTAAATCCCTTGAATCATGAATCGTTTAATTTTATTTCCCATACTTATTTTCTTTTACTCGGCTTACGCCCAACCCATCTCGCAGCAAGAGGCGGTTGATCTGGCATTAAAAAATAATGGGTGGGTCGCTGCAACTTTTTCAGAAGTGAAATACTTCGATCAATTAAAAAAGTCAGAGGTTGATATCGGCAAACTGTCAGCAGCTTTTACATTCGGCCAGGTTAATTCTAGAGCTCAAGACAATAATTTAAAAATTACCCAAACGATTCCTTTCCCATCATTACTGGCTGCTAAAGCTCGTTTGGGCAAAGCTCATCTGGGCGGAGCAGAAAAAAAGCTTACAGTGGTGCAACATCAGTTAATAAATGATGTAAAAGTATCGTTCGAAAAATTACATTTCCTAATTGCCGTGAATAAGCTGTTGAAAGCAGAAGATAGTCTTTACACTGAGTTGACCCGCATTATGGAGACTAAGTATCGTGCAGGAGAAGCCACTTTGTTAGAGAAGTTGACTGGAGAGGCCAATCTTCTGGCCTCGAAGAATGCGCTGCAACAGCAGCAATCTGAAATTGATATAGAGCAAAGACATTTGCAAACTTTATTACAAACCAACGAACCCGTTTTACCGATGGGTGAGCTGACTCCGTTGCCCTGGCTTGGGCAAACTACATCGATAACCAATGCAGAGCTGTCCTATCAACAGCAGCAAATAAACATTGCACAGGAACAAAAGCGTGTACAACAAAATGGGTTTCTGCCAGACCTTACATTTGGCTATTTTAACCAAAGCTTTGTTGGTTATCAAAACATAGTAGGCGTAGAGGAGTATTATGGAAGCGGATCTCGTTTCCATGGGTTTGAAGTTGGTGTTTCCCTACCTCTGTGGATCAAACCTCAAATTGCCCGCACCAAAGCAGCGCGCTATCAGATGGAATCCGAAACAAAAAAGGCCATCTACCTACAACAAGCCGTTGAACAAAAAGTTGCGCAAGCGGATCGTGAAAGGCTTAAGAACGAAGCTAATTTGAGTTACTTCGAAACTACTGCGTTACAACAAGCAGAACTTATTATTTCTCAATCCAAAAAATCGTTGGCAGCAGGAGAAATAAATTATCTCATGTATCTGCAATCTTTGAATTCAGCACTGGCATTGCGCACCAATTATATTTCCGCACTGCACCAATATAACTTATCCATTATCAACCTTGAATTCCTTACTGGAAGCTTTTAAAAATATAACCATGAAATATCTACTAACCATAATCCTCTTCATTTCTCTTATTGCTTGTGAACAAGCTCCTGAGGATAGCAAAAACGTATCAGCGCTTCATGAAGAAGACCAGGTGATACTAAGTGATGAACAAGTTAAAAGTATCGGGATCAAGACTGGACCCGTACAACATCAAAAAATAAGCATTCCCATCATTGCCACAGGTGTCCTTGATGTTCCCCCTCAAAATCTAGTCACTATATCACCGCTCATTGGTGGGTTTGTAAAAGAAACAGAATTACTTCAAGGAATGGCTGTGAAAAAGGGGCAAGTCATCATCACACTTGAACACCCCGACTATATTCAACTTCAACAAGATTATTTAGAAAGCAAAAGTCAACTGGACTATTTGGCATTAGAATATACACGTCAACAGGAGCTTGCAACTGAAAACATAAACTCATCCAAGACGTTACAGTTGGCCAAATCCAATTACTTGAGCACAAAAGCTAAAGTGGAAGGACTTGCCGCTCGTTTAAGACTGATGAATATAAGCCCAGAGACACTTGAGAAGGGAGTCATTAAAAGCACGGTACAAATAACTTCTCCTATCGCAGGTTACATCACCGAGGTAAATGTAAACCTCGGAATGTATGCAAGTCCCGATTTAGTAATGTTTAAAATTGTGGACACTGATCATTTACATGCGGAAGCATATGTTTTTGAAAAAGATATCTCGAAAATAAAAGTAGGTCAGGAAATGAAACTTACATTGGCCAATGAAACTTCCTCTCGTGCTGCAACAATCTATTTGATTGGAAAAGAGATTGCTCAAAATCGAACTGTACGTATCCACGCTCATTTCACACAAGAAGACCCAAAGCTTATTCCAGGTATGTATTTTAATGCAACCATTGATGTTGGAGAAAATACAGTAGACACCGTACCCGAAACAGCGGTAGTTAGCTTTGAAGGAATACACTTCATTTTTATTGAGAGTGCAAAGAACACATTTAGGCTGCAGCCCATTGAAGTTGGATTAACGCATGGTGGTTTAAGTGAAATAGTCACTCCTGAAAATTGGGATAGCAATACGGCAATTGTTTATTCTGGAGCTTACACGCTTATTGGCATGTTAAAAAATACCGGTTCATAACAATAGGCCTTACTAATTTAAATTTAACCCCAGCGCCAAACCATACCAGATTTTATTCTGATGGATCCAAATGTCTTTGTCCCGGTCGGTCAAGTAATCCCACCCGATGGCAAAACCCACATTAAGTCGGTTGATGGCTCCCAACACACCAACCCCACGACTAATAACAAGTCCGTTGTATTCATCCATGGTTTGGTAGCTGGTGGTCCACGGGGCGATTACGGAAGAACCTATACCTCCAAAAACCCCTCCACTTACTCCCCAATGAAGCATCTCGTCTTTATAGCCAGCAGGAGTGTTTTTAAAGTGCCTCCGAAATTTATCAATCCTGTATCCAAGAAAAATTTCTCCATTAAAATTTGAATTCAGTTGGCTGGGGAAGCCCGCAACACTAGGGCGAAGCTTAAAGGGAATGGTGAGGACATTCAAATGCAGGTCCTTCATAATAAAATACTGATCCTTATTTTCTATATACTTTGGCAGCTCGGCTTCCTGTTCAGAACTTAGAGCATAAATATCAATGACATCATCTTCTAAATCCGCATCAACATACACCTTTTGATAAGTATTGGGTCTTTGCTTGTACCAGTACTCGTCATCAACGAATTCGTATCGCGCAGTTTCTTTTAAAGCTGCACACGACATCAGGCATGCTCCAGCCAGAATTCCAACACCTGTTTTTATAAAGGGACAATTCATCAAATTGCTATATACAATTATACTATTTTTAAGTCATCTATGCATGACCCTCTCCTTTTCGATCATTTGCTCCGCAAAGACGTACAACGCTTCATTAAAGACCATGAGAAGGAAGATCAAAATGTGCTTGTTTTAAAACATAAAGAAATCCTTGGGCTTCCTTCTACAGAAATAGCACAACAGATCGTGGGAAGGCGTAAAGCCAGGACAAAGCTTCCCCTTTATTACAACACCAAAAATATTATATACCCCCCGAAACTCAATCTGGAACAATGCTCTTCTGAAAAGACTGCACTATTCAAAGCAAGCATTCGATCAGGAAAATTAGCAGCAGACCTCACAGGAGGTTTTGGGGTTGACAGTTATTTTCTTAGTAAAAATTGTAAGAAGGTAATTCATATTGAACTTGACGAAGCTTTACTGAAAATTGCTAAACATAACCATAACACATTTGGCTCAACCAATATTGATCATCTGTGTACAACAGCAGAATCCTTTCTCAACTTCAATAAAGACCATTTTGATTTGCTGTACATAGATCCTTCAAGAAGAAGTAATGCGAATAGAAAGATTTTTAAGTTCTCTGAATGCAGTCCTAACGTGGTGAGCTTGCTCTCTGCATTGGTTAAAAAATCCAAATCTGTTTTAATAAAAGCCTCTCCGCTTATTGATATAAAACAAGGGCTAACTGAACTCGGCTATGTCGCCAAAGTTTTTGTGGTTGGGTTTGATAATGAATGCAAGGAGGTGCTCTTCTTAATTGGAGATCATACAAAAGAGCCAATTGTTGAGGTCGTTGATCTTTCCGAAGGAAATCCAAAGTCAGAGCATTTTACATTTAGCCTCTCGGAAGAAAAACAATCAACGGTTTCGTATGATGAGCCTCTCGGCTATCTGTATGAGCCAACGGCTATGATGCTAAAGGCGGGAGCATTCAAGTTGGTGGCGAAAAGATTTGACCTTAGAAAATTATCACCTAATACCCATTTATATACAACTGATAAAATCATTCCGAATTTTCCCGGACGCATTTTTAAAATCGAATGTTTTCTGAAATCAGATTCAAAATCTGTACATAAGGTTGTAAAAGATGGGCAAGCCAACATTATCTCGCGCAACTACCCTTTAAGTCCTTCTCAACTTAAGAAGAAGCTTAAGCTAAAAGACGGAGGAGATCAATTCGTAATTGCATTTTCAGGAAGAGATAAAAAGTATCTTGTTCTGGCCAGTCGGGTTAAATAAAAAAGCCCAACACGACATACGCCACAAAAAAAACCAGTGTTAGCGTGCCATACACCTGAAAAATCTTTTTCCGGTTTTGTACATCCTCCCACCACAGCAATAGCCAGGGTTTAAACAATCCGATAACCATCGAGATTAAACAAGCACAACTGAGCAACAAACAGAACAGGCGAACGGATGGCATAATTAATCTTCTAAAATTGAGTTAATCTTATTCTGCCATTCATCCTCAAATACAACTTGAAATTCAAAGTCTTTATCAGGAAAATCTTCAAAAAGATCCCTCCAGGCCTTCTTTGAGCCTAATTCATTACATAGTTCAAATACATTCTGTTTGTACTTGGTATCAGGGTTAGCTTTGAGATGTACCCCCTTTGTTTCCAGCACGTAAATGGTATTGTAATCTGAATCGTCTTCAGGGTCTTTTTCGGCAGCTAAAAAGTCAGGATAAATTTTATTCTTTTTCCATCCCTGAATGTGATAGTGCTGCCTCGAAATATTCCGGTACCAAAAAAGTAATTTCTCCTGTTGATCCAAGTATATCGCTACACTTCTTTCCGTCTCATTGTACTCCTCTTCAAAGGTTTGATCAAACAACGATTTTTGAACAGAAGAATTATCCATTCTCACCAATTGTTTTCCCCCCTTCACTTTGATTCGGGATGGAACTTGATGATGTCCTTTTCCCTCCAACAAAAAGAAACACAGATGTTTATCATGAATAAGTTGTTTAAAAACTTTTTCCGCCAATTGATCTCTTTCCTTTTCTACTATTTTCTTCAACTCCTCAATGAGAAACACAAAATTGGCCTCAACAATGGTTTTGTTTTTATGCGACTTGTACTTTTTGCGTATACGCGAAAGTGCTTCCTCTCCCTTTTTAAAGGCAATCCAGGGATTAGGAATGAGATCCCCCAACTGCCTGGCAAGAAAGGTTTCATCAATCTGTAATGTGCCTTTGCTTTGAACCACCCCCCTTTGAATAATCTCATTCCAGTTCTCTTCCGGATAGCCAATCGTTAGGTCTATTTCACCCAATTTTTGATCAGGGTTTAAGGTAACAGATTCCAATCCATCCAAATTAATGCTATCCCAATCGATTCGGCTGAGAATATCCATTTCAAAGTTGATATCACGCCATGATTCCTTTTCCTGAATAACGAATTTTGGTAAATAGATTTTCCCCTCAAATTTTTTGAATCCAGGCCTGTACGTTACTTCCCTCTCTTTAAAGAGCAAAGCCTCGGACTTGTCCTCGTCATTTATAATCCTGCCTGCCAAATCACCCAACCCTTCTCCCTCCAATCCAATTTTTATTTCTTTTACCAGTTTACTCGCATTCTGCTTAAAGGTGAATACATAGCATTCATCCAACATTTTTATTTGCGTTTTTTGCGCAAACGGTTGTCGCAAAATTCTGCCCACCAATTGGGTAATGCCTGTGGAAGACGTGGGATTGGTTAGGATAGTAAGTACATACGCGAATGGAAAATCCCATCCCTCCTGTAGTGCCTGCTTTGTAATGATGTATCTTATTTCACAATCATCAGCCATTAAATCAATACCTTCTATATCATCTTTTTCACTGCTTTTAATTGCAATCTGCTCCTCAGGAACGCTGCATTTTCTCAACAAAAACTCTTTGACCTCTTCCGCATGAATAAACCTTGCTTCTCTTTGGTCTTTTCCTGTTCGTTCCACCTGTATCAAACAAGCAGGTCTAATGTACTTTCCCGTATTTCCCTCGTATTCTTTGGCTTGTCTTTCCAATTCCGTTCTTTTCTCAATACTGGCAAGCAAGGTATCGTGCCAATCCGTTGTGGATTTATTGATAAGGTGAATATCGAGTTTAATCATTTCTTCATCGTGCAATTCTCTGCCTGAGATTTTACACAACTCGTTGCTCTGAGGCGGTGGGGTTGCAGACAACTGTAAGACAAATGATGGATTAAAGTTTCTTATAGTATTCCTTGCATTTTCTCCATAGGCCTTATGCCCTTCATCAATAATGATCAGTGGCTTTAAGAGCTTCAGTGTATTGCCCAATGAAGTTTTAATTTGTGTTCCAAAAATACCTCCGGGCTGGGTAAAGCAATCGAGATTGGGCATTTGCTTCAACAACTCTTCGTGTCCCTTAAAGTTATCCTCCGGAGGGAAAAAATCAGTAAACCCTCCCGAATCTTTAAATACTTTCAGCGTCTCTTTGTTCTGCCTGTTAGCGGAAGGAAGCATCAACATAAGGATGACCAGATTATTCTCAACATCCTGTCGGGTAAAGACTTCCGTTTTTTCCTTAATCATTGTTCTTCCTCCACTGGATATATCCAATATCTGGCGGTAAGGATGTTCACGATCTTTCAGCGCAAGGATAGTTTGCCTGTATATCTGGGTAGAAGGCACCACCCACAACACCAATCCCGTTTGCTTATTTAAATAACTAATATGGATGAGATCAATGGCATGGCAAGCCAATAATGTTTTTCCACCTCCGGTGGGCACTTTCAAGTACACATCGGGAAGTGGCTCTTTGAGACCATTGGTTTTGGAATAGTAAACCGATCTTCCGGTAGCCTGCTCCCAGGCGCGCCTTGGAAAATCATAGTCCATGGCCAGATCAGGTTCTATGTCTAAGTATTTTTCGTATTTAGATTTAAATCTGGCAAGGGAACCTAAATACTCCTTAAGTTCTTTAATTACTTTTTCCTGATAGTGCTTTAATTTCATTAATGCTTTGTTATCGGAAAATCTTCTAGGTCCAATATCATCGAGTGAATTGTTACTTTAAACCATTCACAAAACAACTCGTACGTTCTATGCTTTGGCCACAATGTCTCATCCACGTACCAATCATTCAACTCATTGACAAACAATGCCTCATAGTTATCACTTATCCACTCTTGCACATCAAAATTACTATCCATCTCCCGAATGAGGTAGATGTTATTCTCATCTACTTCTTCAATTTTATCAGTGTCATCAATAGCATTTACCCAATCAAAAAATGGTTTTTTTGGTTTTACGATTATCGCGTTGCGATTGATCGGATCAAAGTAATAGGGTATAGGCTCGCTCATTTTTGCAATCGATAAATTTCATAAGGCAATTGACAAAAATCCACACGGAATTCCGCCAAAGTATGATCGTCTATATACTTGGCAGGAGCAAATACCAACCGTTTTTTTTTCTTAAACTTTGGCAATGATTTTAAAAGCTCCAAAGTAAGCGCGTTGTTCTTCAACCAATCCAGATCGGGTTTATAAAACAAGTAGACTTCATAGTTACGGCTTTCGCCTATGCCCAGTGTTTTTTCGTTAACAGCATTTGCATCGAACTCCTCTCCCGTAGCCGTGTAGAAGAGATAGCGGGCAAACTCTACATACGAAGGCAGGTTCTTGCCTCGCAGCAAACTCTCCATTTCTATTGGCTTGCCCAATTCAAAATAGCTGAACGAGCCACCTAACCCTTTCTTCAGGTTCTCGTTTTTCGATTTCTTCACCCCATTAATAACTCGCCTGACTCTTTCAGCCGTAATGGTATTGGCATAGTCTTCCATCTCCACCAAAATAAACTTTCGGTTGCCTCCATCTTCTTTGTTGAGGTCGAGCACGGCATGGGCTGTGGTGGCGGAACCAGCAAAGGAGTCGAGAATGATGTCATTTTCATTAGTAGCAAAATTCAAAATTCTTCTGATAAGTGTCGTTGGCTTTGGTGTCGAAAATTCATTCTTACCAAATATGGATTTGATTTCAAATGCAGCTTCCTGATTGTGTCCTGCAAAATCACTGTCCCAAAAGGTACTTGGTGGTTGAGTTGCCTCGTCATCATAAAACTGTTTTACATAAACTTGCCATTCCCCTTTATCCTTGAATGTCTCAATTAATCCGTTTTTTTGAAGTTCTTCAAAGTAACTAAAACTGCCCCTCCAGCAGCCATTGGAACCATCTGGTCTAATAGGTAATACCTCTGAGCCATCTTCCATTTTTATTGGATAGAATAAGTTGGGTCGATCTTCTTTTCTTGAGTTGCTGCCCTCCTTTCTCCATTGTCTTCTACGATAGAATTTCTCGGATTCTTCTTCAAGTATATTGAACTGCTTTTTGTTTTGCTCAACTTGTAGCTTCATTAATTCAGATACTTCCGATTTGCCATAAAGTAAAATGTAATCAATATCCTGACTGATTGTTTTCGAGTCCATTCTAGGGCTATAAACCTTCCTCCAATTTACAGTTGCAATAAAATTATCCTCTCCAAATATTTCATCACACAGCACTTTTAACCTATGCATTTCGTTATCATCAATAGAAATAAATATTACCCCATCTTCACTGAGTAATTCCCGCAGTAGTTTCAACCGCGGAAGCATCATGCACAACCACTTGTCG
>DDUM01000012.1 GCA_002344795.1 Flammeovirgaceae bacterium UBA2338 | reverse complement strand
ATTCCATCTATTCAAAGAACGTTTTGAGTTGATCTTTTTCAACTCATTTTGAGGTCCAAAAAAACCTTGTTTGATTCGGCTTAGCTTCCGACTGAAGCCTACCTTTTTCCAAAACGGATTGCAAAGATAATCCTCGAATTTGGGTAATGCAAGTGCCTTTTCGAAATATTTTTTGAGGACAGGCTACAAATGAATGGTCTGAAGTCGATCTGGGCCTGTTGAGATCAATGTAATTGGCACTTCAAGTTCTTTTTGCAAGAAGGAAACATATGCCGAAAGTTCCTCAGGCATATTTTCTTTGGTAATATTTTGCAAAGAAGTATTCCAACCTTTCAACTCTTTATACACTGGAATTATTTTTTCATTCACCAATTCATATGGCAATGAGTCTGTAACAGTACCATTAGCTAATTTATAGCTAGTGCAAGCCTTTATAGTTGGGAAGTCATCCAGCACATCCGCTTTCATCATAAGGAGTTTAGTAACTCCATTGATCATAATGGAGTATTTGAGTGCTGGCAAATCAATCCAACCGCATCTTCTTGGACGCCCTGTTGTTGATCCAAATTCATTTCCAGCCTTCCGCATTTTTTCACCATCCTCATCCAAAAGTTCAGTAGGGAATGGACCGCTTCCTACTCTGGTGCTATAGGCTTTGAAGATACCAAATACCTCCCCAATATGACGAGGCGCTACACCCAATCCGGTACACGCACCAGCTGTAACTGTGCTTGAACTAGTGACAAAAGGATAACTTCCAAAGTCAATATCCAACAACGACCCCTGGGCTCCCTCGGCCAGAATAGAATTTCCAGATTTAATCTCTCTGTTCAGAAAGTACTCGCTATCAATCAGTTCAAATTGTTTTAAAAATTCAATGGCTTCAAAAAACTGTTCTTCCAACTCCTCCCAGTTGTAATCCAATTCGTGATTTTTAAGAATGCTGAAATGCAGCTCTGTTAGCTTCTTGAATTTAGCTCGAAAATTCTCTGACAAAGTATCCCCCACTCTTAACCCTTGCCTGCCTATCTTATCCTGATAGGAGGGTCCGATGCCCTTAAGGGTGCTTCCAATCTTATTATCGCCTTTTTCTTTTTCATACGCCTGATCGAGCAACCTATGGCTAGGTAAGATAATGGTGGCCTTTTTTGAAATAAAAAGGTTCTTCGTTATATCCAGATTAAACTTTGCCAGCTTTTCAATCTCAGCTTTGAAAATAACCGGATCTAGCACTACACCATTGCCCACTACATTTTTGGTGTTAGATCTGAATATTCCAGAAGGAATTTGATGAAGCACATGCTTGATACCATCAAACTCAAGTGTATGCCCGGCATTGGGGCCACCCTGAAAACGAGCGATCACATCATATTTTGGAGCAAGCACATCAACAATTTTACCTTTGCCTTCATCACCCCATTGAAGACCCAGTAATACATCTACTTTCATTTTTGAGCTGATTGCTTTTTGGATAATGCGATTGCCTCTTCCTCAGTTTTTACTACCTGAAAAATGGCATTCAATTTTGTTATGGCTAACAACTTCTTCACGCTTTCTGAAGGGTTCATTAAATAAACTTCTCCTCCTTTGTTTCTAAATTTTGTTAGAATGGTAATAAGCACTCCTATTCCACTGCTGTTGATATATCGTAATTCTGAAATATCAACAATACAGGTCACCACCTTATGGCTTACAGCCTCATTTACTGCCTCAATAAGCTGAGTGCCACTGTCTTCTCCAATAAGATTCCCCATTATCCTCAAAATGAGGGTATTGGCGCTTATTTCCTGTCTAAAATTCATGCTTTTCTATTTTCACAATTTTTCTTGGTACAGGTAGCATAAAGTATCAATGAGTGATGCATCACATTAAAGTGAAGCAACTCTTCAACTGTATTTTGAATATTTTGAATTCTTGGATCACAAAACTCAGTCACTTTATGACAATCAGTGCAAATCAAATGGTCATGCTGTTTGTAACCAAACGACTTTTCGTATTGAGCCAGATTTTTACCAAACTGGTGTTTACTTACCAGATCGCACTCTACCAATAAATCTAAAGTATTGTATACAGTTGCTCTGCTTACCTGATAGTTTTTGTTTTTCATATTGATGTATAGCGATTCTACATCAAAATGGCCGTCCTGAGAGTAGATTTCCTCCAATATCGCAAATCGTTCTGGAGTCTTTCTTAGCTCTTTATTCTCAAGATAAGCTGTAAAAATCTTTTGAACCTCTTCGTAAACTTTTGGATTAATAGGCATACTCTCGTTTCGACCAACAAATATACGAGTTGTTGTGAATAACGTGACCAAAGAAAATTATCTGCGCATCGCACATTGCAGGATTGTATCTTTTATTAAACCCTTTCCAGGTTAGTATTCTCAATATTTTTGGAATCAAAGCGGTTGGCTGTAACAACTCCCTCTACTTTTTCCAGTTTTTTAATTAATAAATCCAGATGCCGCGTGTCATTCACATAAAGCATGATCTCCCCGGTAAAAATACCATTGTCCGTTCTGAATGAGATAGAGCTCATATTCACCTTTAATTCTTCTGATATTATCTTCGACACATCATTGATGAGCCCCACTCTGTCTGTGCCAATGATTTTTAGACCAGTGAGAAAAGCCACTTCATGTTGTGAAGTCCATTTGGCCTTTATCACTCTGTTGCCATGACTGGCTAAAAGCTCAGTGGCATTAGGGCAATTAGCACGGTGAATTTTTATCCCTTCATTGATTGTAACAAAACCAAATACATCATCTCCAGGTATTGGCGAACAACACTTTGCCAGTTTGTACTCCACCACATCCATATCTTCACCTATCAAAAGAATATCATCATAGCGGCCTTTGGCTCTTGAGATTTCCCGCTCAATTCCTTTAGCATCATTAATCTGAGGCTTAGACTTAACATGAGAAGACGGCTTGAATTCCTTGAAGCGCTTTAGGTCATTTACAGTAATGAGACCCTTACCCACCTTAAAATGCAAATCAAACTGAGAGTTTACTGTGAAGTAAGCCCTCATCCTCTCAAATATCTGATTATTCGGATCAATTTTAATTTGCTTTAGCTTTCTTAAAAGGATTTCTTTTCCTTCTTCAGCAATTATCTTTTTATCCTCCTTTAGCGCCTCCTTAATTTTTGATTTGGCCTTGGAGCTAACTACAAACCGAAGCCAGTCTTCATTTGGTTTTTGCTTGGCTGAGGTAAGTATCTCAATCTGATCTCCATTTTTTAAAACCTGGTTGATGGGAACCAATCTCTGATTCACTTTGGCGCCAATACACTTTGCCCCCACATCAGTATGAATCTCAAAAGCAAAATCAAGAGCAGTAGCACCATTGGGCAACGTTTTTAATTCCCCTTTGGGGGTAAATACAAAAACTTCTTCATTGAACAGGTTGCCCCTGAAATCATCAACAAATTCAAGAGCAGACAAATCCTGGCGCTCCAGCAATTCGCGAACATGAACCAGCCATTTTTCCAGATTGGATTCGTGAGTGCCCGCACTATCCTTGTATTTCCAATGTGCGGCATATCCCTTCTCCGCAATCTCGTCCATTCGCCTTGTTCTGATTTGCACTTCCACCCACTGACCATTTTTAGCCATTACTGTAGTGTGCAGCGATTCATACCCATTGGCTTTCGGAGTACTTATCCAATCCCGTAACCTATCGGGGTTTGGTGTATAATAATCTGTAACTATAGAATACGCCTGCCAGCAATAAGACTTCTCCTGATCTTCGGGTGCATCCAAAATGAGCCGAACCGCAAACAGGTCATATATTTCATCAAACGGAATATTTTGCTTCCGCATTTTGTTCCAAATTGAATAAATGGATTTTGGTCGACTTTTTATTTCATAGCTGATGTCCAGTTTGTCCAACTCTTCTTTTACGGGAGTTATGAAAAGTTTTATAAACTTATTTCTAGAGGTTCTCGTGTTATCAATTTTGGAGGCAATCTCCTCGTAAACACTTTCATCTGTAAACTTGAGATAAAGGTCTTCCAGTTCACTCTTAATCGCATTCAACCCCAATCGATGAGCCAGCGGTGCGTAGAGGTAAATCGTTTCTGAGGCAATCTTCAACTGCTTATTGCGCGGCATACTTACCAAAGTGCGCATGTTATGCAGGCGATCGGCTAACTTGATCAGTATTACCCGCACATCTTCAGAAAGCGTAAACAGCATCTTTCTGAAGTTTTCGGCCTGGGCTGAGGTACCATAATCAAAAACGCCACTGATTTTTGTCAGTCCATCTGTAATTTTGGCTATTTTTTTATCAAATAACCGCTCGATGTCTTCTAACTCGATGTCCGTATCTTCCACGACATCATGCAAAAGGGCGGCTATTACGGAAGTAGTGCCTAAACCAATCTCCTCCACACAAATCTCGGCCACGGCCAGTGGGTGAAAAATATAGGGCTCCCCCGACTTCCTGCGCATGTCCTTATGTGCCTCCAGCGCAATAGTAAATGCCCGCTTGATCAGCTTGGCATCACCTGGTTCCAGAATAGGCTTGGCCTTGCGCAGTAACCTGCGGTACCTATTGATTATTTCCTTCTTCTCCTCTGCCGCGTCAATTACCACTTGAATCTATTTTTATCGTTCACACACTAATTTCTATTACCTTCATTCTATTGAACGTGAAAATGGGGTCACCAATTCACCGGAATTTTGAAAAATATCATTAATCGTAATAAAATATCAATAAATTTGCACTCCTTTTTTGACGGCTGACCCATCCCAAAGGGTGTAATTCGGCTTAAAACTGAATTATCAGGTCGGACGGCAAATGCGGGTGTGGTGAAATTGGTAGACATACCAGACTTAGGATCTGGCGGAGCGATCCATGGGGGTTCGAGTCCCTCCACCCGCACGATAAAAGAACCCTCGGTTCCAGACATATGTAACTGGTGTCGAGGGTTCATAATTTTATTTGAATCACAAAAAACTGGATTACCTTGGACATTACGTTAGATAAAAAAAGTACCACAGACGGTCTTATTAAAATTAAGTTATCACAAAGTGATTATCAACCGAAAGTGGAAGAAAAAATCAAGGACTATGCACGCAAAGCCAACATTAAAGGCTTTCGTCAGGGAAAAGTACCACATGGTGTAATCAAAAAGATGTTTGGCAAGTCTATTCTTGTTGAGGAGGTGAATCACATTCTCTCACATTCCGTTTCTGACTACATCAAGAGTAACAACCTAAGAATTCTTGGAGAGCCATTGCCCAATCAGGAAAAAGCGAACCAGATCAACTGGGATACACAGGATGAATTCGAATTTGAGTTTCAAATCGGTCTGGTTGACGACTTTACTTACGAGCTATCTCCCAAGGTTAAATTAAAATCTTATCCAATAGAAGTAGATAAAAAAGTGATTGACGACACCATCGCAGACTTAAAAAAGAGATTTGGTGAAGTTACCCATCCTGAAGTAAGTGTAGAAGGGGACAACCTTCATGGCCAAGTGCTTGAAACGGGGAGCGAAACTCCCATGAGTGCTCATTTGGAGCTTCCAAAGCTGAACAAGAAGGTGGTAAAAGATTTTGTGGGAAAGAAAAAAGAGGACTCCATTGAAATGGATATCCGAAAAGTATTTGACACTGATGAAGAAATAGGGATTTTTCTGGGTGTCTCTCCTGAAGAGGCCAAAGCAAAAAGCGGAAAGTATAATTTTCAGATTACCTCCATCAGTCGTGTGGCTCCGGCTGAAATAAATCAGGAGTTCTTTGATAAGGTTTTTGGAAAAGACGCTGTAAAATCTGAAGAAGAATTTCTCAATAAAGTAAAGGAAACCATTCAGGGTAATTACGACAGGGAGACTGCGCATTTGTTGGATCACGAAATCCAGCATCACTTTGTAGAAAATACCAAGATCAGTATGCCAGACGAGTTTCTGAAAATCTGGCTTAAAAACTCTGGCGGTGATCAGATAACAGATGAAATTCTTGAAAAGGAATTTGGTCAATACAAAGAATCCTTAAAATGGGATTTGATAAAAAATAAAATTGCCGAAGACCTGAAAATTATTGTTGAGGCAGAAGAAGTGAAGACGAAGGCCAAGGCCATGATTATGGAGCAGTTTGGTGGGCAGGCCTTTGCAGCACAGCTTGGGGATAAGCTGGATGACATTGCCAATAATTACTTGTCTGATCAGGAGGGAAAGAACTTCATGAAGCTTTACGATGAACTCCGACACGAGAAAATCCTAAAAACAATAAAGGAGACGGCTACCATTACTGAAAAGCCTGTTTCATTGGATGAGTTCAAAAAGATTGTAGAAAAGCACAATCATTAAACTTGCCTGAACCTTTCAACGTTCAGATAAGTTTAATCGTATAGGCCCCTAACCGGGCTTTTTTATTAAAGATTTCTTGTTAACATTTGAACGTTCAAATAGAATAAATACTATTCCAATTTCGACTAAAGGATTAAAACAACTTGATAAACACACTTGACCATGAGTAATAATAACAACGAGTTCAGAAAATACGCAGTTCATCATATGGGCATGAGTGGTAATACGGTTGACGATTACGCTCAAAAAATTGACAATATGACCCAGTACGTTATTGAGGAACGGCCTGGCAATTTTAGGGCGATTGACGTATTTACACGCCTTATTTCAGACAGAATTATTTTTCTTGGTATGGGGGTAGACGATCAGATTGCCAACTTGATCACTGCCCAACTTCTTTTCCTTGAATCCTCTGATCCTAAGAAAGACATTATTATGTATATCAATAGCCCGGGCGGTTCGGTATATGCCGGTTTGGGAATATACGATACCATGCAATACATTAACCCTGAGGTAGCCACTGTATGTACGGGGCTAGCCGCATCTATGGCTGCTGTTCTTTTGGCATCGGGTGCTGACAAGAAAAGATCAGGACTCCCACATTCACGTATCATGATTCACCAGCCGATGAGCAGTATGCAGGGGCAGGCAAAAGATATGGAGATCTCTTTGCGTCAAACCTTAGAGGTGAAGAAAGACTTGTACACCATTTTGGCTAAACACAGTGGACAGAAATTTGACAAAATAGAGAAAGATTCAGACCGTGATTACTGGATGCGATCTGCCGAAGCCAAAGCTTACGGACTCATTGACGAGGTACTGGAAAAGAAGAAATAAGGGCTGAATTGATGGGGGTCGAATAACAACTTCAATGGGCTCCCAGCCCGTTGAAGAGGACACCTATGAGGGAGAAATTATAAATTTGTACATTTGTAGCACATTACTACAATCACATGGCTGAAGTTACATGTTCGTTTTGCGGGAGAAATAAGAAGGATGTAGACCTGATGATATCAGGCATTCATGCCCACATTTGTGACAAATGTGTAACCCAGGCAAGTCAAATCCTGCTTGAAGAGAAGAAAAATAAGACCGAGGCGGGTAATCTTCCCAATTTCAAACTGATCAAGCCGAGAGAAATCAAGAAATTTCTTGATGAGTATGTAATTGGTCAGGATGAAGCCAAAAAAGTAATGTCTGTGGCTGTTTATAATCACTATAAGCGCCTCATGCAGAAGAAGGTCGACAATGAAGTGCAGATTGAAAAATCGAACATCATCATGGTTGGCGAAACAGGAACTGGTAAAACCTATTTGGCAAAAACATTGGCCAAGTTGCTACAAGTTCCATTTTGTATTGCGGACGCAACCGTTCTTACCGAGGCCGGTTATGTAGGAGAAGATGTTGAAAGCATTTTGACGAGGCTACTACAGGCTGCAGACTACAATGTGGAAGCTGCCGAACGCGGCATTGTCTACATTGACGAAATCGATAAAATCGCAAGAAAATCCGATAATCCTTCCATTACCCGTGATGTGAGTGGTGAAGGTGTACAGCAGGCTTTGTTAAAATTGTTGGAGGGAACACCAGTAAACGTTCCGCCACAAGGAGGAAGAAAGCACCCAGATCAAAAAATGATTACTGTAAATACAGACAACATTCTGTTTATCTGCGGTGGAGCTTTTGAAGGAATAACCAGATTTATAGCAAGCCGTCTTAATACAAGACCACTCGGTTTTGCTGCCAGTGCAAATAGCTTGAAGCCAGGTGAGTTTGACAAAGATAATTTACTTCAGTTCGTTTCGGCACTTGATCTTAAGAGTTTCGGTTTGATCCCCGAGTTAATAGGACGCCTTCCTGTATTGTCCTATTTGAATCCTTTAGACAAAGATGCATTGAGAAAAATTCTCACGACCCCTAAGAACGCGCTCGTAAAACAATACCAAAAATTGTTTGAAATGGAGGACATCGAATTGAGCTTCAAAGATGGCGCCCTTGATTTCATCGTTGAAAAGGCCATTGAGTTTAAACTAGGTGCACGCGGTCTGCGCTCCATTTGTGAGGCCATCATCAACGATGCCATGTTTGACCTTCCTTCCGAAAAAACATCTGGTAAGTTATCTATCAACCGCGCATACGCAGAAGAGAAATTCAACAAATCACATTACAGCAAACTCAAAGTAGCTTAACCTTCATCGCGAAGATAATTGACCATTAACCTTGCTGCATTTTCTGAAGCAGAACCAGTATCCAGTATCTTAAGTAATTGATCATAATCTTTCATGATCTTACCCCGATAAAGAGAATCGTCTACCAATTTTCTCAATTCAATAATTGTATTTTGAATACTCGCTTCTCTTTGAATTAATTCGCGGATGGCTTCCCGTCCTACAATCAGATTAACCAAAGAAACAAACTCTACTTTAATCATTCGCTTCGCCAAGAAAAATTCCAGCCTATTGGCTTTGTATACTACTACCTGGGGAACTTTAAAAAGGCCAGTCTCCAATGTTGCTGTCCCGGAAGTTACTATGGCAGCGTGTGCATGAGAAAGCAAATCGTAGGTAGCGTCAAAAACAAGATGGACGTTTGCAAACTTTGAGATAGGGTGATATAAATCCTCTGGCATGGACCTCACCGCTGCTACCACAAAATTATAATCAGGATTAGCATCGATTACCTTTACCATCAAAGGAATGATTTTTGCCAATTCGCTTTTTCGGCTTCCAGGCAGGAGTGCAACTAATTGTTTTTTCTCAGTGAGATTATATTTTGTTAAAAAGTCCGGGTCGGGCTCAAAAGCTTTTACAGCATCCAGCACAGGATTTCCCACGTAGTCTACCTCCCAATTGAATTTTTTAAAAAAATCCTTTTCAAATGGAAGAATACAAAACATCCGATCCACATTGGATTTCAATTCTTTGGCTCGAGACTGGTACCAGGCCCAAACTTTTGGAGATATATAGTAGTAGTTTCTTACTCCGTTGGATTTACAAAACTTAGCTATCCTTTTATTAAAAGCACCATAGTCAATAAGGATCACTACATCTGGCTGATATTTAAGAATATCACTCTTACCTTGTTTCAGTCTGCCAAGCAGAGTGCGAAGATTGGCAAAAAGTGCGATCAAACCCATAAAAGCCATATCTCGATAGTGCACCACCATATCAAGACCTACTGCTTTCATGTAGTCGCCACCAAAGCCCCGGAATTCAGCATCTGGATCTTGCTTTTTCAATTCTTTCATCAGGTTGCTCCCGTGAAGATCACCAGAGCGTTCTCCTGCAATCAGATAGTACTTCACGATAATTGATTATTATTCGCCATAGTACTCCACATAGTTTCTGGGGGTTTCGTAAAGTCTTAACGAGTGAAGGGTACCTAGTTTGCTAATACCTGCAATTTTCGGAGCTAAAATTTTCCATATCTCAAGGACAAGGATCTCACAACTGGCCAGCTTATCCTTCATAAAATCCACATCAAGATTAAGATTCTTATGATCCAGCTTATCAATTACTTCCACTCTGATCAGCGTACTTAATTTCTTGAGGTCGATCACAAAACCAGTTTCCGGATCTGGCTTACCCTTTACCGTTACAATTAAGTCAAAGTTATGTCCATGCCAATTTTCATTGGCACAGGGGCCAAAAACTTCGATGTTCTTTTCCTTTGACCAGGTAGGGTTATACAGCTTATGCGCTGCATTGAAATGCTCCTTTCGACTTACGTAGACCATATCTTTATTCTGGCACAAATATACATTAACTTGCCTCAAAATATTTTACCAGGATGATCATTGTTACCGGAGCTGCTGGCTTTATTGGAAGTTGCCTAATCAAGAAACTGAATTCTGAGAATTTTAACGCCATTGTGGCGGTAGATAAGTTTGAAGACGAAACCAAGAACAAAAACCTAGTTGGCGCCAAACTGAAGGAAAAGATAGATCGTGATGTGTTTATGGAATGGCTTGATCAGAATAATGAAACTGTCGAATTCATCTTCCACATTGGGGCACGAACGGATACTGCTGAATTTGATATGGATTTACTTCATCAGCTCAATACAGAGTACACCAAAGAAATATGGAAACGGTGTGTGAGTTACCAAATACCTCTTGTCTACGCTTCTTCTGCTGCTACTTATGGATTAGGAGAAGAAGGTTATGACGACAACGAGTCTACCATTCAAAAACTACAACCTTTAAACCCTTACGGTGTATCGAAGCAAGAGTTTGACGTCTGGGCATTATCACAAAAAGACAAGCCATTTTATTGGGCTGGTCTTAAGTTCTTCAATGTTTACGGCCCCAACGAGTATCACAAGGGCAGAATGGCTTCTGTTATTCTTCATGCCTTTAAGCAGATCAGCGCTACCAATAAAATGAAATTGTTTAAGTCCCACAATCCGAAATTCAAAGACGGAGAACAAATGAGGGATTTCGTTTACGTGAAAGACGTAGTGGAAGTATGTTACTATTTAATGCACCACCGAAAGAATTCCGGCATTTACAATTTGGGGTCAGGGAAAGCCAGAACTTTTCTCGATCTTACGCGCAGCGTCTTCAAAGCAATGGATAAAAAGGAGGACATTGAATTCATTGATACTCCAGAAGATATTCGTGATAAATATCAGTATTTCACTGAAGCCAATATGGAGAAATTAAAAAGTGTTGGGTATGACAAGTCCTTCTCAACACTTGAAGAAGGGGTTAGCGATTATGTGAAAAACTATTTAATTCCAAATAAGCGTTATTAGCGGTTTACCACTATTTTCTTTTCGATTTCCCCTGTTCCAGTTTTTATTTTCAATAAGTAAATTCCGTTGCTTAAACTATTCATTGAAATACTTACCGAGTTATTGAAAACCGATACACTCATCACTCTCCCCAACAAATCGGATAAGATAGCTTGTACAGGGGGTGATGAATGGAACACTACATGCAAAACATCATTTGCCGGATTAGGGTAAACTTTCAACCCAACAAGCTCATTCTCCAGTCCTGTAATCGTCACTAAATTCGATGCCTTGTTACAGGCGCCATCATAAGTAACCACCCTGTACACCCCTTCATTCCCATTATAAGCATAAGACCGACCAACAGCTCCATCTATCTTCTGGTCGTTAAGAAACCATTGGTAAGATGAGGAGATAGCCAGACTTACAAGATTGTCGGCATTAACAGCAACACTGTTCCTTCCTGTGGTTGTCGGTGAAATTTCAATTTGTCTTTCAAACGTATGAGAATTGGATTGATCTTTGACAGTTAATGATATAGTGTAAATTCCCGCCTCTTCAAAAGATTGAAAAGAGTTTTCAAAAACACTTGATCCTATCACACCCTCTCCATCAGCAAAACTCCATTTGTATTTGTCAATATTACCAATGCTATTATTTTCAAACTCAGTAAACCCATTCTGACATAAAAACTTCACGTCAAAATCAGCAAACAAAGCAGACGCACAAGTTTGTGCCTGCCAATTGGAAGCATTAGTTATTGTTGAATTAAGGCCAGTATATATTCTGGAAGATCCGATGAAATCAACATTAGAAATATTTAAATAGTCAGTGCACAATAAAAAGTGAGCGCTTGATGATAAAGATGATTTTAAGTCACTCGAAATGGTAATCAACTTATTTTTCTCACCTTTCATCCATGATATTGTGTCCGCATGAAACTGTGACCCAGGCTCAAGTAGTAAACCCGATCCTGGATAAATACTTAAGTCACCCACTTCAATATTTCCACTGGCATACACTTCAGATTGAATAATCTCAAAAGCTCCACCAAACGAAATACCATCCCAATTCAAATCAACTATTGCATTATCAAAAACTATTTTAGATTCACTTGAATCGAAATTTAATTGACTTGCTTCAAAATGGCTTCGTTCCGAAAGTTTGATTTCGGTATCAACAACCACAAGCTCTTTAGGATGTGATGGACTATCTGCCATCAATTTATTCAGTGTAAGCATGGAATTATTTATGGTCAATTTCCCATTCAATAATTCAAGCTCATCTGCATTTAGCTTACCTCGCATTAGCCACTCGCCTCCCGCTATTGTTAATTTCACATCGCCTAAATCGCTTTCATTGAAATACAATGTGCCAGTTCCGCCAGGCGCAGAACAAATAATGGAGCCCTCCCCGATTGGCTCAAAATACTTATTTACCAATACCAGTTCTTTGCTAACCGTCAGGGTATTCCCTTGCATGGAGAGACCCGATGAGGCGCTTCTCAACCACTTGATTGTCCCAATCGATCTGTTTTGGGTCAGCGATATTTGATCTGTTCCAATTCCATCAAATGAATTCTCATCAACAATTATTCTGTCTAATGCACCCGGTGTTGCCATAGCCGGTGCACCTCCGCTCGAAAGTGACCAATGTGATCCATCACTCCAGTCACCAGTATCACCAACCCAATAAAATGTATTGCCTGTTGATGCAGATGATTGATAAGTAATAACAAGAGAAAAATCCTGGCCTCCATTTACCAACTGTCCTTTATGATTCACTATTAAACGATAGGGTTTGGCCTCTGGTAAATTAAATTCTAATTTCTCCACGTTATCTCTATAGTTATCACCTTTAATGGCTTGCGCTGAGGGAACAGAAGGATTCAATAACCACGGATACTTTATGGTACCATCCTCTGCAACCAGTTTAACATCCAAATCATTCACCAGCATTAAACTGATTGGGTCCAATGAAGGAGTCTCGGGTTGTGCTGCAGGATCATTCCAGGCAATGGTCACAGTGATTTTTTGATTGGCCTGAGGCCTCAAAATCTGCTCATATGTCGTACCGTTCAATAATCTTTCCTCACTCACAATAGTATTGATTCCATCCTCACGCATTAAAAGTTTAGCCGCTGCTTCTGCATCCAGCACACCCCACCCAAATTGATAATCAGGACCCGGCAACGCTCCTGCTTCTTTTGTTGTATGAATCGCCAGCGCTTTTAATGTTGAAGCCATCATTACTTTCCCACCATGAAGCTTACCATACAATTCCTGTAGCAAAGCCAATGAGCCCGTAACATTTGGTGTGGCCATTGAGGTGCCACTGCTGAAAGAATAGGTATTCACTCCATCGGCACTCAACGAAAATATATTTACTCCCGCCCCCACTAGATCTGGTTTTATTCGACCATCATCTGTTGGTCCCCAACTGCTAAAAGAACTCATCACTACACTGGCTGAATTAGTATAGGTTAACACCTTGTTAATTGCTCCAACAGTTATAATATTCTTAGCGACTGATTCAGGTATGATACAGTCGTACCCAGTTCCTCCATTACAATCAGGAGGCTTTGAACCATCCCCTGGTTCTCCCCGGTCATTTCCTGCTGCCCACACGATTGTATAATAGGGGGCAAGATTTGCCAATTCATCCAAAGCCGCAGCCTTGTCTCCATATAATCCAAATCGATAATCCTCATCTGTGCTTATTGATGAGTTCCCTGACCAGTTCCATTGACCATTTATTTTAGTCCAGCCTGTAACTGTACCATAGGAGTGATTAGACAAAAGCAATGAGTGTTCATCCGGTTTAGCCAA
>DDUM01000099.1 GCA_002344795.1 Flammeovirgaceae bacterium UBA2338 | reverse complement strand
GTTGAGATTCTTCCTGCCTGCCATGACTTCGGCAAACGTCAGGCAGGCGGTCGTACCTCCCCTCAGAAAGACGGCTAACAATGAGCTAGGGCTAAGGGCTTACAAAATATTAATATGATAAACATCCCGCTCGTTGCGGCTGATACTCCGGATTTCAAAACCACCAGGTTGAGGAATCTCTTCTATCAGGTCAAACTGTGTACATGTTTTAGGCAGGGCACCAAACACAAGCAAAAAATTATGAGTAACCCCTTTGGGTACCAACAGCCACTGAGGTGCGATGGTGATATTCTCCGCGTGCAACAGTTGAGGTTTCGCACTGGAGTGATGATCAATGAGAAAAGTTGTTTTCCATATGCGCACCAATAAGTCATCACCCCGGTTGGCACACCGACAATGCACGTAAACACAACCTTCTTTCAGTGTTAGTGGGTCAATAGCCGCCAGAATATCGGAATCTAACTCAGGTTTTAGTTTTACTGGTGGTTCTTTAATAGGATGCTTACTGTTACCCATTCAACCTTAAATTGGTTTACACCTTCTTAGGAGGCAAATCGAATGCTTTCGACTCGTGGTCAAAATTTCCTTTATGCGAACCATCACAAAAAGGTTTATTGACAGATCGTCCACACCGGCACAAAGATAGCACAGTTCTGCCTTGAAGTCCATAGTTGTCTCCCTGCATATCTACAATTTCAAAATCACCCTCAATCTTCAAAGAGCCATTGCTGTTTACTGTTATCTTGGTTGCCATCGTTACTTATTATATTATTAATTTAATTTTTGAACAAGTTACCATCAATTCCCGGAATAACCTTCATTGCATTTTTGAAATAGATTTTTTCCAAAACACTATCGGGTAAATGAAGTCCGTACATTTTCCAGTGCGCATGTCTTTTGCGATAATAATCGAAATACTCATCGTTGGTTTCCAGCACCCGAAAATAAGTGTAGTACTCTTCTTTTTTGTACGTATCCTTTCCCATCATAATACGATCCTGATACTTGATCAGCCATTCTCTGGCAGTGCGAGGTTGTCTGCCCAGTTCGGCAATCACTGCGCCAATCTCAGCATACATGTTGGGGAGTTCATCCATTAATGCACCTAGTCGTTCCAGGTCATTACCATACCATCCAAGGTGTGCATTGATGAACTTGGTGTTGGGATGTTTACGAAACAAATTGTGCTGTTCACTCATCACTTCATCGAAGGAGGGATTCTTTGCCGGATCTTTATAACGACTTGGGTATTGTTTCAACTCCAACCATCGTTCATTGTATTTGTCCTTGGGCTTCCAGAAAGCGTTGGGCTCACCCGTATGAATCAAAACAGGAATACCGAGTTCACCACATTTTGCCCAGATGGGATCGAGGCGTGGATCATCAACGGCAATTCGATTGCCATTATTATCTTTTTCTGTTAGGCCCAGATTTTTATAAACTTTCAGGCCATTGATGCCCAATTTTTTGGCATCTTCCATTAGTCTCAATGTATTGTCCGGCCAGCCTTCATCGTCCAATTCCTCAAAATCAATATTTAAAAAAATGATAAATCGATTGCTGTATTTTTTGTTGACATTATCCAGTGTCCATTCCAGGTATTTACCTCGATAACCACTGAGGTTCACCATCACCTTCATATTCAATTCATCCATTTCGGCCACCAGCTTATCCAAATTTTGAATAGGCATGGTGAACTGATGGTTGTGCACATCGATGAAAGGAAATTTTGCTTTAGTGGGATTGTGTTCAGGTACTTTTAGGGTGGAGATAGGGGAGTACTCCTCCACATCCATTACATTTAATCTATACTGTATCTTCCCTATTAGCCAGTAAGTAAGCCCCAAAAAAATAAGAAATAGTGGAAGAGCTATCCACCATTTCTTTTTGATAAAATTGAGCACAATGATTATTGTATAGTAATAGGAACTGTTACTTTGGTTTTGTCCCAAACGAAATTCATTTTGGCGCCCGTAGAATCACTGTCAAATGTGATGGTGAATTGTTCTGTTTCAGGGAGAGTTTGAGCAGGTACTTTTACTTTGACTACATCTAAGTCATAGTCAGGTTCCGCAACTCCAAAGAATGCTTCTGCATCACTATTCAATGACACTTCCCATTCATTAGCCCCCGGTACGGCATACATGCGATACGTACCAGCATCAACAGGTTGCCCAGCAAAATTTATGTCTTTACTGAAGGTAATTTTGGTAGCCGCATTGGCGCCCAATCTCCAGTATTTTCCGTAAGGCTGTAACGCTCCTTCACTTTCCTCGCCAAAAATTACTCTGCCTTTTTTGTAGGGTCTGCTGTACTCTACCTTCATGTTTAAATCTTCGTAGCTACCTTCAGCAGTTGCCAATGGACTGGCCGGTTCCGCAATAAACAGCCCGTATACGACCCATCCGACAAAAATTATAATGACTGCACCCATGGCGTAGAATATTTTCTTTTTCATCTCAGTTGGTTTTTGTTATTTGGTTGATTTACAAGATACATACATTACAAGACAATTACCGATAATCATCATTTCTATGGAAATTTGAATGCAGTTGATTACATTAGGATACCTTAAACTTATACTGTAATGAAACAATTACCTTCAAAGTTCTTTCTCCTCGCCTTACTCTTATTATATGGAAATTATTGGGCGAATGCTCAACAATTCACATTGGAGGACATTAAGACTTATCCTTTTCCAACCGAACTGACAACTACCGGAAATAAAATTGCCTGGGCATTTGATGAACAGGGAAAAAGAAATATCTACGTGGCGGAAGCTCCTGACTTCAATGCAAGAAAACTTACTAATTATTCCCAGGATGATGGTCAGGAGTTAACGGGAGTATCCATATCTGCGGATGGGAAATGGGTGGTGTATGTGCGTGGTGGCGATCATGGTTCCAACTGGGGAGATCTCGAACCCGTCAACCCAACATTCAATCCAATCCCCAACAAAGTCAGTGTTTGGGTAATTCCATTTGTAGGAGGTGAGCCTCGGCTTTATGGTGAAGGTGACGCTCCGGTTATTTCACCCAATAGTGATAAAGTAGTTTACCTGGTCAAAGGACAAGTTTGGGTGGTGCCTACTGATGGAAGTAGTGAAGCAAAAAACCTTTTTACCACAAGGGGTTCTGTTGGCTCTTTGCAATGGTCACCCAATGGAAACCAATTGGCATTTGTGGCTGACAGAGCTGATCATGATTTGATAGGAGTATATAATTTTATATCCAACACAATTAGTTGGATAGCACCTTCTTTTTCTCGGGACAATTCTCCCCGATGGTCACCAGATGGAAAGCAAATTGCATTTGTGCGTACACCCGGAGAAGGTGGCGTTCCAAAATCCTTACTGGGAAGACATCATCGGCCTTGGTCCATTATGGTTGCAGATGTGGCTTCAGAAACAGCCAAGCAAATTTGGGAATCCCCTAAAACACTTGCAGGGTCGCGACCCACCACTCATGGCGGAACAAATCTTCATTGGGGTGCAGGTAACCGCATTGCTTTTTTGGCTTACCATGATGGCTGGCCGCATTTGTATTCGATACCCTCAACAGGGGGAGCACCGATGCAACTCACTAAAGGAAACTTTATGAATGAATACATCAGCATGAGTGCCGATGGAAAATGGTTGTTTGCCAGTGCCAATACAGGAACTGATAAATTGGATATAGACAGAAGGCATATCATCAGGGTGCCTATTGATAAGGCAGAGATGAAAGTGTTAACACCTGGAGAAGGGTTAGAATGGTCACCTCGACTTACCGGAGATGGAGCCAATTTGGTTTACATCAGCGCGACAGCTCAACGACCACCGCTCCCTACTTATATGAAGTTGGATAAAGGCACTTCCCAGCTAATAGGAGAGAAGAACATACCTACTCACTTTCCTCAGAACAAACTGATTGTGCCTAAACAAATCACTTTTCAATCACCCGATGGGTTTACCATTCATGGTCAGTTGTTTGAACCCAAAGGAGGTGCAGCAAAGAAACCTGCCCTGATTTATGTACATGGTGGACCACCAAGACAAATGCTGTTGGGTTGGCATTATTCTGATTATTATTCTAATGCCTATTCCATCAATCAATATTTGGCTAACCTGGGATTTGTAGTGATAACGGTCAACTACCGTTTGGGTATTGGATACGGATATGAATTTCATCAACCAGAAAGAGCGGGTACCGCTGGTGCTTCGGAGTATATCGATATTAAAGCAGCAGGAGAGTGGTTGGCCAAACAAACCAATGTAGATCCAACCCGAATTGGAATCTATGGAGGCTCGTATGGTGGGTACCTTACTGCGATGGCATTGGGTAGAGACTCGAAATTATTTGCGGCTGGAGTAGATATTCATGGTGTGCATGACCGTACTGCCAGGAGAACGCAAAATATGTTGATGCCTGATCAATATGAAAGAGCACCGGATGCAGAGGAAGCATTAAAGGTAGCGTGGGAATCTTCTCCTGTTTCATCAGTGCCTACATGGGAGAGTCCGGTATTGATTATTCATGCTGATGATGATCGCAATGTACGCGTATCAGAAAGTACGGATCTTGTACAACGCCTACAGGAAAAAGGTGTGCCTATGGAGACAATGATGATTGTGGATGACACCCATCATTGGATGAAGTGGTCCAATGCAGTAAAAGTAGGCAATGCTACGGCTGATTTTTTCCAACGACAATTCATGAAGAAATAAGTATGAGATTACTCGTACTCATTTCCATAGTTGGGTTGATGATGAGTTGTTCCAGGAAAGAATCAAAAAAGGAATCGCCTGTAATTTCCATGGAAGAGATATCCATCAGGTATGCCAGAGACACCAACAATAAGGCAATTGAAGAAAGAGACACCGCAATCATTGATGATGCATGGATGGATAATGTGGTGGTGATAAGTTCTGCTGATACTCAAATCAATGGAAGGGAGGCATTGAAAAAAGTATTCATGGATCAGTTCAAGGCAAGTCCGGATGTCATTTACCTGCGTACTCCTGTAAAAATTGAACTAATGAAACAATGGGGAATGGCTTCCGAGATAGGTACGTGGGAGGGAAGCTGGACAGCACCTGATGGTAAGATTGAAATAGGGGGATCGTACTACGCCAAGTGGCATAAGGTGCGAGGCAAATGGTTAATAAGAACAGAAGTGTATACACCTACACATTGTACAGGAGGAGCTTATTGTAATTCACTACATGGATAATTATGAAGGAAGAGTCTCATTGGAATAAGATTGCCGATAGTTATGATGATGAAATATTAAATGCATTTGAATCTGATAAGGAACGAAAACTTGCGCTTTATTTTAAAAAGTACAGAAACCTGAAGCACGAAGCTATTGATTTTGGTTGTGGCATTGGCAATGGTTTTCACTATCTGTCTCCTAATTTTAAGTCGGTACTGGCATTGGATATTTCCCAAAATTGTATTGACATCGCAAAAAAGAAACCGTTTGATAATGTCAAATTCGAAAGAAAAGATTTGACTGAGCGCAACCTCAAGCTGGCTCCTGTCGACTTTATATTGTGTAGTAACGTAGCCATTTTTTATGAGGTGGAGAAGAACTATGACATCTTTGAAAACGTTGCTAAAGCATTAAAAAAGAAAGGAAATGCTTTGTTTGTGGTGCCATCGATGGAGTCCTCTTTGTTTTATGGGTGGAGACTGATGGATTGGTACAGGAAGGAAGGTGTGAAGCCAGAGGAAATTCCAAAATCTGAGTTCAACTATGTCAGGCAAGATATAAGAGATACTTTGCAGGGAATAATTGATATTGATGGCCGTCCCACTAAACACTATTCTAATTCAGAACTTCAGGTCATTTTTGAAGAGGCAGGTTTGAACATAACAGCGATCGAAAGGCTGGAGTACGATTGGAAAACTGAATTCGAGGAGCCACCCAAATGGATGAAAGCCCCTTACCCCTGGGATTGGTTGATAGCGTGCAGAAAGTCCTAATTATAGATCCTCCTCAACTAGTTTTTTGATCATCACTAAAATTGGATTCCATCCATCGCCATTGTTATACACATCCTCATATCTCTTTTGCCCATCAGCGGCATTTTCGAAACCATCCTGTGTCACAGTCAGAGTTGTTTGGTTGTTTTGCTCTGACAATTGATAGGTTACTCTTAAATGATTTTTCGGAATGATCTCCATGTCTGCGTTTGGATCAATCACACTATAGCTTAGCAGATGCATTGGATCAATGGCTAAGACATAACCCGATACAGGAATAAATTCTTTTCCTTCATGTATCATTTCCCACACCAATGGATCACCCACTTTCCAACTGGATATCACTTTGCACCCAAACATATATTGCTTTGTCTTTTCAGGGTTAACGAGCGCGTCCCAAACTTTGGCTATTGAAGCCTTAATGACAATTGTGTTTTCAACTTTTAAGGACATCTGTTTAAATAAATATTATTGATCGGAAAGGGTGAGTTGTTTTTCTTACTGTTGAAGAATTGTAAATTCAGTTCTTCGATTAAGCCTTCTGCCTTCCTGTGAATCGTTGGAAGCAACAGGTTTTGATTCACCGTAACCAACTGCAGTAATTCTTTCCGGAGCCACACCCAATCGCTCCAGGTATTTCTTTACTGCATTGGCTCTTCTCTGACTAAGGGCTTGATTGTATTCATCTGGTCCGTTGGCATCAGTGTGGCCGCTTATTTCAACCTTCATGTTGGGTGCGTTCTGCATCATCAAGATAAAATCCTGGATACCATTGAAAGATAAAGGCTCATCGCTATCATGACCAAAATAAATATCAATTAGGGTAGGAACATTGACAGCCAATTTTTGCATCCGGATGGTGTCTTTGAATGTCATGACTGTAGAGGAGATACCACCAAGGTATAATGAAGCAGTTTGAGATGCATATCCAATGCTATTGATCTCCAGCTTATACACTTGTGGATTGGTCGCATTGGTTTTTACGTTAGCGTTATAGATACCTTTAGTACTGCTCGTTAGATCTTGTCTTGAGCCGTCCTTGCTTCTTAGAAATACCTGGGCATTCAAAGGCTCATTGTTTACAGCATCTTGTATCATGAGGGAAATAAGTGCTTCACTAACAGTTTGAACAGGAACATTCTGTAAAACGGGCTCTTTTTCAATGGATGCATTTTCG
Organism: Flammeovirgaceae bacterium UBA2338; assembly: GCA_002344795.1. Classification (GTDB taxonomy): domain Bacteria; phylum Bacteroidota; class Bacteroidia; order Cytophagales; family Cyclobacteriaceae; genus ELB16-189. The sequence continues at coordinate 17,886 of DDUM01000099.1, read as the reverse complement.
GCAAACAGATCCGAATAGTTCTCCTGGTGTAGATTTACAGGTTTCCAGTTTCTCATGTCTACTTTGTAAATATCCTGCTCCCCGATATTCTCTTTTCTTACAGACGAGATATAGGCAAAAGTTTCATCTTTATTGAGAACAAAATAGATATCATTTTCAGGTGAGTTGATGGGATAACCTAAGTTGACGGGTTCACTCCAGGTGCCGTTTATGGTATCTAATTCTGTTCTATACAAATCCATATCGCCCATACCAGCGTGGCCGTTAGAACTAAAGAATAAACTTTTACCGCTGGCAGTAACAAACACTCCATCTTCATCCATTTCTGTATTGACAAGGGGTCCAAGATTTTTAATATTACCCCATCGGTTTCCCTTACCCAATTCAGCGCTATAGATATCAGTACCTCCATAACCCCCTGGTCGGTCGCTGGTGAAATATACCGTTTTGTTATCGGCAGTGAGTGAAGCGGAGTTCTCCAGGTATTCGGAATTGAGCCCTTCCATGCTTTTTGGGGTAGACCACTCAAACTCGCCACTCGTATTTTTGCTGGATACAAATAAATCACCCCCATTGCTGTCCTGATAAAGAATCATCGATTGCCCATCAGGCGAAATCGCCACACTTGAATTATGATAATTGGTATTCAACGGACCTCTCATGTTTTTAGAAGGCTGCCATTTCCCATCAATGTTTTCAGAGTAAAATATGTCTTCATAATAGACAAGGTCAGCGGCTACTGTTGTATTTAAATTTCCGTCCGGCCTGCGAGAGGTAAAGACCATTAGTGTCTCGCTGGAATTAATAGTAGGGGCGTAGTCCGGGTATTCAGAATTTACATTTTCACTCAGGTGGATGATTTCTACATCCACGGGGTTTTCAAGGTAAATGACGGCATTCCTGCATTCAAATATTCTACGGTTCACCTGGTTGATTTTATTTGATTTTTCCAGATTAAGAGACCTGGCCAATATCCTGTTGTAGCGATCATAGAATAGTATAGCACTGTCAAACTTTAAGTTGTGATGATAACCTTGCCCTAAATAATACAACAGGTTCTCATCTACATTAGGATCGAGCTCCCATGCTTTTCTAAAGTATTGCAACGATTTTTCTTTGTTCACAGTTAACATGATAGATTGACCCGCCATGAATTGTGCTTTGGCACTTTTGGGGTTCAACTGAGTAGACATTACAAAGAGTTCTTTTGCCTGAGCCCGGTGTGTATAATCAAATACTTCCATACCCATGTTATAATATTCTTCAGAAAGTGCGAGCGAATCTGTCTGTGCGTAGGAGTATACCCCACAAGAAAATAAGGTTAAACACCCAAGAAAATGCTTTGTAAAGGCCACCATAGAACTAATTTTTACCAAATTTAACAGAATATCGGATTTGTGAACCCTTATTGAGGAGAAGCCCCCACTTTATACAAACCAAAGTTTTAATTGCTTATTCCCATAATCACCAACTATTGTGTAATGTCGGCTGTTCAACAGGATATCCGTCTGGTCTTATTTATTTTTGAATACTGTCATGAATCAAGAAAAGTACATACATAGAGATATCAACTGGTGTGATTTTAATGCCCGTGTATTGGCTGAGGCGGGAGATACGAACGTTCCAGTACTGGATCGTATTAAATTTCTGGCTATTTTTTCTTCTAATCTGGATGAGTTTTTCAGGGTAAAAGTAGCGGCATTAAGAAAGTTGCAGGTACTTAAAAAGGTAAAAGCGAATAAATGGTTGGGGTATAAGCCCGATGAGGTATTAAAGGAGATTTATTGTAAAGTATCTGCCCAGCAGGATGAGTTTGGTAGGATATGGCACAAACAGATTATCCCAAAGTTAGAACGGTATAAGATTAGTGTTTATCAAACTTCAACGGTTAGACCAGAACATTTGACGGAAGTCAAAAATTATTTCAGGGTGAACGTACAGGGCTATCTCAATCCTGTTGTTTCGGATAACCATAAGAAGGTAACGCTCAAGAACAGGGGTATATATTTAGTAGTCCCGCTTAAAATCAGGGGCAACGTATCATTGGGCTTTGTCAATATCCCTAGCAATAATCTAAATCGCTTTGTCAGGTTAAGCCAGGTAAAAGGAGTTGACTATGTGATCAGTTTGGATGACATCATTCGCGCCAACCTTTCGATACTGTTCAGTCAATATGAGGTGCTGAGCGAGGCATACAGCATAAAACTGAATAGAGACGAGGACTATGAGATTGAGGATGAGTTTTCCGGAAACCTGGTAGAAAAAATTTCCGATAAAATAAGTAAGAGAATGGATGGGGATCCGGTGCGGTTTCTTTATGATAACACTATGCCTTTGGAGGTATTAGAGAAAATTCTGTCTTGTAGTGATGTGCCGACTTCTGGTATCATTCCAGGTGGGCGATATCATAACCTCAATGATTTTTTTCAACTGGCTGATGTATTGAGTTATAAGCTGAAAGGACAATCCCTTCCGCAAATACAACACTCAGAATTGGAACAATCCGATTCGGTTTTAAAAGCAAGTGAAAAAAAGGATTACCTTTTGCATTTTCCGTATCACCGATATGACTATGTGCTTCGTTTCTTTAATGAAGCTGCGGTAGACCCATCCGTGAAGGAGATAAAGGTTACCCTGTATCGTATTTCTAAAAAATCCCAGATAGCACAGGCGCTGATTAGCGCGGCAAAAAATGGTAAAAAGGTAACGGTATTTGTAGAAGTTAAGGCGCGCTATGATGAACTAAATAATATACAGTGGGCAAAGGAAATGGCCAGTGCCGGAATCACCATCATATACAGCTTGCCCGGATTGAAAGTGCATGCCAAGGTAGCATTAGTGGTGAAAAGAGACAGCAATGGCAAGAAGAAGCGTTACGCTTATTTGGCTACAGGCAACTTCAATGAAAAAACAGCCTTACTCTATTGTGATCACGGCTTGTTGACGACTCAGAAGGAGATTACCAGAGAATTGGATCAGTTGTTTAAGTTTCTTAAAACAGGTTCCAAATCCATTCGCTTCGAGCACCTATTGGTTGCTGGCTTCAATATGAAGCAGCGGCTTATTCAATATATTGATCGCGAAATAGCGAACGCAAAGGAAGGGAGGAAAGCTTTTATTGTAATAAAGATAAACGGACTGGATGAGCGAGAGATGATTGATAAGTTGTACGAAGCATCTCAGGCGGATGTAAAAGTACAGTTGTTGGTGAGGGCTGGATGTTCATTGATACCTGAAGTAAAGGGATTAAGTGAAAACATTACCGCACATCGATTGGTTGACATGTACTTAGAACATGCCAGGGTATACTGGTTCGCCAACGATGGCAATGAAGTTTTGTATTTATCCAGCGCAGATTGGATGAACCGAAACCTCAACAGAAGAATAGAGGTCGGATTTCCGTTGGAAGATAAATTGTTACGGGAAGAGATTAAGAAGATTTTGCAATTTCAATTGAATGATAATGTGAAGCTTACTTCTATCTCAAAAAAGCAAAAGAGTTTTATAAAACTTGGAATTAAGAAAAAGGTACGTGCGCAGTTTGCTATCCACGATTGGTTGCAGCATAAAGAATCGAATGAAGTGAAGAACTAACCATAACAAAATGAAAAGAATAAAGGCAAAATTTAAGAATAAAGAGGGGCAGGAGTTAGCTGCTAGAATGGAGTTTCCAGCTAACGGTCATCCTCATAACTACGCCATATTTGCACACTGTTTTACCTGCAACAAGAATTTGACTGCCATCAGGAATGTGGTGAACAATATGACGGAGGCGGGTTTTGGGGTATTAAGCTTTGACTTCACAGGGCTCGGTGAAAGTGATGGGAACTTTGCGGACACCAATTTTTCTTCCAACGTTGAAGACATCGTAGCGGCAGCCAACTTTTTGAAAAGTGAATACGATGCACCTTCCCTGCTCATCGGTCATTCACTGGGTGGGGCGGCTGTGCTATTTGCTGCTGATAAGATTGATAGCATCAAAGCAATTGCCACAATTGGAGCGCCATCTAATCCGGAGCATGTACAGCATTTGATCCAATCCAATGTGGAAGAGATAGAAAAGAAGGGTGTGGCTGAAGTGAATATTGGAGGAAGAAGTTTTAACATTAAAAAGCAATTTGTTGATGATCTTAAGAAGCATGCTCTTCCCAAAGTGCTGAAGACCATGCGTAAGTCTTTGTTGGTCATGCACTCACCTCAGGATGCTACAGTCGGAATTGAAAATGCGGCAGAAATCTATACCGCTGCCCATCACCCTAAAAGTTTTATCTCGTTGGATGGTGCCGATCATCTGATGACCAATAAGGCTGACTCTCAGTATGTGGGTAAAGTGATTGCATCCTGGGCAGAAAGATATTTGCACATTGATAAAGGGGAAGCCATTCAGAGTGAATCGCAGACGGTGGTGCGTATTAAAGACAAAACCAATAAGTTTTTGACACAGATTCAAGCCGGTAAACATTCTATGCTGGCGGATGAACCCACCGATGTAGGAGGTGAAGACCTCGGACCATCACCTTATCAACTGCTTACCGCAGCACTTGGTGCTTGTACTGCCATGACCATGCGCATGTATGCAGATCGAAAAGGGTGGGAGATAGAGGAAATCAGAGTCCACCTCAATCATGACAAAAGGCACAGTGATGACTGTGCGGATTGTGAAAAACCTTCGAGTATGATCGATCACTTTGAAAGAATATTAGAAATAAATAGCAAGTTGGATGAGCAACAATTGCAGCGCTTGATGGAAATAGCGAATAGATGTCCTGTACACCGCACGTTAGAAGGGGATATTAAAATAGAAACGAGACTTGCTTGATTTGATTATTCCCTAAAACATAATTGCAGATTGCCTGCATAAGGCTTCTATTTTTATTTTCAGCCCATGGAGATGTGTTAAGTAAATAGAGGTGAGTGATCGCTTTGTTTATTGAGGCGATCACTCACTTTGTTAAAATCCTCCTGGCAGTAAAATAGACCCCACAAATAAATTATCAAGTCCTTTCCAATAAGCGCGAAAGGTAGGGTCATTGGCAAATAGGATAACATGGCCATCACCATGAGGAATATCCGCCAGGTACATCTTATTGGCTAAATCTTTTTCAGTGTTTTCCCACTTGTGTCCTGATATATGTCCATTGGGCTTGAATGTAATTACATTTGATCCGCGTTGAGTGGGAGTGAGGTGATAATTACCTCTGAATTGAACGCCAATTTCCTTTGGATTTCCTAAAGCAAGATAGTGATCGTTGTTGACCTCTGCTTTGAACATTGATCCTGGAATGTTTTCAATAGGTTTACCAGAGTTATTGTCTTGTTTTGAGACCACCTCAACATCAGAAAGGGCCACGCCTTTGCGCGTAGTAAATGCAGCTCCTCCCTTTAATCCAATAAATGTTCCTCCGTTCTTCACCCAATGTTTTAGTTCAGCAACGCCTTCCTCTCCAATCAATCTCTCATATTCAGCTGCGTTTCCATCTGGAAATATGATTACGTTATAATTATTGAGATTAACCTCATTAAACATGGCTGTTCGCACTGCAGTAAAGTTCAGTCCAAATCTTTGACTTAACACACTGTAAACACACCCGAAGGTAACTGCCTGTGTAGGTTCTTGTGTCATCACCATAATGCGAGGCTTTTGCAAATTAACTACATACTTAGAGCCTAGAGTAATGCCACTCTCGCCCCATGCAGTGTTGAGGGCTTGCACTTCTGTGCCGTACTCTTTAGAAAGACTGGCAATGGTTTCATGCAAACTTTCTTCATTACGGTTGACACGAACAAGATAGGTTCCCTTATCTAAATTGATGCCTCCCACTTGTGTGGGCATAAGAGTGATTGCCACTTTATAATCCATCTGTAAAAGTTTGCCTGCCAATCGGGTGCCCGCATTTTGACTTTTGCTGAAAGAATATGCGTAAGTGGCTTTCCCTCCATTGACTTTTCCCTCTGTGATCACTTCTGTTACCTTTTCCATGTTAGCAACAGATAATTCGTCTTCCGTAAAGGAGGCATCTACTCCATATTGGATAGGAAGGGCCCAGGCTGTTACATCATAAAATCCATGACCTTCTTTCTTTGCATCCAGCCCCAGCTTGTTGTCGCGTTGTCTTCTGGCTTCTACATCACGCATAAAGCTGTCTTCCATTTTTGTGTCAGCTTCAAACATTGTTTTGATGAACCGTTTCTTTGGTTGCCTTAGAGGAATGATATAGCTTCCAGATGGAAATGTTTTGGCTTTTGAATTTCTGTCAAAGTAAGTCTGTGCTTTCTTTGCGGATACACTAGAATTGGTTTTATAAACCTCAATGTGGTGCTTCAAAAGTAGGCTGACAAGCGCTTTGGCTTTTTCTGGATCCCTATCTTCATGGATAACGTATGTCTTGTAAGGTTCTGATGAAGTTTCATCCATGCCGCTTTTAAAGAAATTGTAATAATCATTAAGGATGGCTTTCTTATTATCGGCCAGTACCTCAAGTGTGGCCAGGTCTGCAGTGAAATGCTTATGAATGGCGTTTTGTAATGTGGCAATGGAGCCATCTGGCCTTTCCCATGCATAACCCTTTTTGCCTCCACCACTTGTTTCATACGTGGCCGCTATAGCACCATTAAATGCCGGATAGGAGTCCCAGTATCCCGGAAAATACAAGTCATAATTTTCAGCCTTCGCATAAGTCCAACCATACTGATCAAAAGCTTTAGATGTATTTCTTCCGATGGTCGTTGACCATTTCCGAAGGGATTCTGGATAGTTAGCATTCATGGGAGTCGCAAACGGACCCATGTAATATTCGTTGGGTTCTCCATGATTGTCAATCCATACTTGTGGATTCCAGTGGTGCAATGCCTTGGATGCTGCCTGTGTTTCAGGTTGTGTGAGGGCATAGGCATCTCGGTTGAGATCAATTAAGTAGTGATTACCATCTGAACTAATGAACCATTCACCCTGATGTTCGGATGCATTGGGATCAGCAGTGCCCCCATTGATGGTACTCGATTTCATCCAGGATACAAAAGGTTGGTGACTATCCGGGTTGAGGGCAGGATTAATAATCACCACGGTATTGTTAATAATTTTCATGGTAAGTGGATCTGTTCCTGCTGTCAATTGATAGGCAACCTGAAGGCTGGCTTCGAAAGCTGCGGTTTCATTACCGTCTGTTCCATAATTCATCCATCCAATTGGGACAGTATTTTCTGCAATCTGGTTGGCCTGTGCTTGGGTTGTTGTTCGGGGATCTGTCAGCTTTTGAATAGTGCTTCTAATTTCTTCCAGTTGCTGAATGTTTTCCGGACTACTAATCGCGATTAACCATAATTTTCTCCTCTCAATCGACTCTCCGTATTGAAACACCTTCACCCGTTTAGATGAAGCTTCTAATCGATGGATGTAATCGACCATTTGAAGGTTGTCTGTCAGGTAATCTCCAATCTCATATCCAAAAACAGATTGAGGTGTAGGTACATTAGGGTCATAAGTACCATTGGGGAGCCATTGGTATTGACTATAGGCGGTGGTAAAACTTATTAATAATAGTAGCGCCAGGGTAAAATTTTTCATGATTACAATTTTGTGGAGCCATAAAGTAGCTATTCATTTACATGAATAAAAGTAAGATTTGAGATTCGGTAACAGAACAACTCTAAATCTCTACTTAAAAGGAAGGCGGATATTCTCCTATTTGGTTGTGCTTTTAAAGTCTTCAAAGAGCACGTTTATTTTTCTAGGAAAGCGTTCACTTGACCCATTAAATATAGTCTTTTGTTGGTTGGCCCATCATCAGTAAATACCTGGCCTATTTTTGGGATAGATGGCATGGTGGAATGTTGGGTTGTGCCCAATTCTGCAAGGATCACGCGCAAATGAACTGCTATCTTACACCCCCAAACCTGCCTGCTGTATTGGAGATAAGTGCACTAAATTTGGTTTAATGAGTGGTAGTTTACAAATAAGTAAACCAGTATACTTGTAATGAAATCTCTGACAGGATGTTGTTTAACATTAAGATAATATGGATTGGATTCAAATTGCTGGCCATACAGGTGCGCTGCTGAGCAGCATTACGTTTGTACCTCAGGTGTACAAGGTTTGGACAAGCAAAAGTGTGAGGGACTTAAGCCTCACTATGATGTTGATTGTTTTCACGTCCACTATTATCTGGTTGATTTACGGTGTAGCGCTCAACCTTTGGCCCGTCATTTTAGCGAATGGGTTTATTTGTGTGCTTAGTGTACTGCTCATTTATTTTAAACTTACCTTCAAAGAAAAGTCATAAGGGAGGATGACTCAAAAGCATCACGTTTTGTTGAGCGTAAGCGAAACATCTCCATTTTGGGTGATTCTAGTTAAAGATTCTTCGCTGACGCTCAGAAAAACGACCTTCTAATTTCTTCTATTTACCGCTAAGGCACAAAGACGCAAAGTTGTTTTCGCTAAGTTGTCAGCGTCTCCACGATTTTGCGGGAAGAAAATAAACCCAATCATTTGATTTGCCACCAAGGCACCAGGACACTAAGTTTTGATGTGGGACGAGCTTGTGTTGTCTAACCCTTTGCGCCTCAGCGTCTTCACGGTAAAAAATGAACATCAATTCATCACTCTTTAAACAAACTAAAGTTAGCATCACTGACCGCTTTCTTAAAGGCCTCCCAATCATTGGAGAAGAACGCATCCACATCATCCATCACCGGCTTGATGTTTCGCTCGGTGACAGCCAAAACTCTCTTTTGTGTTTCTGTTACAGGGTAGGCGGTATCTTGTAAAAACCTTCTGCTGGTAGACAGTTGCTCACTCACCAGATTGGGATCATCACTGAAGCCTTGTATGTCTTCTCGTGGATTGATTCGAAGTAAGAGTTTGCTGATTGTAGACTTTACAGAATCCGCACGTTGTTTCAAGTCGGCATTGGTATTTCCTTGCGCTTTTAATTGTGTCAATATCAAATCCACTGTCTCTTTTGAATCATTCAATCGATCGGTTTTATCGGTAGCTACTTCTGCTATACTGTTAAACTTATCGATGAGGGCGGCTTTTTCATTCAGCTCATTGACCGTCATTGGGATATTAGGATCCAGCTTTACTTCTACTTTTGTTGAATCTTTAAATCCGTTATACGACACCACTACTTTATAGTTACCCGGTGTTACACTTCTTCCGCCTCGCTCAGCAGCATCTGCTTTTGGTTTTTTTGTATCGGGCATGCGGGTTCCTTTTATATCCAAATCCCACATGATTCTGTTAAAGCCTTTCTTCGGTTGTTGCTGAAGTGTTCTAATTAATTTGTTGTAATTGTCATACACCATCACGGTGGCCTTTGCAGAATCCTTTTCGTTGGCAACCTTTTTCAAATCTTTCAGATAATAGGTAATCCATGCACTTGGCTTTTTGTTCTCTCCTTCATACAGACCATCTCCGGTACTTCTGTATCCACCGGCCTCGCCCTGATTGATGATGTAAGCCGTAGGTGTGTCAAAGGTCTTGATGTCTTTGGCTAATGTAGTGTTGTACCCTGTCTTCGCCAGTTCACGCAGTGGACGAATGTCATCCAATATCCATACTGCTCTGCCAAACGTACCCAATACAAGATCCGCTTCCCGTGTTTGAATTTCCATGTCCATGGTAGACACAGTAGGGTAGCCGCTGGTCCACTTGGTCCACGTCTTCGCATCATCTATAGAAATGTAAAGTCCGTATTCTGTTCCCAGGAATATAAGATTAGGTACTACCGGATCCTGTACCACAGAAAGGGCATATCCATATACATTTTGATCGCTGGCAATCCGCGTCCAGGTTTTGCCCATGTCTTTGGTGCGGTACAAATAAGGACTCCAATCATTTTGTCTGTAGTTGTTGATGACAACAAATGCCTCATTCACACTATGGCTGGATGCCCTGATCTGAGCAATCCAGGCTTGCTTGGGTGCACCTGGCATCTTACTGATCATGTTGGTCCATGTCTGTCCACCATTGGTAGTCAATTGCACATTCCCATCATCAGTACCTACCCACATGACTCCTTTTTGTAGCGGGCTTGGCGCAATGGTGAGGATGGTGGTATGATTTTCTGCGCCACTATTGTCCAAAGACAAACCACCGGTTGTTGCCTGTTTCTGCTTTTCAGGATCGTTGGTGGTGAGGTCGGGAGATACCTTTTCCCATGTGGCACCACGGTCGGTAGACTTCATCACATACTGTGTGCCTACATAAATCGTAGTCTTGTCTATGGGGTCAATGGCCAGTGCAGCGTTCCAGTTGAAACGCAGTTCTTCACCGCTGGCAAGGAATGGTTTGATACCTTGACGACTTCCCGTTTTTAAATCAAAGCGGGAGATGTTACCGCCTTGGGATAAACTATATCCGTATCGGTCTTCACTCATGGGGTCTGGGGCTACATCAAAGCCATCACCACCGCCCACGCGGTCCCAATACATATTGCGTATGCCATACCTTCTCCATACCTGACTGGGTCCGCGCCAGCTGCCGTTGTCTTGTAAACCACCATATACATTGTAGGGAAGTTGATTGTCTACGTTGATATGATAGAATTGTGCCAGGGGCATGTTCTCTATAAAACGCCAGGTCTTTCCACGATCGCGAGAAATGACTGCTCCTCCATCGTTACCACAGATTAAAAAACTTGGATATTCAGGGTGCACATACCAGGCGTGGTTGTCTACGTGTACAAGGGAAGGGTCAATCAACCGTTCAAATGTTTTTCCCCCATCGTTACTTACATCCACGTAAGTATGAAGATTGTAAATTCTGTTTTCATTTTTGGGATCAACAAAGATGTCGGCATAGTAGAAGGGGCGACCTCCTATATTTTTGGTGGATACGAGACTCCAGTTCTCACCACCATCTTCCGATTTGTACAGGCCTGTCTTTTTGGCTTCCACCAGCGCATAGACAATGTTGGGGCTGCTCGCGGCTATTGCTAATCCAATTCTTCCCAGATCGCCTTTGGGCAAACCATTTACTGATGTTTTCTTTTTCCAGGTTTCACCCGCATCATAGGAGATGTACAACCCTGATCCCGGTCCACCGGAATTGAAATACCAGGGCCATCTTCTGTGTTCCCACATGGCGGCTATGATTTTGTTGGGATTGGTAGGGTCCACCACCATATCGCCTATACCTGTTTTTGGGTCTACGTATAATGTCTTCCTCCAGGTTTTACCTCCGTCTGCTGTTTTGTATACACCACGATCTTGTTGCTCACCCCAGGGAGAACCGATAGCCCCCACATATACGACATTAGGATTGTCGCGATGGATGATGACACGATGAATGTTGCGCGTACCTTCCAACCCCATGTGCTGCCACGTTTTACCGCCATCTATCGATTTGTATACCCCATTGCCACTGTTCAGACTGTTACGGGGATTTCCTTCTCCCGTGCCTATCCAGATCTCTGCCGGATTCTTTTGGTTCACGGCTACCGCACCCACAGAGGCGGCCTTTTCATTTTCAAAAATAGGGGTGAAGCTGGTGCCTCCGTTTTCGGATTTCCATAATCCACCGGACGCAGTGCCAATAAATATAATGTCGGGGTTAGACTCCACCACATCAATGGCGGTAACGCGCCCACTCATTCCGGCCGGACCGATGTTGCGGGGTTTGATGTCTTTGAACAGGGACATGTCCAGTTGCTGGGAAAATGACGTTGCTGATACTAGAAAGAGGAGGGTAAGGATGGATAATATTCGCATAAGAGGTAATGTTAAAGACTAGTATGCTAATTAGAGAAATTTGTGCATGAGCACAAGTGAGAATACTCAGACGGCTAACTGCTTTTTAGCCAGGGTTCGTGTTGGTAGGCTTTACCCGCAATGTGGTTTTCTCTTTTAGTGGCAATCAAGTATTGCGTAACTTTTTGCTTTACCCTGTAGCCCATGAGGTGAAGAAAATCACGGGCAAAAAACCGGGCTATTTTTTGATCGACCTGGATGGTGGTCTTATGGGTGTCCTTCCACCTGATACCGGGTAGAAAGGTAAGCCAATTATCGAGTCTCGCCTTCCTTATGATCTGTGACAACTTAAGGACGAATAAAGGAATTTTCCGAATAAGAAAGTAGCCGTCATTACCCTGTTCCTGATAAAGTGGCATAAAAATTATTCCATTCTCTTTAGCTTCAAGCCAATTCCCATTGTGCTTTGCCAGTCGTTGGCCTTTTGCAATTGGCTGGAAGTTTTTAAAACCAATACACATTGCAAATTGATCACCCTGTTGAAGGTGATGCCGGTAGATGATTTCGTAGAAATAGTCTGAATGGGAGTTGATTGATGGATTAGGTTCTGGCGCATCTATCAAACCCGTTAGTTGCATTGCTTTGGTAATAAAATGTTTGTGGTTTTTTATGGAATCCACCTCATCATGTTGCCCTGATTCATAACCCAGCGAAACATAACCCCATTCATTGATATAACTAAGAAGGGGACCAGTCAGGTATTCTTCTATGCCGAGTATGACAGGCACCTGAAATTGAAGCGCGAATTTTCGATTCAGGATTGTATCGTTAATGGTAATAAAAGGTGGGGTGGATCCCGAAGTGGTGTGAAGATCAAGGAAATAAAAGGGTCCATCATTTTGTTTGATGGCTTTACTGAGGTGTTTCATTAAGTCTTGTTGCTCTTCCTTTTCTGCATAATTTAGTTCATTGGCATTCTTCATCACACCATTGGATGTCCATATTCTGTTCAGGTCAGTATCAACATAACGAAGTCCGTTGGACAAGGCTTTCATATTTCCTGTAATACCAATAACGGTTCCCTTCAGTAAATTTTTTTGTTCATGCAACGCAGCAAGCACTTCGTGTAAAGCAAACACACCCGCTGGCTCATTGCCGTGAATACCGGCAAAGAAGATGAGGGTAGGGCCTGGGTCTTTTCCTGTTACATGATTAATGATCCGATCTACCTGAATGGTTTGCTGAAGGGCCTTACTGTATATGTCAATCATTAATGGCGTGTTACAATATCATTCCGAGTGATGATTCCTATCAGCTTGTCTTTATTAATGATGGGCAAGCATCCGATCTTTTCATTCAACATAATTTGGGCAGCTTCATCCGCATTCATCTCTGGTGGGGCGGTCTTCACTCCGGTCACCATAACTTCCCTTACTTCCTTATGGGTGTTGGTTTCATTGGTTATGTTTTTGGAAGTAAGTATCCCCACCAAATGATCGTGTGTATCAATTACGGGTACGTGATGAATGTTTTTCCATTGCATGATATGATAGACAAGATCTGCATGATCATTAGGATTTACGGTAAACAGATTTGTCGTCATTATTTCGTGGGCGAGTTTGTTGTTGTATTGCGGATAATGCGGAGGTGGTGATTGCGGAACACTCCAACTGTGCAAGGGTAGGTCAGTAGACTGTTGTTTATACATTATCTCTGTCAGGGCTTTTAGGGCATCGTCTTGCTTAAGGATTTTTCTAAAGTTTCTGTAAGTGTTTACAGTCCATTGCGACCCAGTCTTGCGGTTGGTTCTTAATTCAATAACCTGGAGATACCTGTCAATGTCCTGTTCGTCTACTCCGGCCTTGCGCAATCCGGCATAAGCCAAAGGAAGGAGTTCCCTTGTGATCAACTCACGGGATGAAATGGTTTTCCCCATCCAATGCAGTTGAATCTCCTTACCCACGCGGGCAGCGTTAATGAAATTAGCTTTCACATCTCGAAAGTCCATCAGCTTATCCACATGATCATATTGGGCGGGTCTTCCTAACATCAGACCAATCCAAAAGGCAAAGTTGGCGACCTCATCTTCCATAGTTGGACCTGAGGGAATGTACCTGTTTTCGATACGAAGGTGGGCTTTCCCATCAGCAACACCATAGCACGGCCGGTTCCATCTGTACACAGTACCGTTGTGAATTCTTAATGCACGCAAGGTCGGCATTTCTCCTTTGTCCAGCTGTTCCATTGAATCTTCATTCAATTCGGTAGATAATATCATAGCATGCCGTGCAATATCATCCTTGAATATATCGGTGATAGATCCTTTCAACCATTCGGTACCAAAGGAAACTCTTGCTTCACGGTCTACGGATAAGTCAGAGGCATTGCGGGTATCTACGCTTTGCTGAAACAACGCGATGCGGGTTTCACTCCACAGTTCTTTGCCCAACAATAGGGGTGAGTTGGTGCAAACTGATAATACTGGACCAGCAATGGCCTGCGCCCAGTTATAACTGGCCACCATGTCTGCAGGATCGAGTTGAAGGTGCAATTGAAAACTGGTATTGCAAGCTTCGAATAAAGTGGAATCGTGTAGTAGTGTAAGTTCATCCACTCCTCGTAAATGCAGACTAAAATCACTGCCTCGTAATTCACGTATGACATCGTTCAGTTGCTTGTAGCGCGGTATGGGGCTCAGGTAGTTGAGGGAGAGCTCTTTTCTTCTGATGGTAGGCAGGATGCCCGTGAGTATAATCTTATTATCAAATCTCTTGGCAGCTTCCTGTGCTTTGTGAAGTAAGGTTTTTAATTGCTGGTGAGTTTGCGTAAAGCAATCTCCTTTTATTTCCAGTGGATCCAAATTGGCTTCCAGGTTGTACAGTGCAAGCTCTGTGGTAAAATGCGGATCATTGATTTCTTCCAGTACTTCCATGGCACTGGATGCAGGACTGTAGTCAGGTTTTACAAGGCACAACTCCTGTTCCGCACCCATGCGCCTGATGCCGGATTCGATCAAACCGCGTTCAATCATTAAGTCCAGTGTTTGCACATCGCTGAGCAGATGTCTTATGAACTTTGCACGGTATTCGTCATGCAATTTGTCAACTTTGTTATCTCCCATCCTGACTATTTTATACCATTAAGATAGGAGAATGGCCTTGGCGGTTGAATGACAATTGTCAGGGCAAAAACTGATCTTTATTTCTTTCGCTCAACCCGTTGGAGGTTCCATGGGGAGCATCCAGAAGTGATTTTACCGTAGAGCCGCAAAGGTGCAAAGCTGTATTCCATCTCTCAGTGTCTTCGTGCCTTTGTGGCCTGATCATTATAAGTTTTGATCTAAAATTTGACTATGAGCTATAACCAATATATTGAAGTAGTTCCGGAAAAGCGGTTCGGTCGTCCTTGCATTAAAGGAACAAGGATATCCGTGTATGATGTGCTTAACTGGTTGGCTAATGGAATGTCGAAAAAGGAAATTATTGCTGATTTTCCAGAATTGAATAAAGATCAGATCAATGCTTGCCTCTCTTTTGCTGCTGATCGCGAGCAAAGAATAAGAGTTGCTTAAAGACAAGCAGTTTGGTCTCAGCGCCTTTGTGCCTTTGCGGCTTCTATTCCTTATTCACTTCCTGAATAATAGGCGCTCCCAAACAACTCTCCGGAATCTTAAAGGCCTCCACCAACGGCACTGCCTCCTGACGAATTTCCCAACATAGTTTGTTGATGAGTTTTCGGATGGCTTTGGTTTTCACCCCTTCCATGTAGTCGTGCTCGAGATACCAACCTTTGTTCTTCTCTATTTGCGTAAGCGCAAACAAGTCGCATAACTTTTCCAGCACTGCCTTGCAATCTTTGTCTTCGGTGCGCTCCACCTGAGCAATAAATTGTTCTAAAATGATTCTCTCAATGTAGGCATGCCCCACGTTTACCAAATGAAATTGTGTCTGGTTAAAGGCATCAAAAGAATCCATGCCACTGTCGAGGTGTTTTTTTAGTCGCTTTGCGGCAGATGTAAGGATGTCTTTTTCTCTGTATTTGAATGCGCTCAATTGAAACTCCGGATCCAGCAAATGATCTTCATCCGTGTTGCGGATGGTCAGGGGATTCATTTCTGTGATGGAGGTCTTGGCCTGTGTGCCTATATAATTGAGAATACCAAAGAAGTCGATGTTGCTGAACTCCTGCTTAAATTCTGTGAGCCTGCTCTTGGCCACCAATTGCATCAGCACGGTGTTGTCTCCCTCGAAAGTAGTATACACATCCGTATCGTTTTTGAGGTCATCGATCCGGTTTTCACTCATGTAACCTTTTCCGCCACAGGCCTCGCGACACTCCTGTAGCGTGCGGGTGGTGTTCCACGTGGTAAATGCTTTGATGCCCGCTGCCAGCGCTTCTATTTCCTGCATGTCTTCATCCGTGCGGTTGATAAACCGATCTGTGAGATATTGCAGTGTAAAATGAAGGGCATATACATTGGCCAGTAAGGGCATGAGCCTGCGCTGATGGGTTCTGTAATTTAAGATCGGCACTTCGGGGGCATGCTCCGGACCAAACTGCCTGCGCTGATCTCCATATTTAATAGCAATGGTAAGTCCCGACTTGGAGGCGCTATTACCCGATCTGGGAATACCGATGCGACCACCGACCAATGTGCCCAGCATGGTAAAGAACCTGCGGTTGTCACTGGCAATGGGACTGGTAAATTTTCCATCTTCATCTACACTGGCAAAACGATCCAGCATATCGTCTTTGGGCACGCGCACATTATCGAAATAGATTATCCCATTGTCCACTCCATTCAAGCCCATCTTCCTTCCGCAGTCTTTGATGGTAACTCCCGGAATCAGGTTTCCTTGTTTATCACGCAAAGGAACTACGAAGGCACTCACACCATAATCCTTTTTGTTGATAATGAGTTTGGCAAATACCGTTGCCGCTTGTCCGTGAAGGGCAGCGTTGCCGATGTACTCCTTACGTGCTTCTTCACTGGGCGTGTGAATAACAAAAGTTTGATCCTCGTGGTCGTAGGTTGCTGTGGTGAGGATGCCTTTTACATTGGAGCCGTGTCCGGTTTCTGTCATGGCAAAACAACCGGGCAACTCCAGTGTGCCGATGTCTTTGATGTATTTCTTATGGTGTTTTTCCGTACCCAGAAAGTAGACACTCATTCCCCAAAGGCCAAACTGCACACCAAACTTGATCACCAGGCTCAGGTCGTGGTAGCTGAGGGTTTCCATAATGGAGAAGTAATTGACCATGCTACCACCGCCACCATATTCTTTGGGGAAGCCCATGGCACCAAAGCCCTGGTGTGCCAGCAGGTGACACCATTCCAATACCTTTTCCCTTCGCTCTGTCAGGTTATCGGTATCAAGGTATTCGAATACAGGGTCGGAGAGGATGGTTTTTACCTTATTAATAATATCTGCCTGATCGCCATCCAGCAGACTGGTCATCCTGGCAACATCAAACGAAGCTTTTGTGGTTTGCTCATCGGTAATGGTTTTGCGCTGGGCGGCATTAAAGATAAAAGCCGACTCGCTGCTGATTACTCCCAGGGCAGATTCAATTTCCTTTAAAGCCTTTTTCGCTCCTGCGTTCAGTTCTATTTTGGACTCATGGAGGGTGGCCAGTTGCAACCCGATATCTACCAGCCCATCTTTTTTATCTGCACTGGCCTGGTTGGCTACTTTTTGTATCTCTGCCAGCCAGTTCTTGAGTTCGTCAGGGGTAGGGGGAGTGGCGGGGTTGAGTTGGGCAAGCAGGAAGGTCTTTTCATCAGGAGTTAGCCAATCCTGACTGTTCACCAGTTGCTGAATGGTTTTGATTTCACTGGGAGTAAGCACGGCATCGCACCACACGACATAGTAGATAGGGAGGAATACGTATAGCGCAGGGTTGTTGATAAGTAAAGGACTAGAGAGCATAGATAATCGGTGTTGTTTTGTTGTCTGGGTTCTATTACTAAGGACTAAAGACTCAGAACTCAATACTATTACATAAAAGTACAAAGGAATACTGGAATGTGCGGAAGGAGTAAGTCAAATGCCCTGACGGGGTGGGTGGTTTTGCACTCGGGGTCGATAGGATGCACCCTTGGGGTGGTTGGGAATGCAGAAGCAGTAAGTACAACACACATTTGTGGTGGTTGGTTTTGCACTTGATGTCGTGTAGAGTCCTAAATAGGGTTGA
>DDUM01000033.1 GCA_002344795.1 Flammeovirgaceae bacterium UBA2338 | reverse complement strand
TATTAGGAAGCATGTAAACGCCAATGATGGCGATGCCCTACTCACCTTTTCCAGCGGCATGACTGGTGTGCTTGCCAAGTTGCAGCGAATACTGGGATTGCATATCCCTGAAAAGGCTAAACCCTACTATTCCGTACCTACGGAAGAAAAACCTGTGGTTTTTATCACGCACATGGAGCATCACTCCAACCAGACTTCCTGGCTGGAGTGCGAAGTGGATGTAGTGGTGATCCCTCCTGGCGACAACCTATTGATAGCTCCCGCTCACCTGGAAACAGAACTTCAGAAATACCGCAACCGCAAAACGAAGATTGGCTCCTTTACCGCCTGCAGCAACGTAACAGGCATCATCACTCCCTATCATGAACTGGCCACGATCATGCACCGCCATGGCGGATATTGCTTTGTGGATTTTGCAGCCTCAGCGCCTTACGTGGATATTGATATGCATCCTGCTCATTCTGATGCGGCCTTGGATGCTATCTTCTTTAGTCCACATAAATTTCTCGGTGGACCTGGAAGCACTGGGGTGTTGATTTTCAATAAGTCGATGTACACCAACCGCATACCAGATCAGCCGGGAGGTGGCACCGTCACCTGGACCAATCCATGGGGAGAGCATCACTACTATGAAGACGTGGAGACCCGTGAAGATGGAGGGACACCCGCCTTTCTGCAAACCATCAAGGCAGCACTGGCCATCAGGCTGAAAGAGCAAATGACCACCGCAGCCATCCATAAAAAAGAGGAATTACTTATAGCCAGAGCTATCAAAGGGCTGTCCAAAATTCCTACCCTACATATCATGGGTGACTTGAATGCCAAACGAATTGGCGTGTTTTCTTTTTATGTAGAAGGACTTCATTACAACCTCCTGGTGCGGGTACTCAGCGATCATTTTGGTATACAGGTACGCGGTGGGTGTTCCTGTGCCGGAACCTATGGCCACTACTTGCTTCATGTTACCAAAGAACAGTCGCGGCACATCACGGAAAAAATTGATCTGGGCGACCTGTCCGAAAAGCCAGGATGGGTACGCCTGTCCCTGCATCCGATTATGACCGAAAGCGAGGTAGACTACATCGTGGATGCCATTGACCAAGTTGTACAACAGCCAGCGCACTGGAAATCATTTTATCATTATTCAGTAAAGGCCAACGAATTTTATCCTATCGAAAATAAAATTGATATGAAAGCTGAAATGGAGAAAGCCTTTGACTTGTAAGAACAAGAATTAGATAATTTTCTGACATAACTTCTTATTAGCGTCTCTTTCGGGCGGCACTGCGAAGAAAAAAGTGCTTCTTCTCGCTAGAAATCCCATCCCCTATGCCATCCCACCGCACTATCTCAACAACTAGAACTTGCGTTTCAATCATGCGAGTGAGCAGCTCCGCTACGAGGGTGTTAGCCGAGGTGGATCTACCTGGTGTAATCACTAGTCTAGTGAGTTCAAATACAGGTCTTCTACTTTTTTCCGAGCCCAGGGTGTTTTGCGCAGAAAGGTTAAACTAGACTTAATGCTCGGGTTGCTGATAAAACAATTGATCGCAATGCGGGAACCCAGTTCTTCCCATCCATATCGGTCTACCAAATGATGCAACACGTTTTCCAGTGTGATGCCATGCAACGGATTGTTAGGTTGTGCTTCAGTCATGTTTTAAGTTTTCTATTTCTGCTTGGTAATCATACTGCAAGTCCTCCTCCAATTTACTCAATGCCTTATCGATCTTATTGATCTGTTGCTGATACATGTTGGCCAGAACAGCGCTTTTGTCCATGGGTATGGCGTTGACTTTCATTTGTTGGCAGAAATGGATGCGGAGCGCCAATTCGGTGGCGGGCTGTCCACTATATTTTATTTGTTTACTGACCAGCCTCCCTATCCTGCGTATGCTTTTTTTTATGTAATACACATTGAGGTTGGATAGCGCGCTGAACTGCTCTTCTGTTTCCCGCTTAGCATCTAATATATACGCTTGCTCATCGTGAGCTTCAAACAAAAGATAGGTGAGTAATTCTTTATTGTCCTTTTTGAATTTGGCCAACCGCAAACACAGCTCTTGCACCTGCTCAGGCACCAATGTGGCTAACTCCTTTTTTATTTCGTGTACAGTGGCTGTTTTCATACTTAGATGAACAATGTCTGCAAGATAGGTAGTTGAGAATTCTTTTGCCATGAGGCTGGAAGAGCAGATGACTACAAGGTGTCTCGGCACGATCGAAGCTTTTATTATTAGTGGTTAGATTCGAGAGGAGACGTGAAGGCACAAATCTTTGGATTAGGAAGTATTACAGTAGATTTGTTGCCCATATTCTTTGATTAATCGATCAAGTTGCAATTAATGCAGTTTTAACACTGAATTTTAATCTAAAATCCCGATTTTTAAAGATTAGCTAAATCAAATTGTCTATTGAACGCTATACCATTGACATGTTAAGACCATTGAAAATGAATTCTCCAATAGTATTGGTATCCACATTGACAGGATTGTGTCTATTCCTCATCGTTGGTAGTGTTTCTGCACAAATGACCTTCACGTCTGTACCTACAGCCAATTCAACAAGTGTGGGCGTTACGTCCAACATTGAACTCGACTTTAGTGCTGATGTGAATTTGGGAACCGTGCACAATAACACCACCAATTCCGATGATGTCTTCGATGATAACGTTAAAATAGTTGGCAGTCAAAGCGGGCAGTTCAGAGGTGTATTCTCGGTAGGTGCTGATAACTCGATTGTGGTTTTCAACCCATCCATCGACTTTAAGGCAGGAGAAAGAGTAACAGTTATTGTCAATGCACTGGTGATGAGTACAGGAGCCCAGCCTGCGACTGCTTCTTCTTTTAGTTTTTTAGCACAAGCAGGTCCTTTTGAAGGGGGTTTTCTTGAGCGAACAACAGCTGGGATTGCAGGAATGGCGGATGGTACCTTCGACTGGGGGGACTATGACAATGATGGAGATTTAGACCTTATCGTAGTGGGGTTCGATCCTAGTTATACCTCAGAGGCAACTATATATAATAACGTCAATGGTGTGTTTACCAACATTAACGCTGGATTGGCAGGTGTATTTTTCAGCACTGCAGAATGGGGTGATTATGATAATGACGGTGACCTTGACGTGGTTGTGGCAGGGGTAGATGATTCAGGTACAGTCAGGACAACAACAATTTATCGCAACGATGGTGGTGGTGTATTTGTGGACATTGTAGCCGGGCTGCAGGGTGTTGATTATTCCGCTTTGGACTGGGGCGATTATGACAATGATGGTGATCTGGATTTAGTTGTAATGGGGAGATATTTTGACTCTCCATTTTTTGGTGGGGACTTAGCATCGTCAACCATTTACCGAAACGATGGTAGTGACGTATTTACAGACATTGGCGCTGGTCTTCAACCGCTCAACAATGGCTCCGTTGATTGGGGCGATTATGATGCGGATGGCGATTTGGATTTAGTGATCACAGGACTTGATGGTGCCTGGAGCACTAGATATACTATCCTTTATGACAATAATAATGGAATCTTCTCGGATCACCTCGCTGGACTTCCGCAGGTTGCCTGGGGTGACACCGATTGGGGGGATTACGACAATGATGGTGATCTGGATTTGCTCTTATCAGGCGATGCAGCCGGTCCTACTATCACTTCCATTTATAATAATGCAGGCGGTGTTTTCACAGATGTCAATGCAGGGCTTCCAACCACATCAGAAGGTTCCGTTCGATGGGGTGACTATAACGGTGATGGAAGTTTAGATTTAGTCATCACAGGAAATGATTACTCTACGGGCACTGAAATCACACACATCTTTAGAAATGATGGTGGCAATGTATTTACAGATATAAACGCAGGTCTAGCTACCGTATATTTTACCGGGTTAGCTGAATGGGCTGATTTTGATGGAGATGGCGACCTTGACATTCTGATAGCAGGAGAGAGCTCTACAAGCCCCTCCGGCACTTCAGCATTGCTATATGAAAACACAATTTTCAACGCCTTCGTCACTACATGGAAAACTGATAACCCTGGTACTTCAAACGATGACCAAATAACAATCCCGACAATAGGTACGGGATATTTCTATGACGTAAACTGGGGTGACGGAATGACCGATAGAGATGTAACTGGTGATATCACTCACACTTATGCTACTCCGGGTACTTATACCGTTTCCATTACAGGAGCCTTTCCCAGAATCTATTTTAATGCGGGCAGTTTTCTACCGGATAAGGATAGTAAGAAAATACTTACCGTTGAACAATGGGGGGACATAGCATGGACATCGATGAGAAGTGCCTTTTCAGGGTGTGAGTTTTTGAGGATCAATGCGGTAGACGCACCCGACCTGTCGAATGTCACGGATATGAACAGAATGTTTTATTATGCAGAGTCGTTTAACGATAACATCAATCATTGGGATGTTAGTAATGTGACTGACATGTCTGAGCTCTTCAGGGATGCAACTACTTTCAACCAACCATTAAATTCATGGGATGTCAGCAACGTGACCAACATGAACGATATGTTCAGTTTTGCGCGTGCCTTTAATCAGGACATTCGATTTGTCGCTGGTGGTGCCAACACAGGAGGTGACGCATGGAACACAACCAATGTACTTGACATGGGTTCCATGTTTGGGGGTGCCTCAGCCTTTAATCAACCCATCGGTAATTGGTACGTCAACAACGTGACCAACATGAATCAAATGTTCTCCGTGAGTGGTTTCAATCAGGATATTGGCAATTGGAACGTGAGCAAGGTGACCAACATGGGTGGCATGTTCAATGGAGCCACCAATTTCAATCAAGATATTAGTTTTAAACCCGGAGTAGGTAACGGTGGCGGTGACGCGTGGAATACCTCAGCGGTCACCAATATGGTCACCGTGTTTGGCGGAACGCAATTCTTTAATCAGGATATTGGAAACTGGATAGTAGATAATGTGAATGACATGCGCAGCATGTTCGATGGAGCCGTTGCTTTCAATCAAGATATCGGTGGTTGGAATGTAGGTCAAGTTGATGACATGAGTGATATGTTTGCCGGAGCCATTGCATTTAATCAGGACATCAGCGGTTGGAATGTGGCGAATGTGAACGATATGAGCGGAATGTTTTCCAATGCCACTGCTTTCAATCAGGATTTGGGTCGTGCAGGAGGATGGAATGTAAGTGGGGTGTCTGATATGCGCTTGATGTTTGAAAACGCTACTTCGTTTAATCAGAATCTTGGAGGATGGGATGTAACCAATCTTAACCTGGCCGTGAACATGTTTAACAACTCAGGGCTCTCAGTATCCAATTATGATAATTTATTAACTGGATGGTCAGGGCAATCACTGAGAAGCAATGTCAGTTTTGGAGCACAGGGAATCTATTATTGTACTGCTGGCGCAGTACGGACTAATATTGAACTTTCATTTAATTGGACCATTACTGACGAAGGACCAGGTTGTATTGCAGTCTATGACGGAACCAATACAACCAACCCGGAAATAGCGAATACCACCATCGATTTTGGATCTGCAGCGATGGGTGTTGGTAAAACGCATCGATTTACAATTCTAAACCGGCTTTCATCTAATATTAATGGAATTTCGGTTTCGGTAGGAGGTGCCTTCAGTGTGGTTCCTTTTGCAACTACCATCAATTCAGGTAGCACGTTAGCAATTGACATTGACTTGAGTGGAGCGGCCACAGGGTCGTTCACGGAAACTGTGATCATTACTAATTCTGACACTCCCGGAAACTATAAATTTACGATCACAGGTGCTGTTACCGCTACCCCTGAACCCGAAATAGGTGTATTTGAAGGCACCACTGTTCTAGGTACACCCATCCTAGACGGACAAGCACAACCTTTAGAGTTAGGATTCGAAATAAAAGGGAACAACCTCATGGGTGAATTTACCATCACCAATATCGGTGCCGCGCGGATTTAAATATTTCGGACATTACATTTTCCGGATCTGCCTTTAGTCTCGCATCTACCCCTCCCACAATAATACCAGTTAATGGCACCGAAACAGTTCAAGTGATACTAACAGGCACCAACGCAGGCGTCTTTTTTGAAACTGTAAGTATATTGAGTAACGACACTGATGAAGCTATTTTTAACTTTAACGTACACGGAGAAATCATCGGTCCGGACATTGCCGTGTATGATGGTACAGATATTTACTCCGACCCTGAAATATTGGATGGTCAGGCTGCCCCTGTTGATTTTGGCTCGGGTCCTGATGGTGTAGATATCATCCTGCCTATCACCATCGCCAATTTAAACCCCGCTGACTTAAACATATCCAATATAACGATAACGGGAAGTACGTTTAGCCTCACCTCTGCTCCTCCTACCTTTGTGGCTGCGGAAGTCGATGCCATCATCTCTTTTGTAACGTTTGATATCATGCTGAGCGGTGCAAGTGCTGGTACCTTTACTGAAACAGTCACCATCCTGAGTGACGATGAGGATGAACCTGCTTTTAGTTTTACACTTACAGGCACCATTACCACCTCTGCATGTGCGAATGTACCTACCGCTACAGTTGGCACCATTGCTGACATATGTGAAAATGGAACCATACAACTTTCAGGTAGCTTTGGAGGTGCTGCTACCTCTGCCTCCTGGTCTACAGCAGGAGATGGTGGATTTGATAATGCCGCTTTATTAAATGCAGTGTACACACCTGGCACCAGCGACATTGCCAATGGTTCAGTAAACTTTACATTGACAACCAATGATCCGGATGGAGCAGGGCCATGTGTTGCTGCTTCTGCTGGAGTATCCGTTGCTATTACGAGTACGCCCGTTGCAGGCTCTCCGGTTGTGCAAAGCACTATAGCCCTGGCTTCCAATGTCAATGTAATTGGAGCTTCTACTGTTGCTTCAGGAGATGTACTCACCGTTACCATTTTGCAAAACCCTACCAAGGGTACCGCTGTAGTAAAGGCCGACAAAACCATCGACTACACCGCTGCAGCTGGTACCATCGGAGCAGATTCATTTCAGTACACGATTTGCAATCAATGCAGCTTGTGCAGCAACGGCACCGTGGGTGTTAACATTCTCAACGCTGCGCCAGTGATCACACCACCCGCTACCACCATTACTTCCGTAGCAGGGCAAAGTGTGACCATACCTTTCATCAGTTTCATTTCTGATCTCAACGACAACATCGACTTCAACTCCATTCAGATTATTAACGGCCCTACCAGCAATGCAATGGCAACTTTTGATGCCAGTTTTAATCTGATCATGGATTACAGCAACACTCCTTTTGTGGGCATCGATCAAATTACCATACAAGTATGTGATTTGCTGAGCGCTTGTTCTCAAATCGTGCTCACCATCGAAGTAAGTGGAGACATCATCCCATACAACGGTGTGTCTCCCAATGGTGATGGCTACAACGACCATTTCGAAATCAAAAACATCCAATTTCTCGAGCCTACTAATAATGTAACGATCTACAATCGCTGGGGAGATAAAGTTTTTGAGATGGAAAATTATGACAGCTTAAATCCGGCTCTGCGCTTTGAAGGAAGGCAGAACAACGGCAAAGAGCTTCCAAGTGGGGTGTATTTCTATAAAGTGGAATTTCTGAGCGGAAGAAAGGATTTGACAGGTTACATAACCCTAAAAAAATAGATTTATTCTCCGACATATAAGCAATAATGCTTTTAACTTTGGAGAAACCACTCTATTTCATGATCAATAAACTCTTCCTCGCTTACTGTCTGACTTTTATTTCGCTTATTGGTTTTTCTCAAAAATTATTGATCGCAGAAAATGGGGCGACCGACATAAGAAGAAGTAACACAGATGGCTCTTCACTTGAGGTAATATCCGGGTTTGCAACTGTAAATGCGATTAGGAGCATGGTGTTTGATGAACAACGGAATACCGTTTTTTGGATTGAATCAGGTACTATTATCAAAAAAGCTTCTTTAATTGACATCAGTGGCAACACCCGATTGGGTTTTGCCACCAACTATGCAAGTGTTACAGGGGCCAACTTTCTGTCTTTAGTTATCAATCCACTCACACGAGAACTTCTAGTATCCAATAATGGATCTATACATAACCTAAATCTTGACGCTACCGGAACCATCACTGTTTTGCCTGCTGCATTAATTACTGGACAGTCATTTATTCCAGGATTTGATATTGACCTCCTTAATGGCAAGATTTACCTAATTCGAGCCATCACCTCGAGAGAAATAAGAATTGCAAATCTTGACGGGTCAGGGATAGTCACTACCATAGTTCCAAACCCCGGTGTTGAATTTATGTCAGATATTGCTGTGGATGCAAATGGAGGACAATTTTATTATTCCAATAGAACAAATTCCTCAGTTGGTCAAATCATAGCCAGAGATTTAACCACTGGGGCGAACCCTGTTACGGTTGTAGATAATTTAGCAACAACTGTAAATGGAATAACACTTGATCATATCAACGGTTTTCTCTTTTGGGCGGATGGCA
>DDUM01000086.1 GCA_002344795.1 Flammeovirgaceae bacterium UBA2338 | reverse complement strand
GCACATCAACTTTGGTGCTTCCATGGCAGATGTAAAAGCGTAAAATTTTTTCTCACTAATAATTAGGATTCCTAATTTTAAATACAAAATATGAAATCAACCATAACCCTAAGTACACTTTTGTTATTCCTGAGCGTCACCTTCCTGTCGTGTGCACAAAAAAATCCGTACGACAACGATGACTTTCAAATCAAACAAGTGAACGTAACACACAACACTGACCTGGACCTGACCGTTTGGGAAATCAACGTAAAAGGTTTGGCAGGCAACACCACACCTACACCAGCCGGGCAAATGGATGGCGCACCTGTGTTGGGCTACGTCTTTCCTACCAGTTTAAAACCTACTGATGTAGGCTTCAGCGCAACAGAAGGCATCGTGGCGCTGGCCCTCACCTCTCACCCCGACTTTGATGACACTCCATTGTGGGATGAAAACAATGACAACACCTTTGACAACGATGGCATCATCTGGCATCCGCACTGGGTGGTGTTGACGGAAGACAAAAGAGTAGCCGGTGGTCTGGCTGTGAAACAATTCAAAAAAGATGACAAAACAGTAGTACTGCCTCCCACCAATCCGGGCATGCCCATGTACATGGATTCACCAGGTTATCACGTAAAAACCAAAAACAACATCATCAAAGTAATGGTGCCTGATTACAGAATTAACAATCAGACTAACTTCAGTTACGATGGCGTAGCGGCTTTGATGAAAGTAAACACCAGCAACATGGAATTGCCGATGCTGGGCGTATATCATGTATACAGCGTAGCCAGTGGCGATTTATCTTTACCTTACAAAGTAAAATAAAAATAATAATGAAAGTAGCAGTTTGGGATACGTACGTAACGAGGGACAATGGAGAGCAGATGCATTTTGACATTCTCGTCCCCAGTGAATTAAAAGACGAAAATGTCATTTACAATTATGGAAAAGCATTTCTTAAAATCAAACCTTTCAAAGTAGGTGAACTCACTTCGAAGGAGTGCCGGTTTTGTCACATCGAGCAAGCCACACCCGATGTAGTGGCACAGATTGAAAAGGTAGGCTACGCCATTGTGGAGATGGAAAACTGTGACTGATATGCAAAAACTAGAGTTACACTACGACACAGTACTCAACGGGAAGTTCAGCTTAACAAAGCTGAACTTCCTTTTCTTGTTTCAGGTCAACTGCCCGGGATGTTTCCTTTATGGCTTCCCTATGGTAAACCAATTGTACGAGGAGTTCCACTCAACCATTTCCTTTCTGGGTATTTCCACGGCCTTTGAGGATTTTGAATGGAACAATGACGAAAATACACGTTTGTTATTGGAGCGTCAGGAGGTGGTAGGAGAAACCAAAAAGGCACTACGACAGCAGGGGTTAACTTCTTTTCCGTTGCCTATCCCTTTCCCAATAGCAATGGACAAAATAGCAGATGCTACGTTCGACTATCAGCTGGCAGCAGCCAGACTTTGCAGCACTTTTCCTAATTTCTCCAGCCGCACCCAACCCGAGCAGGATGCCATTACCAAAAATGCATTGAACTACTTAAAAGGACAGGAATCCATATCCCTCACTTTTACTTTAAATCAATTGCGGGGCACGCCTACTTTTCTGGTGGTCAACGACAAGCTGGAAATTTTACATCATTCTTTTGGCCACACCACCCCGTTGGAGATGAAAAAGATGCTTAACGACTTCGTTCATCAATTAGGATAACTAACTTTATCCCGTGAGCAAAAGCATCTTCAATCCTAAGAACCAGCAAAAGGACGTTTCCAGCAAAATCGTAGCCGGACTGGAGCGGGTATCTGAAGCTTTTAAAGTTTTGTTGTGGGACAAAGCCAAAGCCCTGGGGCTGAGCCCTATTCAAATCCAACTGCTGATCTTTGTTGCATATCACAAGCCCGAGTTGTGTAATGTGAGTCATTTGGCCAAAGAATTTAACATCACCAAACCCACCATCAGTGATGCGGTGCGTATACTAGAGCAAAAGAAACTGATCGTTAAGAATTTTTCTCCCACTGACAATCGGAGCTACACCATTGGCTTGTCAACCGCTGGAAATAAAATAGTAGCTGAAACAGAAAACTTTGCCAGTCCGCTAAAAGCCCAGTTGGGTCACTTCCCACAAAAAGATTTAGAAGGTTTATTTGCTTCGCTAAGCCAGTTGATTTATCAATTGAACCGCAGCGGTATTCTCAGTGTGCAGCGCACCTGCTATGGTTGCAAGTTTTACAGTCATACCAAAAAGAAAGACTACTGCAACCTGTTGAACATGGAATTAAAACAACCCGACATAAGATTGGATTGTCCGGAGTTTGAAGAAGCAGAAGTGGTCTAGTCGCTTGACACCTCTCAATAAACTTTGCTATTTTAGATACTGATAATTTACAATTCAAATCATGAAGCCTCTCTCCTTTCTCAAATTTCTCCCTTTTCTCCTATTATGCGCCTGTACCAACAACTCAGAAGAAACTAAATCCATCGGCAGTGTAGCTTCTGCCCATCCACTAGCCACACAAGCAGGGCAAAAAATTCTTGATCAAGGTGGTAATGCATTTGATGCGGCCATCGCGGTGGCCGCCACGCTCAATGTGGTGGAGCCCATGATGTCGGGCCTGGGTGGGTACGGCACGATATTAATTTATGATGTCACAAAAAAACAAGTCCGCTTCCTCAACGCCAGCGGCAGGTTCCCTGCCAACACTAACTCTGATTTGATGCGGCCACCCACGGCCAACTACATGGAAAACAGGACGGGACCAAAATCCATTTCTACACCCGGCAACCTCCACGCGTGGGAAGCCATGCACAAAAATTATGGTCAGTTGGAATGGAAAAATTTATTTACATCCGCCATTCACCATGCAGAAGAGGGTTTTGAAATTTCTTCCCGCACAGCCAAATTGATTGAAACCTCGTTCGAAGATTTTTCTGACTACTCCCGAGGGTTTTATGGCAAGGATGGACACCCATTAAAAGGTGGAGACCATTTGGTGCAAGCGGACCTGGCCAAATCCTATCGGTTGATTGCTGCAGGAGGTGCCGCTCCCTTTTATCAGGGTGCGATGGCTGATGCCATTGACCGGCAAATGAAGGAGGTAGGGAGTTTCCTTTCCAAAGCTGATCTGGTCAACAACGTGGCCGAATGGTGGGAGCCAATCAAATTTAACTATAGAGGATTTGATGTGTACACTGCCGGCCTTCCCGCCAACTCCTTTCCCGCATTTGTCAACCTGGGATTGATGCAAGAATATCCCTCAAAAGAATTGGGACATAACACACCTGCGTACCTGCACTTGTTTGCTGAGATGACCAAAGAATCCTACAAAGCCCGACTGGCGTATTCATTCGATCCGGAAATAAAAAAATCTCCGTTAGACAGTATTTTGTCTGAAGCGTTTCTAAAAATCATGGCCAACCAAATTAATAGGCCTAAGGCTTCCGATTTTGTTTTACCCTTTGCCGAAGAGAGCCGTAACACCACCCATTTTGTGGTGATCGACCAGTGGGGCAACATCGTGAGTGCTACACAAACGCTAGGCAATATATTTGGTAGCCGTGTGATGGTAGAAGGCACGGGCATCTGGCTGAACAACTCCATGGCCTATGCTACCTACGAACCAAAGGGCAATCCCATGGATGCCTTTCCTGGCAGACACAAACTATCGGGCGATTGTCCTGTTATCATTCTAAAAGATGATCGCCCCTGGGCGGCATTGGGTTCACCGGGCGGGCACACCATCACGCAAAATGTTCCGCAAATTATTTTCAATCTCATCGACTTTAACATGACCATGCAGAACGCCATCGATGCCCCTAAGATTGCATTCATCGAACCTAACTCCATCCTTGTAGATAGTGATTTAGCGCAAGCCGTGATCGATTCTTTGAGCGCTAGAGGACACGACATTATTAAGGGCAATATTGGCAACGCCAATGGCATCAAAATTATTTACAATGATAAAGGTGAAGTTGAGGGTTATGAGGTTGGCATGGACAAACGTGGAGAAGCCGGAGCGGTAGTAGCCACATCGGTTAATAAAAAGTAGGCCATGACCAATTATACTTTCAAATACCGAACACTTTCCGAAGTGCTCTACGAATCATTGATTAATGACCCTTTTTACATTACGTTGGAAAAATCGATTGGAAGAAGCCAACTGGAAAAGAAGGAAATGATGTTGAGGTACATGGATTATTCCATGGTGGAAGGTGAACATTCCGGTCAAATCTTTATTCCTGCTGAGCATAATTATGGTGTATCCATTTGGTTAAAACCAATGAGAGAAAAAGAAGCGCAACTTAAAAGCGATAAGAAAGAATTTCTTATCACACACCTGGGTCAAAATGCATGGCGATGTTATGCATCCATCGTTAACTACATGAGTCTACAATCCGCTCCCTTAATTCCCCATAACGCATGGTACCTATCGATAGTGGGTCTGGAGCCGACTCGCCAAAATAAGGGATTGGGAAGTGGGCTAATCATTCCTGTGTTAGAAAAAACAGATGGCATGGGTTTCATGACTTACCTTGAAACTTTTACGCCAAGAAATATGAAGTTCTACGAAAAGTTAGGGTATACCTCGATCGCATCATTCAACGAGCCGATTACCGGATCACCGTATTGGATCATGACTCGACAACCAGAATCTAGAATCCAGAATCAAATATCCAGAGCCTAGTATCCAGAATCTAGCATCCAGCTCACTTCTTGCTCAAATTCTCTGCCACCATCATCACAAAATCTTTACCTTTTACAAAACCTTTGCCCCACTCTGCATCGTACTTGGAAGCGATCGGTAAGTTGGCTACATCAGCGACTTTAGTCCCCTTCTTCAGTGCAGCCGCCACTGCATCACGGATCTCGACCAGCCGATCGCGGAAAACCTGCACGTCTTTTTTAGTGGCCAGGTTGCCATGACCAGGAATAATTTTTGAATTGCCATCCATTAATGGAAGCATCTTATCCAAGGAAGAGATGAAGCCGTTGATACCCCCTCCGTTGTTCACGTCTACAAATGGATAACCGTATTGCACATACATGTCGCCCATATGGAACACGTTAGCATTTTTAAATTTTACAATCACATCCCCATCCGTGTGCCCGGTAAAGAAGTGATACAATTCCAACTCCTCTCCTCCCCAGTGAACGTTCATCCGATCAGGAAAAGTAACGAGTGGCCAGGCGTCTTTACCACGAGGATCGGTGTTGCGCGCAGGATTTCCCTTTGTCATGCGATCGCGCACATTATCATGCGCTATAATAGTAACGCCCCATTTTTTAAAATTATCATTTCCTCCTGTATGGTCTCCGTGCACATGCGTGTTCACCAGCATCTTGATGGCGCCTCCACCTTCATTGAGCACGGCCTGTGCAATCTTTCCTGACAACGGCCCATACTGATTATCGATAATCAGGGCACCCTCTTCTCCTTTGATGAAGCCGATGTTGCCACCCGCACCCATCATCATGTAGATGTTGTCAGTGATTTTTAAAGGGCGAATATTTACGGTATCGAAATTTTGTTGAGCCTGTGCGGCTAAACTGAAGAAAAGAAAAACAATCGCTAATCTCATAGGGTCTGTTTTTTTAGATACTCAAGATACCATTTCTTATTTAAATATACACTGCGCAAGAATCAGGTTGAAAAACACTGGAAACAGAAGGAGCTTTGAACATTAAAAAACAATAGATTTATGATTGTGTCAGCCAGCGAACCCAATATCAACTATCACCGCATAGAAAAGGCCATTCAATTTCTGGAGGAAAATTTTCAACGTCAGCCGGAGTTGGATGAGGTAGCAGAAAAAGTACATTTGAGTCCGTTTCACTTTCAGCGATTATTTACAGAATGGGCAGGCATTAGCCCAAAGCGTTTTCTTCAATTTCTCACTGTGGGCTTTTTAAAACAAAGGCTACGCGAAACGAAAAACCTTTCAGAAGCAGCAGAATCTGCCGGCCTTTCCAGTCAATCACGGGTGTATGATTTATTCACCACACTGGAAGCCGTGACGCCACAAGAGTATAAAAAACAAGGGGAAGGATTACATATTGAGTACAGCATTCACGACACACCTTTTGGTTTATGCCTGATCGGAACCACCGAAAGAGGCATCTGCTGGCTTTCATTTATAAATACTATGGACGATGCCAGGGTCAGCATCGAAGACATGAAAACACACTGGCACAACTCCGTTTTTCATCAAAATCAGGATATCACATCCATTTTTATTCAACAAATTTTTCATCGCAACACTTCATCACCCACTAAATTGCATTTGTTTGTGAAGGGCACCAACTTCCAAATCAAAGTATGGGACGCCTTACTCAAAATACCAACGGGTGGAGTAGTTACTTATCAGGGTATTGCCGATGAGATTGGTTCACCCCGCGCCATGCAAGCGGTAGGGTCAGCAGTAGGGTCAAACCACATTGCCTATCTGATCCCCTGTCATCGTGTTATTCGCAAAGACGGTGTCCTGGGAGAATACCGATGGAGCGCTACCAGAAAGAAAAGTATGATTGGTTGGGAAATGGCCAAACAGGTGGGGTAAGAAGTTGACGGTTGACAAAAATTCAGTTGACAACATTTTGTCAATTGTTTTTTGTCAACTGTCAACTTTTGCGCACAGAGCGATAATAATTGAACTAGCTCCACCCCCATAAATAAATTCATTTGTTCCTTCATTCAATAGGTGGTATTTTTCATAAAACAAATTTACTATGCCACGCTACGCAATCGCTCTGCTTCTGTTGCTAACTATAAGTCCGCTGTTAGCACAAAATCTCCGCTCTGGAGGAAAGCTAAAACCTGAACAAGCCATTATGGACATTCGCCACTATACAGTGGTGTTGGATGTAGACCCGGAGCAACAGACAATAAACGGGTATACTGAAATCGACCTTATTCTTTCAGAAGCCACACCCGTTCTCCTCTTTGATTTCTGGCATGGGTTAACCATAGAGCAGATTTGGGTAAATGGAAAGAAAAAACCTTTCAAACATGGAGAGGATGATCTTATTCGCATCACCGATACAAAACCTTTTCCGTCAGGAAAAATAAAAGCTAAGATAGCCTACGGGGGTAAACCAGCTATTGCTGAAAACCCTCCATGGACGGGAGGTTTTCAATGGAGTAAAGATGAAAATGGAAATCCCTGGGTAGCCATAACCTGCCAATCAGAAGGTGCTAAAATTTATTTTCCCTGCAAAGACCACCCCAGTGATGAACCCAATGAGGGAGCAGAAATGATTATCACCGTACCCAAAGGATTAACTGTCAATGCGCCAGGTTTACTTAAAAAAGTGACTCATGGAAAAACCACTTCCACCTGGCATTGGGAAACCAATTATACCATCAGCAACTATTGTATTCTTTTCAATATTGGAAAGTATAAAAAAGTTACCCGCCCTTACACCACAGTGGATGGCAACAATGTGCCCATGGAATTTTATGTGTTGGAAACCCATGCCGAAAAGGGGCCTCATCTATTAGAGATGTTGGAGCGAACCACAAAAGTGTTGGAAAAATACTTTGGTGAGTATCCGTGGGTGAAAGAAAGAATTGGAATTGCAGAAACTCCGCACCTGGGTATGGAACATCAAACCAATATAGCCTATGGTAATCAGTTTAGGTATACCAAAGTGGGCGGTGAAGATTTTGACTGGTTGCTCAACCACGAATTTGGTCATGAGTGGTGGGCCAATAAAGTGACCAACAAAGACTGGGCGCACATGTGGATACAGGAAGGCATCTGTAGTTTTGGTGATGCCTTGTATATCCGTGAACTAGAGGGAGAAGAAGCGTATCTGCAACGTATGCGCAACACCGCGCGAAATACACAAAATATAAAGCCCATTGTACAAGGAGAGGAAATAGATTCAGATGAAGCGTATCATGGGGATATTTATGGAAAAGGTGCCTTTTTTATGCACACCCTCAGGTATGTAATCGGTGATGAACTTTTCTTTCCTACACTAAAAAAACTGGCCACGGATGCAAAATACACTTACGACAATTTTGTTACTACAGATGATGTGGAACAATTGTTCAGCAGTGAGTCGAAACAGAATCTGAAACCGCTGTTTGATTTTTATTTGCGTACCATCAATAAGCTGGAGGTGAGTGTGAAGCAGTTGGAGGAGAATAAATATGAGATCAAGCTTCTCAATTATGATGAAACCCTCCCTGTTGATATTCAAACCGGTGATGATATTAACCGAACCATTCTAAGTAAGGTGGGTACTACTATTATAAGTAATGGATGGCCTCAGATTGATCCCACAGGTTTCTATTTAAAAAAGGTTGTTCTGGAGTAGCTGAAGAGAAATTTCAAAAGCATCAAGATTGAGTTTATCACAAACTAATATCAGCTTTTGTCCTTATTGTGCTTCAGTACTTTGGCCTCCACATGAAACACCACCTCTTCAGCTATATTGGTGGCCAGGTCGCCAACGCGTTCCAACTTATTCACTACTGCCAATAACCTAACGATAAGTTTCGCTTGCTTGGGGTCCGCTTCTACCAGGGCGACTGCTACTTTAGGGCCGTTCTTGTTTTTCTTATTAAGCACCTTATCCTCCTTAAATATTTTACGGGCCAACTCTGCATCGTCTTTTTTCAAAGCCTCACTCAGGCAAGTAAGCATAGAGATTGAAGTCT